>NZ_WTVS01000007.1 GCF_012911005.2 Aromatoleum toluolicum | reverse complement strand
GGGTGGGGATGGGTTAAGCAGACGTCGCAGAAGCCCATCCCCCTCCTAACCTCCCCCTTGAAGGGGGAGGAACACGGTGCCCGAGCAGATTGCTTGCCGGACAAATAGAAGCCGTTCCCCCCCCCCGCAGCAAACCTTCCGTTCCGGCCACGAGCCGTGGCGGAGGGCGCGTTGCACCCTTTCCAGACCAATGAAGGAGACATCATGAGCGTTTTCAACCTGAGCGATTTCGCCGACCACGAACAGGTCGTGTTCTGCAGCGACGAGAAGAGCGGCCTCAAGGCCATCATCGCGGTGCATAACTCCAACCTCGGCCCGGCCCTGGGCGGCTGCCGCATGTGGCCGTACGCCAGCGAGGAAGAGGCGATCCGCGACGTGCTGCGCCTGTCGCGCGGCATGACCTACAAGTCGGCGATGGCCAACCTCAAGCTCGGCGGCGGCAAGTCCGTGATCATCGGCAACCCGCGCACCGACAAGACGCCCGAGCTGCTGAAGGCCTTCGCCCAGGCCGTCGAGCGCGTCAATGGCCGCTACATCGCCGCCGAAGACTCCGGTACCGGCGTCGACGACATGAAGTTCATGTCGCAATTCACCGACCACGTCGCCGGCATCATCGACAAGCCGTCCGAGAACGGCGTGCGCAGCGGCGACCCCTCGCCCGCGACCGCCTACGGCACCTTCGTCGGCATCAAGGCCGCAGTCCAGGAGCGCCTCGGCCGCGATTCGCTCGCCGGCCTCAGGATCGCCGTGCAGGGCCTCGGCAACGTCGGCTTCGACCTCGCCCGCCAGCTCAAGGAAGCCGGCGCGCAACTGTGGGTCACCGACATCCACCGCGAGCCGCTGCTGCGTGCCGCCAAGGAGATTGAAGCAACCGTCGTCGCGCCGGAGGAGATCTTCGGCCTCGACGTCGACGTCTTTGCCCCGTGCGCGATGGGCGCGATCATCAACGACCAGACGATCCCGCAGCTGAAGGCGAAGATCGTCGCCGGCGCCGCCAACAACCAGCTCGCCGAGCCGCGCCACGGCCTCGCGCTGATGAACAAGGGCATCCTGTACGCGCCCGACTACGTCATCAATGCCGGCGGCATCATCGACGTGTATTACGAGCGCACCGGCAACTTCGACCGCGCCGCGCTCAAGAGTCACATCGAGAGCATCTACGACAACCTGATGGAGATCTTCGCGCGCGCGCGCAAGGAAGAGCGCCCGACCGGGGAAGTCGCCGACGCGATCGCCGAGGAGCGCTTCAAGCGCTGAGCGGCGACGCGCGCGGCCGGCGCCCTCAAGGCCGGCGCCCTCAAGCTCCGGCGGAGGAAGGGGGCCGGCCGCGGCGCGCGATCAGCCGCGCAGGAGTTTCGACGCCAGATCCGCCAGGCCGCCCGGCATGGCATTGTCGTCGGGCAAGCGCCCCTGCGGCGTGAGCTGGTCGATGAGTTGCGGCAGCAGTGCCGCGAGCCCGCCCGCCGCTTCCTGTTGCGGGATGCCGAGCTGGTTCGCGATGCCGCCGATCGTGTCGGCCCCGAGCGCGCTCGACAGCTGATCGCCGTCGATCGGGGCATTCTGGCCGGTGCCGACCCACGACGCCGCCGCATCGCCGAGCCCTGCATTCTGGAACTGCTGCAGCAGGCCGGCGAGTCCGCCCGGCTGGTTCTGCAGCAGGTTCATCGCCATCTGCAGCAGCGCGCCACCCGTTCCCTGCGCTCCCTGCTGTTGCCCACCGCCCAGCACACTACCCAGCACCTGGCCGGCCAATCCGTCCAACAGTCCCATTTCGGTCTCCCTGGCGTTTGCGACAGAACGGGCATTGTTGGCGCTTCGAATCCATTCCGCAAGCATCATCGGTGCTGGCCATTGCGCGTGGGGGCCGGCCCGCGTGGTTTACCATGTCGGCCATCGCAACGTTACCGACATCATGCGTACGCTCACTCCCCAACAGGCGCTGCTGCTCTCCGTGGCCGCCGCGCTCACGACCATCGGCATGAAGACCGGTGCGTGGTGGCTCACCGGATCGGTCGGCTATCTTTCGGATGCCCTCGAATCCCTCGTCAACCTCGCCGGTGCATCCTTCGCGCTGCTGATGGTGTCCTTTGCGCGCGCGCCGGCCGACCCCGGGCATCCCTACGGTCACGGCAAGGCCGAATACTTTTCCGCCGCGTTCGAGGGCGTGATGATCTTCATCGCCGCCCTGGCCATCCTGTTCGTCGCCGGCGAGCGCCTGCTTCATCCGCAGCCGCTGGGCGAACTGGGCATCGGCACTGCGTTGTCAGTCGGGGCGAGTCTCGTCAACTTCGTCGTCGCACGCATCCTCTTCCAGGTCGGGCGCGCGAACCGTTCGCTGGCGCTGGAGGCCGACGCCCGTCACCTGATGACGGACGTGTGGACCACCGCCGGGGTGGTCGTCGGCGTCGCGCTCGCGAGTGCGAGCGGGCTCGGGTGGCTGGATCCGCTCATCGCCGCGGCCGTCGCGCTGAACATCCTGCGCGAAGGCTGGGGGCTGATGCAGCGCTCGGTCGATGGGCTGATGGACCGCGCGCTCGCCGCCGAGGAGATCGAACGCATCGAGGCGGTGCTCGCGTCATTCACCGCCCGCGGCTGCCATTTCGCGAACCTCAAGACCCGCGTTGCCGGAGCGATGCATTTCGCGCATGTCGACATCCGCCTGCCGGGCGACTGGTCGGTCGCCCGCGCCCATGCGCTTGCCGACGAAGTCGAGCGGGCGGTGGAGCTGCAGGCCGGCACGCGTCTGACGACGCATGTGGAACCGGCCGAGTGAGCTTGCGGTGGGTGCCTGACGCGCGCGCCGGTCGGCGGCGGTGAAACTCAGCGCTGCTGCTTGTGGTGGCGGGTGCGTTCCTCGGATGTCCACACCTCACCCGAGCCCTCGCGGTGTTCGCGCCGCGTAAACGCCGACTTGTAGCCGGTGAACATCGCGAGCACGTAGTTCTGACGATGCCACCAGGATGACCACAATACCCCTGCGAGGTGAAAGGCCGCGAGCGTGAGCAGTGCCTTGGCCATGAACTTGTGCACCACTTCGAGGTTCTCGTCCCACAGCGTCGGAACGATGTCAGCGAGGGGGCCTTCGAGCTGCTGCGCGCCGTACAGCATGGTGCCGATCACCGCGTTGAACAGCAGCATCGCCAGCAGCAGATAGACCATGAGCGCGCCCATGGGGTTATGGCTGAGATATTCGCGTGCCTTGCCCATGCGCAGGGCGGAAAGCAGGTACTGCACGGTCTCGTTCAAGCTGTACGTGAACGCGGAGAATCGGGCGTACTTCGTGCCGACGAATCCCCAGATGACGCGGAGCATGACCAGCGCGAAGATCGTGTAGCCCGCGTATGCGTGGAGCGGGAACTTGTCGGTGATCAGGTAGCCAGTGGTGAAAGACACCACCAGGGTCCAGTGGAAGGTTCGCACGAGAATATCCCAGACCTTGATCCGGGTCTGTGCGGAAACTGTGCTTGCTTGCAGGCTGGCTGCGTGCGGGTCGTTCATGTCTTGTATGTGTCGTGTGTCGCCGCTGGCGGCGGTCGGGGTCGAAAAGCGGTTCTGAAACATAATTTTACCAGTCGACCGCGCGCGCCCGGATGATTCGGGTCAAGCCAGCCGTTAACAAGTTGGCAACGCTCTGTTGCGAAATGCGCTCGGACGACTCGTCCCCCATTTTTGGTGGGGAAAATCACCCGAATCGACGCCGGCGCCTTGGGGCAAGTCGCATCGCCTGTCGGCGGAACGCACGTTCCGCGCGTTAATGCAGGTACGGCACGAGTATTGCTCGTAACGGTTGCGGGGCAGGAATTTCGCCCGCCGAGGAGGCAACCATGAAATCCAGGAACGACGTTTTTCTCGCGCGCCAGCCGATATTCGACCGGCTGCGCAAGGTTGCCGCCTACGAGCTGCTCTTTCGCGAAGATGAATCGGGCGAAGCCCATGTCACCGACGATGCGCGCGCCACGGCGCAGGTCATTGCGCATGCCTTCGGCCGTATCGGCCTGAACAGCGTGATCGGCGGCAGTGCCGGCTTCGTCAACGTCGATGCGGAAATGCTGATGAGCGGTCGCGTCGAACGCCTGCCGCGCGATCGCGTGGTACTCGAGCTGCTGGAAACTGTCACGATCGACTGCGCCGTCGTGGAGCGTTGCTCCGAATTGAAGCACCTCGGCTACCGCCTCGCCCTCGACGACGTCTGCAGCGTGAGCCGCGAGCTGGAGCCGCTGCTCGACATCGTGGATGTCGTCAAAATTGACATTCTCCAGCTCGAACCTGCGGCGTTGGAGCTGCTGGTGCGCCGCCTGCGCCTGCATCCGGCGAAGCTGCTGGCGGAAAAGGTGGATACGCTGGAGCGTGCCCGCCGGTGCGTCGAGCTCGGCTTCGATCTCTTCCAGGGCTACTTCTTCGCCCGCCCGGCCCTGCTGATGGCCTGAAAGCCGCGCGCGATCAGACTTCGCGCGCGATCTCGGTGATGATCGAAGCCCCGTAGGCTTCGAGCTTGCGATCGCCGATACCCGAGATGTGTGCGAGCTCCTCGATCGAGGCCGGCCGCGCGAGCGCGATCTCGCGCAGCGTGGCGTCGTGAAAGATTACATACGCCGGCACGTTGCGCTCACGGGCGGTCGCCGCACGCCAGGCGCGCAGGCGGTCGAACAGCGTCAGCGGCACGCCGTCGAGGATCTCCATGCGGGTGCTGCGCGTGCGCTTCGTGCGCCGCTTCTCGGGCGCGAGCCGCAGCGCGAACTCCGACTCCCCGCGCAGCAGCGGTCGCGCCAGGTCGGTCAGCGTCAGCGCGTTGTGGCGGTCGTGATCGACGGCCAGCAGGCCGCGCGCGACGAGCTGGCGGAACAGTGTGCGCCAGGTCTTTTCATCCACGTCGGCGCCGATGCCGAAGGTGCTTACCTTGTCGTGCTCCCAGTCGCGCACCTTGTCGGTGAGTTCGCCGCGCAGCACGTCGATCACGTGGCCGGCACCGAAACGCTGGCCGGTGCGGAACACCCCCGACAGCGCCTTGCGCGCGGCATCGGTCGCGTCCCAGGTGCTCGGCGGTTCCAGGCAGTTGTCGCAGTTCCCGCAGGGCTGACCGGTCTCGCCGAAATGTGCGAGCAGGTGCTGGCGGCGGCAGCCGGTGGTCTCGACCAGTCCGACGAGCGCGTCGAGGCGCGCGCGGGCGCGGCGCTTGAAGTCCTCGTTGCCCTCGGATTCGTCGATCATGCGCCGCTGCTGCACGATGTCCTGCGCGCCCCAGGCCATCCACGCCTGCGATGCGAGGCCGTCGCGGCCGGCGCGGCCGGTCTCCTGATAGTAGCCTTCGATCGAGCGCGGCAGGTCGAGGTGGGCGACGAAGCGCACGTCGGGCTTGTCGATGCCCATGCCGAAGGCGATCGTCGCGCACATGACGATGCCGTCCTCGCGCAGGAAGCGGCTCTGGTTCGCCGCGCGCACGTCCTGCGGCATCCCCGCGTGATAGGCCAGCGCGCGGATGCCCTGTTCCTCCAGCCACGCGGCGGTCTCCTCGACCTTGCGCCGCGACAGGCAATAGACGATGCCGGCATCGCCCGCGTGGTCGTCGCGGATGAAGGCGAGCAGCTGGTTGCGCGGGTTGTCCTTGTCGACCATGCGATAGCGGATGTTCGGCCGGTCGAAGCTGGAGATGAAGCGGCGTGCCGTCGCGAGCCCCAGGCGCTGCGCGATCTCCTCGCGCGTCTCGGCGTCCGCCGTCGCGGTCAGGGCGATGCGCGGCACGCCCGGGTAGCGTTCCGACAGCACCGAGAGCTGCAGGTACTCGGGGCGGAAGTCGTGCCCCCACTGCGACACGCAGTGCGCTTCGTCGATCGCGAACAGGGCGATGCGACCGGCCTCGTGCAGGCGGTCCAGCGTCGCCAGCAGCCGGCCGGTGAGCAGGCGTTCCGGCGCTACGTACAGCAGGTCGAGCCGGCCGCCGACGAGGTCGCGTTCCACCGTGACGGATTCGTCGGCCGCCTGGCTCGAGTTCAGGTAGGCTGCCGCCACGCCCGCTTCCTGCAGTGCACTGACCTGGTCCTGCATCAGCGCGATCAGCGGCGACACCACCACGGCAGTGCCGGGGCGCAGCAGGGCTGGAACCTGGTAGCACAGCGATTTGCCGCCCCCGGTGGGCATCAGCACCAGCGCGTCGCCGCCGGCCGTCACGTGCTCGACGACGGCCTGCTGTTCGCCGCGGAAGGCGGTGTAGCCGAAGACGTGTTCGAGGACGTGGAGCGGGGAAGGTGGGGTGTGCGCGGTCATCGCTGCCATTCTACCGGTGACGCCCGGGTCGATACAGGCCGGGGAGCGAGATCGCGGACTTTCGTCGTGATGCAATCGGCATCGCTGCGGGCGGGGTGCCGGAGCGGGCAGGGGTTCGACGCAGGACGATGACGGTGTTATCGTTCGACTATTACTAAAGTTGCGGATTGTGCGAGGTTGGGGGATCCCATGCGGAAGACCAACGTTTCGAAGCTCTACGAGGCCTATCCTCACCTCAGGCGGATCGACGAGCTGTGGGGGACGCGCGACTGCCGCGAGTTCATCAACCGGCTCATGAACGACACCCGCGACGGCCAGCGGCGGGGGTTTCCCGGCGACCATGCGCGCACGATCCTGCGTCTGCTGATGGAGCACGATCGCGAATTTCCGCAATTCGAGGAAAACATCACGTCCGACTGGCGCGACACCGTGGGCGAGTCGCGGCGGGGAATCCAGGGGTGACGTGTCGTAGATGAGTCTTCCCGATGAAGAGCTGCTCGAATTCGCGGCCGAACCGCAGCTCGCGCCTGTCGCCGTTACGGCCCGGTGGAAGGTCGCGATCGTCGACGACGATGAAGACGTCCACCGCAGCACCGAGCTGAGTCTCGCCAACACCGAGATCCTGGGCCGTCCGATCGCCTTCCTGCACGCCCGTTCGGCCGCCGATGCGCGCGCGCTGTTCGCCGAAGAGCGCGACATCGCGGTGATCCTGCTCGACGTGGTGATGGAAACGCAGGATGCCGGCCTGCGGCTCGTCGACGAGATCCGCCATCGTTTCCACATGCGCGACGTGCGCATCATCCTGCGTACCGGCCAGCCCGGCTATGCGCCGGAACTCGACGCGATCCGCGACTACGACATCAACGACTACAGGAACAAGTCGGAGCTCTCCCGTACCCGGCTGTACGCGGCACTTACCGCGGCGATCCGCGCCTACCAGCAGATCCGCATCGTCAACGCGGGTCGTGCCGGGCTGGCGCACATCGTGCGCGGCAGCGCCGAGCTGCTGCGCTGCGAGGGGCTTGCCGACTTCGCGGGCGGGGTGATCACGCAGATCGCCGGGCTGCTCGCACTGCCGCCCGAGGGGCTGGTGTGCGCGCGCCGTGACGCCGGCGCACCGTGCGAGGTGATTGCGGCAGCCGGCCGTTTCGGCCACGCCAGCCGCCAGCCGCTCGACGCGCTGCAGGATCCGGCGATCCGCACGATCCTCGAGCGGGCGCTGATGCAGCGTGCGAACGTCGTCGAACCGGGGCTGGGCATCGCGTTGTACTTCGGCTCGCGGCCCGGGCGCGATCTCGCCGCCTATGTGGAAACGGGCTACCTGGCCGACGAGCTCGATCCGTCCCTGCTCGAAGTGTTCTGTGCGAACGTGTCGGTGTGCCTGGACAACGTCGACCTCGTGCAGCGGCTCAACGAGTATTCGTATTTCGATCCGCTCGTGCGTCTGCCCAACCGCCGGCAGCTGCTTGAGCTGCTCGACGCGCATCTGCGCGAGCATGACGGGCGGCGCGGCGTGCTGGCGGTGGTGGACGTCGACCATTTCGGCGAAATCAACGGCGCCTTCGGCTATCACTACGGCGATGCGCTGCTCAAGGGCGTGGCGGCGCGCATCGTTGCCGGCTGCGGCGCGCATGTCGGTGTCGCGCGGGTGGGCAGCGACAGCTTCGCGGTGTTCTGGGCGGCGCACGATGCCGACGTGAGCTGCCTCGACGGCCTGTTCGCCGATCCGCTGGAGGTCGAAGGCGAGAGCGTCATCGTGTCGGTGACGGTGGGTATCGTCCGCCTCGACGACGTCGCCGGGGACGGCAGCGAGGCGCTCGAGGACGGCTACCTCGCGCTCAAGCGCGCGAAGCAGGCCGAACGAGGGTCCGTCGCGCGCTACAACCGCGGTGTCAGCGAGGAGATCCGCGGGCGCGTGAATCTCCTGCACAACCTGCGCGGCGCCTTCGGCGCGAACGAACTGTTCCTCGTGTTCCAGCCGCAGATCGAGCTCGCGACCGGGCGCTGCGTCGGGGCCGAGGCCCTGCTGCGCTGGCGCACGGGCGATGGGGCGATGATTCCCCCCGACCACTTCATCCCGCTGGCCGAGCGCTCGGGCCTGATCGTGGCGATGGGCGAGTGGGTGCTGCGGCGTGCCTGCGAGGAGGCCGCGCGCATGGCGCAGGCGGGGCACGGCGCGGTGCGCATGGCGATCAACGTCTCGGTGATCCAGTTCCGCGATCCGCATTTCCTCGGCCGGCTGCGTGCGGCGATCGAGGACAGCGGCGTGGCGCCGGGGCAGATCGAGCTGGAGATCACCGAGTCGGTCGCGATGGGCGAGGGCGACCGCATGATCGAGCTGTTCGGGCGCGTCAAGGCGATGGGGCTGGATATCGCGATCGACGACTTCGGTACCGGTTTCTCGTCGCTGAGCCACCTGCAACGCATGAACGTCGACCGCCTGAAGATCGACCGCGCCTTCATCAACGACATCGGCGGTGCCGGCAAGGGCGGGGACATCGCCGGCCTCGTGTGCGGGCTGGGCGACCGCCTGGGCATCGAACTGATCGCCGAAGGCATCGAGCAGGCCGAGCAGGCCGGGCGGCTGCAGGCGATGGGCTGCCAGCTCGGGCAGGGCTATCACTTCGCGCGGCCCATGCCGGCCGACGACTGGCGCGTCTGGCTCGCCGAGCACTCGTCGGGATCGGCCGCCCCGCGCGAATGCTGAACGCGCGCGGCCTGCCGCACCAAGCAGCGCGCGCGGTGACGAGCGATGCGGCGCTAGGCATGGCCGCGGCGCGGTCCGGCGATGAGCGTGGCCGCGTGACCGCAGGATCTGCCGCGAACGTCGCCTGATGCGCCCGGTCCGCCTCTCCCGGCTGCTGTTCCTGCGCTCGCTGCTGGTCGCGACGCTGACTTTCGCGGTCGTCTACGGCCTGATGGAACTCTGGTTGCTGCCGCAGATCGACCGCGACACGACCCTGCGGCAGCACCAGATCTCGCACGCGGTGGCGGCCCAGATCGAGGCGCAGGTCACGCGTCCGGAGGCGGCAGTGCGTGCGATCTCGCAGGTGCTGGTGACCGGCGACCCGTGGAGCTCCGAGGCGGTTTCGGCGCTGCTCGACCGCCTCGTCGACAGCAATGACGCCCTCGCGGCCGTGTACGCGGTCGACGACGGCGGCAGGGTCTTCGCCGTGGGGCTGCCGTCGGAACGGCGCCGGTCGCGAGCCGAGCGCGTCGGGCGCGACGTGTCAGCGCATCCGCTGGTGGCGGCGATGAAGCGCGCGCCGGGCGTGCATTGGTCGGACGTCGTGCTGTCGCCGTCGGGGGGCGGCGCGCTCGCGGTGGTCGCCGTCCGCCATGCGGGGGTGACGCTGTTCGGGGAGCTGTCGTCGGGACCGCTGCTGCACGCCGTCGCCGATGTGATGGACGACGGCGGGCTGCGCACGCTGCTGCTGGACGGCCGGGGGGCGCTCCTCGGCGACACTGCCGGCCTGCAGGCCGGGACGGTGCCCGAGCTCGCCGACGTGCCGCACGGGGCGCGGCACGATCATGACGACGGCAGCCGTCAGGTGCTCCTGACCGTGGACGGCATCGACATGATCGGCAGCAGCGTGCCGGTATCGCCGCTGGGCTGGCAAGTGCTCGTGATCCGGCCGCAGTCGGAGGCGTTCCGGGCCTCGCGGAGCGCCGAGCTCATCATGCTCGTCGGGCTGGCCACGGCCTGGATCGTCGGCCTGGTCGGCGCGGCGATCCAGGCCGGCTATTTCGGCCGCCTGTTCCGCGACCTGTCGCTCTTCGCCCGTGGCGTCGAACGGGGGCGTTACGACCTGGAGTGGAGGCCTTCGCGGGTGCGCGAGTTCAACCGGCTCGCCGCGACCTTCCAGCACATGGGGCAGGCGATCCGCGAGCGCGAGGGGGCGATCGTGGCGAGCCAGGGGGAACTGCAGGAGCTCAACCAGACGCTCGAGGCGCGTGTCGCCGAGCGCACCGAGGCCCTGCGCCGGAGCAACGCGGAACTCTCCGCGGCACTCGACACCTTGCAACGGACGCAGGAGGAGCTGGTCCAGTCGGAGAAGATGGCGGCGCTGGGGGCGCTCGTCGCGGGTGTCGCGCATGAGCTCGGCACGCCGCTGGGCAACAGCCTGATCGCCGCGAACACGGTGGGCGACCAGACGCGCGCCTTGCGGCGCGAGCTCGAAACGGGGCTGCGTCGCTCGACCCTGGAGCGTTACCTCGCGGACGCCGAGGCGGGCAATGCGATCATCGAGCGTAACCTCGAGCGGTCTGCGGCGCTGGTCGCGAGTTTCAAGCAGGTGGCGGTGGACCAGTCGAGCGCACAGCGCCGCGAATTCACCCTCGGCGAGGTCGTCGACGAGATCGTCATGACGCTGCGGCCGTCGCTCAAGCGGCTGCCCTTCCGCCTGACGATCGAAGTGGACGCCTTATTGCGCCTCGACAGCTACCCGGGGGCGCTCGGCCAGGTGCTCGCGAACCTCATCAACAATGCGGTGCTGCACGGGCTGGAGGGGCGCAGCGAAGGCGAGGTGCGCATCGTCGGTCGCGCCGACGATGCCGACTGGGTGTTGCTCGAAGTGAGCGACGACGGGCGCGGCATCCCGGACGAACTGCAAGGGCGCATCTTCGAGCCCTTCTTCACGTCGCGCCTCGGCAAGGGGGGCAGCGGCCTGGGCCTGCACATCGTGCACAGCCTGCTGTCGAACGTGCTCGGCGGCACGATCACGGTCGACAGCCGCCTCGGTGTGGGGACGACGATGCGCGTGCGCCTGCCGCGTGTCGCCCCGCTGACGGCGCAGGCGGGCGTGGCCGCAGGGGTGCCGTCGGCGGGCTGAGCGCCGCGTCGGCGTCAGAGACTGCGGATGCGCCCGATCAGGGCGGTCGTCGAGCGGTCGTGCTCGAACGGGATGGAATGCACCGTCCCGCCCCAGCCGCTCACTTCCGTGGCGCCGACGATGCGCTCCACCGGCCAGTCGCCGCCTTTCACCAGCACCTCCGGGCGTGCGTCGAGGATGCGCTGCAGCGGCGTGTCCTCGTCGAACCATGTGACGAGATCGACGCATTCCAGCGCGGCCATCACGGCGGCGCGGTCCTCCAGCGGATTCACCGGACGGTCGTCGCCCTTGCCGAGCCGCTTCACGGACGCGTCGGTGTTCAGCGCGACGACCATCGCCGCACCGAGCGCGCGCGCCTGCGCGAGGTAGGTGACATGCCCGCGGTGCAGGATGTCGAAGCAGCCGTTGGTGAACACGAGCGGGCGCGACAGGGCCGCGGCGCGGGCGCGCAGCTCCCCGGGGGGGCAGATCTTGGCTTCGAAGGCGGGGCGAGGGTAGGGCATCGGTTCCTGACGGCGGGACGGGGACCGCGTGCGGTCCCGGAAGGCGCGATTCTAGCGCGCGCGCCCGGGATGCGCCTGTCGGCGCGTCATGCAGGATGCGCGGCGCGCCACTCAGCGAGGGCGGCGATGCCGTCGTTCAGGTCCGCGATGACGCGGATTCCCGGCAGCTTGCGCTGCTGCTCGCGCACGGCCTGGCCGCCGGCCCAGAGTGCAATGCCGGCGGGCAGGCGGGCACGCAGCGTGCTGAGGCCCTCGACCGCCTGGCGGGGTGGATAGGCGGCGCTGAAGGACAGCGCGACGACGTCGATGCCGCCCTGCGTGGCGGCGTGCTCGATGTCGGCGAGCGGCGTCTGGGTGCCGAGCGAGGTGCAGCGTGCGCCCTCGGGCGCGAACATCGCCTCCGCCATCAGCAGGCCGAGCGAATGCAGTTCGTTCGGGAAGGTCGTGAGCAGGATGGACGGCGACCCGCCATGTCCGCCGTGGCTCGCGATGGCGCCGCGCAACACGTTGTGCACCTGCTCCGTGTACAGGTGTTCGCCGGCCACGCTCAGTTCGCCGCGTAGCCACGCCTGCCCGACCGCATCGGTGAGGGGGGTGAGCGTGTCGGCGAGAAAGCGCTGCAGGCCCTGTTTCAGCAGGCTTTGTTGCAGCGCGCGCTGGAGCGCTGCGCCGTCCTGCCGCTGCATGAAGGCGAGCAGGGTGTCCCAGCCGGCGGGGGCGGCGGGCGGAGCGGCCTCGGGCGATGCCTCGAGCAGTTGTGCGAGTTCTTCCGTGCTGGCCGCGACGATGCGCGACGGGCGCAGGCCCTGGTCGAGAAGGCGGCGGATGAGGCGCAGTTTGTCCACCTGTGCGGCGGGGTACACGCGCTCGCCGTTGGCGTCGCGCAGGGGCTGCGGAAAGCCGTAGCGGCGCTCCCAGACGCGCAGCGTGTCCTTGGGCAGCCCGGTGTCGCGCTCGACTGCGGCAATGCCGAAGCCGTCGGGTTGGTTGGTGGTATTTCTCATTTTGTCGTGGACAAATCCTTGACGCGGTGTGCGAATGGTTCTAAGTTAGAGCCGTGTACAAATTTTGTCCAGGACAAAATGAAAACCAAGACCCTTAGGTTCTCTCTCGTGCAGCGCACCCTGCTGCTTGCGGCGACGGTAGTGGCGGGTGCTGCGCTGGTTACGTACCTGACGGCTGCGCGGGCCAGTGCGGCAACCCCGGTCCATCCTTCGGTAGCTGTTTCTGTCCAGGACAATTATGCCGTGGACGAGGGGCTGGCACTGAAGCTCTTCCTCCATCGCGGCGACTACGCGCCGGCGGCGGTGCAGGGGCGCTCGTCATGAACATGCGCGAAGCCTTCCCGTGGGAGCCGCGTCCGGCGCGCCGGATTGCGGTCGTCGGCGCGGGGATCTCCGGATTGGCCTGTGCGTGGATGCTGTCGCGCGAGCATGACGTGACCGTCTTCGAGGCCGGCAAGCAGGCGGGCGGGCACACGAACACGGTCGACGTGACGCTGGACGGGGTGACTCATCCCGTCGACACCGGCTTCCTGGTGTTCAACCGCCGCACCTACCCTAACCTGATCGCGCTCTTCGGCCTGCTCGGTGTCGAGGCCGTCGAAACGGAGATGTCGTTTTCCGTGAGCCTGGCGCAGCCGGACCTGGAGTGGTCGGGAACGAGCCTGCGCAGCCTCTTCGCCCAGCCGGGCAATGCGGCGCGCCCGGGGTTCTGGCGCATGCTGCGCGACATCCTGCGCTTCAATCGCGAGGCTCCCCGACTCGCCCTGGGCGGCAGCGCGGCGGGGCTGGGGCTGGGTGAATACCTGGCGGCGAACCGCTACAGCCGCGAGTTCCGCGACTGGTACCTGCTGCCGATGGCCGCGGCGATCTGGTCCTGCCCGACGCGGGCCATGCTCGACTATCCCCTCGAGACCTTCGTGCGCTTCTGCGACAACCACGGCCTGCTGCAGATCGCCGATCGGCCGCAGTGGCTCACGGTGCGCGGCGGCGGGCGCGAGTACGTGCGGCGCATGTGCAGTCAGCTCGACGACCTGCGCCTCGACACGCCGGTGCTGGGGGTGTTTCGCGACGCCAACGCGGTGTGGGTGCATACCCCGCAGCGGATCGACCGCTTCGACGATGTCGTGTTCGCGTGCCATAGCGACCAGGCGCTGGCGATCCTCGGGGCCGATGCGACGGTCGGCGAGCGCCAGATCCTGTCGGCGGTGCGCTATCAGCCCAACCGCGCCGTGCTGCATACCGATGCCAGCCTGCTGCCGCGGCGGCAGGGCGTATGGGCGGCGTGGAACTACGCCGCGGCCCCGGGGGGGGCGAGTGCGGAGCCCGAGGACGGCGCAGTCTCGGTCAGCTACCTGATCAACCGCCTGCAGCCCTTGCCCTTCGACACGCCGGTGGTGGTGACGCTCAATCCCGTGCGCGAACCGGACCCGGCACGCGTGCTGGCGAGTTTCGACTACGCCCATCCGGTGTTCGACATCGCCGCGGTGGCGGCGCAGCGTGCGCTCGGCGGCATTCAGGGGGTGCGCCGCACATGGTTCGCGGGCGCGTGGACCGGCTACGGCTTTCACGAGGACGGCTTGAAATCGGCCATGCCGATCGTCGAGGCGCTGGGCGGTCGCGTGCCCTGGCGCGGCAGCGCGCGCGGGAGTGAGAACGTCGTGGAGGCGTGCAGCGCATGAGCGCGGCGCACGCCCCGCTGCTGCCGGCCGTGTGTTTCGGCGCGGTGTTTCACGAGCGCCATGCCCCGGTGCACAACCGCTTCGTGTATCCGACCGCGTTCCTGCGCCTGCCCTTGTCGCGGCTCGGCGACCTGTCCGTGCCGCTGCTCGGGGTCGAGCGCGCGAACGTCTTCTCGTTTCTCAGCCGCGACCACGGTCCGCGCGACGGCACGCCGCTGCTGCCGTGGCTGAGTGGCTTGCTCGAGCGTCACGGACTGGCCGGGGTCGCCGACGGCGAGGTCGTGCTGCAGACGATGCCGCGCATGCTGGGCTTCCTCTTCAATCCCGTGAGTTTCTGGTTCTGTCACGACCGTGCCGGCACGCTCCGGGTGGTTCTGGCCGAGGTGAGCAACACCTTCGGCGAGCATCACAACTACCTCATCCATCACCGCGACCGGGGGCCGATCCGTCCCGGCGACGAGCTGTGCGCGATCAAGGTTTTCCATGTGTCGCCCTTCCTGCCCGTGGCGGGCGAATACCGTTTCCGTTTCCACGCCGAGGGCGTCGCCCCCGCCGTCACGATCGATTACTGGGAGGGCAGCGAGCGTCGCCTCAGCACGGCGGTCGGCGGACGCGCCCGGCCCCTCGATGGCCGGGCGATGCTCGCCTGGCTTGTGCGCTATCCGTTCATGACCCTCGCTGTCGTCGTGCGAATCCACTGGCAGGCGCTGCGCCTGTGGCTGAAACGGGTCCGCTTCTTTCACAAACCGCTGCCCCCGCTGGAGGAAACCACGCGATGAATACCCTCGAAAACACGCTCGCGAAACCGGTAGCCTGGTCGGCGGCGTCTAGTGCGCCGCGCGCGACCCGGCTGGCGCTGGGGCTGCTCGAATCGCTCGAGGGCGGGGCGCTGGCGCTTGAGCTGCCCGGGGGCGAGACCCTGCGCCTCGGTCACGGTGCGCTGCGCGCGCACTGGCGCGTGCGCGACCACGAGACCTTCGCGGCGGCGCTGGCACGCGGCGACATCGGCCTCGGCGAGAGCTACCTGGCCGGCCTGTGGGACACCGACGACCTGACCGAACTGCTGACGCTGCTGGCGGAAAACCGCGTACGGCTGGGACGCGCCGTGTACGGGCGCCTGCTGCCGCTGGCGGGCTACCGCCTGTGGAATGCGTTGCGCGCCAACACGCGCAGCGGGGCGCGGCGCAACATCGAGGCGCACTACGACCTCGGCAACGACTTCTACGCGCTGTGGCTCGATCCCACGATGAGCTATTCGGCGGCCCTCTTCGACGATGTCGCGGAGCCGCTCGAGGCGGCCCAGCGGCGCAAGTATCGGCGCATCCTCGAACGCCTCGACGCGCAGCCGGGGCAGACGATCCTCGAGGTCGGCTGCGGCTGGGGCGGCTTCGCCGAGGTCGCGGCAAAGGAGTTCGGCTGTCTCGTGTTCGGCGTCACGCTCTCGCCCGCGCAGCTCGCCCATGCGTGCGCCCGCGCCGAGCGCGAAGGCTTCGCCGATCGTGCAAGCTTCGCGCTGTGCGACTACCGCGACGTGCTGGGCGAGTACGACCACGTCGTGTCCATCGAGATGATCGAGGCGGTCGGGGAGCGCTTCTGGCCGACCTATTTCGCGACGCTCGCGCGCCGCCTGCGGCGCGGCGGGCGCTGCGTGGTGCAGGCGATCACGATCGATGAGGCCCTGTTCCCGCGCTACCGGCGCGGAACGGACTTCATCCAGCGCTACATCTTCCCCGGCGGGATGCTGCCGACGCCGGCCATCGTTCGCCGCCAGGCCGACGCGGCAGGACTCGCGCTCATCGGGGACTTCGCCTTCGGGCGCGACTACGCGCGCACGCTGGAACGCTGGCGCGCGCAGTTCGACGCGCAGCGCGCCGAGGTCGCGGCGCAGGGCTTCGATGCGCGCTTCATGCGGCTGTGGCGCTTCTATCTGGCGTACTGCGAGGCCGGTTTCCTTGTTGGCGACATCGATGTCCATCACTTCGAACTCGCACACCGCTGAGCGGGTGGGGTGGCGGCCGCTACTGCTTGCGGGCTGCATCGCGCTCGCGTGTGTGATCGGAGGCGGGCACGCGGCCGCTTCCGGACTCGAGGCGCGGGCCCCGGGCGTCGGCGCGGGCTGGGGCGTCGTGGGGCAGGGCACGATGCGCTGGTTCGGTCTCGCGCTGTACAACGCCAGTCTGTGGACGCGCGGTGCCGAGCGCTGGCGCCCCGAGCGCCCCTTCGCGCTGGAGATCCGCTACGCGCGACCGATCCGCGGCGAGCGCCTCGTTGCGGCCAGTCTCGACGAGATGGCGCGTCTCGGGTTCGCGGACGCGGCGCGGCGCGAGGCCTGGCGACCGCTGCTGGTGCGGGCCTTCCCGTCGGTCGAGCCCGGCGACACGATCGTCGGCCTAGCGGAACCCGACGGCCGGGTGGCTTTCTACCATCGCGGCGCGCTGACCGCCGAGTTGCGTGACGCGGATTTCGCGCGCGCCTTCTTCGCGATCTGGCTCGACCCGCGCACGCGCGAGCCGGGCCTGCGGTCAAGCCTGCTGGGGACCGGTGATGAAGGTTGAGCGCGGACCCGCCCTGGCGTACGGCGTGCTGGGGTTGCCGCTGGCCTTCGCCGCGCTGCCGATCTACGTGCACGCACCCAAGCTCTACGCGGATGGCCTCGGCCTGCCGCTCGCGGCGATCGGCGCCGTCCTGCTCGGCGTGCGTATCGTCGATGCGGTCACCGATCCGCTCATCGGCTGGGCGAGCGATCGTTTCGTGGCGCGACGTGCGTGGATCGTCGCGGCGCTGCCACTGCTGGCCGCAGGATTCATCGCGCTGCTCGGTCCGCCGGCGGGTGCCGGGCTCCTGTGGCTGGCGGCGTCGCTGCTGCTCGTCACGCTCGGCTACTCGCTCGCCACCATCAACTACGCCGCGTGGGGTGCGGAGCTGGCCGATACGCCCGATGGGCGCACGCGCGTCGTCGCAAGCCGCGAGGGCTTCGCGCTGGCGGGCGTCGTGCTCGCGGCCGGACTGCCGTCCGTGCTCGGGGACGACTCCGCCACCGGCCTGGTGCTGCTCGGCTGGATCTTCCCCCTCATCCTCTTGCTCGGCGCGGGACTCACCTTGCGCTTCGCGCCGACGGTGGCGAAGGTGGAAGGCGGCGCGGTGTCCCTGCGCGCGGCCATGCGCGACGCGCTCGCCTGTCGTCCCTTCGCGCGGCTGCTCGTGGTGTTCGCCGCGAACGGCATCGCCGCCGCGATCCCCGCCGCGACGGTGCTGTTCTTCGTCTCCGACGTGCTGCAGGCTGAGTCCGCATCCGGCCTGTTCCTCGCCCTGTATTTCCTCGCCGGGGCCGCGAGCATGCCGCTGTGGGTGCGCTGCGCGTCCGTGTTCGGAAAGCTCGGGGCCTGGCTGCTCGCCATGCTGCTCGCGATGGCGGTGTTTGCCTGGGCGGCGACGCTCGGCGCGGGCGACCTGCGCAGTTTCGCGCTGATCTGCGTGCTCTCGGGGGCGGCGCTGGGGGCGGACCTGGCCCTGCCGGCGGCCATGCTCGCGGATCTGCTCGCCCGCGAGCGTTCGGCGGGGCCGCGCGCGGGCGCGTGGTTCGGGTGGTGGAACCTCGTCTCCAAGGCGAATCTCGCGATTGCCGCCGGGCTCGCGTTGCCGCTCCTCGATCGGCTGGGGTACGCACCCGGCACCCGCGACCCCGACGCGCTGGCGGTCCTCGCGGGCGTGTACGCACTGCTGCCGGTGGCGCTCAAGGCGCTGGCTGCGGCGCTGCTGTGGCATTACCGGCGTGACCTGATGGAGGAGGAGCGGCGATGCGCCGAATGCTGATGACCCTTGCGATGGTCGCGGGGATGGCCGGTTGCGCCGGCATCGATGTGCAGGAGTACGCCGCCGAAACCCCGGTTCTCGACCTGCGCCGCTACTTCGATGGCACGCTCGACGCCTACGGCATGTTCCAGGACCGCTCGGGCAAGGTCGTCAAGCGATTCCATGTCGTCATCGAGGCGAGCTGGCGCGGCGATGTCGGCACGCTCGACGAGCGCTTCACCTACTCGGACGGCACCACCCAGCGGCGCGTATGGACGATCACGCGCCACGACGCGCATCGCTACGGCGGCGTCGCGGCCGATGTGGTCGGCGAGGCGCGCGGCGAGGCGCGTGGCAATGCGCTGCGCTGGCGCTACGTGCTCGCGCTGCCGGTCGGCGATCGGACTTGGCACGTCGATTTCGACGACTGGATGTTCCTGATGGACGAGCGCGTGATGCTGAACCGATCGGTGATGAGCAAGTTCGGCGTGCGTCTCGGCGAGGTGACCCTGTCCTTCGTGAAAAGGGAAGCGCATGCGCTTCCTTGAGCCGCTCAATCCGCCGATCCGGGACTGGCGCGGCTTGCGCGTCTGGCTGGTCGGCGGCTCGGCCGGGATCGGCGCGGCGCTTGCGAGCGATCTGGCCGCCCGCGGAGCGCGGCTCGCGCTGTCGGCGCGCGATGCCGACCGCCTCGCCGCGGTCGCCGCGGACTGCTCCGGCAGTCTTGCGCTGACGATGGACGTCACGCGGGGGGCGCCGGAATATGCGCGCGTGCGCGACGATCTGCTCGCCGCCTGGGGCGGCATCGACCTCGTCGTCCTCAACGCCGGCACCTACCGGCCGATGCGCGCCTGGGAGCTCGAGCCGGAGGCGGTGCGCGCGACCCTCGACGTGAATCTGCTCGGGGTGATCGACGGTGTCTCAAGCGTCCTTCCGACCCTTCTAGCGCAGGAGTGCGGCGCAATCGCGATCGTCGGCAGCGTCGCGGCCTACCGCGGATTGCCGCAGGCGGCGGCCTACGGAGCGTCGAAGGCCGCACTCGTCAATTTCGCCGAGTCCCTGTATCTCGACCTCGCGCCGCGCGGGGTCGCGATCCACCTCATCAGTCCGGGCTTCGTCGCAACCCGCCTCACGGCGCAGAACCCCTTCACAATGCCCGCCCTGATGCAGCCCGAGGACGCTGCGACGGAGATCGTCGCCGGATTCGCGCGCGGCGACTTCGAGACCCACTTCCCGCGCCGCTTCACGCGGCTGATGAAACTGCTGCGCGTCCTGCCGTACCGACTGTACTTTCCGCTCGTGCGGCGGGTAACCGGGTCATGACGCGCGCAGCCGCCGAAAGGCTCGCCGAATTCTATGCGACGCTCACGCCGCAGTCGCTCGCGTCCCTCGCGGACTTCTACGCACCGGATGCGCGTTTCGTCGATCCCTTCAACGACGTCACCGGCCTTGATGCGATCGCGCGCATCTTTCGCCACATGTTCGCGACCGTCGAGGCGCCGCGCTTCGAGGTGACGAGCCGTCTCGCGGGCGAGCGGGAGGCGATGCTGGCGTGGACTTTCCGCTTCGGCACCGGGCGCGCGTGCCGCGAGATCCGCGGCGTCACGCAGCTGCGTTTCGATGCCGACGGGCGGGTCGTCGAGCACATCGACCACTGGGATCCCGCGCGCCAGCTCTACGAGCACATTCCCCTGATCGGCTGCATCCTGCGCACATTGCGGCACCGTCTCGCCGCACCTTGATCGCAGCTGCGAGCGGGCGAATATCACATATTGCGCTGCAATATGTTGATAAAGCTCAAAAACGCGTATTGCGACCGGAGAACCCGCTATGGCATGATCAATTCGTATTCGCTGAAATACGGCTCGCGGGAGCCGCCGCATTCGATGGGGGTTGGGACATGAGTCTTGCCGGTCGTCATGCAGTCGCCGTATCCCTCGTGATTACCGCGCCGGCCCTCCAGGCCCAAAGCCGCTACAACCTACAGCCCCCTGCCACCGGCATCGCCGCGCAGATCTACGACATGCACACGCTCATGTTGCTGATTTGCCTGTTCATCTTCGTGATCGTCTTCGGCGTGATGTTCTGGGCGGTGATCCACCACCGCAAGTCCAAAGGCGCGGTCGCCGCCCACTTCCACGAGAACACCGCGGTCGAGATCGCCTGGACCGTCATCCCTATCCTCATCCTCCTCGGCATGGCCTGGCCGGCGACCCGGACGGTGCTGGAGATGAAGGACACGCGCGACCCCGACATCACGATCAAGGCCACCGGCTACCAGTGGAAGTGGGGTTACGACTACCTGCAGGGCAAAGGGCAGGGCATCCGCTTCGTGTCCAACCTGTCGACCCCGCGCGAGCAGGTCGACGGCAAGGCCGCCAAGGGCGAGCATTATCTGGTCGAGGTCGACAACCCCGTCGTCGTCCCGGTCGGCAAGAAAATCCGCGTGCTGATGACCGCCGCCGACGTGATCCATTCGTGGTGGCTGCCGGCCTTTGGCGTCAAGCAGGACGCCATCCCCGGCTTCATCCGCGACGCATGGTTCCGCGCCGACCAGGAAGGTGTCTACCGCGGCAACTGCGCCGAGCTGTGCGGCAAGGACCACGGCTTCATGCCCATCGAAGTGCATGTCGTGTCGCAGGAGGCCTACGGCAAGTGGGTCGCCGACCGGCAGGCCGCGATGGCCGCCGCAGCGAGCGCGGGGGCTCGCGAATGGGCGCTCGCCGAGCTCGTCGAGCACGGCGTCAAGGTCTTCGCGGCGAACTGCGTCGCCTGCCATCAGGCCGACGGCAAGGGCCTGCCGCCCGCCTTCCCGCCGCTCGACGGCTCGAAGGTCGTACTCGGCGAAGCGGCCGCGCAGATCGACGTCGTGCTGAAGGGACGTCCCGGCACGCCGATGGCTGCGTTCGGTGCGCTGCTGTCCGACGCCGACATCGCGGCCGTCATCACCTACACGCGCAACACCTGGAGCAACAAGACCGGCGAAGCCATCCAGCCCGCGCAGATCGCGGCGGCGCGGGGCAAGTGAAGCCACGGAACGCCTGAACGCTTGAATCGTCAAGGAGGCAGCATGGCGGCGGTAATGCCCGATCACCTGCACGGCGAGCACCACGGCCCCACCGGCCTGATGCGCTGGATCACGACGACCAATCACAAGGACATCGGCACGATGTACCTGATCTTCAGCTTCATCATGTTCCTCTCGGGGGGCGTGATGGCGCTGACGATCCGCGCGGAGCTGTTCCAGCCCGGCCTGCAGGTCGTGCAGCCCGAGTTCTTCAACCAGCTCACGACCATGCACGGCCTCGTGATGGTGTTCGGCGCCATCATGCCCGCCTTCGTCGGCTTCGCAAACTGGCAGATCCCGCTGATGATCGGCGCGTGCGACATGGCCTTCGCGCGCATGAACAACTGGAGCTTCTGGCTCCTGCCGCCGGCCGCGATCCTGCTGATCGGCTCCTTCTTCGTCCCCGGCGGCGCCACCGCCGCGGGCTGGACGCTCTACGCGCCGCTCTCCGTGCAGATGGGCATGGGCATGGATCTCGCGATCTTCGCGATCCACATCATGGGCGTGAGCTCCATCATGGGCGCGATCAACATCGTCGTGACCATCCTCAACATGCGCGCACCCGGCATGACGATGATGAAGATGCCGCTCTTCTGCTGGACCTGGCTCATCACCGCCTACCTGCTGATCGCCGTGATGCCGGTGCTCGCCGGCGCCGTGACCATGGTGCTCACCGACCGCCATTTCGGCACCAGCTTCTTCAGCGCCGCCGGCGGCGGCGACCCGGTGATGTACCAGCATATCTTCTGGTTCTTCGGCCACCCGGAGGTCTACATCATGATCCTCCCGGCCTTCGGCATCGTCAGCCAGATCATCCCCACCTTCGCGCGCAAGCCGCTGTTCGGCTATGCATCGATGGTGTACGCCACCGCATCGATCGCGATCCTCTCCTTCAGCGTGTGGGCTCACCACATGTTCACCACCGGCATGCCCGCGGCCGGCCAGCTCTTCTTCATGTACGCGACGATGCTCATCGCCGTGCCCACCGGTGTGAAGGTGTTCAACTGGATCGCGACGATGTGGCGCGGCTCGATGACCTTCGAGACGCCGATGCTGTGGGCAGTCGGCTTCATCTTCGTGTTCACGATGGGCGGCTTCACCGGGCTCATCTGCGCCATTGCCCCGATCGACATCCAGGTGCAGGACACCTACTACGTCGTCGCCCACTTCCACTATGTGCTCGTCGCCGGCAGCCTCTTCGCGCTCTTCGCCGGCGCCTACTACTGGCTGCCGAAGTGGACCGGCCACATGCCCGACGAGCGCATCGGCAAGCTGCACTTCTGGTGCTCGATCGTCTTCTTCAACATCACCTTCTTCCCGATGCACTTCCTCGGGCTCGCCGGCATGCCGCGCCGCATCCCCGACTACGCGCTGCAGTTCGCCGATTTCAACATGATGGCCTCGATCGGCGCCTTCGGCTTCGGCCTCTCGCAGCTCATCTTCCTCGTCGCGGTCGTGAAGTGTGTGCGCGGCGGCGAAAAGGCCTCGGCACGCGCTTGGGAAGGTGCCGAAGGGCTGGAATGGACGGTCCCGTCGCCCGCGCCGCACCACACCTTCGAAGAAGCGCCGGTGGTGAGATGAATCGCCTTTCCATGATCGACCGTCGAGCCGGTACCGACGCGAGCGACGTGCCGGGTGTTCGCAGAGCCGGCGAGGACTATCTGAGCCCGCAGGGCGAGTTCCGCAGCCGGCGGCGCGAATACCCGGCGCGGCGCGGTTCGCAGCTCACGGCGTCAGGGCTGCTCCCGACATGGACGAGCCCGATCCCGTGATGACCCACAGCGACGACCCCGCCCGCCGCGCCGCGAACCGCCGCACCGCCCTCCTGCTGGCGGTCGTCGCGCTGCTGTTCTTCCTCATGGCGCTGTTCAAGTTCAAGGGGCTCACCCCATGAGTGCGCCAAGCCGCATCGCCGCGGAAAACCGCCGCCTGCTCGTGCGCCTCGCCGTCGCGGCCGTCGTCATGTTCGGTTTCGGCTTCCTGCTCGTGCCCTTCTACGAAAAGATCTGCGAAGTCACCGGCATCAACAACCTGCTCAAACCCGACACCGCCGCCAACACTCAGATCGACCTCACGCGCACCGTCACGGTCCAGTTCGACGCCAACATCCACGACCTGCCGTGGCAATTCCGCCCGCTGCAGACCCAGATCAGCGTCCATCCCGGCGAACTCGCCACCGTCGCCTACGAAGTGTCCAACACCCGCAGCGAACCCGTCACCGGCCAAGCCGTCCCCAGCTACGGCCCGCAAGTCGCCGGCCAGTACTTCCGCAAGCTCGAATGCTTCTGCTTTGCCAAGCAGACGCTGGCCGCCGGCGAAAAACGCACAATGCCCGTCGCCTTCGTCGTCGATCCCGGCCTGCCCGCGGACGTCACGGTCATCACCCTCTCCTACACGTTCTTTGAAATAGCCGGGCGCCGCATTGCCGGTGACGGCGCGGGAGGCCGTTCGTGATCGCCATGCTGAACGAAGATCCGCGCCCCGCGCCGCCCCGCAACGATTCCGCCACACCGCCGCGCGCCGGCTTCCTCGCGACCCTGCGCGCCGTGCTGTGGTCCTTCATCGGCATACGGCGCCGCCACGACTACGAACACGATTCCCGTTCGCTCGACCCGCGCGCGGTCGTCGTTGCCGCACTGCTCGCGGGCCTCGCGTTCGTGCTCACCATCGTCGCCGTCGTGCGGATGGTGGTCGGTTCATAGGGATTGGACAGGAGGGAGGACGGACATGACGCACACCTTCGAAAAATACTTCGTACCCGAACCCTCGAAGTACCCCATCTTCGGCTCGATCGCGCTGCTGCTCTTCGGCAGCGGTGCCGCGATGTGGCTCAACGGCGTCAAGGCCGGGCCGTGGCTCTTCTTTCTCGGCATCGCGATCCTCGTCTTCATGCTGTTCGGCTGGTTCGGTCAGGTCGTGCACGAGTCCGAAGGCGGCAAGTACGGGCGCAAGGTCGACCGCTCCTTCCGCTGGTCGATGAGCTGGTTCATCTTCTCCGAAGTCATGTTCTTCGCCGCCTTCTTCGGTGCGCTGTTCTACGCCCGCGTCCTCTCCGTCCCCTGGCTCGCGACCGGCGACACCATGGAACTGCTGTGGCAGGGCTTCGCCGGCGGCTGGCCCACGGCCGGCCCCGACAAGCCCGACCCCTTCACGCCGATGGGCGCCTGGGGCATCCCCGCACTCAACACCCTGATCCTGCTCAGCTCCGGCGCCACCCTCACCTGGGCGCACCACGGCCTGCGCCACGACAAGCGCACCCAGCTCAAGCTCGGCCTGCTCGTCACCATCCTGCTCGGCGTCCTCTTCCTCAGCCTGCAGATCTACGAATACCGCCACGCCTACGCCGAACTCAACCTGCGCCTCGACACCGGCATCTACGGCTCCACCTTCTATCTCCTCACCGGCTTCCACGGCCTGCACGTCACGGTCGGCGCAATCATGCTCACGGTGATGCTCGGCCGCGCGCTGGCCGGACATTTCACCCCCGACAGCCACTTCGGCTTCGAGGCCGCCGCGTGGTACTGGCACTTCGTCGACGTCGTATGGCTGCTGCTGTTCGTCGTCGTCTACCTGCTGTAAGCGGCCGCTGCGAATGAGCCTGCGTCGTCACGCCCGTCTGCATCCCGTGCCGCTGCTCGCGGGCGTGGCGCTTGCGCTGCTCACGCTGCAGCTGGGCAACTGGCAGACACGTCGCGCCGCGGAAAAGGCCGAACTGCAAGCCGAATACCGTGCCGCGGCCGATCGCCCCGCCCAGCCTCTCGACGCGACGGCCCTGTCCGAGTGGCAAAGCGTCGAACTCCATGGCGAATGGCTCCCCGGGCGCAGCATCCTGATCGACAACCGCGTTCACGAGGGGCGCGCCGGCTACCACGTCTTTACGCCGCTGCAGCTCACAGGGCAGGGGGCCGTCGTGCTGGTCAACCGCGGCTGGATCGGCGCGGGTGCCGACCGCTCGCAGCCGCCCCCCCGGATCGCCAACCCGCCCGGCGCGACCGTCGTCACCGGCCGCGTGCGCCATCCCGAAGAAAAACCCTTCATGCTCGCCGCCGACGCCCCCTCGGGCAGCGTCTGGCAGGCGCTCGATCTCGCCCGCTACCGCAGCGAAACGCGACTGGCGGTGGCCGACTTCTACGTGCAGCAGACCAGCCCCGCCGACGACGGCCTGATCCGCAGCTGGCCCGAGCCCGATGCCGGCATCGAGCGCCACCGCGGCTACGCCCTCCAGTGGTACGCCCTCGCGGCCCTCGCGACCGCGCTCACCCTGCGGTACCTGTGGAACGCTTTCCGGAGTCCCCGGCATGACCACCGCAAGCATCTCTGAGCCTGCACCCGCGCCCGACGACGGCATCGCGCGCACCCGCGCCGGACGCCGTACGCTGGCGCTGCTCGCCTTCGTCTGCGTGCTGCCCGTCGTCGCCTCGTATTTCGCCTACTACGTCTGGCAGCCGAAAGGGCGGGCCAACTACGGCGAGCTGCTCGTGCCCGCATCCCTGCCCGACGCGGTGCTGCCGGGCGTCGCTGGCCAGCCCGATGTCGCGCGCGAGGAACTCGAGGGCCGCTGGACCCTGCTGTTCGCCGCATCCGGCACGTGCGATAGCGCCTGCGCGGATTCCCTGTACCTGATGCGCCAGTCCCGTCTCGCGCAGGGCGAAGAGATGGAGCGCGTCGCGCGCCTGTGGCTGATTTCCGACGCCGCGATGCCGGCTGGCGAGCTGCTCGCGGCCCACGACGGGCTGCGCCTCGCCCGCGCCAGCCCGGCATGGCTCGCGCACCTGCCTGCCGCCGAGCGGGAGCGCCACGTCTATCTGGTCGATCCGCGCGGCAGCGTGATGATGCGCTTCCCCGAGAACGCCGAGCCGCGACGCGTCATCAAGGATCTGCAGCGCCTGCTCAAGTATTCGGCGCTCGGGCGGGCGCAGTTGTCTCCCCCGGCTCGTTCGGCCCCCGTCACCGAAGAGCGCACCGCACGATGACCGCCTACCGCCGCCTGATTCTGCTCGCGCTCGCGCTCACGACGCTCGTCGTCGTCTTCGGCGCCTACGTCCGCCTATCCGACGCCGGCCTGGGCTGCCCCGACTGGCCGGGCTGCTACGGCCAGCTCAGCCCGCATCACGCCGCGGACGCGATCCGCGGAACCCACGCCGCCGACCCTCAAGGGCCGGTCAGCCTCCCGAAGGCGTGGAAGGAGATGATCCACCGCTACCTCGCCGCCAGCCTGGGGCTCCTCATCGTCGCCATCGCGCTCCTCGCCTGGCGGCACCGCGGCACCCCGGGCGTCGCCCCGCGGCTCGCCGCAGCCCTAGTCGGCATCGTGATCTTCCAGGGGCTGCTCGGCAAATGGACCGTCACGCTGCTGCTCAAGCCGGCCATCGTCACGGCCCACCTCCTCGGCGGGCTCACGACCCTGGCGCTGCTCGCCTGGCTTGCCTTGCATGTCCATGCGCCGGCGCGGATCGAGGTTCCGCGCGGCCTCATCATCCTTGCGCGCGCGGCCTTCGCGCTGCTTGCGGTACAGATTGCGCTCGGGGGCTGGACGAGCACCAACTACGCAGCGCTCGCCTGCACCGACGTACCCACCTGTCAGGGCAGCCTGTGGCCGGCGGCCGACTACGCGAATGCCTTCCATGTCGTGCGCGAGCTCGGCATGACCGCCGACGGCGAAGTGCTCCCGCTGGCGGCACTCACCGCGATCCACTGGTCGCATCGCGTCGGCGCAGTGATTGCCGGCGTGGTACTGATCGCGCTGGCCTGCGCACTGCTGCGCCGCTCCGTGACGCGCCGTTTCGGTGCCGTCCTGCTGGCCGCACTCGCCGCCCAGCTCGCCCTCGGTATCGCCAACGTCGTGCTCAGTCTTCCGCTGCCGCTCGCGGTCGCGCACAACGCCGGCGCTGCGGCGCTCGTCATCGTGATGGTCTGGATCAACCGCAGCCTGCGCGGAGCCCGCAGTCCCGCAATGGCTGCGCAGAGGAGGGCAGGTCATGCGGGCCGCGAAAATTCTTACGCCTGATTCTCACGTCGCTGATTCCCACGTCGCGACGGCGCGCCTGCACGCCTTCTACGTGCTGACGAAGCCGCGGGTGAATTCCCTGATCGTGTTTTGCGCCATCATCGGCATGTTCCTCGCCGTCCCCGACGGCTTGCCGTCGCCCGTCATCGTGCTCGCCGCCACCGTCGGCATCGCCTGCGTCGCGGGTGCCGCCGCGGCGATGAACTGCCTCATCGAAATGCGCATCGATGCGCGCATGAGCCGCACCCGCGGACGCCCCCTGCCGCGCGGCGAGCTCACGCCGCGCGAGACGCTCGCCTTCGCCGTCGCGCTCGGCGGCAGCGGCCTCCTGATCCTGCACCAGCTCGTCAACCCGCTGACGATGTGGCTCACGCTCGCGACCTTCGTCGGCTATGCGGTGGTTTACACCATCTTCCTCAAGCCGCGCACGCCACAAAACATCGTCATCGGCGGCGCCTCCGGCGCCATGCCCCCGGTGCTCGGCTGGGCTTCCGTCACCGGCGACGTTAGCGCCGACGCGCTGCTCCTCTTCCTCATCATCTTCGCCTGGACTCCGCCGCACTTCTGGTCCCTCGCGCTCTACCGCAGTGCCGACTACGCACGCGCCGGGCTGCCGATGCTGCCGGTCACCCACGGCCCCGAATTCACGCGGCTCTCGGTGTTGCTGTATACATGCATCCTCTTCGGCGTCACGCTGCTGCCGTTCGCGACGCGCATGAGCGGCATCCCCTACCTCGTCGCCGCGATTGCGCTCGGCGGCTGCTACCTCGGACACGCTTGGCGCCTGTACGTCGACTACAGCGACGCCCGCGCACGACGCGCCTTCCGCTTCTCCATCCTGTATCTGTTCTTGCTCTTCGCGGCCCTGCTGGCGGATCATTACCTGCGTTTCTGATCCCCTCCATGTCCCGGTCCCAGGAAAGATGCTCCGCGCCCTGATCGTCGCCGCAACGCTCGCAGTCGCCACCCTCGCAGCCTGCTCCAACCCCTCTGCCACGACCGCGTTCCGCGCCACCGACATCACCGGCGCCGACTACGGCAAGGGACTCGCGCTGTCCGATCACAACGGCGCACAGCGCACGCTTTCCGATTTCCGCGGCAAGGTCGTCACGCTGTTCTTCGGCTATACGCAGTGCCCGGACGTGTGTCCGACGAATCTTGCGACCATGGCCGAAGTCATGCGCCAGCTCGGCCCCGATGCGGAGCGCCTGCAGGTCCTGTTCGTCACCGTCGACCCCGAACGCGACACGCAGCAACTCCTCGCGCAATACATTCCCGTGTTCGACCCGCACTTCATTGCGCTGCGCGGCGACGCCGCCCAGACCACCGCGGTGGCCAAGGAATTCCGCGTCTTCTACCAGAAGAGCGGCGACACGTCCGGCACCAACTACACCGTCGACCACTCGACCGGAACCTACGTCTTCGATCCCAAGGGACGGGTTCGCCTCTACGTGAAGCACGGCGAGACCGCGGACAACATCGTCGCGGACATCCGCACCTTGCTGGCCGGAAAATGAAAACGGCAGCCTGACGCTGCCGTTCGCGTGCGGGGGAGAAAAGCTGCTCAGACCGTGAGTAGCCCGCGCATCTTCTGCATGGCCTTCGCCTCGATCTGGCGGATGCGCTCCGCCGAAACGCCATACTCCGCCGCGAGCTCGTGCAGGGTCGCGCTGTCGCCTTCCGTCAGCCAGCGCCGCTGCACGATGGCGCGGCTGCGGTCGTCCAGGCTCGCGAGCGCCTGATGCAATCCGACGTCCTGCAGGTGGGCAAGCTCGGCGCGCTCCAGCACCTCCAGTGGCTCCGCATGCGGGTCCGGCAGGTAGGCGATGGGCGCGAAGCGCTCGTCATCGTCGTCGTTGTCGCCCTCGAGCGGGATGTCGCGCCCGCTCAGGCGCGTTTCCATCTCGATGACTTCCTCGGGCTTCACGCCCAGCTGCATCGCCACCGCGTGGACCTCGTCGCCACTCAGGGTCCTCGAATCCTGCTTCAGGCTGCGCAGGTTGAAGAACAGCTTGCGCTGCGCCTTCGTTGTCGCGACCTTCACAAGGCGCCAGTTCTTCAGCACGTACTCGTGGATCTCGGCCTTGATCCAGTGGATCGCGAACGACACCAGGCGCACGCCGCGCGCCGGGTCGAAACGCTTCACCGCCTTCATCAGGCCGATGTTGCCTTCCTGGATCAGGTCCGCATGCGGCAGGCCGTAGCCGAGGTAGCCGCGTGCAATCGCGACCACAAGGCGCAGGTGCGACATCACCAGGCGTCGCGCCGCCTCCACGTCGCCTTCGTCGCGCAGGCGCGTCGCCAGTTCGACCTCCTCGCGCTCCGTAAGCATCGGAATGCGATTGACCGACTGGATGTACTGATCGATGCTGCCGACGGCGGACGGGACGGGGAAGGACAGGGCTTGGCTCATGTACGGTATTCCTCCATGCGCGTGATTTTAGCACTCAACGACTCGGAGTGCTAAGGCAGGAGAAGAGTTCCCTTACGCGGTGCTCGACTATGCCGTCCACGTGAAATTCCCGCTGCGAGCCATCCGGAGCGGATGGCCTCTCGTTGGAAAACGGCGCCAGGCGTGCGCTTCCGGCCGGCACAGGGCTTGGTCCGGCAAGTACAGGTGGCTGAACGATCAAGCCCCTGTTGCACCCATGCAACAACTTTTATCCATTTGCGGTGTTCCACGCGAACGATTCTTGCACCGCTGCCGGCCCGTTGAGCACAATCGTGGCAACTTCTCGCTTGAGAGGTAAGTCGGGCCGGGGTCACGACCGCGGCTTCAGCTTCAATTAGAGGAGAAATACATGCAAAAGAAACTGATCGCCCTGGCCATCGCTGGCCTGGCGTCCGCTCCGGTTTTCGCGCAGACCAACGTCACCGTGTACGGCGTCGTCGATGTGACCGTCGAGTCGGTTAAGGCGAGCGGCGGCGTCGATGTGTTCGAACTCGATCGTCGCACCCGCGTCACGTCGAACAGCTCGCTGATCGGCTTCCGCGGCACCGAAGACCTGGGCAATGGCCTGAAGGCGCTGTTTCAGGTCGAAAGCTCCTTCTCCGCTGACGCGGGTGGCGGCACCCTGGCTGGTCGCGACACCTTCGTCGGGCTGGAAGGTGGCTTCGGTAAGGTGCAACTCGGCAAGCTGACCACCATCATGCGTGCCGCTGGCGCCAAGGTTGACTTCAACCCGGCCGCTACCGGCATCGGCTTCCAGGCCGCGACCTACGGCACGATCGGTGGTGTTGCTCTGACCGGTATCGACGAGCGCATCAACAACGCCGTGATGTACACGACCCCGAACTTCAGCGGCCTCACCGCTCAACTCGCATACTCGGCGGGTGAGAATCGTGTGTCGCCGGACCTGAATGGCGCTGAAGGCGTGAACTCGCAGTCGTACCAGCTGGCTGCCGCCTACGAGAACGGCCCCCTCTACGTTTCGGCCGGTTATGCCGTGGCACAGGATCCCCTGGTTGCGACTTCGGTTCTGGGTGCGGCGAGCAACAGCAACATCAGCGACGAGCTGAAGGATGCCCGTATCGCCGTGAAGTACACCTTCCCGTCGAATACCTCGGTTTCGGCCCTGTACGACCGTGCGAAGTATGAAGCTTCGAGCGCCCTTGGCGACACCGATGTCAAGCGCAACGCGTGGATGGTCGGCGCTGAGCAGAAGTTCGGCGGCAACCAGGCCGTGTATCTGCAGTATGCCCGTTCGCAGGAACTGGACGGCGATGCATGCGACTTCGACGCTTGCGACAACACCGAGTTCTCGCAGTGGACCCTGGGCTACACCTACGCTCTGAGCAAGCGCACGATGGTCAAGGCGTACTACACCCGCCTGAACAACGACAGCGACTCGGCTGCGGACTTCTATCTGAGCAAGGTCGGCATGGCGAGCCGCAATGCCGGCGCCGATCCGTCCGGCTTCGGTCTCGGCCTGCGTCACACCTTCTAATTCCGAGTACTTCGGAATTGGTAAAAACGGGCGCTTCGGCGCCCGTTTTTTCGTCTACGCGCCCGATGTTCATGCGGGCGGCCGTTTGGTGCCGAGGGGCGGTTCTGCCGTGGCCTGGTATGCCCGATGTCCGCTGCGTTCATGTTGTTGCAACGATGCGACAGTCGTGTGACTAACCGATGCGCTTTCACTGCCTTCCGCTGTGTGCGCACCTATAATCGCCCGGTGCCTCCGCCGTGGCTGCGGATCCCTATCCGGGTTCCGGATCGGCCTTGTTGCGGAAAGCCGACAATCAATCCATTACGAGTGGGGAGTCGAATCAATGCTGAACGTCAAGAAGCTGGCCATCGCGCTGGCCGCCATCGGTGTCGCCGGCGCAGCCCAGGCGCAAACCAATGTGACCGTCTATGGTCGCGTGAATACCTCGCTGGAGCAGACCAAGGTCCAGGGTGAGAAGAGCGTTACTCAAATGGTCAATAACTCGTCCCGTATCGGTTTCCGCGGCAACGAGGATCTGGGTAACGGCATGTCCGCGCTGTTCCAGGTCGAAAGCGGCTTCCGTTCCGACTCCGGCGGCGGCAACCTCGCCAGCCGTGACACCTTCGTCGGCCTGAAGAGCAACCTGGGTACCGTCAAGCTGGGCTACATCACCAGCCCGCTGTACTACGCGACGCATGACTACCTGGGCATGCACAACCACGACACCGGCAACTCGTCGGATCCCTTCCTGTGGTATCAGGCGTTCGATCCGGACAACTTCTTCGTTCGCAACTCCGTCAGCTACGCGAGCCCGACCTTCGGTGGCGGCTTCACCTTCGAGGCCCAGTATTCGGCCCTGAACGAGCAGGCGACCGACACCGCGACGCGCAACGACCGCCCGACGCACTACTCGGCGACGCTGAGCTACGACAACGGCCCGCTGCACGTCGGCTTCGGCTACGCGCGGACGAACCGCTTCTACAACTTCGACGACGGCAAGAGCAAGGACAGCATGCTGGCGCTTGCCGCCGTGTATGACTTCAAGGCGGTTGTCGTTGGCGCGCTCGCCGAGCGCAGCAAGTCGGATAACGGCGGACTGCAGGCCATCAGCGGTCTGACCGGTGATCATTCGCGCAATTACTATCGCGCCGCGGTGATGGTTCCGGTCGGTGCGAACGAGTTCCACGTGAACTACGGCGTCGCGCAGGACTGGAGCAGCACCGATGACACCGGTGCCCGCCAGCTCACTCTGGCCTACAACTACAACCTGTCGAAGCGCACCAAGGTCTACGCGCAGTGGACCAAGATCGACAACGACAAGCAGAAGGTGTCGATCGACAACGGCGGCGCGTATGACGGTGGCGGCGCGTACAGCTTCCTGGGTTCGGATCTGGGTCTGGACAACACCGCTTTCGGTGTCGGCCTGCGTCACAACTTCTGATCCTCGCCGGATCGTGTGACCGCGACGGGCGCTTCGGCGCCCGTTTCATTTTCCGGGTGCAGTTCGCGGCGCGGCGATGCCGCACCCGGGGCCGCGTTGCCGTTATGCGTGTGGGCGATGCAGCGAGTCCAGCACGGTACGCTGTTCCGACGGCGAGAGGAACAGCTGATAGAGGTTTCGGCTGTGCGTTTGAGCACTGCCGCCGTAGCGCAGGGCTTGCTGTTCGGCATGTGACAGCGGCAGGTGCATGAGGACCGCGGGGGCGCCGACGCGCGGGCAGGTGAGGTGCGGACCCGCCACGCGGTAGCCCAGCGTGCGGCGGTAGTACGAGGTATGGCGCGGGTGTACCTCGATGAAACTGTCGGTCATGCCATGCACGAGTCGGGCGATGATGAAGCCGAGATGGAAGATCGCCGCCATCGCTTCCGGGGTGCTGTGCTCGGGATCCATCGCCAGCCGTGTCACTTCGCACACCTGTCCGCCTCGATGCCGCATCGAGTCGATCTCCGAACGGTAGAGGGTGTCGGCAAGTAGCCCCTCGCCGACATCCATCCCCACGGTCAGCGTTCCGAACGGGCGATCGCCCCTGCAGGCCACCAAGGTGGTCTGGATCGGTTGTCCCGTAGTTTCGTGTCCCTGGTACGGTGTCAATCCACGCCACGAGTACATGCGGTGAATCAGGCGGTCGACGTCTGCGCGGAGGGGACCATGTGGGGGGACAATTCGCAGATGGTAGCCATTGCGTCGCAGGGCGAAATCCGAGTGGAGGATTTCTCCGCGCAAGCCGCGGCGGGCGTGCATCATCCCTCTCGGGAAGCGTGCGCTTTGCGGGCGCGTTTCATGAATGCTGGCGGCGCTATTCATCGTTTCCGTGAAAGTCCTGATGTGTCAATAGGCGGCAGGGAATTATCTGTCCCGGGGTGTGAAGACTTTAACGGCGAGGCGCTTGAGGTGCTGTAAGCGGTTGTGTAATTGTTCCTGTCGAAACGCACCCGAAGTCACCTAGCATGTGCGAAGGCTCGCTATGCTTATTCGACGCCGACGAACGTGGGAGACCTCAGTCATGAGTTTCGGTGCATCGAAGTTGGGGGCGCGGATCAGCAACCTGTGCTTGCTGTCGCTGCTCCTCGGGGTGCTGGCCGGTTGTGCCACATCGAGCTATCCGCCCGCTCCGGCCGGTGCCGCGGAAGCCGAATACAATTACGTGATAGGGCCGGGCGATACGATAAACATCGTTGTGTGGCGGAATCCGGAGCTTTCGATGTCCGTTCCGGTGCGCCCGGACGGGAAGATCACGACGCCGCTGGTCGAGGATCTGCCGGCTCTGGGCAAGGATGCGTCAACCCTGGCCCGCGATATCGAGAAGGCGCTGTCGAAGTTCATCCGCGAGCCGGTCGTCACGGTGATCGTGACGTCCTTCATCGGGCCGTACAGCGAGCAGATCCGCGTCCTGGGTGAGGCAGCGCAGCCGCAGACGCTTCCCTATCAGCAGAAAATGACCCTGCTTGACGTGATGATCAAGGTTGGTGGCGTGACCGAATTCGCTGACGGCAACGCTGCGACGATCCTGCGCACAGCCGAGGGGAACAAGCAGTACAGCGTTCGCCTGAAGGATCTCGTGAAACGTGGAGATGTTTCCGCAAATGTCGAGATGCGGCCGGGGGACGTGCTGATCATCCCGCAGAGCTGGTTCTGATCTGCTGCCGATTTCCCCCATCCGGTATCCGCGTGACCCCGATCGCGCGAACTTACAGGTAGATTCATGGAAGAGCTCCTGACCCGGTTGTACGGCTACCTGCGCGGAATGTGGCGTTTCCGCTGGTGGGGGCTCGCGGTGACGTGGCTGGTGGGCGTCGTGGGCGGCGTTGTCGTGTATTCGATCCCCGACCGCTTCGAGTCTTCGGCCCGGATCTTCGTCGATACGCAGTCCGTCCTGCGTCCATTGATGTCCGGCCTTGCGGTGCAGCCGAACGTCGATCAGCAAGTTGCCATCCTGAGTCGTACGCTGATCACGCATCCGAATGTCGAGAAGTTGATCTCGATGGCCGATCTGGACATCACGATACGTACCCCAACCGAGCGTGAATCGTTGATCTCGTCCTTGATGAGCGATCTGGAGATTCGCAGTACGGGGCGGGACAACCTTTTCACGCTGGCTTATCGCGATCAGGTGCCGGAGCGCGCACAGCGGGTCGTACAGGCACTTGTGTCGCTGTTCGTCGAGTCCGGGCTCGTCGGGAAGCAGCAGGACTCGAGCTCGGCCCGTCGCTTCATCGACGAGCAGATCGCGAATTATGAGGTAAAGCTGACCGAGGCCGAGAATCGGCTCAAGGAATTCCGCTTGCGGAACATGGCCCTGCTTGGAGATGGGGGAAGGGATTACGTATCGCAGATCGCAGAGTTGACGAATCGCATGAACGAGGCCGAACTCGAGCTGAAGGAGGCGGAGAATTCGCGCAGTTCGCTCGAGCGTCAACTCGCGGTCGAAGATCCGATGCTGCGGTCGGATCCGTCGATGGTGTCGGTTCCGGAAGTGGACGCGCGCCTGGCGCTCTTGAAGAAGAATCTGGATGAGATGATGCTGCGTTACACGAACGAGCATCCGGATGTGGTCGGGGTGCGACGGGTCATCGCGCAGCTTGAAACCGAAAAGCAGCAGGAAATCGAATCGATGCTCAAGGCTGGGGGTGGCCAGGGGGCGGCACCTGGTTCCAATCCCGTGTTTCAGCAACTGAAGATGGCCCTTTCGGAGGCCGACGCCAGGGTGGCATCACTTCGCGCCCGCCTCGCCGAGTTGAGTTCGAGGTTGACGCAATTGCGCTCGCAGCAGGAGCTGTTGCCGAAGATCGAGGCCGAGCAGACCCAGCTGAATCGGGACTATAACGTTCATCGGCAAAATTACGAGTCGCTCGTGCAGCGGCGTGAATCGGCCTCTATGTCCGTCGAGATGAGTGCCCAGGGCGGGATTACCGAGTTCCGCGTGATCGATCCGCCCACCCTGCCGCGCACGCCGGCTGCGCCGAACCGACTCTTGTTGATGCCGCTCGCCGGTTTCCTGGCCTTGGCTGCGGGCGTCGCAGTCACCTTCCTGATCGCGCAGTTGCGCCCCGCTTTCGTCGAACCGCGTGACTTGCGTGAAGTGACGGGGCTGCCCGTGCTTGGGGTGATCTCCCTCTTGCCCGATCCTGCGAAGGAAAGGGCGGATCGGCGCCGCTTGATGTTGTTCGGCGGAGGGGTCGCGAGTTTCGCCGTTGCGGTCGGGGCGATGACCGTGCTGCTCAAGTGGCTGCAGACGTGAGCCGCACCAGGGAGATCGTTTCATGAGTCTGATCGAGAAGGCAGTCGAGCGGCTGGACCAACTGAAGCGGGCAGAGCAGGATCTTGCCGGGACGGATGCGGTTGCGGAGGAGCGTTCGGCGCAGGAGTCCGATGTTGGTGTGCAGCCTGACGGCGCTGCGGTAATGCAGGAGCCGATTGCCGCGAGCGCGCATCAGGCCGCACACGCGCATCCCGACGGTGGGGCCGGTGCAGGGGCGGCCAATGCGGTGGTTCTCGACCTTGCTCGCCTGAAGCAGATGGGCATGGTCACTCCCGATTTTCCGCAATCGGCGATTGCGGAAGAGTACCGCGTCGTGAAGCGCCCGCTGATACGCAATGCCCAAGGGCGGGGCGCCGCGCCGGTCGAGAACGGCAACCTGATCATGGTGACGAGCGCATTGCCGGGTGAGGGCAAGTCGTTCACGGCCATGAACCTCGCGATGAGCATCGCGATGGAGCTCGACAATACGGTGCTGCTCGTGGATGCCGATTTTGCCCGTCCGTCGATCCTGCAGCGTTTCGGGCTTCCCCCGCGCAAGGGACTCATGGATGTACTCGTCGGAGATGTATCCGACCTTTCGGAAGTCATGCTGCGCACGAATGTGGAGAAGTTGTCGATCCTGCCTGCCGGCATGGCGCATCAGCGTTCGACGGAGCTGATCGCGTCGGATTCGATGACCCACATGCTGGAGGAAATTGCGACCCGATACGCCGAACGCATCATCGTGTTCGATTCACCCCCATTGCTGTCCACCACCGAGGCGCGCGTCCTTGCGTCGCACATGGGGCAGGTGGTGATGGTGGTCGAGTCGGGGCGGACGACGCACGGTGCCGTGAAGCAGGCCTTGGCCACCATCGAGAATTGCCCGGTGAAACTCCTCGTCCTCAACAAGGCGACGGAGGGGGGGCGAACGGGTATTTATGGCTATGGATACGGCTACGGCTACGGATACGGACGGACTCATGGCTCCGACGCGCACCCGGATGCAGTTGCCTGAGCTCAATCCGCTCCTCAAGGCCATTTGCGCCGGATTGGCGTTGGCGACGATATCCGCGCCGGATACGGCGAATGCCCAGAGTCTGCTGGTTCAGCCCTACGTCAGCGCGACGATGACGTACTCGGACAACGTCGGAGCCGATGGGCAAGGTGGGGACGGCGACCTGAGCCTAGAGGTGGCGCCCGGGGTATCCGTGCTGCGCGATAGCGGACGTTTGCGGGGCAACCTGAACGCCATGCTGCGCAATATCGTGTACATGCGCGAATCCGACCGCAACGACACCTTCCTGGCGCTCAATGGGCATGGGCAATTCGAAGCGGTCGAAAAGACCTTGTTCGTCGATATGGACGCATCGATGAGCCGGAATAACCGTTCGGCGTTTTTCGGGCGCGCCGCGGGCGATTCCCAGGATATCTCGAGCGACAACGAAACGCGCATGTTCGGTATCGGACCTCGGCTGAACTTCAGGCTGGGGCCGGAAACGGGCGGCACGGCCAGTTACATGACGCGCTGGATGAGTGGAGGCGGGGGGCTGGGTAACCGGCGGGATTCCGATCTGAATGCGCAGGTCTCAAATCCGGTGCAGTTCGGGCGTGTCGGCTGGGGCGTGTCGTACAGTCGTTCGGAAAGCGACTCGGGGCGTGCGGGGACTACCGGGAGTTCATCGGAAGAAACCGCGCGAGGAACCCTGTTCGTGACGGTGACGCCGCAATTCAGGTTGCGCGGAATCGTCGGCCACGAGCGGAATGATTACGATACCGCGTCCGGCGACAGCAGCTCTATCGTGGGCGGCGGCTTCGACTGGAATCCGACCGAGCGGACGACGATTTCGGGTACGACGGAGAAGCGCTTCTTCGGTCGTGGCTATGACTTCCAGTTCAACCACCGCCATGCGCGATCGAACTGGAACCTTTCCTATTCGCGGGACACCTCCTCCTCGCTCGAACTGCTGGGCGTCGATGTATTCCGGGATCCGGAGTTTCGTCTGCTTTACGATGCCCTCGAGCGCGCGATTCCCGATCCTTTCCTGCGTGAAGCCGTGGTCCGTCGGCTCCTGGGTTACCCGGCTCTCGGTCCGCGCGACATGTTCCTGTCGAATGCCCGCTTCGTGACGCGCAACCTGACCGGGAGCGTATCACTGATCGGTCTCCGCGACGTGCTGACCTTGTCGCTGCAGCAGTCCGAGCGCAGTCGCCTCGGAGCAGAGGTGACGGGGGGCACGCAGGACGATTTTTCGCGTTTCGACAACGTGAAGACGCGCTCTGCGACGGTTGCGCTGAGTCACCGGCTCGCGCCGCAAACATCGCTGAGCGCGAGTTTGACCCGCTCACGTTCGACCGGAAGCGGAACAGATGACTCCGAGACCGAGCGGACAGCGTTCAGTCTTGCGCTGTCGAAGCAGTTCGGACCGAACACCTCGGGTGGCTTGACCTACCGCTACCAGCGTTCCGAGGGCTTGAGCGATTTCATCGAGAACGTGATCACGGCCACGATTTCGATGAGTTTTTGAGCCGAACTCGAATGTACGAATCCTATTTCAGGCTCCGCGCCAAGCCCTTTCAGCTGAATCCCGATCCGGCGTTCTTCTTCGGCAGCCGCGGACATAAGCGGGCGATGGCCTATCTGGAGTACGGCCTGCACCAGAACGAAGGGTTCATCGTCGTGACGGGCGAGATCGGGGCGGGCAAGACGACGCTGGTGCGCAGCCTTCTTGAGCATCTGGACCCCGACAAGGTGGTCGCGGCGAATCTGGTGAGCACGCAGGTCGATGAGAATGACATCCTGCGCATGGTCGCCGCGGCTTTCAGCGTGCCGAGCCGTGGTCTCGACAAGGCGGGCCTCCTGCTGGCCCTCGAGACCTTCTTCGTGTCGCTCGCTGCAAGGGGCAAGCGTGCGTTGCTGATTGTCGACGAGGCGCAGAACCTGAGCCCGCTGGCGGTTGAGGAGCTCCGGATGTTGTCCAATTTCCAGCTCGAAGACCATGCCCTTCTTCAGAGCTTCCTGGTCGGGCAGCCAGAGTTCCGCGACATCATGCAGGGGCCCCAGATGCAGCAGCTGCGCCAGCGGGTGATTGCGTCGTATCACCTGGGGCCGATGGATGCAGCCGAAACACGTGCCTATATCGAGCACCGCCTTCACCATGTCGGCTGGCAGAGCAACCCGAGCTTCGACGATGCCGCATTCGCGCTCATTTACGCCAATACGGACGGTATTCCGCGCCGTATCAATTCGCTATGCGACCGCCTGATGCTTGCAGCCTTCCTCGCGGACCGGCATACGATCGTCGCAGCGCATGTGCAGGAGGTGGTGGGTGAGTTGAAGGATGAATTCGCCGCACCGCGCCCCCACGCAACGGCGCACGGTGGGCTCAACGGCAGCGGGCATGCGACCCTTGCCGCGGGCGCGGTCGATCCGCGGCGCTTGCAGGTTCCGGGGGCGCTCGCCGACCGGGTGACGGGGATGGCGGCGAACTTCGATGTGCAGCGCATCGAGGCGCGCATCGCCGGTCTGGAGCAGTCGATGGCGGCGACGCTGGATGTGCTGAACCAGCTTCTTCAGGCCGTCCGCCGCGACGACGGAGAAGGCGGGGCGCCCGGTGGACGTTAAGACCTCCCTTCGCCCCGTGATCTGCGTGGTCGGCGCGCGACCGAACTACATGAAGATGGCGCCGATCATCCGCGCTTTCAAGGCGCATGAGCCCGTGGTGCCGGTGCTGCTGGTTCATACGGGGCAGCACTACGACGTGGCGATGAGCGACCGCCTGTTCGCGGACCTCGAGTTGCCGCCGCCGGATGTGAATCTTGGTGTCGGGTCGGCTAGTCATGCGGTGCAGACGGCAGAGGTGATGAAACGCTTCGAGCCGGTGATGGACGAGCATGGCGCACGGGCCGTCCTCGTGGTGGGAGATGTGAACTCGACGCTGGCCTGCGCGTTGGTCGCGTCAAAGCGGGGAATTCCCGTCGTGCACGTGGAGTCCGGCCTGCGCAGCTATGACCGGACGATGCCGGAGGAGATCAATCGCGTCCTGACCGACCAGATCGCGGATGTTCTCTACACGACTGAGCGCAGCGCCCACGCCAATCTGGTGCGTGAGGGGATTGCGCCTGAGCGGGTCGTGTTTGTCGGCAACGTGATGATCGACAGCCTGCTTGCGAACCTGGCGAAGGCGCCTTCGGCGTCCGATTTGATGACCGCGGCGGGATTCGGATTGGAGCGCCTGCGGCGCGGATACGGCGTTGTGACGCTGCACCGGCCGTCGAACGTAGATCATCCGGACACGCTCGGGCCGATCGTCGATGCGCTGCGGACGATCAGCAGGCGCCTGCCGCTGGTTTTTGCGCTGCATCCGCGTACCCGGGCGAATCTCGAGCGGTTCGGGATGGTGGACAAACTCGATGCGCCGGGCTTCCTGGTGCTGCCGCCGCAGGGGTATCTGGAAATGCTCGGCCTGATGACCGGGGCGACGATGGTGCTGACCGATTCGGGCGGGATCCAGGAGGAAACGACCGCGCTGGGCGTGCCCTGCCTGACGATTCGAGAGAATACCGAGCGGCCGATCACGGTGGAGCAAGGAACGAACACGCTGGTGGGCATCGATCCCGCGGCCTTGCGTGACGCTGCCGATGCGCTGCTCGAGGGCGGCGGCAAGCGAGGTCGCGTGCCGGAGTACTGGGATGGCCGTGCTGCCGAGCGCATCGCCGCCCACCTCGCCGCGTGGTTGAGTGCGCGGGAGTCTTGGGGGACCGTGTGACATGGGCGAGCGGATCGTCAACGCGCTGACCATAGACGTGGAGGATTACTTCCAGGTGTCTGCGCTTGCGCCCCATTTTCCGCGCGCCGAGTGGGAACAGGTGCCGTGTCGGGTGGAGCGGAACGTGAATCTGATCCTCCAGTTGCTCGACGATCATGACGCACGCGCGACGTTCTTCGTGCTGGGTTGGGTTGCGGAGCGTTATCCCGAACTGGTTCGCCTGATTGTTGCGCAGGGGCACGAGATCGCCAGTCACGGCTACGAGCACGAGCGCGCAAGCGCGCAGCCGCGTGATCGCTTCCTGGCCGACATCGCGCTTGCGAAGGCGGTACTGGAGGATATCGGTGGCGAATCGGTAGCCGGGTACCGTGCGCCGAGTTTTTCCATCGGCAAGGCCAATCCGTGGGCGCACGATTGCATCGCCGAGGCGGGCTATGCATACAGTTCCAGCGTGTACCCGGTGCGGCATGACCATTACGGCATGCCTGACGCACCTCGCTTTCCGTACCGGCTGGAGAGCGGATTGCTGGAGGTACCGGTCACCACGATGCGCTGGATGGGACGCAACTGGCCGGCCGGCGGTGGGGGTTACTTCCGGCTGTTGCCCTATGCGGTATCGCGCTGGCAGATTGCCAAGGTGAATCGCGACGATGCCCGCGCAGCTATGTTCTATTTTCATCCGTGGGAGATCGATCCGGAGCAGCCGCGGGTGAGCAGGGCGTCGATGAAGACGAGATTTCGTCACTACGTGAATCTCGAGCGGACGGAGGGGCGTCTGCGCTGCCTCCTGCGCGACTTCGCCTGGGGGCGTGCCGACCGGGTTTTTGCGGATTTGTGACACGGCCGGGGAGGGCAAGCGCGATGGACCGTCCGCCCTTGCTGGTCAAGCACCTCGACGACACCGTCCGTCGGCGCTGGGATGCGTTCGTGTACGCCTGCCCTGAGGCGAGCTTCTTTCACCTGGCGGCCTGGCAGGACATCATCCGGGACGTCTTCCGCCACCGGACGCACTTCCTGTATGCCGAACGCGCGGGCGAAATCGTCGCGATCCTGCCGCTGGCGGAGGTGAAAAGCCGCCTCTTCGGGCATGCGCTCACATCGCTGCCTTTTTGCGCCTACGGCGGCGTGGCGGGGGCGCCTGATGCGGTCGCCATGCTGGAGGCGGAAGCCGAAAATCTGGCGCGGCGGCTCGGCGTGCAGCATCTGGAATACCGCAACCTGAGTGCGCGGCATGCGGACTGGCCGCATCAGGACTTATACGTGACTTTCCGCAAGGAGATCGCTCCCGACGACGACGCCAACCTGCTGGCAATTCCCCGTAAGCAGCGCGCGATGGTGCGCAAGGGGATGCGCAACGGGCTGGTCGCGCGGGTCGATGCCGATGTGGAGCGCTTCTTTCCGCTGTATGCCGGTAACGTGTTGCGGCACGGCACGCCCGCGCTGCCGAAGGCCTTTTTCGCGCGCCTGCTGCGTGAGTTTGGCGCGAACTGCGAGGTGCTGACGGTCACGGACGCGGCGGGCACGCCGATGTCCAGCGTGCTGAGCTTCTACTTCCGCAATGAAGTCCTGCCGTATTACGCCGGCGATGCGCCGGCCGCGCGTGAGCTGGCAGCGAACGACTTCAAGTATTGGGAGCTGATGCGCCGTGCTGCCGGCCGCGGCGCCACGCTGTTCGACTTCGGTCGAAGCAAGGTCGGTACCGGTCCCTACAGTTTCAAGAGGAACTGGGGTTTCGAGCCGCAGCCGCTGGCCTACGAGTATCGCTTGTACAAGCGCGACGCAGTGCCGCAGAACAACCCGATGAATCCGAAGTACCGGACCCTGATCGCCCTGTGGCGACGGTTGCCCCTTCGGGTTGCGAATGCGTTGGGGCCGCATATCGTGCGCAACCTGGGGTGAGCATGGACGTCCGCCCGCCGTTGTTGTATCTGGTGCATCGGATCCCGTATCCGCCGAACAAGGGCGACAAGCTGCGGTCGTTCCACATCCTGCGTCATCTGGTGCGATCGTATCGCGTCTATCTGGGTACCTTTGTCGATCGCGCCGAGGATGCGCCGCATGTCGAAACCCTCCGCGAGTGGTGCGCAGACGTCTGCGCGATTCCGCTGTCGCCCGCCCGCACGCGCTTTGCCAGTCTGCGCGGGCTGTTGAGCGGGGAGGCGCTGAGCCTGCCCTACTATCGCAGCCGGCGCCTGCAGGCCTGGGTCGAGGCAACCGTCCGGGCTCAGGGGATCCGTCGTGCGGTGGCGTTTTCCGGGCCGATGGCGCAATACCTCGATCACGCCCGGCTCGACCGGCGGGTGGTGGACTTCTGCGATGTCGACTCCGCGAAGTGGACGGATTACGCGGGCGCTCGCGCATGGCCGATGTCGTGGTTGTATCGGCGGGAGGGGGCGAAGCTGCTGGCGTTCGAACGGGATATGGCTGCCGCGACGGATGCCAGCATCTTCGTGACCGATGCCGAGGCGGACCTCTTCCGGCGGGCTGCACCGGAAGTGTCCGGTCGGGTCGTGGCGATGCCGAACGGGGTCGATGCGGGGTTCTTCTCGCCCGGGGCGGGCCATGCGAACCCTTATCCCGCTGGCGGGCCGGTCGTCGTGTTCACCGGGGCCATGGACTATTGGCCCAACGTCGATGCGGTCGTGTGGTTCGTGCAGGACATCCTGCCCCTGTTGCAGCGGTCGCGTGCGGACCTGCGGTTCTACATCGTCGGGATGAATCCCGCGCCGGCGGTGCTGGCGCTGGCCGGTCCATCGGTGGTGGTGACCGGCAGCGTGCCCGACGTGCGGCCGTGGATTGCGCATGCGCAGGTTGTGGCAGCACCGCTGCGGATCGCGCGGGGTATCCAGAACAAGGTGCTGGAGGCGATGGCGATGGCGCGTCCGGTGGTGGTGTCGGCGTCGTCGGCGGCCGGGCTGACGGGCGAACCGGGGCATGATTTCGACGTCGCCGAGACGGCCCACGAGTTTGCCGCGCGGATCTCCGCGCTGCTCGGCGACCCCGAGCGGGCGACGCGGATGGGCACGTGCGCGCGTGCCCGCGTACTGGCGGCGTACAGTTGGGATGCTCACCTCGGGCGCCTGGATGCGCTGCTCGACGTGGCGCGCGAGCCCGCTGTGGCGCCACCATGTGCGCGGGACGCCGCCGACCACGACCCGCGGCCGCTGGTCGTGCATGTCGTGTATCGCTTCCAGGTCGGCGGGCTGGAAAACGGGGTCGTCAATCTGATCAACCGGCTGCCGGTCAGCCGTTTCCGCCACGCCGTCGTCGCGCTGACCGACTGCGATCCGGCATTCTGCAGACGCGTCGTGCATGGCGACGTCCATTTCGTTTCGCTGCACAAACCGCCGGGGCACGGCGTGAAGCTGTATCCCGCGCTGTTCCGCTTGTTCAGCGAGCTGCGGCCCGCGGTGGTGCATACGCGCAACCTCGCCGCGCTGGAAGCCGTCGTGCCTGCGTGGGCAGCGGGGGTGCCGGTGCGCGTGCACGGGGAGCACGGCTGGGACGTGTCCGATCCCGACGGAACGCGACGGCGCTTCCAGTGGATGCGTCGGCTGTATCGGCCGTTCGTGACCCATTACATACCGCTGTCCGACCATCTCCTGCGATATTTGAATACGTCGGTCGGAGTGGGCGCGGCGTGCATGACCCGCATCTGCAACGGGGTCGATACGCAGCGTTTCAGGCCGGGCGTGCGGGGACGAGAGGTGCTGGCGGGCTCGCCGTTCGAGGGCGACGATCTGTGTGTGATCGGCACGGTCGGCAGGCTCGAACCGATCAAGGATCCGATGAATCTGCTGCGCGCGTTCGTGCAATTGCTCCGTCGGGCACCGCAACTCGCGCGGCGCTTGCGCCTGATGATCGTCGGCGACGGCTCCCTGCGGGCGGAGCTCGAGGCGGAGATCGCCAGGGAGGGCGTTGGCGCTTGCGTGTGGCTGGCCGGGGAGCGGCGCGACGTGCCGGAGGCGATGCGGGCGCTGGATGTGTTCGTGCTGCCGTCGCGGGCGGAGGGCATCTCCAACACCATCCTCGAAGCGATGGCCTGTGGTCTGCCGGTGATTGCGACGCGAGTGGGCGGGAATGCAGAACTGGTGATCGAGGGCGAAACGGGAAGGCTGGTCCCGGCCGGAGACAGTGCTGCGCTGGCCGATGCGCTGGCGTGCTACGTCGAGGACGGCCGGATGATGCAGCAGCATGGGCAGGCGGCGCGGAGGCGCGCCGAGGCGGAGTTCAGCATCGACGGCATGGTTGCGCGCTATGCGCAGCTGTACGAGTCCTTGTTGAGTGCGGCGGGGCGTCCGGTGCCGGCGACCTGAAGCGGGAGAAACGTGGATGTGCGGAATCGCCGGGCTGTTCCACACGCGTGACAAGCGGGAATTTCCGCGCGATCTCGTGCAGCGCATGAACGACGTCCAGTTTCATCGCGGGCCTGACGAAGGCGGGGTGCATTTCGAGCCGGGTGTTGCGCTTGCCCATCGGCGCTTGTCGATCATCGATCTTTCCACGGGCCAGCAGCCGCTCTTCAACGAGGATGGTTCCGTCGCCGTCGTCTTCAACGGCGAGATCTACAACTACCAGGAACTGGTGCCCGAACTGGAACGCTGCGGCCACCGTTTCCACACCCGCAGCGATACCGAGGTCATCGTGCACGCGTGGGAGGAGTGGGGCGAGGACTGCGTGCGCCGCTTCCGCGGGATGTTTGCGTTCGGGTTGTGGGATCGCAAGCGCGAGACGTTGTTTCTCGCGCGTGACCGTCTGGGCGTGAAGCCCCTGCATTACGCGCTGCTGCCGGATGGAACGCTGGCCTTCGGTTCCGAACTGAAAGTGCTGATGCAGCATCCGGCCCTGGACCGGCGCATCGATCCGTGCGCGGTCGAGGAGTATTTCGCGCTCGGCTATGTTGCCGAGCCGCGCACGATCTTCGTCGGTGCAAGGAAGCTTGGGCCCGCCGAAACGCTCACGGTTCGTCGTGGCGAGCCGGTGCCGGCGCCGAAGAGTTACTGGGACGTACGATTCACGCTCGACAACCCGATCGGGCTGGGCGACGCGACCGCGGAGCTGACCGAACGTCTGCGCGAGTCCGTCCGCCTGCGCATGATCGCGGAAGTCCCGCTCGGCGCCTTTCTCTCCGGCGGCGTGGATTCGAGCGCCGTGGTGGCGACGATGGCGGGCCTGAGCAGCGATCCGGTCAATACGTGCTCGATCGCCTTCGACGATCCGGCCTTCGACGAGGCCGCCTTCGCGCAGCAGGTGGCCGGGCGCTATCGGACGAACCACTACGTCGAGACGGTGCAGTCCGACGATTTCGAGCTGATCGACAAGCTCGCCGTCCTGTACGACGAGCCCTACGCCGACAGCTCGGCCATCCCGACCTGGCGCGTGTGCCAGCTCGCGCGCAGGAAAGTGACCGTGGCGCTGTCGGGCGACGGCGGCGACGAGAGCTTTGGTGGTTATCGGCGTTACCGCCTGCACATGATGGAGGAAAAGCTGCGCGCGAGCCTGCCGCTCGGGGTGCGGCGGCCGATGTTCGGCATGCTCGGGCGGCTCTATCCGAAGGCCGATTGGGCGCCGCGCGTGCTGCGTGCGAAGACGACTTTCCAGGCGCTGGCGCGCGATTCGGTGCAGGCCTATTTCCATTCCGTGTCGATCCTGCGCGACGACCTGCGCCGGCAGCTCTATTCGAGCACCTTCAAGGCGCAGCTCGGCGGCTACAACGCGCTCGAAGTGTTCCGCCGGCACGCGGCCAAAGCAGGGACCGACGATCCGCTCGCGCTCGTCCAGTACCTCGACCTGAAAACCTACCTCGTCGGCGACATCAACACCAAGGTCGATCGCGCGAGCATGGCGCATTCGCTGGAGGTTCGCGAGCCGCTGATGGATCACCCGCTGGTCGAATGGCTCGCGACGCTGCCCTCCGGCCTCAAGGTAAAGGGCAACGAGGGCAAGTACCTGTTCAAGAAGGCGATGGAACCGCTGCTGCCGCACGAGGTGCTGTACCGGCCGAAGATGGGTTTTGCCGTGCCGCTCGCGCGCTGGTTCCGCGGTCCGCTGAAGGCCCGGGTGCGGGAGGCAATGCTGGGCGGGACGCTTGCGGCCACCGGGCTGTTCAATGCCGATACCCTGCGCCATCTCGTCGATGCCCATCAGTCCGGCGCCCGCGATTACAGCGCGCCGCTCTGGACGCTGTTGATGTTCGAATCCTTTGTCCGCCAGAGCGGCGCCCTCGCTGGGTCGGTCGAAGCGTCGAGAGTGGCGGTCTGAGTGGCGACCTGAGCGATGAAAATCCTGCACGTCTTCGATCATTCGATCCCCTTGCATAGCGGCTATACCTTCCGCTCCGCGGCGATCCTGCGCGAGCAGCGTGCGCTGGGCTGGGAAACCTTCCATCTGACGTCGCCGAAGCAGGGCGCGACTGCCGCCCTGGAAGAAGAGGTCGACGGCCTGCGATTCTTTCGCACGCCGGCCGTCTCGGCGACGACGCCCGTGCTCCGCGAGACGGCCCTGATGCGGGCATTGCGATCGCGGATCGTCGAGGTGGCCGCGACGCTGCGGCCGGACGTGATCCACGCGCACTCGCCGGTGCTGAACGCGTTGCCGGCCCTGAGCGCCGGCCGTCGGCTGGGCATCCCCGTCGTCTATGAGATCCGGGCGTTCTGGGAGGATGCCGCGGTCGACCACGGCACGGCGCGCGAGCAGGGTCCGCGTTATCGCATGACGCATGCGCTGGAAACCTGGGCATTGAAGCGGGTCGATCACGTGTTCACGATCTGCGAGGGGTTGCGTGCCGACATCGTCGGACGCGGGATCGCCGCCGAGCGCGTCACCGTGATTCCCAACGCGGTCGATATCGAATCCTTCCAGCTCTCGGGCGAGCCCGACGCGGCGCTGAAATCCCGCCTCGGGCTGGAGGGCAGGACGGTCATCGGTTTCGTGGGTTCGTTCTACGCTTACGAAGGGCTGGACCTGCTGTTGGACGCGGTGCCCGTTCTGCTCCAGCACCTGCCCGAGCTGTGCGTGCTTCTGGTCGGCGGCGGCCCGCAGGAGGCGAGCCTCAAGGCCCAGGCCGAACGGCTGGGGATCGCCGGCCGTGTAATCTTCGCCGGCCGCGTACCGCATGACGAGGTGAGTCGCTACTACGATCTCATCGATTTGCTGGCCTATCCGCGTCACTCGATGCGCCTGACGGAGCTGGTGACACCGCTGAAGCCCCTCGAGGCGATGGCGCAGGGGCGGGTCTTCGTCGCGTCCGATGTCGGTGGCCACAAGGAACTCGTGCGTGATGGCGTGACCGGTCGACTGTTCCGTGCCGGCAATTCGCAGGCGCTCACCGAGGCTGTCGTCGACATGCTGGCCAAGCGGGGTGAGTGGGGCGACTACCGGGTCGCAGGACGACGTTTCGTCGAGTCCGAGCGCAATTGGCGCAACAGCGTCGGGGCGTATCGTGTGCCCTATGCGCGGCTGGTGGGGGCGACATGAGCGCGCCAGAAGATCAAGTGCGGCAGCAGGCCGGCGGCGTTGCCGTCGCGGCGCCCTCGACCGGTGTTTCGCGTGAGACGGTAATCCGTCTCGCGGTGCTCGCGGCGGCGCTTGTTGCACTCGTCGCGACCTACCGCGACACGCTCGGATCCATGATCGAGATCTGGGGCCGTTCGGATACCTTCGCGCACGGCTACCTCGTCGTGCCGATCGCGTGCTGGCTGATCTGGCGCGAGCGCGAGCGCCTGCGCGGACTGCCGCTGACCCATTCGCTGCTCGGCATGGCGGCCGCAGCAGCGGCGGGCTTCGCATGGCTGCTCGGCGAACTCGCGAGCGTCGCGAGCGTGTCGCAATTCGCCTTCGTCGGCATGGCTGTGGCGTTGATTTGGGCCGTCATGGGGACGCGGGTCGCGCGCGCGCTGGCCTTTCCGCTGGGCTTCCTGTTCTTCCTCGTGCCCTTCGGTGAATTCCTGTTCCCGGCGATGATGGACCGTACGACCGACTTCATCATCTGGGGTTTGCGGCTGTCGGGAGTGCCGGTCTACGCGGAGGGGCGCAGTCTGGTGATTCCGTCCGGACACTGGGAGGTCGTGGAGGGCTGCAGCGGGGTGCGCTATCTGATCGCGTCAGTCGTGGTCGGCAGCCTGTATGCATATCTCACCTACCGCTCGCTCTTCCGGCGCCTGGTCTTCGTCGGACTGTCGATCATTCTGCCGATCTTTGCGAACTGGATGAGGGCATACGGCATCGTGCTGCTCGCGCACGTGAGTGACAACCGCATTGCCGCCGGTGTCGATCACCTCATCTACGGCTGGGTGTTCTTCGGCCTGGTCATGATGCTCTTGTTCTGGGCCGGGGCGCGCTGGCGCGAGGATGAGTCCTACGACGCGTCGGTGCCGCGTGCTGTGGTCACGGCGGACGGCTCCGCCACCAGATCGACGTGGTTCGCGGCGCCGATGCCGGTCGTCGCGGTTGCTCTGGTGCTGTTGTGGCCGCCGTTGCTCGGCGTGCTCAACGCGCAAGGTGCGCACGAACCGGTGAGCCTTGCCGGGCTGCAGTCCGGTGGGGGCTGGCAGCGTGTTGCGAACGACCGCGTGCCCGACTGGAAGCCGCATTACTCGGGCATGCGCGGTGAACTGCGCGAATCATGGGCGAACGCCAATGTGCCGGTCGGGCTGTACGTTGCCTACTATCGCAATCAGGGGCCGGGAGAGGAGCTCGTCAATTCCGAAAACCGGGTGCTGAAGTACAAAGACAGGCAATGGAGCTTGGCGGCACATCGGGAGCTGCCGGTGCAGGTCGGCGGGCGTGAGGTGAATGTACTCGGCACCGAAATCGTCAATGGCGCAGCCGATCGGCTGCTGATCTGGCACTGGTACTGGATCGACGGACATTGGACGACCAGTGAATACGCCGCAAAGCTATACCAGACGCTGGCCCGCTTGCGCGGGCGCGGCGACGATTCGGCCGCCGTCATGATCTACACGTCGGTGGGCGAAGGGGAGCGAAACGTGGCCGAAACCGCACTCGCGTCATTTCTGCGTGACAAGGGGGGCGAGTTGGGCGACTCCCTCGCTCAGGCGATGGGGCATTAGCGTGAACTGGGCAGGAAAGCGCATCGCACTGATCGGCCCGCTGCCGCCGCCGGCGGGGGGCATCGCGAACCAGACGCTCCAGCTGGGGGATCTGTTGCGTGCCGAGGGGCTTGGTGTAGAGCTCGTCCAGGTGAATGCGCCCCATAAGCCGGCCTGGGTTCGCAGCGTGAAGGGTCTGCGCGCGGGATTCCGGCTGGTCCCCTACCTGATGCGTCTGTGGGCGGCCGCAGGGCGGGCCGATCTGATGCATGTGATGGCCAATTCGGGCTGGTCGTGGCACCTTTTTGCAGCGCCCGCGGTATGGGTTGCCGTAATGCGCGGCGTGCCGGTGGTCGTGAACTACCGTGGCGGCGAGGCGGACGAGTTCCTCTCGCGCTCGGCGCGTTGGGTCAGGCCGACGCTCCGGCGGGCCGGTGGCGTACTTGTGCCGTCGGGCTTTCTGCACGAGATCTTCTCGCGTCATGGAGTCGCGACCCAAATCGTGCCCAACGTCGTCGATCTTGCGCGCTTCAGGCCCGGTTCGTCACGGCAAGGGGGGGCAGGCGCGCCACATATTGTGGTCGCGCGCAACCTGGAGCCGATCTACGGCATTCCTGTGGCCCTGCAGGCGTTTGCGCGGATTCTCGCGGACTACCCGCAGGCGCGGCTTTCCGTGGCCGGCTCGGGCCCGCAGGCGGGCGAACTCGAGCGTATGGCCGCCCAGTTGGGCTTGGGAGGTCATGTGTGCTTCACCGGCCGGCTCGATCGCGACGAAATGGCCAGGCTCTATCGTGACGCCGATGTGATGCTCAATCCATCGCGTGTCGACAACACGCCGAATTCCGTACTGGAGGCACTTGCGAGTGGTGTGCCGGTGGTGAGCACCGCGGTCGGCGGCGTGCCGTATATCGTCGAAGACGGTCGCAGTGCGCTGCTCGTGCCGCGCGATGATGCGGCGGCGATGGCGTCCGCCGTGACGCGTCTGCTGCGCTCGCCGGAACTCCGCCAGCAATTGATCGAGTGCGGGCTGCGCGAGGTGCGGCGCTATACCTGGGCGGCCGTGCGCGACACGCTGTTCGCCGGCTACACGGCCGCCGTGCAGAACGGGGTCGCACCGATGGCGGCGCGGTGACCTGGAGATATCGATGAGCCTGCCTGCCCGACTGGTCAGTGATGCGCTGTTTCCGCTCCACGAGCGCTTGATGGGGCGACCTACCTTCACGTATCTCGACGAGCTCGAACGCAGCCAGTGGTTGTCGCGCGCCGAGATCGAATCGCTGCAGGCGCGCAAGCTCAACGCATTGTTGCGCACGGCACACGCGCACAGCCCGTGGTTCGCCCAACGGCTCGACGAGGCCGGGCTCGACCCTCATGGCCGCGAGCTCGCCCTTGCCGATCTGCGCAAGCTGCCGACGATGGACAAGGCGGACGCCCGCGCCCATCGCGACGAGATCGTCTGGCGCGACGCGCCCGGGGGCGTATTTCCCTACAACACCGGCGGATCCAGCGGCGTGCCGCTGTCCTTTTATTTCGGCCGCGCACGCCAGGCGTCGGACGCTGCGGGGCGCATGCGCGCGCGTCGCTGGTGGGGGGTGGAGGTCGGCGAGCGCGAAGTCTATCTGTGGGGCGCTCCGGTCGAGCTGAACAAGACCGACGTAGTCAAAGTCGTCCGTGATCGACTGCTCAATCAGCTCGTGCTGAATGCGTTCAATATGTCCGAGGCGACGATGGACGGCTATCTCGATGCCATCCGCGCCTACCGGCCTGCGTGCGTGTATGGCTACGCCAGTTCGATCGCGCTGCTGGCGGCGCACGCGCAGGATCGTGGTGCGGACATGCGCCTGCCAACGCTGAAGGTCGTCTGCACGACGGGGGAGCCGCTGTTCGAGCACCAGCGGGCGCTGATCGGTTCGGTATTCGGGGTGCCGGTCGCCAACGAATTCGGCAGCCGCGACATCGGATTCACCGCACATGAGACGCCGGAAGGGCAGATGCTGCTGATCAGCGAGAGCATTGTGCTGGAGGTTCTGGATGCGCAAGGTGAGCCCGTTGCCAGCGGCGAGACGGGGGAGGCAGTCATGACCGGCCTGTGTTCGGAGGGGCAGCCCTTCATCCGCTACCGGACCGGCGACATGCTCCGCCTGTCGGCAGAGGCCTGCCGGGCCGGGCGCGGCCTGCACGTCATCGACCAGGTCACCGGCAGGCAGACCGACTTCGTCGTGCGCTCGGACGGCACGGTCATGCACGCGCTGGCGGTGATCTATGTGCTGCGGGCGGTCGACGGCATCAAGCAGTTCAAGTGCATCCAGCATGCGCCCGACGTGATCGAAGTCCAGGTGGTCCCGGATCGCGGCTGGTCGCCGGAGCGCGAGGTGCAGATTGCGACTGGACTGCGGGCACGGCTGGGGGCCGATTTGCGCGTCGAATGCCGGCTGCTCGACGAGATCCCGCCCGAGGCGTCCGGCAAGCATCGCTATGTGGTGAGTCATGTCGCGCTTGCGCCCCGGCTCCAATCCGCAACCGGAGGCAAGGCATGAATTCGCTCGCGGTCCTGCGTCTGCCCCTGCGCTACAAGCCGTGGACCCCGCGCCACGCACGCCTGATCCTCAACGACCTTGGTGGCGCCGCACGTCAGCCGGAGCGTGAGCACCGCGCGCACCTGCAGGCGGCAATCGACTGGTTGTGCCGCGCGCAGGATGTGCGCATGCGCGAGTCCGACGCGGGAGGCGTTTCGGCCGGGTGGAGTTTCGAGGACGGCTGGTTGCCCGGCTATCCCGAGACCACCGGCTACATCATCGAAACCTTCATTGCTGCCGCCGAACTCCTCGAACGGCCCGAACTCCTTGAGCGGGCGCGACGCATGATCGACTGGGAGATGTCGCTGCAGCATGACGACGGCGCCTTCCCCGGGCATTTCGGCGAGCCCGGCAGCCAGCCGGTGATCTTCAATACCGGCCAGATCATGCACGGCATGATCGCCGGGGCGCTGAGCCTGCAGCGCGCGGAGTGTCTCGACGCGGCGGTGCGTGCCGGCTGGTGGCTCGTTCGCCAGCAGGATGCGGATGGTTGTTTCCGGCGCTCGGAGCATAACGGTGTGCCGCACGTCTACAACACGCGGGCGATCTGGGCGCTCGTCGCGACCGGCCTGCTGTCGGGTGAGGCGCGCCTCGTCGATGGCGCGCGGCGCAATCTCGATTGGGCGCTTACCCAGCAGACCCAATGCGGCTGGTTCCGGACCAATGCCTTCACCTCTGGCCAGGACCCGTTCACGCACACGATCGCTTACGCGATCCGGGGATTCCTCGAGTGCGGTGCATTGCTCGACGACGAGCGATACCTGCTGGCTGCGGAGTACGCAGCGCGCGGGATGATGGGCGTGCTGCGTGACGATGGCTGGCTCGCCGGACGCTATGGCGACGGCTGGGTCACGACCTGCTCCTACGCCTGTGTGACCGGTGTGGCGCAGATGGCATTGAATTGGCTGCGCCTGGGACAGATGACCGGCTCGGGCGAATTCACCGCTGCCGCCCGCCGGGCGATCGGCTACGTGAAGAGGACGCAGCGCCTCGCCGACGAGGACGACATCGTGCGCGGTGCCATTCCGGGATCGGCGCCGATCTGGGGCGATTATTCGCGGTTCGAGTTTCCGAACTGGGCGGCCAAGTTTTTTGCCGATGCGCTGATCATGGACGAGACCGGCCGCGCGCTGCCGCCGCTTGTGGCGCGACGCGAGTGCGAGGTTCCCGCATGAGCCGGCTGCGCCTGCTGATCCTGTGCGGCGGGGCGCCGCGCCACCTGCATTTCGCGAATGCCTTGTGCCGGCGCGCCGAGGTCCTCGCGATCGTTCAGGAAAGCGGAGGGGAATGGAACCGCGAGAAGCTCCTGCGGGTGCTGCGACCAAAGACTTTGTCCAGCAAAGCCTGGCGCTGGCTGCGCGACCGGAGGCGCTACACGGGCGATCGCGAGGCGAAGTTCTTCTTCGGCGACGCGCCGGCCACGCTCGATCGCGCTGACCTCGTCCGCAGCTTTCCGACCGTGAATCATCCCGGCGTGGCCGATCTCGTCGCCGCGTTGTCGCCCGATCTCATCGCCGTGTTCGGTACGTCGCTGATTAAGGGAGCGTTGCTGGAGGCGGGCCGTCCGCGGCTCGTCAATCTGCATGGCGGCCTTTCGCCGCAGTATCGTGGCGCCGACTGTACGTTCTGGGCGCTGCACAACGGTGAGCCCGAGCAGGTGGGCTGCACCATCCATTACATCGATCCCGGAATCGACACTGGCAGCCTCATCGCCCACGTCTGCCCCGAAGTCAGGCCCGGCGACGACGAGTTGACGCTGTTCTGGCGCGCTGTGGCGCACAGCACCGAAGTCTTCGCGGAACTCCTCGTTCGTGTCGCTGCCGGCGAGCGCTTCGGTCAGCATCAGCCGGGCCGGGGGCGGCTCTATCAGGTGAAGGACCGGTTGCTGCGGCACGAGCGTGCGCTTGCCAAGCGGATGCCGCATGGCATTCCGGCCGACATCCGCCTACCGGTGCGTACCCACTGGTTTCCAGCGACCGAGCTGCGGAATATTCGTGAGATCGACACCCCATGCGCGACATCGCAGTAACGCTTGCGGTCTTCGCAACCCTGCCGTTCATCCTCAGGCGGCCGTGGATCGGCATTCTCGTGTGGACCTGGCTCGGCTTCATGAATCCGCACCGCATGGCGTGGGGATTCAGCATGTCGATGCCCTTCGCGCAGATCGTGGCGATCACAACCTTGGTCGCGATGATGCTCTCCAGCGAACCCAAGCGCATCCCGTGGGAGCGCGAGACCAAGGTGCTGCTCGCTTTTGTTACGTGGATGACCGTAACGACGATCTTCGCCGTCTATCCCAGTCTTGCCTGGGCGCAGTTCGAAAAGGTCATCAAGATTCAGCTGATGATCTTCGTCGCGATGGTGCTCATAAATACGCCCGAACGGCTCAAGGCCCTTGTGTGGACAATCGCGCTGTCGCTCGCATTTTACGGCGTTAAGGGCGGCATCTTCACGATCATGAAAGGCGGTGTACACCGCGTGCAGGGGCCTCCAGGTACGTTCATCGAGGGGAACAACGAACTGGGGCTGGCGCTCGCGATGACTGTGCCGCTACTGTATTTCCTCGCGCGCGGTTCGACGCACCGCTGGATACGCCCCGCGATGTACGCGGCGACGGTGCTAACGGCGTTGGCGGCGATCGGTACGCAGTCGCGCGGCGCGTTGGTTGGTATGGCTGCCATGGGAGCCGTATTCTGGCTCAAGGCGTATCACAAGTTCATGGTAATGCTGCTCGGCGGGTTGGCGGTCCTGCTGGTCTGGCTGATCATGCCGGCGGCTTGGTACGAGCGCATGGCGACGATCAATACCTATCAGGAAGACACGTCCGCGATGGGACGAATCAACGCATGGTGGATGGCCTTCAATCTCGCGTCTGACAGGCTGTTGGGTGGGGGTTTCGAGACTTTTCGTTACGAGATGTTTTACCTTTACGCCCCCGACCCGACAGACGCTCGCGACGTCCACAGTATCTATTTCGAGGTGCTGGGCGAGCATGGCTTCGTCGGACTTTTCCTGTTCCTGCTGCTCGCAATATTCACTTGGCGTTCCGCCGCCGTCATACGGCGAGCACTCAAGGACCATGACACGCTCGCTTGGATGGGCGAGCTCATGGCGATGGTGCAGGTCAGCCTCGTGGCCTACCTCGCCGCAGGCGCCTTCCTCGGGATGGCGTACTTCGACTACTACTACAACCTCGTGCTGATCGTGGTGGTCGCTAGGGTATTGGTGCGCGAGGCTGAATCCGTCGAGAAGCGTGCTGCCGGTGTTGCCGCTCCTGGGGTGGGATCACCCCGTGTGTGCGAGGCCGTGCCGGTTAATGATCGGCCGGACCGCCATTCCGCTGCAGCCAGAGTTCCAGCTGGGTCAGTACCCAGATCATGACTCCGTAATAGCTCGCATGGCCCGACGAATGTTCCCGCCACAGCTTCCGCAGATAGTCCGGACGAATGATCCCGCGACGGGCGAGGCTGTCCAGTGCGGCGACCGCCTGCGAACGCAGTGGGCCGTCCGCGGCCAGCCACAGGCCGAACGGCAGACCGAAACCATGCTTGGATTTGGTGATCGTCTCGCCCGGCAGGAAATCGCGCAGCGCCTGTTTGAAAAATACACGCAGGCGGGCGCCACTCACTTTCTGGCGCACGGAAAGCGTGCCCGAGAAGGCGATCAGATCCTCGTCGAGGAACGGAAAGCGGACTTCGACGCCTGCGGCTTCGCACATGCGCGACACCTTGCGCAGATCGTTGTCGGCCAGCGTGACCTTGTGGTCGAGACGCATCATGCGGTCGACCGGTTTGTGCGAGCCGGCGCGGAAGTAGGCCTCGCGCATCAGCGCGAGTGGCCGTTCCGTGTCGATTCCGGCAATGAACTCCGGTTCGAAGATGTCCGCGAGTGCGTCGCGGGACAGGAAATTGTACGTTTCCAGGCGATCGGGCAGGGGGACTGTGGCTTGGCGGATATAGCTTTGTGCCTTGCGCACCGGCAACAGTGCCGAACCGAACGGAAATCCGAACACCAGCGGTTCGAGCACCCGACGCAACGTGTACGGGACGGCCTGGTAGTGCTCGAATATGCCCTGTTTCGCGTAGCGCACATTTCCGCCGAAGAATTCATCGCCGCCGTCCCCGGCCAGCATCGCGGTGATGCCATGCTCGCGGGCGATGCGAGCACAGAAGTAGGTCGGCACTGCCGAAGCGTTGCCGAAGGGCTCGTCGTAGGCGCTCGCAATGAGCGGCAGCGCCTCAGCGACGTGTTCCGGCGTGACGTAGAATTCGGTCGCGTCCGCGCCGAAGTGGCGTGCGGTGATGCGGGCATAATCAAGTTCGTCGAAGCCTTCGGCGTCAAAGCCGATCGAGAAGGTGCGTGGAGCCTGTCCGCTGATTTCGCCGAGCATGCCAGTGACGGTCGAGCTGTCTGTCCCCCCGGACAGGAATGCTCCGGCCGGCACATGGTCGAGTTGCCGCTCAACGGACTGACGCAAGAGCTGGCGGAAGGTTCGTTCCTGATCCTGCTCGTCTGCCCGTGTGTCCGACGCGAACTGCAAGGACCAGTAGAACTCGCGTGCCGCCCTGTCGGCGGTGGCGACCAGCCGCTGAGCTGGCAGCAACTTCTCGATCCCCTCGAACACCGTGTCCGGGCTCGGCACCATGTGGCAGTACAGGTACTCGAACAGCGCTTGGCGGCTCAATCCTGCGCGAACACCGGGATGTGCCGCGACTGCGCGGGCACTCGTCGAGAAAACGAGCAGGGGGCCGACACGGGCGAAACACAGTCGTTCGATGCCGGTGCGGTCCACGGCGAGCAGCGCGGTGCCCGCGCGCAGGTCGATCAGCACGAGCGCAAAGCTGCCCTGCAACTCCTCGAGAATGCGCTCGCCGACCGCCGCGTAACGGCGCAGCGCGGCAGCCGCGTGCCCGTGGTCGCGGCCGTCGGCGGCAACCTCGGCATGGTGCCAGCGCGGCCGGCCAAGCAGGATGGCGGCGCGTCCCGCGTCGGCGTCCTGCGCGACGGAGCTCCCGGTCGGTCCCGTTCCGACGCAACCCGCGCCGCCCAGTTCCAGACGATGCTCCGCCGGGGGCGCCCCGTCCGCGGCAAACATCGCATCGAGCGTGTCCGAAGTTGTGCCGCCTCCGCCCGCAAGGTTCACCCAGCCGCAAAGGATTCGTCGCATGTTCATGAGTTCGCCGTCGTCCACTTGATCGGGGCAGCGGCCATGTTATCGGATGGCGGCCCCGTCGAATGCAGCACAGGTCACGCTCGTGCGTGCATTCGACACCCTGCCTCGTGCGGCTCCCGTGGTTTCGTCGTCCACCCGCAGCCCCCGGATTTTCGATGGGTTATGCACTGATCCTGATCCTCGCGTGGTTCGGCTTTGCGGTTATTGCGCTGGCGGTGCTGCACCGGCGCGCCCTCGCGGCCGTGTGGCGCGAGCCCGTACTCGCTCGGCCCGTCCTGATCGTTGAAAGTGACGACTGGGGGCCGGGGCCGGAGGAAGACGCTGCGGCCCTGCGCGAGATTGCCGCGACACTGGGGGCGGTGCGCGACCGCGGTGGGCGGTCCGCAGTGATGACCCTCGGCGTCGTAGGCGGTGTGCCCGACGCCGCCGCAATCCGTGCCTCCGGCTTCTCCCTCTATGCCCGTCGTTCGCTTCTTGAGCCGGATTTCGCGCCGATCGTCGCTGCGATGTGCGATGGGTGTCGCGCAGGCGTCTTCGCGCTCCAACGGCACGGTCTGGAGCACTTCTGGCCCGCCTCCTTAATGGCGCGGCTGCGTGTGGCCGACGGGTGCAATTCCGAGGGGATATTGCGCTGGTTAGACGAAGGGGGGCTGCGCAGCGAAGCGCTCCCGTCACCGCTGCAAAGCCGGTGGGTCGATTGCACCTGCCTGCCCAGCGCTCCGCTCGATCCCGTTGCGGTCGCGCAGGCGGTGCACGAAGAGACCGACCTGCTGCAACGCGTGTTTGGAGGTGCCCCCGAGGTCGCAGTGCCGAACACATTCGTGTGGGACGATGGCGTCGAGCAAGCTTGGGCCGCACACGGCGTGCGGGTGGTGGTCACGCCGGGTTGGCGCTACGAAGGGCGAGACGCCGCCGGCCGGCTGCTGCCGCCCGCGCGCCGCATCCGCAATGGAGAAATCGGGCGAGGCGGCGTCACCTACGTCGTGCGCGACGCCTATTTCGAACCGGTGCGCGGGCACCGTGCCGAAGATGTGACCGCCGCTCTAGCGCGCAAGTGCGGCGAGGGCCGGCCCTTGCTGCTCGAAACGCACCGCGAGAGCTTCATCGGCCCGCCGCCAGCACGCGTCGCGGCAGTCGCCGAGCTCGGCCGCGCGCTGCGCATGGCGCAGTCTGTCCGGCCGGATCTATGTTTCACGACCACCGCCGAACTGGCGCAGGCCCTGCGCGACGCTGCGTCGCCGCTCCGCGAGCGGCGGTGGACGCCGCGGCTTGCCGCGTGGTGCGCCAGAGTCTGCAATGAGCCGGGCGTGGCCAGGCTCCTCAAATACAGCGGTCTGGGCGCCCTGCTCGGCGCAGCAAGGTATTTGCTTGGCGACGTGACATACCGACGCTCGCCCGATGCAGGCCGTTGCTAGACTTTCCCGTGATTCCGCCTGGATGTGAAGACTGATGAAGCAGGGTTACCTCGTCATCACCGAACTCTTCCTGCCGACCAAGGGCGGAACCGCCGTGTGGTTCGACGAAGTCTATCGCCGCCTGGGCGGCAAGGAGATCGCGATCGTCACGGCCGCGGTGCCGGGTGGCGACGTACACGACGCCGGTCATCCGAATTCTGTCCATCGCGTCAACCTGCGCCGTGTCCCGTGGCTGCGTCCCGAGTCGCTGACCATGTACCTGAGGCTGCTCGCGAAGTCGGTCGTGCTGTCGCTCGGCCAGTCATTCGGCGCGGTCCATGCCGGGCGCGCACTGCCCGAAGGGCTCGTCGCATGGATTATTGCGCGCCTCATCGGCCGCTCCGTGACGGTGTATGCGCACGGCGAGGAGCTCACCGGCTGGGGGCGCGGGAACAAATACCGGGTGATGCGCTTCGTGCTCCGTCATGCCGACCATGTCATCGCCAACAGCGACTTCACGTTCGAGGTGCTGGTCGGCATGGGAGTCCCGCGCGACCGCATCGTCATCATCAATCCCGGTGTCGATGTTGCACGTTTCAGCCCTGGACTGCCGTGCCAGGACCTGCGTGACAGCCTGCAACTGCGGCCCGGCGCCCGGCTGTTGCTGTCGGTCGGCCGGCTGAACCGGCGCAAGGGTTTCGATACGGTGATCCGCTGTCTGCCCGACCTGTGCGCCGCGGGGCATGACGTCCATTACGCCATCGTCGGCATCGGCGAAGATCGCGCCTATCTTGAAACGCTCGCGCGCGAGACGGGTGTGGCCGAGCGCGTGCATCTTCTCGGGCACGTCCCGATGGACGACCTGCCGCGCTGGTACAACGCCTGCGACCTCTTCGTGCTCGTGAATCGCGACATCGACGGTGACACGGAAGGCTTCGGCCTAGTGTTCCTCGAGGCGGCGGCTTGCGGCAAGGTCTCTGTCGCGGGAACCGCCGGCGGTACCGGCGCGGCCGTGCTGGACGGCGTCACCGGCCTGCGAGTTGATGGCTGCGACGACAAAGCGGTCGTCGCCGTGATCGACCGCCTGTTGGGCGACGCGCAACTGATCGAATCGCTCGCTGCGAACGCGCAGGCGCGCGCGCGTCGAGACCTCAACTGGGATGCCGTGGCACGCCGCACCGGCAGCATCGTATAGGCCGCTGAGCGGAGGCAGGAGGAAAATGAGCGATCGTGCCGGCTACGCTGCGCAACCCATCCTGACTCGCGATTCGGCGTCGAATGCTCGGCCTGCGCATGGGGATGTCGTCGCGAATCTACTTGCTGGCGCCTGGCTCGATTGGGTCATGGTGGCCCTTGCGTTGCTCGCCTGCTTCGCCACCTGCCTCCTTACTCTGCGCACCGTCGGCGGCATGGAAGGCCCGCTGTCGTGGAGCATTGCCGGAATTCTTGCGCTGATCTTTCTTGCACCGGCGCTCGCCCGGGGCGGTGCGTTGGCAGCGGCTTTCGCACTTCGCCTTGCGGACATCGCCGGTCGCATTCCGGTGTGGCAGATCGTGCTGGCCGGGGCTGTCCTGAGAGGGCTCTGGGTGACCGTCTTTCCCGCCGAGTCGGGGTCCGATGGCGCCGTGTACATGGGGCTCGCGAGCCGCCTGGCGACAGACCACACCTATGAAGTTGCTGGTACCCGCGCGTACTGGCCAGTCGGTTACCCACTCTTCCTGTCTCTCTGGGTGGGCATGTTGGGAGAGGGGCGGGTAGCGCTGCTGGCGGCCAATCTGTTCCAGTACATCGTCGCCGCTGTCGGCATCTCGCGCCTCGCGGGCGTGCTGGCCGGGCCTCGCGCCGCCAGCCTTGCGGCGCTGCTCTTCGCGTGCTGGCCGAACCTCGTCGCCAACACCGCAACGGCCGAGAAGGAGATGCTGATCGTCACCCTTCTGCCGTGGGCCTTCCTCGCGGTCGTGACGCTTCTCAAGGGCGCCGGCGGCCGGTGGGCCGCCTTGCGCGGCGGGCTGCTGTTGGGCTTGTGCATCCTCGTGCAGCCTTCCCTGCAGTTCCTTCCTCTGCTAGCGGCCGTCTTCCTGATCGCGCTGTATCGCGAGCGCCTGCGCGCGCTCTCGCATGCACTGCTCATATTGGTTGCCGCGACAGTTGCCGTCGCGCCCTGGAGCCTGCGCAATCACCTAGTGTTCGACCGCTTCGTGCTGGTGTCCACGAACGGCGGCGAGAATTTCTACCGTGCAAACAACCCGCTCGCGACCGGCGGCTACACGCCCGTCGGCGAGGTTGACCTGTCCTCATTCAGCGAGAGCGAGCGCGATCTGCGCGGAAAAGTCCTGGCGCTCGCCTGGATCCGCGCCCATCCTGACGACTTCGCTACGCTCGGCGCCGAAAAGCTGGTGCGTTTCATGGGCGATGATGCGGTCGGTGTCTACAACACGCTCAAGGTCGGCCGGGACGGCAGAGAGGGGGGATCTGTCTACGCCGCGCTCAAGCTCGTTGCGAACCTGTACTGGCTCGTCGCGTGGATACTGCTCGTCGCAGTCGTCCTCAGCCTGATCCGGCGTGGGGCATCCGTGGCGCCGATCGTCCGCACGCCACTGTGGCTCTGGCTGTATCTCCTGATCCTGCATGCCGTATTCGAGAGCGCGGGAAAATATCATGTGCCGGTCCTGTGGGTCCTGATCGTGCTCCTTGCCGGCTATGCCGCGCGCCTGCATGAGCTCGAAGATCATGCAGCTTAGAAACCAGTTCCTGCCTTTCCTGCTGATAGGGGGATTCGCGACCGCGCTGCACTTCGTTGTCCTCATCGCTCTGGTGCAGAGCAGCATGCTACCGCCCGTCCCTGCCAGCAGTGTCGGCTTCGGGCTGAGTGCGTTGCTCAACTACGCCCTCAACCGGCACTACACCTTCGAATCCGATAGTCCTCACGCGCGGGCGCTGCCGCGCTTCGCCGTCGTTGCCACGAGCGCGCTCGGCCTGAATGCGCTGTTGCTTTATCTGATGCAAGGCGTTTTCGGCATCCACTACGTGCCTGCTCAGGTCGTAGCGACGTCGGGCACGCTGATCTGGAACTTCGCTCTGAACCGGAGCTGGACCTTCGCGGCCACCGTGCTTCCCGTCCCGCAGGTCAAGGAGCCCGAATCATGATCCTGTCCGTCGTCGTGCCCTGCTACAACGAGGAGGCGGTGCTCCCGGAAACTGCCCGGCGCCTTCTGGCCTTGCTCAATGAACTAGTCGGTGATGGGCGAATCGCCTCGGGCAGCCATGTCATCTTTGTCGATGACGGTAGTCGCGACCGGACTTGGCCTCTCATCGAGGAGTTGTCGAGCCTGCATTCCTGTGTCCGCGGGCTCAAGTTGTCTCGCAATCGGGGGCACCAGAACGCACTTCTGGCCGGACTTTTCGCTGCAGAGGGCGATGCAGTCGTTACCGTGGATGCCGACCTCCAGGATGATCTCGGCGCGATCGTTGAAATGCTGGTTGCTCATGCGCACGGTGCAGAAGTCGTGTACGGCGTGCGCAAGCATCGCAGCACCGATACCCTGTTCAAACGCTTCACCGCCGAAGCCTACTATCGAATGGTGGCGCGCATGGGGGTCGAGATCATCTTCAATCATGCCGACTACCGATTGCTCGGCAGGCGGGCTCTCGAGGCTTTGCGCCAGTTCGGCGAGAGCAATCTTTTCCTGCGGGGCATCATTCCTCAGCTTGGTTTTCCCTCGGCCATCGTCTATTACGATCGCGCCGAGCGTTTCGCTGGCGAATCCAAGTACCCGCTCGGGAAGATGCTCGCATTCGCGTGGCAGGGGGTTACATCGTTTTCGGCAGCGCCGCTGCGGATGATCACAGGGCTCGGCGTGCTCATCTCGCTCGCGAGCTTCGCCGTGACGATCTGGGCAGTATGGATCCGCCTCTTCTCCGACAGCGCCGTACCTGGCTGGGCGTCGACGGTGGTTCCGATGTACCTGCTGGGCGGTGTTCAGCTGCTGTGTATCGGCATCATCGGCGAGTATCTGGCGAAGATCTACATGGAGACCAAACGTCGGCCGCAGTTCTTTGTTGAGAGGTACTCCGGTGCCTGGCCGGGCGGTGATACCGCGTGTCGTCCTGCTGCGGGCGAGGTGGTCGACTCGATGCGGAGCAGGGATCAGGCAAAGGATCGGATGCCCGCGCAGCAGATGGATTCTTGAGGGAGAGCATCGATGTCATGTCACAGGATCGCGCCGCTTGTGGTCGGAATTGTTGGCCTCCTGGTGAGTAGTGCAGGCATAGCGCTCGAACCATTCGGCGCAACGCCTCAGGAAACGGCCCTCTGTTCTGCGCTCGTCTTTGGTGGGAAGGACAAGCGCTACCACATGAAAACCGAGCCAGATGTGGGGTGGGAACATACACATCACTGGTGCGACTGCGTCCGTTTACGCTATCGGGCGATCAAGGCTCTTGGGGACAAGGCTACGTTCTCGCACAATCTCAATGAAGCAATTGGCGGCTGCGACTACGTGATTCGTGCCGCAAAACCCGGGTTCCGGATGTTGCCGAAGGTCCATGTCGACAGGGGGCGTGCGCTGAAGCTGCGGGGTGATACAGGGGCAGCCGTTCTTGCATTCCAGCGAGCAATTTCCCTTGACCCTATGGAGATTAGTGCGTACAGCGAGCTATCACTGATTCAAGAGGAGCAAGGTCAAGAAGGAGAGGCCCGTGAAACGGTCACACGTGGTTTACAGCATAATCCCGATTCGCAAATGCTGCAGAAGCGTTATCTCGAATTAGGTGGGAAGGAGCCGTTTCCCGAACCGATCGCGCGAATAGCTCCTCTCCCCGCTCCCGCCGACAGGCCCACAGAGGCGCCGCCGTCCGATACCCTCGAGCTCGAGCTTCAGGATCCGGTCCTTGCAGTGGAGGCTCCGGTCGAACCGACCGTGCAAAACGATGGGCTATCGACGGAAGCTGGCAAACCCGCTGACGTAGGGAGCGGTCGCTCTTGTCGCTTCTGCCCACCGGAGGAAATTCAGCGGCGTTGGATCGAGTCGTTCAAGACTAACCAAGAGAAGAAGCCGGAATAGCCGGCGTTGCGGACGGTGCGCTCAAGAGGTGACGGCGCACAACCGGATCGCGTTCGATCCAGTCGCGCAAGTCCTGCCACAGCCGATTTACGAGTTCCGGATTTTCGGCTGAGAGGTCGCGAGTGCAGTTTGCGTCGGTTTCGAGGTCGAAGAGGGTGAGCTTCATGCCGTTTTCCAACGGTTGATAGACGAGTTTCCAACGGCCGTCGCGCAACATACGGTCTTTGGCGACCACAACTCGTTCCTTGTACTCGTGCTTGATCGACAGCGAGCCGCTGGCCTCATTCGGTATGTCCAAGAGTTCCAGCAGTTCGGGGTAGTTGAGGTGGTCGCTCGGCAGGCCGGGCACTCTCGCGATCCAGATGCCGGTCTCGTTGAAGCCTTTCAGATTCAGCTCGCGCGGTGGATCCTGCATCGTTGCCGTGAGCGACACGCCGTCACAGCGCACCGAGGGGGCGGCGAGCAGGTCGAGGAGGGTGGGCAGCACGTCGATCGAGCGCACGACCTGACCGACCCGCACCGGTTCATTCATTCTCGGGTCCGCGATCACCAGCGGCACCCGCGCACTGAAATCGCCCACCGCCGAATTGCCCTGCCCCCACGTATCGTGCTCGAAGAACTCCATGCCGTGGTCGCTGTACAGCACGACGACGGTGTTGTCGGCAAGTCCCGTTGCGGCCAGATGGTTCATGAGTTTGCCGACTTCGTCGTCGAATTGCGACACGCAGCCGTCGTATAGCGCGAGGATCTGATCGAGGTCGAACTCCTCGCGCGGCTCGCCCTGGCGGCGGATGATCTCGAAGGGGTCGGTCAGCCGCGCCATCGCGAACTTCGATGCCCCCGAATAGTCCGGATCCGCATGGCGCAGGTAGTACGGGTACTCGGACGCGAAGGGCGGATGCGTCGTGGAATAGAAGACGTTGAGCAGGAAGGGCTCAGACGTGCTCGCGAGCCTGGAAATCAGCCTGCGGGTGCGCTGGCCGAGCTGGGTCGTCTGCGGTGCGCCGCTCAGATAGTGCACTTCAGGCAGCAACAGGCGGCCGACGCGGTTGTGCAGGAAGAGCGACAGGAACAGGCGGATGTCCTTCGGGCCTTGGCGGATGAGGAACTTCAGGTTCCACTGGTCCTCGGGCAGATCCAGCACGTCGAAGCCCAGCGAGAACTTGCCCAGATCGCCGCCGCACCAGTCCGATACGGCCGCCGTTCGGTAGCCGAGGGCGCGCAGGATCGTCGGCAAGGCCTGGACTTCCAGCTGCGTTTCGTCGGTCGCGACGAAGTTGTCGCGGATGCCGTGCGTGTGCGGCCAGGTGCCCGTGAACAGCGAAATCAGGCTGGGCGCCGTTCTCGCGCAGGGGACGTAGCAGTTCTCGAAGTGCACCCCGCGGCGCGCGAGGGCGTCGATGTGCGGCGTCAGCGCCTGCCCCTTGCGCCGGGTGCCGACGCGGTCGGCGCGCAGCGTGTCGGAGCCGATCAGGATCAGGTTCGGACGCCCCGACGGCTGCGGTGCGGCAATCTCGCCCTCGGGCTCCCACAGCGCGAACACCAGAACCCCCCAGTAGCCGACGCCCAGGCTGGCGAGGGCTGCAGCCGACGCTCCGTGCCCGGTCAGCGTCAGCGCGATCACCAGTCCCGTGAACAGGCTCGCGGTCACCACGGCGCCTGCGATGGCGGCCTGCCGCAGCCCTCGTGCGGAAAGGCGGTTCCACAGGCGCTGGAGGCGGTCGGTGCGATACTGCCAGGAGGCGACGATGAGCCCGGGGTTGTGCACCAGGGTTCGGCAGGTGACATACGTGCCGATGAGTCCCAGCGACAGCAGGCCTCCGGCAGCCGCGCGCCACGGCTCGTGCGGAACCCCGAGCACATCGGCCCCGGCTGCCGCAACCACGGCGCCCGGCAGCGTACAGAACAGGCCTATGATCAGCGACCACACGCCCAATCGAGCCATCGCGAAGGGAAAGTACGCGCGGTAACGGCGCACGATTTCCTCGCGCAGTTGCGGCCCGGTCTGCGAGAAGTCGATGACCGATTTGACTACCAGCGCGAGCGTCACCAGCGTGGCGACCACCAACGCCGGCAGCAGCACATCGGGAATCCTCGACCACGCAAGTTGGGCGGCAAGTCCGAAGCCGGCAAACCCGAGTGTGCCGGCCAACGCAAGGCTGGTCTGCACCGGCAGCCAGGGCAGGCGAGCACGCCGGCGCCGGTGCCGCGCGGCTTCGCGCATGCCGCTCATCTCGCCGAAGGCCGACGCGAGCCGCACGAGATAGAAGCGCCGAACCTGCGAGCGCAGCGCCAGCGTGCAGCCGCCCGCATAGGCGGCGACCTTGCGCCACATGTACAACGGCACACCGCTCTCCGTTCGACGGAAGCGCATCACCGACTTCGAGCGCTGGAAGCCCTTGCGCATCAGGTACCACAGCGTAAGGCGCTCGCCGTCGACGTAGTGATACTGGACGATTTCCGGCGCGTATTGCAGGACGGCGCCCGTGCGCATCGCGCGGCGAACCCACTCCAGATCCTCGGCGCCCCCCAGGTTATGGCCGGTCGGGCCGAGTTCGGTGAGGAAGGGGCCGGTGGTGCGCAAGACCTCGAGGCGCGCAACAAGATTGCCGCCGCCCGGGATGTTGCCATCCAGATCGACGCGCATTGGCGTGTCGCCCTGATCGTAGCGGGGCACGGGCAGCGGATAGATGCGATAGGGGCCGTCATCGTGCACCCAGTCCGGTTCGGTGCCATCCCAGTCAGGCAGGATGCGCCCGCAGATCAGGCCCGCCTGCGGCCAAGTCCGCGCCGCATGCGCGATGCCGCACAGATAGCCGGCGTCCACGCGGTGATCGTCGTCGACGAAGGCCACGACCGGGTCTCCGAGCATCGGCAGCGCACGGTTGAGCGCGTGCGACTTTCCCGGGGTCGGCTCGTTGATCCACTCCAGCGGCAAGCGTCCCGCCGTAGCGCCGTATGCGTCGAGCAGCGCATGCGTGCCGTCCGTGCATGCATTCGCCACGACGAAGAGGCGGACCTGTGCATTTTCCGGCCTCTGTGCGACGTTCAGCGACTCGATGACACGTGCGAGCAGTTCGGCACGGTTATACGTACAGATCAGGACCGTGATGCGCAGCGGTTCGCCCGGCATGGCTACACCGTCCGGTTGCTCAGCATCGCCAGCAGCAGGCCCGCCATCAACCGGCCGCGGCTGATGGGCGCGATGCACAGGCCGGTCAGCAGGTCGCGCAGCGCCTGCCCGCGCCGCTGCGAACGCCACGCCCACTTTGCGTAGTCCGACAGCATTCCCGCATAGGCGTGACGCCAGAACGCGCCGCGCTTGTCGGGTGGCAGCAGGTGGCGGTTCTTGCGCATCACGCGCCGCGCCGCGTCGCGCATCACGTCCAGGTTGCGGCTCATGCTGTCCGGGCGTTTGGTGATGACGACGAGCGGTTCCGCGACGCACGCATAGCCGCCGACGGCCGCCAGGCGCATCCACATGTCGACGTCCTCGAGGCTGCGCAGGCTCTCGTCGAACGGGCCCGCCTTCGCAAGCGCGTCCGCCCGGGCCATCACCGCCGAGCCGCTGCCGGCGATCGAGCCGTTTGCCGCGAAGATGGCGTCGAGCACGGGTTGCCCGCTGCAGCCGCAGGGCCAGTCGCCCAGGTGGCGCCCCTCCGGATCGGCGATGCGCGCCGCCGTCGAGCAGAATGCGAGCTCCGGCCGATCCTCCATCAGCGCCACCTGGCGCGCGAGCTTGTCGGCCTCCCACCAGTCGTCCGCGTCCAGGAACGCCACATAGGCCCCCCGCGCCGCGGCGATCCCCGCGTTGCGCGCGCTGCTCAGGCCGCCATTCGGCTTCGCGAGCACGCGCGATCCCGGCGCGCAGCCTGCCAGCACCTCGGCCGTCCCGTCGGTGCTGCCGTCATCGACCACGATCAGCTCGACCTCGCGATACGTCTGGGCGAGCACGCTGCGCACGGCCCGCTCGATGCACCAGGCCGCGTTGTAGGCGGGGATGACGACGCTGACCGTCGGCGCCTCAGTCATCCGGGTCGTACCCCATTTCGCGCATCAGCGGAGCAATCATCGGCAGGATCCGCTCGACCGCTGCCGGATTGTGTTCCTTCCACTTCTGCTTCTGCGGTGCCCCCTTCACGATGCTCGTCGGTCGCGACACCAGATTCGCGCACCGCTGCGCGGTCTGCGCATCGAACGGCACCTCCAGGCGCTCGAACGCCTCGCGGAACATGTCGACGGGGCGCTCGAAGATGTCCTCGTAATGCAGGCCGATCCACTGTTGCGGGGGAATGGCGCGGGCAGCGTCGAGCGCGAGGCGGTTCGCCGTGATCCACTGGAAGGCGCACACCTCCTCGAGGCTTGCGTGGTTTAACTCGCGCCATCCCGGCGGCAGGAAGAAGTGCCATTCGCGGAACTCCCCGCCGCTTATCGCAACCGGCTCGGGCGGAAGACCGAAAAATTGCGTCAGTCCGAAGCCCCCGTCGGTACGCCCCAGGCGCCAGCCGTCCATCATCGAGCTGACGTTGTCGCGGCCGTCGCGCTGGATGAACACGAAGCGCGCCTGCGGGAACAGGGCATGCAGGTAAGACACGCGCAGCGTGTTGATGCAGGTCTTGTCGAGCACCGGCCCCGCGCCGAGCCGTGCGTAGAAGTACGCTAGCACGCGGTCGCGGTGCTCCGGCCGTGCATCGTCCGCGGTGGCGGCCTCCGAGTCCCAGCCGTTGTTCAGCGGGCCGTGCAGTGCGTTCCAGAGTTGTGGAATCTCGTAATCGAAGTGCAGGAAATGCCCCGATGCCGCGATCGTCTCGAAGGTCACCGTCGTCCCCGAGCGCGAGCAACCGATCACGAACACCGGATCGGGCGTTGCAGGCCGCGTGATCGACCAGAGCGCCTCCTTCGCCCGCCACCCCAGCGCGCGCAGGTTCTTGTCGCGAATCTCGGGATCGAGCAGTTTCGGCAGCTTGGCGAGGACCGTTAGCGACATCGTTTCCTCTACTTGAAGTCGGCGCCCGAAAGCCGTGTGAGCTCCTCGTCACCCTCGGCTGGACTGCCGTTCCCGTTCAGCGCTTCCATGTAGATGCGCTCAAGCTCACGCACCGGCTGATCCGTGAATCTGTTGCGAACGATCTCAAACGCCTTGTTCCCGAGCCTGAGGCGTTCCTCTGGGTGATCCAGGAGCCAGCAGGTATGGCGCTTCAGCGTATCGAAATCCTCTCGGTCGAACAGGAGACCATTCATGCCATCCTGAATGATCTCCGGTGTGCCGCCCGTGCGCGACGCAATGATCGGCTTCTTGGCGGCCGCCGTTTCGAACAGCACCATCGCGCAGGCTTCCTCACATTGGGTCGGCATGATCAACACGTCCGCTGTCGCATAGATGTTCTCGGGATCGGTCCGGTAGCCCAGATAGCGGACTCTCGGGTTGCACGTGGTAATTTCCCTGAAGCGCGCCGAAAACGCCGGATCCGTTTCCATGATCTCGCCCGCAATCAGAAACTTCACGTCGGGCCGGTCGAGTTCCTCGGTGAGGCGCAGAAAGAGTTCTATGCCTTTGAGTCGCTTCACATGTCCCAGAAATCCGACGACGAGATCACCGCACGCCAAGCCGAGTTCGTCGCGAATCGATCGTCCACGGGTGAAGCGCTCGAGGTCGGAGATATTGTGAATGGCCGCCACGTGGCGCGTCCCGAATCCTGAGTGTCTGGCCACGTACTGCGACACCGCGACGATCTGTTTCGCATACTTGATGAAGGGCGTCGGTTCTGGATCTACCATGTGAAAGTGCATGACCACGGGAATTCGCAGTAGCCGGGCTGCCAGTACCTCCGGTGGTTTCCAGCCCAGCGAGCCGATGTTCATGTGGACAAGGTCAACCCTGCGGCGCAACAGAAATGCTGCGCTGCGTGCAACGTTCAGGGCGTACCGGAATGGATTGCCGTCCCAGTCATGCTTTGGGCGTATGGCGCTTTCGATTCCCTTCGCGGCAAGGGTGTTGACCAGCTTGCCGCTTTGCGTGACGACGACCAGTGGTTCGAATTTTCGCCGGTCGATGCGCACGACGAAATTCAGCAAGGCCCGGCTTGCACCGCCCCAGTCCTCGAATGTCCCCAGGTAGTAGCAAACTCTCGCCGTCATCGTGAATTCTCGCCATCTGATAGCCGGCCGTTGCGGGGTGCGTCTCGAAAGATCGGACGCGTCGTCATGGCGGAGCTGAGATATGCCACTCTCGAGAGCAATCGCCTTGATGCGGATCGATGCAGCATGTGCCCGGGCCTCGGCCGGCTGTCGCATGGTGATCGCCGGCGTACTGCCTGGTGAGCCGATTCTTATCCCCGTCGAGTGGGCGAATCTCCATCTGCTACGGTGCCTCGATCACATATCCACCATCTTCCTGATGCCGGCAGGTGCACACCGGCGTCGGTGCCGGCCGACACCTTGCCGTCGACGATGGGCGCGGCCAGCGTGGCGATGCGGGTTCGACCAAGGAAACGTGATGATCAAGTGGAGCGTACAGGATCCTTGTTCCATAGCGCGAGCGTACGAATGTTTCGTTCCCGGATGTCAGGGTGTCCACCGACCGACGTGCCTTTCCGCATGACGTCTTTCCCGCGAGCCAGTGCCCGTAGCGCGACTATCGCATCGGCTCACCTTATTCGCGCCACGTTACAGCCGTCGAGGACGTGCATCACGCAGCAGACTCGATCGTGACTGCGTCCTACCCTCGGGAGTGCCTACCTTCCGATCCTGCAGCCATACTTTCTTAATAGTGTCGCGAGCCCCCGATCCGGGTTCGACAATCTCGCATGAACCGTAGCGCTGTGGCCTATGGCCGTGTGCGTTGCCGATAGCCAACGAGGCAGCCGAACGTGTTAATTGCGTTCATGGCCTGTCGCAGTGAGCCAGGCCTTTGCGTGATCTGCATGCCGATCGACCTCATTGCTTGACGGAGAAACTGCACAACCAGGAACGGTGGTACATCAAAGAGCGTGCGATCATAGCTGGGCAAGCGGTATCGTCCCTGCCGCACTCCTGCCAGATAGTGCAAACGAAGAAAGTAGCTCCGCTTCAGTTTCCAGTCATCCACCGCATGCAGCACCCCCATGTCGGGCCGGTATCGGATCCGTGCGCCCTGGGCGAGTAGGGTGCGGAACATCATCGCGTCCTCGCCGCCGCCTATGCCCTCGCCGGCCCGGTTGTAACGTAGATCGAAACGCAGTTGCGGATTCTCTCTAAAGAGTCGCATGTTGTATGCGATGTTTCCGCACCAAACGGGCCTCGAGGCATCTTCGATCCAGAACGGGCTCGCGCCGTGATCTAGTTCGCCGAGAAAACCAGCGACCTCGTCATCGAGCCACGTGGGGCGCTCGTTCTCACCCAGGTCGATCGTGATCCTGCCTCCTGCACATTGCGCCCCTTCCGTGGCAATCGCGGAGTGTGCCGCCCTCAGAAGGCCTGCCACCGGAAGCTCGTCGTCGTCGATGAAAACAAGGACGTCGCTGCCGATGGCTTCCTCGATCGCACGGTTGCGGGCCGGAACGATGCCCTGCTGTGTCTCGGTGACGAATCGCAGTGGTGCGCCGGGTTGTGCCGCCTGGGCCGTTAGCACTTCGACTGTGTTGTCGGTGCTGTTGTTGTTGATAGCCAGGATCTCGAACGGTACGGGGCAGTCCTGGGCCCGCATTGATTCGACAAGTCTGGAGATTCGACTCGCCCGATTGAAGGTACAGAACGCGAATGTCAGCATCATCGCTCGTCCTGGCGCTGCCGCGCGTCATCGGCAGAGTCATTCGACAGTGCCCCTAGCAGTGCCTGATGCAGACCCAAGGGAAGAAGCGCCGTGATCAAGTATTTCCAGTCGCGCAGCCCGCCATAGCCCTCTTTCATCACGGCGCGAAAGATTGCGCGCGCAGCGAGGAGGTCGCGCTTCCAGTAACTCTCATAGCCGCGTTTCAGGAGTTCTCCCGCAGTTAGTTCGCGCACGCGATTCGTGCCGAGCCGTTCGCGCACACCAGGGTTTGCGATCAGGAACTTCTCCTGAACTCGCCGGTGATTGAGCGCGATCCTCGCGCGGTTCTTCGTAATCTGATCGCCCTGATGGTGATGATAGTTGGCCAGAACGCGCGGTACGCGGACAAGAGGTAGCGTCGCGCCCAAGCGTAACCAAAGGTCATAGTCCATGCAAGAACTCAGGCTCTCGTCGAAGCCCCCGCTTTCGCGAATCGCTTCTGCGCTCACAAGCGCAGCGTGGATCGGCCAGCGACAGCCCTGAAGAAGTGCTTCGATCTTGCCACCATGTTCGTAGTCCGGCGGCACAAATGGTGGTGCTGTGTGCGAGCCGTTGTCGGTAATATTCTGCCAGCCGCAGTAGGTCAAGCCATGAGCGCCTGCATTCCGCAGCGCCTGCTCCATTACCTCGAGGAACTCGGGATGCCAAGTGTCGTCGGCATCGAGAAAGGCGATGTAGAAACCGCGTGCTTCACGCAGCGCGTGGTTGCGCGCTGCCGCAGCTCCCGCGTTCCTCTGCCGAAATATGCGAATCCGCGATTCGTCTTGCGCCAGTCGCTGAAGCTCGGTCCATGACGCGTCCTGTGAGCCGTCATCAACGATGATGAGCTCCCAATCTCCACTCGTCTGGGCTAGCACGCTTCCCACGCTCATCTGCAGGTGGCTTGCGGCATTGAAACAGGGCATCACGATCGAGACGGTGGGGGAATACTTTTGGCCGGACATCGTTCAGCCTCGCAAGCGCCGCAGCGCATAACGGGCGATGTCGCTCCAACCGACCTCGTGACTACCGAAATACAGCTTGCGGGCTAGGGTGCCTGCCGTGTCGTGGTTGAAGATTGTGAGCCTGCGTAGCGTGAATGGATTGCCGTCGCGCAGGGCCCAACCGGTACGTGTAGTGCACGCGGCGAGATACCCTGCCGCGCGGACCGCACCCGCACAGCGCATGTCCCATGCTCCGTATGGATACGCAAAGCTTGTCACCGCAAGGCCGAGGGCATCCTCGAGTGCCGCCCGCGAGTCTTGCAGTTCAAGCGCAAGCGCGTTGTCGTCCAGGGCAGGTAGTCGCGCGTGATGCACCGTGTGTGAGCCTATCTCCATGCCGGCTGCATGCATGTCACGCAGTTCGGCGACGCTGAGCAAACGCCCGGCAGGGCGGCCATCGCCTGGCCAGTTTGGCGTCGCACCAAACGCACCCGTGACGACCAGCCATGTGGCGCGCAATCCTCGTTCAAGGAGCGCTTGATAAGCCTGCAAGTTATCGACATAGCCGTCATCGAACGTAATCGCAACCGTCCGTTCTCCATGATCGAACTTTCCCATTGCCAAGTCCGCCATCGTGATGACCCGGTACCCTTGCGCAACCAGGAAATCCACCTGCTCGACAAAACGGTGCAACGATACCGCCCAAGGCCACATCGGCGATTCCTTTCCGGACTGCACCGAATGGTATGCCAGCATCACGGGACCGTGTTCGCCCGCGTTTCGATGCAGAAGAACGGAGATGGGATCAGGTTTCATCAGGTTAAACTCCGCCTCGGTCGGCCGCGCACGCTGCCATGTCGCCATGCAAACGACGCGAATCTTGTCGTGCCGTGCTAACTAGGCGTCATTCGTGTAGCGTTGGGGGCCTGATTTCGTTGTACGGAAGGAGCGCGCGTAGACGATCCTCATTCGAGGATCTCCTCGCGGATTACCTCCAGCCACGCCCGGCCCCATTTCTGGTCAGGCTCGACGTAATTGCCTTCCGCCCATTCGTTCCATGCCTTCAAGAATACAATTCTCTGCTCTGCTTCTCGATTGGATACGCGACCGATGGCTTCACGCAGATGACCGCGGAAAAGTTCTGGCGTCGCATTGTGGAATACCAGTCCGCGCATTCCCGCCCTCGGCGTGTTGTCCCAGTTGGGAAGCGCCAGTGGATAGTCGGGCCATTCCACCGGTGTACTCCGTAGGAGAATCGACCTTACTTCCTCGTAATCCCAGATGGTCAATTCATGCGTGTTGCCCCGCAACGCAAGTTTCAGCTTCGTCGTAAGATAACGGCGCGGAATTCGCCCGTCGTGTCGTGGCAAAGCCTGCATTGTAGATGCGTCCAGGCCGCGCGGTCTCGGATCCCATCCCTCGCTTCTGTGGGATACGCCAATGAGATAAAGACCCGGCAAACCTGCCTGAAGCGCTCGCTCGCGCCAGAAATCGGTCACCCTCACTACATCGGGAATGTCATCCGGTCGATAGATCACGAAGATCGGCTTACCATCGACCGTCAGGTAGCGCCGGTCGGTGAAGGCCTGCAACAACCAATTGAAATGAGCGGCGTGATCGTCCATCCCAAGGTAGACCTGCTCGATCAGCGGTCGGTTCGTTCCTTGCCATGCCGTGCTCCAACTGTGGTTCGCCCAGCAAAGGCAAAACGGGAAATCGGGCTCGGACGAGAGCAGAATCTCGTTGACCGGTCGCTCGAGGATACGCCTTCCCCCGAACCAGTAGTGGTAATAGCAGAATCCCTCAACACCGTAGTCCTGCGCCAGGTTCGCCTGCGCATGACGGGCCTCGGGCAGACGAAGATCGTAGAAGCCCAAGTCGGCAGGTATGTGAGGCTGGTAATGGCCTGGGAACAGAGGCCGCGCCTTGGCAACATTGGTCCACTCGGTAAATCCCTTGCCCCACCACGCGTCATTCTCAGGTGTTGGATGAAACTGCGGCAGGTGAAAAGCAATCAGGCGAGCTCGTCGGTTCATTGGCATGGCATCACAGGTTTGACATACGAAACACATTGCCCTTGAAGATTCAGGCGCACTTCATGCGGTGTCAGGTGGATTCGGCGGAGAATAGTGATGCCCCCACAGCCAGCCATGCGCTGGCACCGATGTGGAACTTCCCGCTCCATCGGATGAGACCCATCGGAGCGTTGTGTCTGGTTCTTTCCGCCAGGCTAGGGGAATGTCCCGCGTCGTAGGGTTGATGATGAGGATTTCGTCCCTGTAGCTTCGCCCGAGATTTGCAATGCGTAGTTGCGAATCGACCGGTGACGGACATGCCCTTCGTTCTGACACGGGAACGACCTCGGTGTTCGTGCCAAGGAGCGCAGGAGGTAGCCCGAAGCCGGCTCTTGCGCACTGCAGCATGGCTTCGGCCAGCCAGATTCTATGCGCGGCGTTACCGCTCGTCATGCACAAGTGCCACAGCGCGTCCACCCAAAAAACAAGCGCGTGCCCCCTTTCCCCGAGGCTGCCCCAATACTCCAGCAAGGGACCATTGCGCGTGTAGGCCAGAGCTGGCTCGATGACGTCGCGGAGGTCTTCCTCGCTGAAGCGGTGCTGGTAACGGAGCAAGTCCCAAACGTTGACCGTGTGGTACGCATGACTGACGCCGGCAAGGTTTATTGCCCGGTCAATGTAGCCGTTGGGCATGACAAGACGTGGCCAGCGAATGCGTATACGGTGCATTCGCGGAACCAGATATTTCCAGCCAAGACGCTTCAGGGCACGTAGGGGCATTGGTAGCCGAGCCGCCGAGTTCGCGGGCAACCACGTGAGTTCTATCACTCGAAATAGAAGTGCATAGAGCTTCTCGGCAGGGCGGCATGCTAGAAGTGCCCTCGTAGCGGCCTGTCCTGAGGCTATCAGGGCGTCGAACTTCGTCTCACCTGTCAGCGCTCGATAGCGATCTAGCGCAATCAGACTGTCGAGATGGGTGTTGAGAACCAGCATGTTCGTTTCCGACTTTTGCCATGTTCGGCTGCCTTGCCACGCGAATGGGCACTTGTCCATGCCTGCCGCCGACAATTCGAGGGTGTCGTGCAGAAACCAGGCGCCTTTCTCCGTTTGATCGGCCAGCTCCGTTACGAATGCGGCGGCCTTCGCGAGTGCCGTCCTGACGGCTGGGTGGCTGTCTTCCTCCAGTGCCGTGGCGAGCAAATGCATGCCACCGACATGCAGCCGTACGTGGCACTCCATGTCATCCGTCCACTCGCCGTGATACCAGGCGCCATCGTCGCGCTGGCGAGCAATGACTGATACCACCACCTGCTGTTTCAAGAGCCCGTACAGACGCTTTCCACTAGCGAGTTCGAGACCCGTCAGAACGAGAAACAGGGCATATGCATCGAGTTCATCAGCGATCTTCCAGTTGCGAGGCCAGGCGAATTGCGTCTCGTATACGTGTCCATGCACCAGATGCGCATAGACGTCCGCGGGGCGCCGGTAACTGGAGTGAGATCCGTAGACGAAGTACGGCTGGGTCTCAATCGTCGCAAGGCAGTCAGTTTCATCGCGCCAATCAGCTAAGTCGGGCGGTAGTTTCCACAAGACGAAGTCAATATGAAACCCCATGGCCGGGCTGGAAAACTGCGCGAAGAGCAGAGCATCGGATGCCGTCATGCCGGTCAATGTAGCCGGAGACTCGTGTGTGATATGCCCATGCCCATCAAGTGAGCGCAGCATAGGGGGGCGAGGAATCCAGTACAGCGGGCTGCCTTCGATCGACGAGACCAGCAACCAGCCACCGGCAGCGACTGATTGGAGTCGGTAGCCTCCCCTTAGTGCCACTTCGATCGATCGCGTTTCCGTGCCTGTGGTACGCAGAAACAAGCATGCAGCGCCGCCAACATTGTCGAGCACGCAAGACGTGCCGTCCGTCAAACTCCATTCGATGCGATGGATTGCGCCGCGCGTGCCGTCCGAAAGAGAGACTCGTCGGACCATGTGCCTCGACGCATCTCCCGACTCAGGCGGCGGAGCGAAGAGGTCCTCGAGAAAGTAGCGTTGTGTGCTGCTCATGAAGGTCGCGGTCTTGGATGGATTGCCTAATCCTGACGCGCTAGACGTAAGCGAAGCTTCCAGCGTTGCGATTCATCGATAAGCGCGGTAGGTGGGCAATATAGGAAGATGATGGAATAGACGAATGCTCCGGTTAATGTGCAGATCAGAAGATAGACGGGGGCAGAATCCCGAGGCATGTTGGGTGGCAAGACAAGATCGAGCAAGGCGAGCGTGGCGAGCAATGCTGTATTGAGCAACATGCCGGGCGTCACGGCTACGAAGAGATCAGAGAGTCGCGTATCGATGCACTTTCTTGCCAGTACGTAGAAATGTGTGGTTGCGTAGATCTGACTGACGACGATGCCGAAGGCGACGCCCGCAAGTCCCCAGTTCAGACCCATATAGCAGCCGCCTGCCACGAGTACGAGGGTGATTGCCTGAAGTACCATTTCGCGCCCCAGGCGGTTCGACGCAGCTAGCAGCGCGCCGCACGGATGGCCGATGCAGTAGAGTGCACCGAGTGGCGCGAGTATCTGGAGCGGTATCGCCGCGTCCAACCACTGCTTTCCATACACAACGACCACGAAAGGCTCCGCCAGCCACCAGAGGCCTATGTAGAAAGGCAGCGTGTACACGGTGAGCAACGAGATCATCTTGTAGAAGAGGTACTTGAGTTTGTCTTGGTTGTCCTGCTCCTCGGACATGGCACGAAACACCGGCTGATAAATCGGTCCGCTTATTGTGTTGAATGGAAGTTTTGCAAGGCTGTCCCCCTTATTGAACAAGCCGACCATCGTGGCCCCTCCAACCGTAGTGATGATGAAGTTGCTTGTCTGATGGCGAAGATAGCTAATCAGGTCATTAAGCGAAATCTTGATGCCAAAGCCGCTATGGCGGTATGCAAGTTCACGGTCGAATACCACGCGGGGGCGCAGCGGTGTGAGGCGTTGGAATAGCGCCAGGTTGATCATGCTTCCGGCCAAGCCGCCAAGGACAAGACTCCAAACGCCATGGCCGGTCACGGCCAGCCCAATGCTGAAAAGACTGCTAATGATATTTGCTATAAGATTTCCGATCGATGATTCCTTGAATCGCATCTCGCGTTGCAGCCAAATCCCATGGAGATTGATGAAGGGGCGCAGCAGGAAGCTCAATGTCGATACTCGAACCAGGTCTTCGTAGCGGGAGTCTTGAAACCACGAGGCAAGGAATGGCGCCAGGCCGAAGAACGTCGTATATATGATTCCGCCGATGGCGAGCTGGAGACTGAAGACGACGTGAAAATCCGCCTGTGTCACGTCCTTTGCGCGAATCAGCGCTTGACCCATACCCCCGGAAGCGATAAGCCCGACGAGTCCAGTAAAGATCTGGATCGTCACAATCATGCCGAAATCTGCGGGGACCAGCAGACGCGCCAGTATCACTCCGAATCCGAATTGCAGCACTTGGCCGACGATGTTGTTTCCGACGAGCCATGTTGAACTGCTTCGAATAGACTGACGGAGGGGCATGCAAGTATTCTTGTCGGTGGGCTGATGCAAGGAGGCGATTGCCGCTGTTAGTGGTCGCGAACGAGATAGAAACACGCCTGATCGCCATCGCCGGCAAGATTAAGCTGTGCTGCACGCTGCCGGTATTGTTGAATCTGCTCGCGGGTGAATATGGAGCTTTCTGGATTTACTTCGTAGGAGCGTGGGTCCAGTAACGGTATATCGCGGACGTATTGTTCGCTGCCCCAGAATTGCAGAGGTTCAGAGTCGAAAACGATATCCCCAAGGCGGAAGCCTGCTTGCTTGGCCAGCACCTGCATGCTCATGATGCTGTGTAGGAAAAGGTGCCGAGGGGCGTCTAGCTGGACCCAGTTATGTCCATACGTTCGCCACGCATTCGTGCCGCAGACCGGGATGCGGATCAGCACGGCATGACCCGGTTTGACGAGGCGGAACAGGCTTTGCAGCGTCGGCAGCGGATCCGGCATATGCTCGAACGAGTGGTGTAGTGTAATGAAATCGAAGGCGCCGTCCATCTCATGAACCGAGAGCTTTAGTACACGCACGCCGTTCTGGTAATGAATATCATTGCCGATGAACGGATCGATTCCGACCAGATTAGTAAAGCCCTCCCGACGCAGGGTGAGCAGTCGGTCGCCTAGACCACACCCGACATCTAGGATCGCGGCACTGAAATCACGTACGCCGCCGCGCCGCAACCATCCAAAGTGACGCGGTTGCACATGCTGCATTGCAGCGATCTTTCCGACTATGTGTAGATCTGTAGTGAGCCAATATTCGGCACGCTGCCTGCGAAGCCAGCTTGAAACGGGTCCTTCTGCGACCTTGTTCATGCGCGGCAGCTGGAAGTCCCAATAATTCTTCGGGTAATACTTGGAAAGGTCCTCAGGGGGGTGTGCAATCTGAAGGCAGCCGCACCGGCCACATATGATGTATGTGAATTCATCGCGAAAGCCAAACATCATTTCGCGCGCGACGATCTCGTTATTCTCACTCTCGTTCGCACAGATTCTGCAAGCAACCATTGTTAGGGTTCTCGGTTCGATAGCAGTGTACTGGGCCGACGAGCGTTGCTGCGAAGATTGGTCGGTCGCGAAAGCCGCTGTTCCTTGTGTAGGCAATTCGCCTTCCAAAGCCAGCTTAGTTGGGCTGGTTTCTGTCCTGGCACGCTTGGTGCTCGGTAAAGCGTGTGTTCGAGTTAGGTCCGCGACATATAATTATAATGTTGGCACTGATCGGACGACGACGCCGTGAATTATCAGTCACCTCTTGGTGCGCGTATCGCTTGCTCGTGCTGCGGTAGCCTGTCCTGCGGCGCGGTACAAGAGTGTCGTAGTAGGACGGGTGATGGGGCGTAAGCGCGATTCGGTCGGCTTCGGTCGTGACAGATGTCTCGTCGGGGGAGTCGCGGGGGCCATGAAGCCGTCCGTCATTGGAAGGGGCGTCGATATCGAAGCGCTGGACATTCGCAGATGCCTGCTGAACGCAGAATGGCAGCGGCTGTGGCGACTGGCGTGCTAAGTACCGACTGTCCCACCCCTTGGGGTTGTCGCCAACAACGGTCCGGTGGGCGTGGGTCATTCATTGTTTGGCTGATTTTCGGCGATGATCGGCGAAAGTCGGTTATGTTGTCTTTCCTTCGCTACGGCCTCGCGGTGGTTCAGCGATCGAGTCGTAGCGCCGAGCGCAGCCACGCTGTCCAGTGGTGTTCGAGCGAGGCGGGGGTGACGTTGTCGCTGCGTAGTCCGTGGATCTTGACCGATGGCGCCTCGCCGATCTCGATGCGCACGCCGAGCTGACCGGGTGTGAACCACCAGCGCGTCGTGCGCTGGGGTCCGGCGATTTCGCAGCCCAGTTCCTCGCCCTGTCGCAGCAGGCGCACGCGATGGGCGGGGCGCGTGTCCGCGCTGGTGGGCAGCAATACCACGAGGAAGCGGTCTTCGAGGGCGTCGTGCGCGGGCATAAGTTCTACCCTCCAGCCACCGGCCTCCGGCGCCGGAGGCGGGCGACGCATCGCCTCGACGAGCTTGCCGTCGTCGTCGTGATTGCGGCCATCGACGAAGAACTCGAAACCGCGCCCGCCTGTGGTCAGCAGGCGGCGTTCCTGCGGAAGCAGCACGCGGGCTTCGAGTCGGCCGCCCGACCGCGCCGCTCCGCGCGGCGGTGCGGCGACGACGAAGCCCTCGTTGCTGACCTCCGGTGCCGAATTGGCGTGCAGGAGCCAGCGTTTGCGGAAGGCGGGGTCGGTGGCGCGGACGTCGTCGTAGATCACGACGACGTCGTCGATCCGGTCGTAGCCAAACACCCGCCACGCGCGTTCGACGCGGCGGCTGCGGTGCGAAGCTTCGCCACGCGCGGAGTGGGCGTTCGTGTAGGCGGGGGTGAGGTCGGCGACCGCGACGGTGAGCGCATCCTCGTCTAGAAGGCGGGCGATCCGGCCGGTGTGGTAGAGCTCGCGCGCTCGCTCCCATTCGTCGCGGTCGATGGGCGCCGGGGCGACATGCCAGCCGGAGCCGACGCGCCGCTGTCCGCCGTCGTTCGCGATGGGCCGCGGGCCCTCCGGGGTCGGGAGGGGGGCGTCGTCGGCCGGATCGGTGACGGTGAGGGCGTTGTGAGCCACGGTCTGGTAGGCGTAGTTCATGTGGTGGTCCGAGCCGTAGCGCGGGCCGTAGATGCCGCTGTCGACCGCGAGCGGGCCGCCCTTGTCGATCGTGAAGGCGCCCTGGTCGAGATGGCTGTGGGACCAGAAGTTGTCGCCGGCCTTGAACGTGACGTAGGTGGCGTCGGGTGTCCAGTCGTTGCGGGCGACGACCAGGCCGATGCCGTCGAAGTGCCGCGAGAGGGGGCGCGTTGCGACGGAGCCCGGATCGGTAAGTGTGGCTTCGGACAGCGGACCCCAGGGCCAACCGGTGGGCGTCGGGGCCGCGGGCGCGGCGGCAAGACCGTAGGCTGCTGCGTGGCGGTAGTGCAGGGCGAGTGGCGCGGCGTCGGGCGGGTGCCGCTGCAGGTTGCTGGCGTCGCCCCAGCGGATCTGGGTGCCGTCGGGGCGTGTGCGGTAGACGAGGAAGTCGAGGAAGCCGCGTAGCCCGACCTCGGACTCGAAGAGGTTCTCGCCGGTCGCGGCGAGCCACATCGCGGGGACCGTGTAGACCGCCTGGCCGATGCCGACCGCGACGTATTCGCCGCCTTCGTGCCAGCCGCCGTGGGTGCCGAACACCTGGCGCCACACCGGCAGCACGCGCCGTGTCCACAGGTCGTGAGTGAAGGCCATGAGGGCGTCGCCGCGCGGGTGTTCGCGGTACAGGGCAATTGAGCACGCCATCAGCGCCTGCAGCGGGCTGTTGTAGAGGATGGCGTTGTACGGCGAGAGGCGTTCGCGGCGGATGAAGTCGATGACGTACTGGCAGCCCTCGCCGAGCTTGTCGTGGAGGGCGATGCGCTCGGCGTAGCTCCACTGTGCGTGCAGCCAGTCGTAGGCAAGCGCGAGCGCTTTGACCTGGTCGTCGCCGCGATCGGTGAAGCGCATTTCCATCAGGCGGCGGTGCAGCAGGCCGAGATCCTGGCTGCCGGGTGCGGCCAGGGCAGTGAAGGCGACGGCATCGACCGGCCCCTTGCCCCCGCCCGCAGCATTGCGCCGTGCCGCAAGGTAGCCCGGATTGCGTGCCGCGAGTTGCGCCAGATCGGCCGCCGATGGGTGCGGAAGCCGCGGATGGGCGTCGCGGAAGCCGGGCAGCGACACCGCCGGCGCGGCTTCGGGGGGAGGGAAGGTGGTGTGCGCGCCGTTGTCGGCGGGCGACCAGGACGCAGGAGGGCGGGTTGCAGCGACGACGGCGCCAAGCGCGGCGACTGGGAGCGCGACACCGAGGGGGAGCCGCCACAGGGGGGCTGGTCTGCGGGGGGATGATTGCACTGTTGTCGGGCTTGTTTCTTGCGTGCGGCGCAGCGCCCGGCTCGCCAGTGCGTCGGTGAGCCATACGCTCGCCCCCGCGATCAGGAGATTGGTCGGGTCGGGGTGCTTTGCGGCGGTAAAGAGCTTCAAGACTTCGATGCCGAGGCACAGGGCGGCCCCGAGCAGGATTGCAGCCCAGGCTGCGCGCCGCCGGCCCGGAAAAGCGAGCGCGGCCGCCAGGCCGATGGGCGCGTAGCTCCCAGCAATCGCGAGTACGCTGCGCACCGCGGCGGTTTCGGACGTGTAGTAGTGATAGTAGAAGGGCAGGAAGCGCAGTTCAGCGAGCTTTTCAGTCGCAGCCCAGAGCGGCTGGAGACGCAGGGGCAGTACTTCGTTCAGGGCGAGCGTCAGGAGCAGGTAAAGAGGTGTGGCGAGCAATACCGCGCGCCGGGCGGCGCCGGGTTCGATCCGTAGCCCGCCCTCGACGGCACTGCGCGCAAGGGCTGCACCCCACGCCGCGCCGAGTCCGCGCGTGAGCACCGATATCCCTTGAGTCGTACCCGATGCGAGCAGAATCTGCACGAGTTCGATCGCCAGGCCGAGACACATCCCCAAGGCAAGACCCGCGAATGCGCCTGCTCGCCTCGCTTGCTGCGTACCTGCCCCGACCACCAACAGCGCACCGAACGGCATCACCAGCACGGCCTCGGCGAACAGCTTGGTTGCGCAGCTCAGGCCCGCGCCGCAACTGGCGGTGGGGGCGAAGGCGATGGCTTCGGCGTTGGTCAGCTTGGCGGTGAGTTCGGTAGCGGAAACGAGAAAGTCGTAGGGAAAGAGGCTGAACGCGAGGTAGCCGCTGGCGTAGAGCGCGAGCAGGGCGCGAACGCTGTGGGCGCCGCCGCCGACGAAGCGTGCCCACATCGCGGCGAATCGACGCCCCGACGCGAACCACAGCGCACAACCCAGTCCGGTGCCGAGGAATTCGGCAATGAGGTCATTGAGTGAAACGGTGCGCGGCGGAAAGTAGAGCTGCAGAAACTCGATCCCCAGCGCAAGTGCGAGACACGCCCCCAGCGTACCCGCAAGTCGGAAGATTCGCGGGCTCCGTTGGTCCCCCTGGATTGCACCCGTCGCGCAGTACGCCAGCACGAGATACAGCAAAATGTTCGCGACCCAGTCGGCGCGCGAACCGACGCCGAGCGCGAGGTAGGGTGTGGCGAGAAAGGCCTGCCAGGCGTCCGGACGGGGACGGAAGTCGAGCGGGACGAGGCTCCCGTAGACGATGAAGACCGCCCATGCGAGCGTCGCTGCGGCATAGGGATTTCGCGCGACGACAGGGGCGGAAGCTGGCAAGGCGTGCTCCGGCGGAAGGCGGGCGCAGGGGCGGGCGCCACTGTCGCCGCGTCAAGGCAGTGTCCTATTATGGGATGCAGGGCCGACGCGAACAATCGATGTGACTGAATGCACGCGTGTTGGATATCACGCAAGCGCGGCACGAGATGCGGGTCTAGACTGATTTCGTTCTTTCCCTGCCGCGACCCGCCGATCGGGCCGCATTCGTTTCCGGAGGATCGTCATGAAGTGCCTGCTAGCCTCTGCCGTCCTGTCGTTTGCGTTATTGCCCACTACCGCCGGCGCTGCGTGTACGGCGGCTTCCCAGGTCACCGGTGCCACCACGTTGACGACGCTTCTGCAGGGCAAGACACTCTGCGCATTGCGCGGGACCGACCGATGGCAGGAATATCACCAGGCGGGGGGCGCCCTGATCGACTACAAGATGGGGCCGAACGACAAGGTCGATCCGACCAAGCAGGTGGGTACCTGGACGGTGACGGGCAACGGCCCTGGCACCCAGGTGCGCTACGACTACGGTCGGGGCCAGAATTACACGTACAAGGTGCACACGATCGTCCAGGACGCCAGCTACAGCCTGTGCAGTGGGACGGAGGATCTCGTCGTTACCCTCCGCCCAGGCCAGGGGCCCTGCTAGACCAGTACCTCGACCACCGGCGGATGCCCGAGGAAGGCCTGCGGGCTGGCGCTCGCGCCATAGGCGCCGGACTGGAAGATCACGACCAAATCGCCGACCTGCGCTTCCGGCAGGGGCATGCGTTCCGCCAGGAGATCGAGCGGGGTGCACAGCGGGCCGACCGCCGTCGCCACCGTGGAGGCGGGCGCGTCCGCGCGGTTGCCGATCGCCGTCGGATAGTTCTTGCGGATGACCTGGCCGAAGTTGCCCGAGGCCGAGAGGTGGTGGTGCAGGCCGCCGTCGCACACGAGGAAGACCTGCCCGCGCGACACCTTGCGGTCGACGACGCGGCTGACGTAGGCCCCCGCCTCGCCGACGAGATAGCGCCCCAGCTCGATGACGAGCGTCGCATCCGGCATCCGGCGTTCCGCTGCGTGCGCGATCTCCGCAAGATTCGCACCGATCGGGGCGAGATCGAGGCGTGTCTCGCCGGGAAAGTAGGGGATGCCAAAGCCCCCGCCGAGGTTCAGCACGCGCACCGGCGCGGGCGCTGCGTCGGCGAGGCGCTGCGCGAGCTCGAAGCTCTTCTGTTGCGCCTCGACGATCGCCTCCGCGCGCAGGTTCTGCGAACCCGCGAAGAGGTGGAAGCCCTCGAAGGCGAGGCCGAGCCGTCCGAGCTCGGCGAGGAGCTCCGGCGCCGCTTCGGCATCGACACCGAAGGGCTTGGGGCCGCCGCCCATCTTCATGCCCGAGCTCTTGAGTTCGAAGTCCGGATTCACGCGCAGGGCGACTCGCGCCGGCCAGCCGAGGCGGGCGGAGATGTCCGCGAGCCGCCGCAGCTCGCCCGCCGATTCGACGTTCAGCAGCACGCCGGCAGCGACCGCCTGCTCGAGCTCGGTGTCGCGCTTGCCGGGGCCGGCGAAGCTGATGTCGGCGGGCGGGCAGCCGGCGTCGAGCGCCACGCGCAACTCGCCTGCGGACGCCACGTCGAGGCCGTCGACGAGTTCGGCCATGAACCCGACCAGCGCGGGCATCGGGTTTGCCTTCACAGCATAGTGGAGGTCGATCGCATCGGGCAGCGCTTCGCGCAGTTCGCCCACGCGTGTGCCCAGCAGGCGCCGGTCGTAGGCGTAGAACGGCGTCTGTCCGACGCGCGCGGCCAGGCGCGTGAGCGGCACGCCGCCGACGATCAGTTCGCCGTTGCGGATCGGGAATTGCGACATCGGTGCGTGAACGGGGGCGGGTTTGGCGGCGGTGTTCACTGCGCGGATTCCTGTTGCAGGTATTCGGAGGCAAGCAGCTTGCGGTCGATCTTGCCGTTGGGGTTGCGCGGCAGCGGTCCGCTGCGGACCTCAACGCGCGCCGGCACCATGTACGCCGGCATGCGGCTGCGGCAGTCGGCGAGCAGGGCCGTCGTGTCCAGCGTCGTGCCTGGGGCGGGCGTGGCGACGATGCAGATCGCCTGTCCGAGCGCCGGATGCGGCAGCCCGAAAGCGACGCATTCGCCGACACGGCCCGTGCCATAGACGATCTCCTCGACCTCCGTGGGGCTCACGCGGTAGCCGGAGGTCTTCATCATCTCGTCGCGCCGGCCGATGAAGTACAGGAAACCTTCCTCGTCGCGACGCACGGTGTCTCCCGAAAACACGGCGATCTCGGGGATCATCAGTCCGGCATCACGTCCGCCGACGCCGGCGGGCAGCGGCTTGTAGCGCTCGGCAGTCTTTTCCGCGTCGTTCCAGTAGCCCATGCCGACCAGTGCGCCGCGCTGCACCAGTTCGCCGGGTTCGTTCGGCGCGCATTCGCTGCCATCCTCGCGCAGCACCAGCACCTCGGCGTTCGGGATCGCCTTGCCGATCGAGTCGGGGCGGCGGTCGACCTCCTCGGGCGGCAGGTAGGTGGCGCGAAAGGCTTCAGTCAGCCCGTACATCAGGAAGGGGCGGGTGCGCGGCAGTTTCGTGCGCAGCGTCTTCAGCGTTTCGAAGGGCATGCGTCCGCCGGTGTTGGCGATGTAGCGCAGGTGCCCGGCGACCGATTCCGGCCATTCGAGTCCCGCGAGTTGGATCCATAGCGGCGGGACCGCGGTGAGCCCGGTGACCCGCTCGCGCACGACCGCATTGAGCACGTCGCGCGGCAGCAGGTAGTCGATCAGCACCGCGCGCGCGCCGGCGTGGAAGGCCGTCGTGAGTTGCGAGAAGCCGGCATCGAAGGACAGCGGCAGCGCCGCGAGCAGAGTGTCGCCGGCATGGTTCTCGAGGTACTGTGCAACGCTGCGCGCGCCGGTGACGAGGTTGCGGTGGGACAGCACCACGCCCTTGGGGCGCCCGGTGCTGCCCGAGGTGTACAGGATCGCCGCCATGTCGGTGTCGATCACGCGGTGGCCACTGCGCGCAGGGGCGGCCGCAAGATCGCTCCAGCGATGCACGGTCGCGCCTTCCACAGTCGGCAACTCCGCCGGTGTGCCGACCAGCACGATCTGGCGCAGGTCGTGGCACTGTGCGAGCACCGATTGCAACAGCGGGAGGCGCTCGGCGCTCGTGACCAGCACACGGACGTTGCAGTCGCGCAGGATATGTCCGACCTGCTCGCCCTTCAGCAGCGGATTGACCGGCACGAAGACGCCACCGGCGGTGCTCGTCCCGAACGCGGCGGCGACGAACTCGAAGCGTTTTTCGAGGTAGATCGCGACCCGTTCGCCCCGTGCGAGGCCCAGTCCGAGCAGTCCCGCCGCGAATGCATCGCATTGCGTTTCGAGTTCCGCGTAGGATATGGTTTGTGCACTGCGGCTCAGCGCCGCCTGCGCGGGATTGCGTGCGACGGCGGCGCGGATCAGGTCGTGGAGCAGGGCGATCGGCATCATTGCGGTGGTCTTGGCTCGGCGTTGCGCATTCTTTATCGTGGGGAAGCGAGGCGGGCGAGTGCAGACCGGAAGTATAATGCGCGACTCCGGGCCCGCAGCGTGCGGACGGTTGTGATCGTAAAGTGTGTTGGTAGGTGCTGTGAGGTTTTTGCTTTGAACATCCAGGAACAGGTCTTGGCCCTGCTCGACGAAGTGTTGAGCCTCAACGGCCGCGGGTTGCAATTCGATGCCGATACGGCGCTGCTCGGCAGCGTGCCCGAGCTCGACTCGATGGCCGTGCTCGCGGTCATCCACGCGATCGAGGAGCGTTTCGGCATCGAGGTGCCGGACGACGAGATCGACGGCAGCTCCTTTGCGACCGTCGGTACCGTCGTCGATTTCGTCACCCGTCTCAGCGCCCGCTGAGACGTCTCAGAACGGGAAGAATACCGGCACCAGCAGCAGGACCGCGGCCGAATAGGTCAGGCTGACCGGCAGGCCTATGCGGAAGAAGTCCAGCGTGCGGTATCGGCCCGGCGACATCACCATCAGGTGGGTCTGGTAGCCGAAGGGAATCAGGAAACCCGCGCTCGCGCCGTAGGCGATTGCCATCACGAAAGGCATCGGATCGACGTCGAACGCGCGGGCGGTCGACAGCGCAATCGGAAACGCAAGCGCCGCGGCGGCGTTGTTCGTGATCACTTCGGTGAGCACGACGGTGATCAGGTATACGCCGACGAAGGCTCCGACCACACCGTGGCCGTCGAACAGGCTGCGCATCGCGTCGGCGACCAGTTCCGCCGCACCGGACGACTCCAGCGCCTTGGCGATCGCGAGCGCCGAGCCGATCGTCACCAGCAGGTCGAAGGGGAAGCGCCGACGCATTTCGCTCACCGACAGGATGCGCGTCGCGAGCAGGATCGCGAGCAGCACGAGCAGACAGTTCAGCAGCGGCCACACGCCGACTGCGGACACCGCAATGGCGAGCGCGAAGCCGGTCAGTGCGAGCGTGCTCTGGCGTGGCGTCAGCTTCGGTCGCAGCACCCCCGAGTCGAGCAGGTGGAAGTTGCGGTCGATGTTGCGGTGCTGGGCGAAATCCGGGCCGACGGCGAGCAGCAGCGCGTCACCGACGCGCAGCGGGATCCGTCCGAGCTGGCCGGTCAGGCGCTTGTCGCCACGCCGGATGCCGACGACGCCGGCGTCGAACTGCGAGCGGAAATCCACGTCCCGCAGTGTGCGATTGGGCAGGATCGACTCGTTCGAGATCACCACCTCGACGAGATTGGAGCCCAGCAGCGCGTCGGCGCGCGTGCCGAACACCTGCAGGCCGGGAATCTGCTGCAGCGCCTGCATCTTTTCGACTTGCCCGGTGAAGACGAGGACGTCGCCTTCTTCGAGGACTTCGTCCGGCCCCACCGGGGAGATCAGCCGTCCTTCGCGTTCGAGTTCCAGCAGGAACAGGCCGTCGAGGTTGCGCAGCCGGTTCTGCTCGATGCTGCGGCCGGCCAGCGGCGAATCGGGAGTGATCTGCGCCTCGAGAAAGTAGGTCTGGCGGTTTTCCCGTTCGGCCGGTTCGTGCGCCGGCAGCAGGCGCGAGCACAACACCATCACCGCAATGCATGCGAGTGCGAGCGGGATGCCGACGAGGCTGAACTGGAACATCTCCAGTGCCGGCAGCCCGGCATCGATCACGAAGGAATTGACGACGAGGTTCGTCGAGGTACCGATCAGGGTCGTGACGCCGCCCAGGATCGCGGCGTAGGAAAGGGGAATCAGCAGCTTCGACGGTGCCACGCGGCGCTGCTTGGAGACCACCCCTAGCAGGGCGCCGACGACGGCCGTGTTGTTGAGTACAGCCGAAAACATCGTCGTCACGACGGACAGGCGCAGGATCGCGCGCGCCGGCCCGCCCTTCAGGACGAGATCCGAGAAGCGGTCCAATAGCGGCGAGCGCTCCAGCGCCAGCGACACCAGCAACAGCAGGATCAGGGTGATCAGCGCGGAATTCGTGTAGCCGGCGAGCCACTCGCGTTCGCTGACGAATCCGGCCAGGTAGTACGCCGCAGCCCATACCGTGAACAGGATGGCGGGGGCGGTGCGCCCGCGAATGAGGAGCGCCAGCAGCGCGACAATGGACAGCAGGACTGCGTAAGCCGTCATTGCGCGTGGGGCGTGACGCCTTCATCAAAGCCCCATGCGGCGAAATGGGGGGTCTCGAATCCCGGCTTGGCATAGGCGAGGGGGCGTCCGTCGAGTTCGGCGACGCGTCCGCCAGCGGCTGCGAGCACGGCATGGCCGGCGGCGATGTCCCATTCCATCGTGCGCCCGAGCCGGGGGTAGAGGTCGGCTTCGCCGGCTGCGATCAGGCACAGCTTCAGCGACGAGCCGGCGTTCGCCTGTTTCGCGACCTTGCGTCCCGCGAGAAAGGCGTCGAGCGCCGCCGCGTCGCCATGCGAGCGGCTGGCGACCACGGTGAGGCCCTCGGCTGGCGGCACGCGGCAGCGGATCGCATGACGACCGTTTGCATCCTCGACGAAGGCGCCGACGCCAACCGCCCCCGCGTAGAGCCGGTCGAGGGCGGGGGCGAGAACAACGCCCAGCAGCGGCCGGCCGTCTTCGACGAGGGCGATATTGACCGTGAACTCACCATTGCGCTTGATGAACTCCTTGGTGCCGTCGAGCGGATCGACGAGCCAGAAACGCTTGCCGATGGCCGGAACGCGCCCCGCTGCGACCGCCTCTTCGGCCACCACCGGAACGTCCGGCGTGAGTGCCGCGAGCCCTGCGAGGATCACCGCTTCGGCGCGTTCGTCCGCCTCGGTGACCGGCGACGCATCGTCCTTGCCGCGCACCGAAAAATCCGTCGCATACACCGACATCACGACTTCGCCCGCCTCGCGCGCGATCGGCAGCAGGCGCTCGAGGAGATCGGAAAGGGGATGGTTATCTGACACAGGTGCCACTCCAGCCGGTTGGTATACTTGGCGACCCGGCATTGTAGGTCCGATCACGCGGGCCGACTGTGCAATTCATCGTCATCACGAGGACCTCGATGTCTCTTACCCACCTGCAGCGGCTCGAAGCCGAAAGCATCCATATCATGCGGGAGGTGGTCGCCGAAGCGGAAAACCCGGTGATGCTGTACTCCATTGGCAAGGACAGCGCGGTGATGCTGCACCTCGCGATGAAGGCCTTCCACCCGGCGCCCCCGCCGTTCCCGCTGCTGCACGTCGACACGCGCTGGAAGTTCCGCGACATGTACACCTTCCGCGACGAGATGGTGAGCAAGCTCGGGCTCGACCTGATCGTGCACATCAACCCCGAGGGTGTCGCCAAGGACATCAATCCCTTCACCCACGGTTCGGCGATCCACACCGACATCATGAAGACCGAGGGCCTCAAGCAGGCGCTCGACCAGTATGGTTTCGATGCGGCTTTCGGCGGCGCCCGCCGCGACGAGGAAAAGTCGCGCGCCAAGGAGCGCATCTTCTCCTTCCGCACCGCGCAACACCGCTGGGACCCGAAGAGCCAGCGCCCCGAGCTGTGGAAGCTCTACAACGCCCGCAAGCACAAGGGCGAGTCGATGCGCGTGTTCCCGCTGTCGAACTGGACCGAGCTCGACATCTGGCAGTACATCTACCTCGAGAAGGTGCCCATCGTGCCGCTCTACTTCGCCGCCGTGCGCCCGGTCGTCGAACGTGACGGCGCGCTGATCATGGTCGACGACGAGCGCATGCCGCTGCATGCGGGCGAGGTGCCGATGATGAAGAAGGTGCGCTTCCGCACGCTCGGCTGCTACCCGCTCACCGGCGCGGTCGAGTCCGAGGCCGAGACGCTGCCGGCGATCATCCAGGAAATGCTGCTGACCAAGACGTCCGAACGCCAGGGGCGGGTCATCGACCACGATTCCGCCGCGTCCATGGAAAAGAAAAAGCAGGAAGGGTATTTCTGATATGGCACACATCTCCGACCTGATCGCTACCGACATCGAGCAGTACCTGCAGGCGCACGAGAAAAAGAGCCTGCTGCGCTTCATTACCTGTGGCAGCGTCGACGACGGCAAGAGCACGCTGATCGGGCGCCTGCTGTACGAATCGAAGATGCTCTTCGAGGACCAACTCGCCGCAATGGAGGCCGACTCGAAGAAGTACGGCACGCAGGGCGAGAACCTCGACTTCGCGCTGCTCGTCGACGGCCTCGCCGCCGAGCGCGAGCAGGGCATCACGATCGACGTCGCCTATCGCTTCTTCTCCACCGACAAGCGCAAGTTCATCGTCGCCGACACCCCGGGCCACGAGCAATACACCCGCAACATGGTGACCGGCGCCTCGACCGCCGACGCCGCCGTGCTGATGGTCGATGCCCGCCGCGGCGTGCTCACGCAGACGCGCCGCCACAGCTACCTCGTGTCGCTGCTCGGCATCCGCCGCATCGTCGTCGCGATCAACAAGATGGACCTCGTCGACTACGCCGAGCCCGTGTTCCGGCGCATCTGCGACGACTACCGCAGCTTCGCCGAACAGATCGGCCTCGATGGCGTGACCTTCATTCCGATGTCCGCTTACAAGGGCGACAGCATCATCGAGCCCAGTGCCAATATGCCCTGGTACCACGGCACCACGCTGATGGGCTACCTCGAAACCGTCGAGGTCGACGACGAACGGCTGCAGAAGCAGCCCTTCCGCCTGCCCGTGCAGTGGGTCAATCGTCCCAACCTCGACTTCCGCGGCTTCGCCGGCTCCATTGCCGGAGGCATCGTCAAGCCGGGCGACCGCATCCGCGTCCAGCCCTCGGGCAAGGAAAGCACGGTCGCGCGCATCGTCACGCGTGACGGCGACCTCGAGCAGGCCGTCGCCGGGCAGTCGGTCACGCTCACGCTGGCCGACGAGATCGACATCTCGCGTGGCGACGTCATTTCGACCGCCGACTCGCCCGCCGGCTCGGCCGACCAGTTCGAGACGACCCTGGTGTGGATGCACGACGAGCCGCTGCTGCCCGGCCGGCCCTACCTGCTCAAGATCGGCGCGAAGACCGTGACCGCGACCGTCACCCACATCAAGTACCAGGTGAACGTGAACACGCTGGAGCATGTGGCCGCGCGCACGCTCGAGCTCAACGCGATCGGCGTGTGCAACCTCAGTCTCGACCGTCCGATCGCCTTCGATCCCTACGCCGAGAACCGCGACACCGGCGGCTTCATCCTCATCGACCGCCTGAGCAACAACACCGTCGGCGCGGGGCTGATCCATTTCGCGCTGCGTCGCAGCCAGAACATCCACATGCAGCACGTCGATGTGGACAAGGCTTCACGCGCCGCACTCAAGCACCAGAAGCCGTGCGTGCTGTGGTTCACCGGGCTGTCGGGCGCAGGCAAGTCGACGATCGCCAACCTCGTCGAGAAGAAGCTGCACGCGCATGGTTATCACACCTACCTGCTCGACGGCGACAACGTGCGCCACGGCCTCAACAAGGACCTCGGCTTCACCGAGGCCGACCGCGTCGAAAACATCCGCCGCGTGGCCGAAGTCGCGAAACTGATGGTCGATGCCGGCCTCATCGTCATCACCGCCTTCATTTCGCCGTTCCGTGCCGAGCGTCAGATGGCGCGCAGCCTGATGGCGGAAGACGAGTTCATCGAGGTGTTCATCGACACGCCGCTCGAGGTCGCCGAGGGGCGCGACGCCAAGGGGCTGTACAAGAAGGCGCGACGCGGCGAGCTCAAGAACTTTACGGGGATCGACTCTCCTTACGAGGCGCCGGAAACCCCCGATGTGCGCATCAACACCGTGACGATGAGCGCCGACGAGGCGGCCACCTACCTCGTGCTGGAGCTGCAGCGCCGGGGCGGCCTGGGCGACTGAGGTGAGCGAGGACAACAAAAAGCCGGAGCTGCGTTGCGGGCAGCCCCGGCGTCCTTGTGCCAGCTGCGGCTTACTTGCTCTTGATCATCGTGCCGACGCCGTGGTCGGTCAGGATCTCCAGCAGCAGGCAGTGCTCGACGCGGCCGTCGATGATGTGCACGGATTTGACGCCGTTGCGCGCCGCGTCCAGCGCCGAACCGATCTTCGGTAGCATCCCGCCCGACAGCGTGCCGTCATCGACCAGTCCGTCGATCTGGCGCGGCGTCAGGCCGGTCAGCAGATTGCCGTCCTTGTCCAGCACGCCCGGCGTGTTCGTCAGCAGCACCAGCTTCTCGGCCTTCAGGATCTCGGCGAGCTTGCCGGCCACCACGTCGGCGTTGATGTTGTAGGTCTCGCCCTCCTCGCCGACGCCGATCGGCGCGATCACCGGGATGAAGTCGCCCTGATCGAGGAAGGAGATCAGGCTGGGGTCGATCTGCGTGATCTCGCCAACCTGGCCGATATCGACGAGGTCGCCCAAGGGCGCGTCCTTCTTCTGCATCATCAGCTTCTTCGCGCGGATGAAGCTCGCGTCCTTGCCGGTGAGACCCACCGCCTTGCCGCCGTGCTGGTTGATCAGGCTGACGATCTCCTTGTTGACCTGGCCACCGAGCACCATTTCGACGACTTCCATCGTCTCCGCATCGGTGACGCGCATCCCCTGGACGAATTCACCCTTCTTGCCGACGCGCGCCAGCAGCGTTTCGATCTGCGGGCCGCCGCCATGCACGACGACCGGATTCAATCCCACCAGCTTCAGCAGCACGACGTCGCGCGCGAAGCAGTCCTTCAGCTTGGGATCGGTCATCGCGTTGCCGCCGTACTTGATGACGATCGTCTTGTCGAAGAAACGCTTGATGTAGGGCAGGGCCTCGGCGAGGATCTCGGCCTTCAGCGCGGGCGTGACCTTGCCGGTGTCGGGGGATGCGGACATGGAAGCTTCCTGATTGATTGTGCGCCGCCATTCTAAAGAGTCGTGTTGCAAAGCAGAAGCCGCAATCCCCCTTGCCGGAGGATTGCGGCTTGCCGGACGCGAAACAGCGAGCGATGTCAGTCGATCGTCAGCCGCTTTGCCTGCTCATGCGCCTTCTTCGGCAGACTCAGTTCGAGCACCCCATCCTTGAACTTGGCGCTCGATTTGGCCTCGTCGACTTCCTGGCCGAGCTGGAAGCTGCGTGACACCTTGCCGAAATAACGTTCGGTACGCAACACCCGCTCGCCTTCCTTGACCTCCTTCTCCTGCTTGCGTTCGGCACTGATCGACACCACCGGACCATCGATATGGACATGGATGTCCTCTTTACTGATGCCCGGCAGTTCCGCGTGAACCTGGTAGGTGTCGTTGTCCTCCTTCACATCCACGCGCATCTGGGGAGCTTCGCTGGCGCCACCGCCGCCGAAATCGACCGGGCGGACGAAGAAGCCGCGCAGCAGGTCATCGAAGGGGTCGCGACGAATCAGGTTGCTCATGGCTTTCTCCTTTCTTGCAACATGGTCTTCCCAACCCAAATATAGATTCGGAATGGAGCATTTCAAGACCGAAGAAGTGCGCGGGAGTACAATCAACGGCTCACTGGAGCGGATCCCCGATGACCGAAACCCCCCCGCCTGCTGCCGACGCAATGCGCGTCGCACCAACCTGTCCGCGCTGCGGGGCCGCCTTCACCTGCGGAATGCAGGCGGGTGAGCCGGTGTGCTGGTGTGCGGTCTTGCCGCCCCTCTCCGCGGTTCCCGACGAAGGGGCAGGCTGCTACTGCCCGGCCTGCCTGAAGGCGATGCTGGAGACTTCCGGGGGCTGAACGGATCGAACGGCGGATGCCGCTAGCGTCTGCCGTCTTGCGGGTAGTGATCGGGCAGCTGAAGGATCGCGTCGCGATTTGTCCACGAGAAGACCTTCGCTGCAGCCGCTTCCCAAGGCAGCCACAGCGCTGCGTCGTGCTCGTCGGGCGCGAGCGTGACCGGCTGACCGTCTGGCACGCACAAGCTGAACACGTGTTCCGTATTATGCGAGACGTCCGGGGCATAACGGTGACGCCATTCGTCGCGGATCGCGAAACGGTTGCTGTGGCGCCAGTCGACGAGACAATCCGTTCCGGCACCGATCCCGGTTTCCTCGCGAATCTCCCGTAACGCCGCCTCCGCGGGCGATTCGCCCGGCTCGAGGCTCCCCGTGACCGACTGCCAGAATCCCGGCGGTGACACCCTCTGCAGCAACAGGATGTCGAATGCCGCCGTATGCACCACGACCAGCACCGACACCGGCAGCTTGTAGGTCATTGCGTTTGTCACAAGCTGCGCAGGTGGACAATGCCGTCGGCCGCAAGCCCGACGAAGGTCCACAAGGGCGCATCGTCCGCGGTGTGGTCGCGGGCGGCTTCTTCCAGAATCTCGAGTGCGGTCAGGAAGTCCCCCTCCGCCGCGGTGCGAAACCGGTCCGCGTGTTCGAGGATCAAGATGTGGCCCGCAGCCGGCCACCAGCTCATGTCGCTCAGGCAATCCGCGAGCGCGTCCCAGTTGTGTCCGAACCACGCGGGAAAGCGCAGTGCCGCAGCGATGCGGCGCAGGAACTCGGCCTTGTCCTCACAGCCGTTCAGATCGGCACGAGCCACGCCTAGCCCGCCAGATGCGGCGGCCGCAGCGATGGCGACCCCTCCATCGGCGGGCAGGTGGTACACCCCGGCGCCCGAGCCCTTGCGCAGCCGGTCTGCGAGTCGATTCTCGTTTTCCATCGCTTCCTCCCGCGTCAGCGCCGCGGATCTATCCGGCGGAAACTGCGATAGTGGTCGGCGGTGTAGTAATACACCTCGGGAGGATTCCCTCCCGTGACAATCCGGCGTGCGCCGCGGTCATTCTCGCCCGGTGTCGGCACCGTGTACTCGCGGTAGTAACCGCGCGGCTTGTCGGGAAGCAGGCGTTCTCGATTCTGGAACACCGTGCCGTCCTTGCGGTACGGGAAGGGGCCGCCACGGTCGATCAGCACCAGCGTGGCCATCGCCTCCCGCGGGAGTGCGTCCGCTGTCGTCGAGTTGTCCGGTCCGCGGCCGCACCCCGGCAATGCCGCGAGCGCCGTTGCAGCGAACAGCGCGAATCTGAGTATCAGTGCCCGCAAATGGATCCCCTGAGGCTGCTCGGTCCAGGTCGGCCGGAAGTGCCTTCCCGAGGTCAGCTGTCCTGGCGCGGATTGTATTTCCGCACCAGCTGCTGCATGAAGCCGCTCAGCGCATCGAGGCGCGGGTTGCTGGGGTCCAGCCGCCGTGTGCGCGCGATCAGGCCACGAGCCTGGGCCGCGAGGCGCTCGTTCCAGCCGCGGTTCTCGATGTGCCGCAACAGGGCGAGCGCCGCGTTGAAGAGCACGTGCGGATTTCCCGGCATCTTCTGCACCGCGGCCATCATCTCCCGCACTGCGCCGTCAAAGTCGCCCGCCTTGACCATGTCGGCGCCAGCGCTGATCAGCCCACGCACCTCGACATGCACGCGCTCCTCGAGCTCGTTCGACAGATCGCCGTGCCCTCGCTCCTTGAGGATCGCGCGGGTCTTCTCCACCGTGCGTTCGTCTGCGGCGTTGCGCAGGATGTCGATCACCAGCTGACTGCCTTCGGCCTCCATGTGATTGTCCAGGCAGGCCTTCACCAATTCCTGCTTCATGTCGGTCGACAGGGACGACAGGGCGGCGCCGGCCTGCAGCGCGTTCTGGAGCGCAGCCTGCGCGAGATCGGCAGCGCCGGTGCTGGTGTGATAAAGCGCCTTCGACAGCGAGGCGCAAACCGGCGTCGCAGCCATCCCCCCCATGCTCGACTCGAGGTCGCGGATCGTCGACTGCGCTTCCTCGGTACGGCCCTGGCTGAGTTGCGCCCGGACCAGGGTCACGTGGTCCTCCGGATTGCGGAAATCGGAGTACTTGCCCTTGCGTACGACCTCCGCCAAGGTCCGCTCGGCGGCGGGAGCGTCTCCGGCGGCAAGCTGGACGCTGCCGAGATGGCGCAGGCGCCCCAGACGGTGAGGCGAAAGGGCGACCGCGCTGGTCAGGACGTCGCGCGCCTCCTCGATGCGCCCCGTCTCCTCCCGCGTGCGTGCGAGCCAGTCGTAGGCATCGACGTACCGGCTGTTTTCAGCCACCAATGCGCTCAGGATCTCCTCCGCGGCCGCGTAGTCCTTCTTTGCGAACAACATCTTGGCCAGGCCGAGCCGCGCCCACGGTACTACCTTCGCGGCCAGGATCTCGCGGTAGATGGTTTCCGCCTGCTCCGCATGTCCGAGCGCGGCGTGCAGCTCCGCTTCGAGGCGCAGGAAATCGATGCGATAGCGCGGGTGCGTATCCGCCCGGGCCGTGCAGGCCTCGATGGCCCGCTGCGTTTCGCCGGCTTCGATGAGCCGATAGACAGGCAGGAATGTCTCGCGCTTCTCCAGCGCCCGCAGCAGCCGCATGTGCAGCATGTCGGGGGTGAGCGGTTTCAGGATGTAGTCGTTCGGCGCGAGTTCGGCCGCGCTGATCACGCGCTCGTAGTTGCGCTCGCCCGTGATCATGATGAACAGGGTGTCGAGCGGAATGATCTCGTTGTTGCGCAGGTCTTCCAGCAGATGCTGGCCATCCTGGCCATCGCCGAGGCTGTATTCGCTCAGGATGACATCGTAGCGGCGGTCGCGCAGGCGGCTGATGGCCACGCCTGCGGAGGGAGCGAACTTGACGTTGGCAATCCCGAAGCTGTTGAGCATCGACCGCAACTGGCTGCGCATGCTCTGGTTGCTTTCGACGATGAGGAGGTTCAGGCGTTCGAGGTCTGCCATGGTTCCGTTGCGGGCTGTACTGGTGACGCCATGTCGGGGCGTTTTCCAAGCTTACGGCAATGTCGGGGAAATTCTGTAGCTTTTCCGTGCATCCCGTGGTCTATGGCGTGCAGCGCCCAAACAAAGAGGGCAGATGGTCGCCCATCTGCCCTCCGGTTATGCCGTGTACGTGGATCGTCAGGCCTTGGCGACTTCGACCTGCGTCTCGACCTTCTGGCGCAGACGGATATGCAGTTCGCGCAACTGCTTCTCGTCGACCGCGCTCGGCGCGTCGGTGAGCAGGCACTGCGCACGCTGGGTCTTCGGGAAGGCGATCACGTCGCGGATCGACTCGGCGCCGGTCATCAGGGTGACGACGCGGTCGAGGCCGAACGCGAGGCCGCCGTGCGGCGGGGCGCCGAACTTGAGTGCGTCGAGCAGGAAGCCGAACTTGAGCTGCTGCTCCTCGGGGCCGATGTTGAGCGCCTCGAACACGCGTGACTGAACCTCGGCACGATGGATACGGACCGAGCCCCCACCGATCTCCCAGCCGTTCAGCGCCAGGTCGTAGGCTTTCGCCAGGCACTCGCCCGGGTTCGATTCGAGCATTTCGATATGGTCATCCTTCGGGCTCGTGAAGGGATGGTGGCAGGCGACCCAGCGCTTGTCGTCCTCGTCGTACTCGAACATCGGGAAGTCGACCACCCACAGCGGGCACCAGGCATCGCCGGTGACGTAGCCCTTTTCGTGGCCGAGCTTGATGCGCAGGGCGCCGAGGGCGTCATTGACGACCTTGGTCTTGTCGGCGCCGAAGAAGATCAGGTCGCCGGACTGCGCGCCGGTGCGCTCGAGGATGGTGCGCAGCGCGGTCTCGTGGAGGTTCTTGACGATGGGCGACTGCAGGCCCGCCTCGTTCGGCTGCGCGGCGTCATTGACCTTGATATAGGCGAGGCCCTTGGCGCCATAGATGCCGACGAACTTGGTGTACTCGTCGATCTCGCCGCGCGTCAGGGCGGCGCCGCCGGGAACACGCAGCGCGGCGACACGGCCGCCGCTGGTCGCCGGACCGCTGAATACCTTGAAGGCCACGTCCTGCACGGCATCCGTTACTTCGGTCAGTTCCAGCGTCACGCGCAGGTCCGGCTTGTCCGAGCCGAAGCGGCGCATCGCCTCGGCGTAGGTCATGCGCGGGAAAGGATTCGGCAGGTCGACCGCGAGCGCTTCCTTGAACACGAAACGGATCATGTCCTCCATGATCGCGGTGATTTCGGTCTCGTTCAGGAACGAGGTCTCGATATCGACCTGGGTGAACTCCGGCTGGCGGTCGGCACGCAGATCCTCGTCGCGGAAGCACTTGGTGATCTGGTAGTAGCGGTCGAAGCCGGCAACCATCAGCAGCTGCTTGAAGAGCTGCGGCGACTGCGGCAGCGCGAAGAACTGGCCCGGATGCACGCGCGACGGCACGAGGTAGTCGCGGGCGCCTTCCGGCGTGCTCTTCGTGAGCATCGGCGTTTCGATGTCGATGAAACCCTGTGCGTCGAGGAAGCGGCGGAAAGCCATCGCAACCTTGTAGCGCAGCATCATGTTCTTCTGCATCTGCGGACGGCGCAGGTCGAGCACCCGGTTCACCAGCCGCACGTTCTCGGACAGGTTGTCGTCATCGAGTTGGAAGGGCGGCGTCGCCGAGGCGTTGAGCACCTCGATGGTGTGGCACAGCACCTCGATCTCGCCGGACACGAGGTTTGCATTCTCGGTGCCCGCCGGGCGGCGGCGCACCTTGCCGGTCAGATTGATCACGTACTCGTTGCGGATCGATTCCGCGGTACGGAAAGTTTCGGCGCGGTCGGGGTCGCACACGACCTGCACGAGGCCCTCGCGGTCGCGCAGATCGATGAAGATGACCCCGCCGTGGTCGCGGCGACGGTGTACCCAGCCGCACAGGGTCACGGTCTGGTCGAGGTCGGCGGCGGTTACCTGTCCGCAGTACTTGGTTCGCATGGGTTCAGTTCCGAAACTAAGGCGCGGCCGCTGCGGGCCGCGAGGTTACTCATTCAGGAGCGCCGAGCGCGCTGGAGCGACGTGCGCGGGAGGTGCCACCACGCCCATCGAGATGATGTACTTCAGGGCTTCATCGACACTCATGTCGAGCTCGATCACGTCTTCCCTGGCCATCATCAGGAAGAAGCCCGAGGTGGGGTTCGGTGTCGTCGGCACATAGACGCTGACATGCTCACCCTTGAGGTGAGTGGCTGCGTCGCCGCCGGGCTTGCCGGTGAGGAAGGCGATCGTCCACGAGCCCTGGCGCGGGTACTGGACGAGCAGCGCCTTGCGGAAAGCCTGGCCGGAGCTCGAAAACAGCGTGTCCGAAACCTGCTTTACCCCGTAATAGAGCGATTTGACCACCGGGATGCGGGCAAGGAGCGCCTCCCAGTAGCGGACGACCTTCTGCCCGATGACGTTGGCCGCAACGAGGCCGGTGCTCAGCAGAATGACCAGGCCGAGCACGAGGCCGGCGCCGGGAATGTCGAAGCCGAGCAGGTTCCGCGGCTGAAGTCCGTCAGGCAGCCATTCGATGATCTGGTCGAGCGTGCCGACGATCCATGCCAGGACCATGAAGGTGATCGACAGCGGGATCCAGATCAGCAGTCCGGTGATGAAGTACTTTTTCACGTGCCGCGGTCGCCCTCAACCCGGGTGGCAGGCGCAAGCGCCACCGCAGCCAGCCGGCGCAGCGGCGGGTTCGGCCTTCGCCGGGGTGGAACTGCCGCCCTTGAAATCCGTCGCATACCAGCCGGTGCCCTTCAGCTGGAAGCCGGCTGCGGAGAGCAGCTTCTGATAGCTGCCCGTGTTGCAGGACGGGCAGACGGTTAGCGGCTCGTCGCTCATCTTCTGGAGATGTTCTTTCTGGAACCCGCAGCTGTCGCAACGATATTCATAAATGGGCATGGCAACCTCCGGAAATCAAGCGTCTAAGTCTAGCGCAACGCAGCATTGGCGAGAAGGGAGCCACCGGTCGCGCGCGAGCAAGGCGGCTCTTGCCCCATTTGGGGGCACCTGGCGGGTCTTCAAGCCCGTGTCAGAGCTTGCCGAGATAGAGCTCCGTCAGGGTCTGCCCCCAGAACATCGCCAGCACGCCCGCCGCAGCGAGATAGGGGCCGAACGGGATGGGGACGTTGCGGCCGTGGCGCGCGAACACGATCAGGCCGATGCCAACCGCTGCACCCACCAGCGACGAGAATAGGATCGTCAGTGGCAGCATCTGCCATCCCAGCCACGCCCCGATCGCGGCAAGCAGCTTGAAGTCGCCATAGCCCATGCCTTCCTTGCCGGTCGCGAGCTTGAACAGCCAGTACACCGACCACAGCGCAAGGTAGCCGGCCATCGCACCGATCACGCTCGCCGAAATGTCCGTATAGGTGCCGGTGAGGTTGAGCGCGAGTCCCAGCCAGAGCAGGGGCAGCGTCAGGCTGTCGGGTAGAAGCTGGGTGTCGAGGTCGATGAAGGCGAGCGCGATCATCGTCCAGACGAAGGCCAGGGCGCCAAGTGCCGCAAGGCCGAAACCGAAATGCCAGGCGGCGTAGCCCGACAGGACGGCCGTCAGCATCTCGACGATGGGATAGCGGCGGCTGATGGACGCGCTGCAATGGCGGCAGCGCCCCCGCAGCATCAGGTAGCTCACGACCGGGATGTTCTCGAGTGCCGTGATCATGTGCCCGCAGTGCGGGCAGCGCGAGCGTGGGGTGGCGAGGTTGAACGTGTCCTGCTGCGGGGAGGGCTCGTTGCGCAATTCCGCGGCCTGTGCATGCCATTCGCGCTCCATCATCTGCGGCAGGCGATGGATCACGACGTTCAGGAAACTGCCGACGAAAAGGCCGAGAAGCGTTGCGAGGAAGGTGAACAGGAGCGGGTCGCGGAGGAAGTCTGGCATGGGAGGGCTTGCGTGGTGCCGCCCGGCATGTGCGCGCCGGGCGGCAGGGAGGGGTCAGACGACCTGGCCGAGCTTGAAGATCGGCAGGTACATCGCGACGACGAGGCCGCCGATGACCACGCCGAGGAAGACCATGATGAGCGGCTCGAGCAGGGTCGACAGGCCGGCGACCGCATCGTCCACTTCCTGTTCGAAGAAGTCGGCAACCTTGCCGAGCATCGCGTCGAGTTGGCCCGACTCCTCGCCGATCGAGACCATCTGCACGACCATGCTGGGAAAGACGTTGGAGTTCTGCATCGCTACCGTCAGGCTGGTGCCGGTGCTGACCTCGGTCTGGATCTGCTTGGTTGCCGTCAGGTACACGTAGTTGCCCGCGGCTCCCCCGACCGACTCGAGGGCTTCGACGAGCGGCACGCCTGCCGCGAACATCGTCGACAGCGTGCGCGTCCAGCGCGCGATCGTTGCCTTCAGGACGATCTCGCCGACGACGGGCAGCTTGAGTATTATCCGGTCGAGTGCGATCTGCATCGCCGTCGAGCGCTTGTATGTGTAACTGATCGCGGTGATCACCCCGGCAATGATGCCGAATATGATGTACCAGTACGCGACGAAGGCGTCGGAGATTCCGATCACCATCATCGTCGGGGCGGGCAGTTCGGCGCCGAAGCTCGCGAACACCTTCTTGAACTCGGGCACTACGAACAGCATGATCACGGTCACGACGATCGCCGCGACCACAATGACCGCCATCGGGTAGAACATCGCGGACTTGATCTTGCCCTTGATCGCGAGGATTTTTTCCTTGTAGGTCGCGATGCGGTCGAGAAGTCCGTCGAGAATACCTGCCTGCTCGCCGGCTCCGACGAGGTTGCAGAACAGCTTGTCGAAATACACGGGATGCCTGCTGAAGGCCTGGGAGAGGCTGGAACCGGTTTCGACGTCGTTGCGTACCTCGTTCAACAGTCGCGCCAGGCTGGGGTTGCCGGACCCCTTGATGCCGATGTCGAAGGCCTGCAGCAGCGGGACGCCGGACTTCATCATCGTCGCCAGCTGGCGCGTAAACAGCGCGATGTCCTTGTCGGTGATCTTGTGGCCCCGGGACATCTTGGCCTTCTTGACCTTGAGGACCTGCACGCCCTGACGGCGCAGCGTGGCCTGAACGACCGATTCGCCGCTCGCGCGCATTTCGCCGCGCACCTGCTTGCCGTTCTTGTCCTTGCCCTCCCACGTGTAGAGGGTTTCCTTGGGGCCGGTGGCGGCGCCTCTGGCTCGGGTGGTGGTCGCCATGAGCTTTCGATGTTCCCTATTCGTTGGTTGTGGCGAGCACTTCCTCGAGCGAGGTCGCACCCTGTTTCACTTTCAGCAGACCGGACTGGCGCAGGTCGCGCACGCCTTCGCGCTGAGCTTGAGCCGCGATGTCCATCGAATTGCCGTTAGTCATGATGATATGGGCAATTTCTTCGGAAATGGGCATGACCTGGTAGATACCCAGGCGCCCCTTGTAGCCGCTGCCCTTGCAGCGCTCGCACCCGACAGGGCCATACGGGCGCCAGCTGCCGTCGAGGTCTTCGCCGCTGAATCCCGCTTCGAGCAGGGCTTCGACCGGGATGTCCACCGGCTGCTTGCACGTGCACAGCCGTCGCGCCAGGCGCTGTGCGGTGATCAGGATTACGGAGGATGCGATGTTGAACGGCGCGACGCCCATGTTGCGCAGGCGCTCGAGCGTGGTCGGGGCGTCGTTGGTGTGCAGCGTCGATAGCACCAGGTGGCCGGTCTGCGCCGCCTTGATCGAGATTTCGGCGGTCTCGAGGTCGCGGATTTCGCCGACCATGATCACGTCCGGATCCTGACGCAGAAAGGCGCGAAGCGACGCGGCGAAGGTCAGACCGGCCTTGTCGTTCACGTTGACCTGATTGATGCCGGCCAGGTTGATTTCCGCGGGATCCTCGGCGGTCGAGATGTTAACGCCCGGCTTGTTCAGGATGTTGAGGCAGGTGTACAGCGACACGGTCTTGCCCGAGCCGGTTGGGCCGGTCACGAGAATCATCCCGTACGGACGCTCGATCGCGTCGAGCAGCACTTTCTTCTGTTCCGGCTCGTAACCGAGCGCGTCGACCCCCAGCATCGCCGAGGATGCATCGAGAATACGCATTACGATCTTTTCGCCATGCAGGGTCGGCAGCGACGACACGCGGAAATCGATCGACTTGTTCTTGGACAGGACGAGCTTCATGCGTCCGTCCTGGGGGATGCGCTTCTCGGAGATGTCCAGACGCGAGATGACCTTGATGCGTGCCGCGATCTTTTCCTTCAGGATCAGCGGCGGCTGCGCTATTTCCCGCAGGATGCCGTCGGTACGGACGCGGATCCGGTAGTACTTCTCGTACGGCTCGAAGTGGATGTCGGATGCGCCTTCGTTGATCGCGTCGATCAGGACCTTCTGGATGAACTTGACGACCGGGGCGTCATCGACTTCCGCTGAGGCGTCCTCGCTTGCCTGCTCCGCGGTCTCCTGGTCCTGCAGGAGGTCCATGTCGAATTCTTCGCCCGTCAAATCCTTGAGCGTGTCTTCGGTCGATTCGGACAGTGTTTCGGCGAGGCGTGCCAGGCGGTCGGCTTCGACGACGATGAGGTCGACCTGCATTCCGGTCTGGAAGCGGATCTCGTCGAGCGCGCGCATGTTGGACGGGTCGGCCGTCGCAACGGTGAGGCGATTCTGGCGCTTGCCCAGCGCGACGACCTGATGCTTGGCCATCAGCTTGCGGTCGATCGCGTCGCGGGGGATGCTGGCGCGATCCACCGACGAGATATCGAGCAGCGGATAGCCGAAAGTTTCGGCTGCGAACCAGGCTACGGCCTTGGTGTTCAGGAGCTTGCGCTGCGCAAGTTCGAGGATGAAGCCGTTCGGGACGGCTGCCGCGCTCTTGGTGCACGCCACCGCATCGGCTTCGGAGAGCCGGCCGTGCTGGATCAGTGCTCGCGCGAGTCCGCTCAGGGCGGTCTGGGGGTTTGCTGCCATGTCCCGGTCTTAGCTAACTGACATTTGATCTTGCCCGCCGCGTAATGAATTGTAAAGGCCGCGGTCGATACGTCTGGCGGCAGTCCGGGCCGCCTGTCCGGGATCAGGAGGTGCGTCCGAGAAGCACCTCGAGTACGAAACGGCTGCCGACGTACGCAAGCACCAGCGCAATGAAGCCGGCCAGCGTCCAGCGCAGCGCGACGCGTCCGCGCCAGCCCCAGACGCGCCGTCCGACGAGCAGGGCTCCGAAAAGCAGCCACGAAACGATTGCGAAGACCGTCTTGTGGTCGAGGCGGAAGGCTTGTCCGAATAGTGCTTCCGAGAACACAACCCCCGAGCTCAGTGTGAGCGTCAGCAGGATGAACGCGATTCCGATCAGGCGGAACAGGAGCGTCTCCATCGTCAGAAGCGGGGGCAGGTTCGCGAACGTCCTGGTGAGCCGTCCGCTGTGCAGCTGCCGCTCCGCGATGGCCATCAGCATCGCGTGCAGGGCTGCCAGCGTGAATACGCTGTAGGCGAGCATCGCCATGATGAAGTGGGCGCGGAATCCGGGGCTGCCGGCATTCACGAGGATATGCTGCCCCGGAAAGCCGAGGGGCAGCAGGCTGCCTGCCACGCCAGCGGCGACGACGACGCCGTGGAGGCCGTCGAGGCGGGCGTAGAAAGTCTCGATCCAGTAAAAGCACACCGCCAGCCAGATGACCAGCGATACGGCGAACCCGAAGCCGAAACGCATGCCTTCGCCGGGGAACAGTTCTCCCTGCAGTGCCCAGCCATGGGCAAGGATCGCGCCGAACATCGTGAGCCGTTCCGCGGTCGACATGCTGCGCCTCGGCTGATTCGGCGCTGCCTGTGCCGTGACTCGCCAGAAGTGGGCACCCAGTACCGCGTAGAGCGTCGCGGCGAACAGATGAAGTAGAATGGTTTGCATAGTTCCCCGCAGTTTACTCCAAGGCCTAGGGCCCCAGCCAATATGCTCGACAATCTCACTCAGCGCCTCTCCAAGGTCGTCAAGACCCTGCGTGGCCAGGCACGCCTCACCGAAGACAATATCCAGGATGCAATGCGCGAGGTGCGCCTTGCGCTCCTCGAGGCTGACGTGGCTCTGCCTGTGGTCAAGGACTTCATCGCGCGGGTGAAGGAGAAGGCCGTCGGCCAGGAAGTCGTCGGGTCGCTGACGCCCGGCCAGGCCCTTGTGGGGGTGGTGCACGACGAACTGAAGGCCCTGATGGGCGGTTCCCACGTCGGTCTGAACCTCGCGACGCAGCCGCCGGCCGTGATCCTGATGGCGGGCCTGCAGGGCGCGGGCAAGACGACCACCACCGGCAAGCTCGGCAAGCTGCTGCACGAGCGGATGAAGAAGAAGGTCCTCGCAGTCTCGGCCGACGTCTATCGACCCGCCGCAATCGAGCAGCTGAAGGCGGTCTCCGCGCAGGCCGGGATCGATTTCTATCCGACGACGCCCGACCAGAAACCCGTCGATATCGCCCTCGCGGTCATCGATCATGCGCGTCGCCACTACTATGACGTAGTGCTGTTCGATACGGCCGGTCGGCTCGCGATCGATCAGGCGATGATGGACGAGATCAAGGCGATCCATGCCGCGATCAATCCCGTGGAAACATTGTTCGTGGTCGACGCGATGCTCGGCCAGGACGCCGTGAATACGGCGCGCGCGTTCAACGAGGCCTTGCCCCTCACCGGTGTCGTGCTGACCAAGCTCGACGGCGATGCGCGCGGCGGTGCGGCGCTGTCCGTTCGCCACGTGACCGGCAAGCCGCTGAAGTTCGCCGGCGTGGGCGAGAAGCTCACCGGCCTGGAGGAATTCCACCCTGAGCGCATGGCCAGCCGGATTCTCGGCATGGGCGACATCCTCGGTCTGGTGGAGGACGCGCGGCGCGGGGTCGATGAGGAGAAAGCGCGTGCCTTCGCCGAGAAGCTCAAGACCGGCAAGGGCTTCGACCTCAACGACTTCAAGGAGCAGATCGGCCAGATGCGCAAGATGGGCGGCCTTGCTTCGATGATGGACAAGTTGCCCGCGCAGTTCTCGCAGATGGCCGGAAAGCTTCAGGGCGGCGTTGAGGAGAAGGCGATCGGGCGGATCGAGGGCATCATCAATTCGATGACGCCACTCGAGCGCGCCAAGCCGGAACTCCTCAAGGCGAGCCGCAAGCGCCGCATTGCTGCCGGGGCAGGGGTGACCGTGCAGGAAGTCAATCGCCTGCTCAATCAGTTCGAGCAGACGCAGAAGGTCATGAAGCAGTTCTCCAAGGGCGGCATGCAGAAGATGATGCGCGGCATGAAGGGCATGCTGCCCGGCATGATGCGCTGAGCGGAGAAGGGCGATGCGCGAGATCCTGCTTGCGTTCGGTCGGGCGTTGCGCAGTCTCGGGCGAAAGGGAGTATTCATCCACCTCGTGTGGCCCAGCCTGGTTGCCCTGGTCGTGTGGATGACGATTGCCGTCCTGTCGTGGTCGACGCTGGTCGATACGATCGTGAGCTGGATCCAGGGATGGGCCTTTGTCGGCGAATGGATCGCGACGTCGGAGATCGGTGCGACTGCGACGCTGATCGTCGTCGAGATCGCCCTCGCGCTGGCGTTCCTGCCGCTGATCTACGTCACCGCGGCGCTTCTGGTCGCGGTGTTCGCGCTGCCGCTGATGCTCGAGCGGGTAGCGTTGAAGGATTATGGCGAGCTGGAGTTGCGTCGCGGCGGCTCGAACCTGGGCAGTGCGTGGAATGCAATCATCGCCGGGCTGCTGTTCCTGCTCGGCATGGTCGTTTCGTTGCCGCTGTGGCTGATACCCGGGGCGGGGCTTGTCGCGTCTGTCGTATTGACCGCGTGGTTGAACCAGCGTGCGTTCGGTTATGACGCTCTGATGCTGCATGCCGACCGTGAGGAACTCAAGCGGCTGCCGCGGGTGCAGCGGACGTCCATGCTCCTGCTTGGAGGAGGTTGCGCACTGCTTGCCTATGTGCCCTTCGTCAATCTCGTGGCGCCCGCGTTCTGCGGCCTTGCATTTGTCCATCTCATGCTCGAGGCGTTGCGGCGTGAGCGCATCGAACGGGGCGTAACCGTCCTCGATGCCCCGCCCGTGCCGCAGTCGCGGGAGTAAGGGATGGCGTTCGGCGCAATCATCATCGGCGACGAAATCCTGTCCGGCAGGCGCAGCGACAAGCATCTGGCAAAACTCGTCGAGATGCTCGGCGCGCGCGGACTCCGGCTTGCCTGGGCGCGTTACGTCGGCGACGACGCGCAGCGGCTCGTCGCGGCGCTGCGTGAAAGCTTCGCAACCGGCGATGTCGTGTTCAGCTTCGGTGGCATCGGTGCCACGCCGGATGACCGCACGCGTCAGTGCGCGGCGACCGCACTGGGCCTGGAACTCGCGCTGCATCCCGAGGCCGAGGCGATCCTGCGCGAGAAATTCGGCGCCGAGATTACGCCGCATCGCCTGCAACTCGGAACCTATCCGCAGGGCAGCGCGATCATCCCGAATCCGTACAACCAGGTACCGGGTTTTTCGATCCGCGGGCATCACTTCGTGCCCGGGTTCCCCGTGATGGCCTGGCCGATGGTCGAATGGGTGCTGGATACGCAGTTTCGTCACCTGCACCATGCAGATGACTACACCGAAGCGGCGATCACGGTCCTGGACGCGGTGGAAGGAAAACTGGTCGATCTGATGGAGTACGTGTCGACGGAGTTTCCCGATCTGGAGTTGTTCAGTCTGCCGAGCGTGCCGACTGCGCCGGGAGAGGTCCGGACCATCGAGCTCGGCGTGAAAGGCCCCGCCGCGAGCGTGGCGACGGCGATGGCGCGCATCCGTGCAGAGGTCGGTGCGCGCGGATACGCATGGCAGGAGAAGGCGTGAGCCGACTGGCCGGCCTGTTGCGCCAGTCACGCCCCGCGAGCGAGGAATCGCGCAGCATCCGTCTGGGTGAGCGGGATCTCGGATACGTGCTGCGGCGTTCTCCGCGACGCAGTTTCGCGCTGCAGGTCGATCACCGCGGTGTCCGTGTCGCCGTGCCATGGCCCGCGACGCAGGCGGAGATCGACAGTTTCATCCGCAGCCACCATGATTGGCTGCTCGGGAAGCTCGCCGTTCGGGTTCCGCCGGCCGTGATGATGGTCGAGGATGGCGCCCTGTTTCCGCTTCTGGGCGAGATGTGCCGCATGCGCCTCGGGCAGGGGGGGCGCTCGGCGCGCTGGCGCCTCGGTGCAGACGGCGTCGAAGAGCTTGTGTTACCCGACGGCCCGGGGGCACGCCAGGCGCTTGTCCGCGCCCTGCGGGCTCGCGCCCTGCCCTGGTTTGGCGAGCGCGTGGCGGAGTTCTGTTACCGCCTCGGCCATGCGGTGCCTGCGGTGCGTCTGTCGTCGGCCCGCACGCGCTGGGGGAGTTGCAGCAGCCGCAGCGGTATCCGGCTGCACTGGCGGCTGATCCATCTCTCGCCGACGCTTATCGACTACGTCGTCGCCCACGAGGTGGCACATCTCGCGGAAATGAACCACTCGCCGCGGTTCTGGGCCGTGGTCGACGCGCTGTATCCGGACTGGAAGGCCGCGCGCGTGCGTCTACGCGATGCCGGGCGTGCGTTGCCCGTTATCGATGGCGCCGATGCGGCGCTCATTGCCGAAGACTGAAGAGGACTGCTGAAATGAAACTGCTTCACACCATGCTGCGTGTCGGCGATCTCGATCGTTCCATCAAGTTCTACACCGAGGTGCTCGGAATGCGGCTGCTGCGCCGCCATGACTACCCCGAGGGGAAGTTCACCCTGGCCTTCGTCGGTTATCAGGACGAGTCCGAAGGGGCGGTCATCGAACTCACCTGGAACTGGGGCGTTGATTCCTACGAGATGGGCAATGCCTTCGGCCATATCGCGCTGGCGGTACCCGATGCGTACCGTGCCTGCGATGAGATCCGGGCACGCGGCGGGAAGGTGGTGCGCGAGGCAGGTCCGATGAAGCACGGCACGACGGTCATCGCCTTCGTCGAGGATCCGGACGGCTACAAGATCGAGCTCATCCAGCACGGCTGAAAACACTCCGGCATGCTGCCGGGGTTATTTCTTCGTCATGTAAAATGGCGGTTTGCCCTCAACCGGAACCGTCCATGGATTTCGATGCACTGCTTCGACCGTTAGCCGGCAATCGCTGCGGCGAAGATCTCACCTTCTCCGCGCTTTTCGACGAGATCCAGGAGGCGCGCCGCTGCGACGATCCTTCGGTGAGCCAGGGCGAATGGGTGAGACCGCTGAAGGAGGCCGACTGGCCGCGCGTTGCGCGTCTGTGTGAGGACGCGCTGGCATGCCGCGCGAAAGATCTCCGTGTCGCCGTCTGGTTGACCGAAGCCGTGGCGAAGACACGCGGATTTGCCGGCCTTGCCGACGGCTATCGGCTGGTGGCCGGACTGTGCGAGAAGTATTGGGACGAGATCCATCCGCTTCCCGACGATGGTGACCAGGAGATGCGTGCCGGCAATCTCGATTGGCTGGTGACCCAGTCTCGCCGCATCATTCGCGACACGCCCGTGACCGATTCGATACGCGGGCGGTTCTCGACGGCGGACCTGGAATCCGCACGCAATCTGGCGGCCAGCCTGGAGCGCAACCCGCAGGACGCGGAATTCCTCATGCGCGCGGCGCCGGTGACGCTCGACCAGTTTGAAGCGGCGCGCCAGGATACGCCCCGCGAATTTTTCGTCCGTCTGGCGGGGGAGGCGGAAACGGCAAGGCAGGCGCTGGACGAGCTCGAACGGGTCGTGGATGCCAGGCTCGGTCTGGATGGTCCAGGTTTCGACGACCTGCGCCAGGCCCTGATCGAGGTGCATGACACCCTGCGGCGCTTCGGCGGCGATGCCCCGGCCCCGACCGCGCAGTCGCGCGCTGTATTGCCCGGAGAAAGTGGGTGGAACCTGGGGGGCGAGCCTGCATCCGGCGACGCAGGCCCCGGGCCGATTGCAACGCGTGCCGATGCGATAGCGCGGCTTCGGGAGGTGGCGGATTTCTTCCGGCGCACCGAGCCCCACAGTCCGGTGGCCTACCTAGCCGACAAGGCGGCGCGCTGGGGCGAGATGTCGCTGCACGAGTGGCTGCGGACCGTGGTCAGGGACGACGGGGCGCTCTCCCATGTCGAGGAGTTGCTCGGGCTCGTGACCCAGGAAGCGCCGGGACGCTGAACGGCCCGGCAGGGCTCATTCGGCGAGCCGGAATTCGATCCGGCGATTGCGCGCGCGGCCTTCCGGCGTGTCGTTCGGCGTCACCGGCCGGTCGGGTCCCGCACCCAGTGCGCTCAGGCCCGCCGGCGGGATACCCTTGCCGGAAAGATAGGTCTTGACCGCGTCGGCTCGGGCGAGGCTCAGCGTGATGTTGGTCATGCGGTTTCCGGTGGAGTCCGTATGCCCGATGATGTCGACGCGGGGGCGATCGAGTCTGGCAATGGCTGCCGCCATTTCGTCGAGAATGGCGATGCCGGTTGGCGTCAGGATTGCGGATCCGCTTTCGAATTCGACGACACGATCCGCGAGCGTCTGATCGAGCAGCGCCTGGGCGCCGGCTGGCGCGTGCAGGCCGTTATTCACCGTGTAGGTCGGGTTCAGCGCAGTCGCAATCTCGCTGGCCACTTGCTGCCGGCGCGATTCGTTGGCGACGTTGCCGCTGATTGTGACCTGGGTTCCGTTGACCTCCAGCTGTCCCTGGCGCACGTTGCGGATGCTGTTACCAAGCGTCTTCACGACGTGGCCGGTCCAGTCGGGTGGGGAGACCACCCCCCCCGAATCGAGGCGGTCGATGACCTTGTCGGCTCCATAGAGGTCGCGCAGGCGCGAAATGATTGCCACGCGTGCGTTCTCGTCGGGTACCGTTCCGGTGACGTACACCATTCCGTCCGGTGCGGGGGTTTGCGTGGGCTGTGCGCTCATGCCTGCCGTGGCATAGAGCAGTCCGGCCGCGAGTGCTGAACTGAACTTCAAGATCATTCTCCGAGAAATACTTCCCTGAAGGTGGAGAGCGCTGTGGCGAGGGTCGTCCCGGGCTGCGCGAGATAGCTCGACAGCTTGGCGATTCCGTAGTCGCTGGTCAGGTCGGGATGCGTGTCTATCCATTCGGGGGCTTCGAGGCTCACGACGGCGTCGGGCGCGCTCCCGTGCGAGATCAGGCTGACGAGCGGCAGTGGCGACGCGCCGTTGAAACCGACGACGAGCGTATTGCGTCCGGCAACCGGCGCCTGCAGCAGCTGGAGTTCGCAAGGGGTATTCCTGAGGAAGCCGCTGATGAGGTTCACCCAGACCTGTGCCAGTGCGTCACGCAGCCTGATCTCGCTCGGCAAGGGCAAGCGCAGGCCGCGTTCGATCGTCGGCCTGTCGCTGCCGAGCAGCGGTCGCAGCAGCACGCCGAGGGACAGGATGATGCGGCGCGTGCTTCCAGCGTGGCCGTCGTGTCCAAGCAGGCGGTCGATATCCGCAATGGTGATTGAATCGGGCATCGCGTCGGTGCCGGACGGTTGTGCCATGTGCGCGAGTTCCTGTGCGCAGTCGATGCGAGCGAGGGCGTGCAGCATGGAGGCAGGTTCGTCGGCCGATCGGGCAAGACCGACGAGGTGCCCGAACTTTTCCCAAAGCGACGATAGGGCCAGGGGCCCGGGGTGGACATGCCCGGCCTCCGACTCGATGGTCGACGCGACGAGGAAGGGAAAGCGTCGCGAGGACGCGTCATGGCTCGACTGAAGGTGGCCGACGACCGAGAGGCGGCTGCGCGGCCCGACAAAGGCGAAGTGGACGGGGCTCATGTTGTCGTATGGAATCCGCCAACGGGGATCGGCCGACAGCAGGTTCATGCTTTCCGAGATCCAGCGGTCGAGCATCGCGATCAGTTGTGCCGATCCCCCGCCCTTCACAAAATCGCCGCGCGCCGGCAGCTTGCCGAAATAGCCAGTGGCGTGAATGGTGGAGCCCTTCATGGCCGACTCCCCCGTTCCTGAGTCGTGGCTGCGAGTTTGGTGGGGCTTCCGGCTTCGGCGCCGGCTTGTGCCTTCACTGTCTCGCCCGCCACGCTGGAGGGGAGGGGAGCATTGCGGTTGCCCTTGGCGCTGGTGGTCTTGCCCGTCTGCATGTCCGGGCTGCTTACGATCTTGAGTGTGACCGGTACCGAGACCTCGCCCATTTGCCAGATGAGGTTGAAGGAGCCGTCTGCATTGCGGGTTTGGGTGGCGGAGTTGATCAGCTTTTCGAGTCCGAAGCGCCCGCTGAAATTCGCGACCTCGAGTTCCTGCCCTTCGAAGGTCGTTGCGGTGACCCGTGCGCCCGGGGTCCCCGCCGGATTCGGCCACACGAAGGTTGCCCACTGGGCGGCCCCATTGCGGTAGCGCAGTCGTTGTCCGTCGATCTCGATTGTGTATTCGGTCGTGCCCGGCGAGGGCAGCGGCAGCAGTCTGAAGCTCGTCTGCGCAACCGCCGCCGCGTGTGTGGTGCTGCTGCCGTCCAGCGGCGCGACCCAGTCCGGGAAAGCGGCGAGGAAATCCGGCCGCAGGCGGATGCCGAGCTCGCCCCAGGTCCGTGCTTCGATATAGTCGCCGCGCCGCACCATCAGCGTCCCGATGCTTGTCGCGGCGTACTTCGAAATTGCGCCCTCCGGACCGAAGATCTGCGCGATTTCGGCCGGCGTAGCTTCTATGCCCGAGGTGGCGTCGAACGGATATTTCCCCGCAAGTTGTCGTCCGAATGGTTCATACACGTTGGCATTCCAGCTCTTGTCGAGTTCGCGCTCGGCCGGGCCAATCAGCGCCGCGAAGGTCTGCAGCAGGGGCCTCACGAGCAGCGGGCGGAGCACTTCGCGCTGGTTGTCGGGCATCCCCGTCAGCATCTGTTCGTCCACGAACCGCAGCGTGTCTGTGAGCTCCGAATTGCCGCCCTCGATCGTTTCGCTCATCAGCTTGACCGCGCCCGGACCCGCGTCGCCCTGATTGGCGAGGAGATTGAGGCGGGTCCGCAGTCCGGAGAGCCGGCGCAGGTAGAGGTCCAGGATCGATTCCCCGCTGTCCCGCCGCGCGAGCAGACGACTGAGGCCGACGAATTCCTGGCCGATGGCGCCCATCGGGCTGGCGGTCGTCGCCGTGGTCGAGGACACGTCGAGCGTGACCGGAGCGGGCGACATTCGCAGGATCGACTGCTTGAACCACTCGATGAAGCCCTTCTGCGCGCGCTCGGCTACGGCATGGGTCACCCCCGGATTGTCCCAGGCGGTCTGTTCATACACGGTGCGCAGCAGTTTCCCCAAGGGTGAGGCAGTCGCGTCGCCGAGGCGATTCATCGCTGCCACGGCGGCGGGGAAACCGTCGAACCCGGCGACGCCGATGCCGGAGACGAATTTCTGCCATTCCTGAGCGTACTCCTTCTTGTACATCGCCACGAGCATCTTCTGGATCTGCTCCGGGCTGCCGGCGAGGGACAGGTCGTCCTTCGCGCTGGTGTCCAGGACCCAGTCCGTACTGCGCAATTCTCCGGTGGCAGCGTCCTTGATGGCGGCGTCGACATAGCCTCGCCAGGCTTCGACGGTAAATGAACCCGATATCACGTGACTTCCGCTGACAAGAGCCGCGTCATCCGCGCCAGCGAGGTTTGCCACCGTTACCGGGGGGAAGCGGGTGGCCGCGCGCGCCTTGATGTCCCCATAGACGCGTTCGATTGCAGGCATGCCGCGAACCACGTGGCGCAGCGTCCCGCGTGTTTCGTCGATCACGGAAAGCTTCCCCGCGATGGTTGGCCAGTTGGCATCGTTCGCATGCTGCAGGTGGAAACTGATGATTCGCTCTGCGCTGCGCATCATTTTTTCCCGTGGCATGGAACCGCGATTGGCATCCAGCCAGGTGCGCCAGTAGCGGCTGAGCTGATCGGAGAAATGGCCGACCTCGGTGTGAGACTTGTCGCCCAGCATCAGATAGGTTTTCAGGGCGTTGTAGGCGTCCTCGACGCTGGTCGGTGTGGCTTCCTTGTAAGGTTGCCCGTTCGGAGACGCGTTGGCGGTTGTCTCCCGGTCGGCACTGTCGGTCTGTCGCAGATGGCCGGCGTTGCGATTGACTGCGGCAAGGAAGCCTTCGATGCTCTCGCTGATCGGACGGAGCATGATTTCGGTGATGCCCCGGTAATACTCTTCGAGCAGTCTGGATTTCACCTCCTTGCCCTGGAACAGACCGAGCCCGAGCGACCGGGAGGGCTCCCTTTCGAAACGCTCAAGCTGCGCAATGCGATCCTGAAGGAGTTCGAGCGCTTCGAGCCGTGACTGCAGGTCGATGCGCTCTTCCTGAAGGCGGACAGCCCGATCGAGGTCGGCGCGGACGTTTTCGACGAGGCTGCGATTGTTCGCGTACGACCAGCTCCAGCCTGCCAGCGCAACGCCCAGCAGTGCCGCCGCGGCCAGCGAGGTGGCGTGATGCAGGCGCTTCTTTCGCCTGCAGGCATAGTGCCGTACCAGGTTGCGGTCGGCGAAGATCACCTTGGAGAATAGGTCCTTCAGGAAGAAGCCGTTGTTCGATGCGATCCGGGCTGCGGCCGGACCTTCGCCCGAAAGCCCGAAGCGCTTTTCCACGCGGTCGCTGGAGCTGCTGGGCGTCTCTCCGCTCTGTATCGCCGAGGTGATGTAGAAGCCGCGGAAGATCGGTTTGAACTGGAAGGGATTTTCCTCGAACAGCGTGGCGATGAAGGAGCGCAGGACCGGCTTGATCGCCGCAAATTCGAGGGGAAAAGTGAGCAGTCCCGGTGCCATGCGCTCGCCGCGCGCAATCGACATCTGCGCAACGCTCATCTCGCGCAGCCCTTCGTAGAGTTCATCGAAGTAGCGGTCGAACAGCCCTAAGGCGTCATTGCTTCCGTTGGTCTCGTAGGGCAACGTGGCGCCCCACACGCGGTCGCGCTCGTTCCAGTCGACGTCCTGAAAGAATTCGTTGAACCCCGCGATGAGATCGGCCTTCGAGAACATCACGTAGATCGGCGCGAACACTTCCAGATGTTCGGTGAGTTCCTGTACGCGCTGTCGCAGGTTCTTGGCGAGCGTGATTGCGAAGCCCGGGGGATTGCGGAGCAGCTCGCCGATGCTCGCCGTGACGATGATTCCGTTGATCGGCGCGAGCGGTCGATTTGTTCTCAGCAGGTCGAGAAAGCCCAGCCATTCCTCGCGGTCTTCTTCATGGACGGAGTAGCGGCCGGCCGTGTCGAGGAGGATCCCTTCCGTGGTGAAAAACCAGTCGCAGTTGCGCGTCCCACCGAGTCCCTGCACGACGCTGCCTGCGGCATCGCCGAGGGGGAAGGTGAGCCCCGAATTGACTACGGCCGTGCTCTTGCCAGCCGCAGGGTTGCCGATCGTGATGTACCACGGCAGCTCATACAGCGCGGCGCGTCCGGAGACCAGTCCTAGCTTCGATGTCTTGATCGTGCGAATGGCTTCCTTCATGCGCCGCCGCAGGGTTTCGATTTCTGCCTTCGTCCGGCCTTCGCCATCGCCCGTCCGCGGATCGAGCATCCGTTCGAGCGCGGAAGCGGCGAGCGCGGCCCGGCGTCGCCGCCACGCCCAGACCGCGATCCAGATCGCGAGGAGGGCGCACGAGGCGATCGCTGCCCATATCAATGCGAGTTCCAGCGTTTCGGCGCCCAGCATGACGAAGGCCGCAAGGGCCAGGACGCCGATAAAGGAGAGCGTGCGCGAGTCGGTCAGAAAGGTGCGGATTGAATACATCGGTCAGGTGGCGTCAGGAGCGGAGGCTGGCGTTTGCGGGGGCGACATGGAAGCTAGCGGGCTGGCGTCGACGATCATGGCCGCGCGTGCATTAGGGGATTGACAGGTCAGGCACAGAGCGACGCCATCGGCCGCGTTGGCGGCCTCAGTGGCACAAAGCAGCGTGACAAGTCCGCCGATCGGCGAGGCAAAGCCTGTTGCGGGGCCGAGGCTGAGTGTGTCCGACAGTGGCTCGAGCGCGGGGAACCGTTCCGATAGCGTCCGAAGGAGCTCCTTTGTCACCGGGGCACGATGGTCTGCGTCGGCTAGCACTTTCGATATCTGTGCCGCGTCGAGGCGCGTATCGGCCAGGATGGTGTCGATCAAGCGTTCCAGGAGCGAACTATCGGTTCTTGCTCCGGCATCGCCAGCGCGCGCGCTTCTGCCCGATGCGGCGTGCGATAGGCGGGGAAATGGCTGGCGCCCGGCAAGGGCGGCTCCAGCAGCGTTCGCGAGCAACAGCACTGCGGCCACCTCGCCGGGAATCCGGCCATCCTGCGTGTTCGCGGTGAACAAATGCGATCCGGCCTCCCAGGTCGCGATCGTCTCCTCGCCGACATGTGACACGGCGCCCATCACGAGCACGATTGCCGGGGATTCCTGACGGTTCAGCTCCGTGATCAACTCGTCGATGGTCTCGAAGGCATGAGCGTCGTCCTGCAAGTGGCGAAATCGAACGTCTGCCCGGGCGATTCCGCGCGGAGCGAGGTGCTCGCGCCGTAGCCAGGCGGCCAAGTTTGCGCGGTGTTCGTCCGGCCAGTCCCGATCCGATAGCCAGAACACAGCCCGGATCGCTTCAGGATCGGGTGCGATGGATTCCGCGATTTCGTCAAGGGCGCGGGGGAGTGTCGTATGCAGCATTGCCAGCGCACGCCTGTCCTCATCACGGGCCATCCGGCGCATGTCGACGGAATGATCGTTCAGCGTTTCGTCGAGTTCTTCAGTCGCGAGATCGGCAACCCGCGCGGCGAATACGGGAAAGCCGTGCGCGTCGTGGAGGCGGTCGTCGAGCGGAGGCGTGCAACCTTCCTTGCCCGCATCGAGCACTTGCGCCGGATCCGAGCCGTGCGCGCACTGCAGTGCGAAGGCGATCAGGAGCGCATGCGGACGTTGCGTCGCACTGGACGCTGCAGACCCTGCGAGGGCGGTCGTTGCCTTTGCGAGGAGAGCGGACCCGTTCGCGTCGGTGCGGGGCGGAAGGCGAAGGTGTTCGATGAAGGTGCGCAGGAGCCAGAAGCCGCCAAGAAGTGTTGCCGGCAAGAGGACCAGATGCGTAGCGACGTCGATCGTGCTGGGTTCGTATCCCGCGGCCCGCCACCAGCCGAGGACGAGCGTCCAGACCAGTGTTGTCGCGAGAAGGACGAGAACGATGGGCCTCAGTGCGTAGGTGAACATGGGTGCGGCCCGTTCTCAGTCGACGGTGAGCGCCTGCGAGGCGATCAGGGTCGCGCCGCAGGCGGTCTTGTCGCCATGGCGCGCGGCCGGACGCCCGTCGATGAGGGTGGTCGGATCCCCCGTCGCAATGACAGTAACGCGGCCATGACCTTTGCGCGGGCAGGTCACCTGATCCCCAACGCGCGCAATGCCTTTCCCATTGCAGTCGCTGCTGAGTGAAGCGCCGATCACGGTGCCGCCGTGATCGGTCCGGTCGCCGATGACAATGAACGGACGTGCCATGCGGAATGGATCCTCGTAGTTGCTGGTGTGTTGTGCTGACGGGGCTGCGCTTCAGGAGCGCCCGTCGGGAAGGGCTTCACGCCGGCGCAGCTCTACGTGCCCCAGGTCCATCATCTTCCAGCGTCCGCCCCAGGTCAGGCCGGTTGCCTCCGCAAGGGCGCCATAGAGTTCGTAGCCACGCATGGCCCAGGGGTCGCGTTCGGAAATGACGAGTCTGCCGTCGCGCAGGAATGCGACATCGGCGGCGAGGCCGTGCTGGTGATAACTCATGTTCGGGCCGGCCTGGGTGACGGCTGGGCCGCGCAGCAGCAGTTCCGCCTGCCGTTCCGGGTTGCGATAGCCTTCGAGGAGTACCGCCTGGTAGCCATGCTGTTCGGCGAGCAGTGCGAACACGGTGAGCAGGCGTTGCCGGAACTGGTCGTCGAGCAGATTCCATTCGCGACTGGCGGACCCGAGCGATGGTCTGAGCATTTCGACTTCGGTCGTGGCAAAGACGGCGGGCGGAAGCGGAGGCGGGGGCGTGAGATGCTCGCCGCTCAGAAGCGCTGCGATCTTGCGGTCGGGGAGCGCGGTGTCCGGAGCGAACTCGAAGATCGCGCGTTGCGACAGGGTAATTACGACCAAGGGCGGAAGGACGGCGAGCGCGATGGCGGAAATTGCCACCGGGCGGTTTTCGATTAACGGGGTGGAAATGCCAGCGCCGCAGTTCCGCACAAGGCGAAAGCCTGCCAATACGCGCCTTGTGGCGTCGCGGAACATGCTGCGCAGTACGGCGGCGAATTCACGCGTGCGTGCAGCACCGCCAGTGAGAAACGTGCGTCGCCGCGCCGGATAGCGGATGAGCGCCAGTCCGATGCAGACGAGCGCGAAGTATGCGGCCGGGGCGGCAAACAATATTGGCGAAGTCACGGTGCCGGGGGTTGGGCAAGGAAATGCCTACGTCGTTAAAATCGACTATTATATATGAATATGTCGAATGGATTGGTGCTTGTGTATGTGTCATGCTTCTAACGGAACAGCAGTCGGGGCGGGTGCTCAAGCCGCGCCGAGTCTCTTTGCAGTCGCTGTGTGCGAGCCTGGCCATGGTGATGTTCGAATCCTCGACGAGCTATCCGGTGGCAGAAGAAGGG
>NZ_WTVS01000079.1 GCF_012911005.2 Aromatoleum toluolicum | reverse complement strand
GGGCCGGGTCGAGCAGTGCCGCGGCGAATTCCTCGTGCGCGTTCATGCGGCCAGCTCCGGGCATCGTGCGGCGCTCGCGATACCCAGCCGGCGCTCGGCCTGCTTCGCCTCGGCGAGCAGCACCGCGAAGGGCGGGATGTCGTTGTCGCGCTCGATCAAGGTCGGCTGCGCGCCGACCCGTGCCAGCGCCGCGTCGTACAGGTCCCACACCGCCTGCGCGACCGGCGAACCGTGGCTGTCGATCAGGAGCGGCGCACCATCGGCGTCCTGCTGCGTCGCGAAGCCCGCGAGGTGGATCTCGCCGACTGCGTGGAGCGGCAGCGCGTCGAGGCCGGCGAGCGCATCGCGGCCATGATTCGCGCAGGCCACGTAGAGGTTGTTCACGTCGAGCAGCAGGCCGCAGCCGGTGCGCCGCACCACCTCGGCGATGAAATCGCCCTCCGCCCAGGTCGACGCGGCGAACTCGATGTAGGTCGCCGGGTTTTCCAGCAGCATGCGGCGCCCGAGGCGCGATTGCACCGTGTCGATGTGCCCGCACACGCGCCGCAGTGTCTCGCTGGTGTAGGGCACGGGCAGCAGGTCGTTCAGGAACACGCCGCCGTGGCTCGACCACGCGAGATGTTCCGAGAACGATTGCGGCTCGTAGCGCCGCAGCAGCGCCGCGAGGCGTTCCAGATGTGCGCCGTCGAGCGGCCCCGGGCCGCCGATCGACAGGCCGACGCCGTGCAGCGACAGCGGGTAGTGCTCGCGGATGCGCGTCAGCGCGTGATGGAAGGGACCGCCCGGCACCATGTAGTTCTCCGCATGCACCTCGAAGAACCCGAGCCCGGGCCGTGTCGCGAGGACTTCCCCGAAGTGCGCGGGCTTCAGGCCCAGGCCCGCGCGCGCGGGCAGGGTGTCGGCCCGCGCGGGCGAAGGAAGTGCGTTGATGGTCGTCATGCCGGGCGCTCCGCTGTCATCCGGCCGCGATCAGGCCTTCTTTTCCTTGAAGGCCATCAGCTGGCCGAAGCCGCTCGGCGAGGTCTGCGACATCGTCTTCTCGCACGTGCCCTTCGGCACCAGCGACCAGGCATTGCCCTGGTGATCCATCTTCGACGTGCCGGCGCAGCTCGTGCCGGGACCGGCAGCGCAGTCGTTCTTCCCTTTCATCGCGACGCCGAAGCACTTTTCCTTGTCGGCGGGCGGATCGGCCGCGAGCGCGGACGACATCGACAGCGCGGAGCCCAGCGCGAGGGCGAGGGCGGCGGCGGAAACCTTGCGGACGGTTGTGGCGGACATGCTTGTCTCCTTGGTTCGGTTGGGAAACACGCCGATCGATGAATCGTCGTGTTGCCTGTGTAGTCGCGCGACCCCGTCCGCTTCTTACACTGTCGCGAAAAAACTTTCGGCCGACGAGTCTCCGCGCGAAGGTTCTCCGCAGCATCCGCCGATGCGTGCCGCGCAGATCTGATCGGATACACTCCCGTAATCGCTGCCCGCGCGTGCCGTGTCGCTTTGCCGGCGCCGCGAGCGACCGTTCAACCCGCCCGATCACCGTGGAGCCGCTTGCCCATGTTCGAACACGTCGACGCCTATCCCGGCGACCCCATCCTCACCCTCGTCGAAACCTTCATGCAGGATCCGCGTGCGCAGAAGGTCAATCTCGGCATCGGCCTGTACTACGACGAGGAAGGCCGCATCCCGCTGCTCGGCTCGGTGCGCAAGGCCGAGGTTGCGCTCGCCGCGACGCCGCTGCCGCGCTCCTACCTGCCGATGGAAGGCGCCGCCGACTACCGCGCCGCCGTGCAGCGCCTGCTGTTCGGCCCGGAGCACGCCGCGCTCAAGGCCGGGCGCATCGCCACGATCCAGACCATCGGCGGCTCGGGCGCGCTCAAGGTCGGCGCCGACCTGCTGAAGCGCTACTTCCCCGCCAGCGAGGTGTGGGTCAGCGACCCGACCTGGGACAACCACCGCTCGATCTTCGAGGGCGCCGGCATCGCCGTGCACGACTACCCCTATTACGACGCGGCCACCGGCGGCGTGCGCTTCGCCGACATGCTCGCGACGCTGAAGACCCTGCCGGCACGCGCGATCGTGCTGCTGCACCCGTGCTGCCACAACCCGACCGGCGTCGACCTGTCGCAGGAGCAGTGGCGCGAAGTCATCGCCGTCGCGAAGGAGCGCAATCTCATCCCCTTCCTCGACATCGCCTACCAGGGGTTCGGCGACAGCCTCGACGACGACGCCTTCGCCATCCGCGCGCTCGCGGATGCGGGCGTGAGCTTCCTCGTCAGCAACTCGTTCTCGAAGAACCTCTCGTTCTACGGCGAGCGCTGCGGCGGCCTCTCCATCGTGTGCAAGGACGCCGAGGAAGCCTCGCGCGTGCTCGGGCAGATGAAATTCACCGTGCGCCGCAACTACTCCAGCCCCCCCTTCCATGGCGGACGCGTCACCGCGATGGTGATGGACGACCCGGCGCTGTACGGTGAATGGACCGGCGAAGTCGACGCGATGCGTGACCGCATCCGTGCGATGCGCCGCAAGCTCCACGAAGTGATCAGCGCGCGCGTGCCCGGGCGCGACTTCAGCTACTTCATCAAGCAGCGCGGCATGTTCAGCTACACCGGCCTGAGCCCCGCGCAGGTCGACCGCCTGCGCGAGGAATTCGCCGTGTATCTCGTGCGCTCCGGGCGCATGTGCGTCGCCGGACTCAACACCCGCAACGTCGAGTACGTCGCCGAAGCGATGGCTGCGGTCCTCAAGGACTGAGGCCGCGCCGCCTCCCCCGGTCCGCCGGGGGAGCGCAGCGGGCAGGCGCGGCCGGCCAGGCCGGCCGTTGCGCGGGCTGTCAGAGCACGCCGCCGGCGCGCAGGCGCGCGATCTCCCCGTCCGTCAGGCCCAGCGCTTCGCTCAGGACTGCGTCCGTATGCTCGCCGAGCGCCGGCGGCGGAAGGCGGTAATCCGGCGGCGTCGCCGACAGCTTCATCGGGTTCGCCACGAGCGGTACCGTGCCCGCGACCGGGTGCGGAATCGTCACCTGCAGGCCGCGCGCAAGCACCTGCGGGTCGGCGAAGACGTCGGCCAGCGTATTGATCGGGCCGCAGGGCACGGCCAGGGACTCCAGCGCCGCGATCCACTCCGCCGTACTGCGCAGCACCGTGAGCTGCTTCAGCAGCGGGATCAGCGTGGCGCGGTGCCTGACGCGCTCCGCGTTGGTCGCAAAACGCGGGTCGGCGGCGAGTTCCAGGCGCCCCGCTTCGGCGCAGAAGCGCGCGAACTGCCCGTCGTTGCCGATCGCCAGGATCATGTAGCCGTCGGCGGTGGGGAAGTCCTGATACGGCACGATGTTCGGATGCGCATTGCCCAGCCGTCCGGGCGAGCGGCCGGTGGCGAGATAGTTGGCCGCCTGGTTGGCAAGGCAGGCGACCTGCACGTCGAGCAAGGCGAGGTCGATGTACTGTCCCTCGCCGCTCCTGTCGCGCCACGCCAGCGCGGCGAGGATCGCGTTCGCCGCATACAGCCCGGTGAGAATGTCGGTCAACGCCACGCCGGCCTTCATCGGCCCGCCGCCTTCCTCGCCGTCGGGGCGCCCGGTGATGCTCATCAGGCCGCCCAGTCCCTGGATCAGGAAGTCGTAGCCGGCGCGCGGCGCGTACGGACCCTCCTGGCCGAAGCCGGTCACGGAGCAGTACACCAGGCGGGGATTGACCGCCTTGAGCGATGCGTAATCGAGCCCGTACTGTTCGAGGCCACCGACCTTGAAGTTCTCCAGCACGACGTCAGCCCCAGCCGCGAGCCGCTTCACGAGATCCTGGCCCTCGGCACGGGTGATGTCGATCGTGACCGAACGCTTGTTGCGGTTGGCGCACAGGTAGTACGCGGCGACGTCGGTGTCGGCGCCGTGCTCGTCCTTCAGCCACGGCGGTCCCCAGCCGCGAGTGTCGTCACCCGTGCCGGGGCGCTCGACCTTGATCACGTCTGCGCCCAGGTCGGCGAGCATCTGGCTGCACCACGGGCCTGCCAGGATGCGCGAAAGATCCAGTACGCGGATGTGCGAAAGAGCGCTTGCCATGGGGCCTCGACCTGCGGAAAGCCTCCGGCCGATGCCGCGGCCGGGAGGTGTCTTGTGAAAAATGTGAACTGCAGCGGCAAGGGCAGGGCATGGTTCGGCCGCGTGCCGGCGCTCGGGCCTCGACGGACGTTCCTCTTGGCGCGCCTTGCGTCGGTGATTTGCCCCAGGTTGATGCTATGCAACGTGGCGACTGGGTGCAAACGACATCTTCGCAGGGACTTGTGCGTCCTTGTCACTTCGTCGGTGCGTGCCGCTCGGGCGCTTGCGTTGCATTCGTCGGTGTGGCGACTGTGCGGCCTTGCCGACGCAGGGACGCCGCATCGCGGAAGGTCCGGAATCGGGCGATGAACATTTCTCACTGCCCTGCACTTGAAATCCCAAAAGTGCGTCCCTATTATTAGCACTCGTTGGCAGTGAGTGCTAACGGCCCGGGCAGCCCCCGTGGCCACAGCGAATTTTCCGAACGGGCCATGCCCGTGCTCGATGTGATAACAAGGAGTGACTCAATGAAAATCCGTCCCTTGCATGATCGTGTGATCGTCAAGCGCCTCGAAGCCGAACGCAAGACCGCCAGCGGCATCGTCATCCCCGACTCGGCCGGCGAGAAGCCCGATCAGGGCGAAGTGCTGGCCGTCGGCAACGGCAAGATCCTCGACGACGGCAAGGTTCGCCCGATGGCCGTCAAGGTCGGCGACAAGGTCCTGTTCGGCAAGTACGCCGGCCAGACCGTCAAGGTCGAAGGCGACGAACTGCTCGTCATGCGCGAAGAAGACATCATGGGCGTGGTCGAGGCCTGAGCCTCCCGTTCCGCCCCGTCAAACGAATTCCAGGAGCAATGAAGAATGGCAGCTAAAGAAGTCAAGTTCGGTGATTCCGCCCGTGCGCGTATGGTCGAAGGCGTCAACATCCTGGCCGACGCGGTCAAGGTGACCCTGGGCCCGAAGGGCCGCAACGTCGTGCTCGAGCGCTCGTTCGGCGCCCCGACGGTGACCAAGGACGGCGTGTCGGTCGCCAAGGAAATCGAACTGAAGGACAAGTTCGCCAACATGGGCGCGCAGATGGTCAAGGAAGTCGCTTCCAAGACCTCCGACATCGCCGGTGACGGCACCACCACCGCCACCGTGCTGGCCCAGTCGATCGTCCGCGAAGGCATGAAGTACGTCGCCGCCGGCATGAACCCGATGGACCTCAAGCGCGGCATCGACAAGGCCGTCATCGCCACCATCGAAGAGCTGAAGAAGATCTCGAAGCCCTGCACGACCAACAAGGAAATCGCCCAGGTCGGTTCGATCTCCGCGAACTCCGACATCGATATCGGCGACATCATCGCCCGCGCGATGGACAAGGTCGGCAAGGAAGGCGTCATCACCGTCGAAGACGGCAAGTCGCTGCAGAACGAACTGGACGTCGTCGAAGGCATGCAGTTCGACCGCGGCTACCTGTCGCCGTACTTCATCAACAACCCGGACAAGCAGGTCGCGATCCTCGAGAACCCGTTCATCCTGCTGTTCGACAAGAAGATCTCCAACATCCGTGACCTGCTGCCGGTGCTCGAGCAAGTCGCCAAGGCCGGCCGTCCGCTGCTGATCATCGCCGAAGACGTCGAAGGCGAAGCGCTGGCGACCCTGGTCGTCAACAACATCCGCGGCATCCTCAAGACCTGCGCCGTCAAGGCCCCGGGCTTCGGCGACCGTCGCAAGGCCATGCTCGAAGACATCGCCGTCCTGACCGGCGGCCAGGTCATCGCCGAAGAAGTCGGCCTGACCCTCGAGAAGGCAGCCCTGACCGACCTCGGCCAGGCGAAGCGCATCGAGATCGGCAAGGAAAACACCATCCTCATCGACGGCGCCGGCCAGGCCGACCGCATCGAAGCCCGCGTCAAGCAGATCCGCGTGCAGATCGAGGAAGCCACCTCCGACTACGACCGCGAGAAGCTGCAGGAGCGCGTCGCCAAGCTCGCCGGCGGCGTTGCGGTGATCAAGGTCGGTGCCGCGACCGAAGTCGAAATGAAGGAAAAGAAGGCACGTGTCGAAGACGCGCTGCACGCCACCCGTGCTGCCGTTGAAGAAGGCATCGTCCCCGGCGGCGGCGTCGCGCTGCTGCGTGCCCGTTCCAACCTGACCAACCTCAAGGGCGACAACCACGACCAGGACGCCGGCATCAAGATCGTGCTGCGCGCGATGGAGCAGCCCCTGCGCGAGATCGTCGCCAACGCCGGTGACGAGCCGTCAGTGGTGGTGAACCGTGTCGTGGAAGGTACCGGCAACTTCGGCTACAACGCCGCCACCGGCGAGTACGGCGACATGGTCGAGATGGGCGTGCTGGATCCGACCAAGGTCGAGCGCACCGCGCTGCAGAACGCCGCTTCGGTTGCCGGCCTGATGCTCACCACCGACTGCATGGTCGGCGAGCTGCAGGAAGACAAGCCTTCGATGGGCGGCGGCATGGGCGGTATGGGTGGCATGGGCGGCATGGGCGGCATGGACATGGGCATGTAATGCCTGTCTGAGGCCTGCCTCACGCTTCCGGGCATTCGTGCCCGGCACAACGGCCCCGCTTCGGCGGGGCCGTTGTGCATTCTGGCGGATGCCATGTGCACAGGAACGGGCCTCGATGCGCGATCGCGCTCGAAGCGTGTGATAATCGGGGGGACGGACAAAAAAGGCGGTCGGGAGTTTCCGGCGAAGTCAGCCGAAAGCTCCCGGGAGCGGGCGCGCTGGCGGCGCGGCCATTCCTCTGACCGGGTAAAGGAGAACAGCGGGTGTAAATCTAGGCGCGCCCGCTTACATGTAACTTACATCCTGATTCCATGCGGATTCTGCTTGCGGAAGATGATTCTGTCATTGCTGACGGCTTGTGCCGTGCGCTCAGGCGTGGCGGTTTTGCAGTCGATCACGTAGCTTCCGGCACCGAGGCCGATACCGCATTGGCATCGCAGCCCTACGATCTGGTGATCCTCGACCTGGGCCTGCCGCGCCTGCCCGGAATCGAGGTCCTGAAGCGCCTGCGGGCGCGCAAGTCGACCATCCCGGTCCTGATCCTCACCGCCCAGGACGGCGTCGAGGATCGCGTGCGCGGCCTCGATGCCGGCGCCGACGACTACCTCACGAAACCCTTCGCGCTGCCTGAACTGGAGGCACGCGTGCGCGCGCTCACCCGTCGCGGCACCGGCCAGGCGCGCTGCATCGAGGTCGGCAGCCTCTCCTACGACCAGGCCGACCACGTCGTGAAGATCAATGGCCAGGTGGTCGAATTCTCTGCGCGCGAGATCGGCCTGCTGGAAGTGTTCGTCCTGCGGGTGGGGCGCCTCGTCAGCAAGGATCAGCTCGTCGATCATCTGTGCGGCTGGGGCGAGGAAGTCTCCAGCAACGCGATCGAGGTGTACGTCCACCGCCTGCGCAAGAAGCTCGAGGACAGCGGCGTACGCATCGTGACGGTGCGCGGCCTGGGCTACTGCCTGGAAACGGTGGATGCTGGCCAGGCGGCGAAAGCCTGACAAGACGGCGGCGGGCGGACGCCCGTCGGCGCAGCCGAACTCCCTGTTCGGCGAGATCCTCGACTGGATGCTCGCGCCGCTGCTGTTCCTGTGGCCGATCTCCATCATCGTCACGCACAACGTCGCCGACAACATCGCCAACCAGCCCTATGACCGCGCGCTCGCCGACAGCGTGCGCGCCCTGGCACGCCTGGTCTCGGTGGAGGAGGGCAAGGTCGCGGTGCATTTCCCCGCGCCGCCGCGGGCGCTGTTCCGGGCGGATCAGGACGACGTCGTCTACTACCAGGTCGCGCACGAGAGCGGCGACGTCGTCACCGGCGACCGCGAAATCGGCTGGACCCCCGCGCCGCCCATCCTGATTCCCGAGGACGTGCTCTACCGCGACGACGTCATTCATGGCGAGGAGGTGCGCGTCGCCTACCAGTTCCTGCGCCCCTGGCCGGAGCCTGCCAGCCCGCTGGTGCTCGTGCAGGTCGCAGAGACGCGCAACAAGCGCAGCGACCTCGCCTCGCGCGTTGTCACCGGCGTGTTGTTGCCGCAGTTCGCCATCATCCCGCTCGCGGTCGTGCTGGTGTGGGTGGGGCTCACGCGCGGCATCGCGCCGCTCAACCGCCTGCAGAGCCTCATTCGCCGTCGCCGTCCCACGGACCTGTCGCCGATCGCGGCCGCGAGTGTTCCCGAGGAAGTGCGCCCGCTGATCGTCGCCTTCAACGACATGATGGCCCGGCTGGAGGAGAACCTGCAGGCCCAGCAGCGCTTCATCGCCGATGCCGCGCACCAGATGCGCACCCCCCTCACGGGCCTGCGCATGCAGACCGAGCTCGCCCTGCAGGAACCGGATCCCGTCGCGCTGCGCGAGTCGCTGTCGCGCATCGCCCAGAGCACGGAGCGCGCGAGCCACCTCATCAACCAGCTGCTGTCGCTCGCGCGCGCCGAGGCGAGCTTCGAAAAGCTCTATGCGGTGGAGTCCATGGACCTGCGCGTGCTGGTGCGCGATGTCGCGCTCGACCTCTTTCCGCGTGCTCAGGCGAAGAATATCGACCTCGGCGTGGAGGGCGGGGCGGAGCCCCTGACGGTCGAGGGCAACCCCGTGCTGCTGCGCGAGATGATCAAGAACCTCGTCGACAACGCGATCAAGTACACGCCCGCGGGCGGGAGCGTCACGGCGCGCACGCGTTACGCCGGTGCGCCGATCCTGGAAGTCGAGGATACCGGCGTCGGCATTCCCGAGGCCGACCGCGAGCGCGTGTTCGAGCGCTTTTACCGCGTGCTCGGCAGCGGCGAGGACGGCTCCGGTCTGGGGCTGCCGATCGTGCGCGAGATTGCCGAACTGCATCGTGCGACCGTCACCCTCAATCCCAATCCCGCCGGGCGGGGGACGATGGTGCAGGTCGTCTTCCCGCGCGGCCATGTCCCGCCGCCGATCCAGGTGTACGGTGATTTCCCGCTCGGCTAGACGGGAAGGGGGGCCTTGAGGTCCGAGGCACTCCTGTAAGCGCGCGTAAGGGCGACGTAAGTCTCCCGATTTAAGGTTGCGGCAACCGGAGAAAAATCCCGGCTGACCACCGCTTTAAGGAGGGAGACATGCAAAACGATATGGTGACAAGAATCGTCGCCAACCCGAAGTACCAGAAGCTCGTGAGCACCCGCTCGTCGTTCGGCTGGATTCTGACGGCGATCATGATGATCGTGTACTACGGCTATATCGCGGTCATCGCGTTCAACAAGGGCCTGTTCGCACAGCGCCTCGGCGACGGCGTCATGACCGTGGGTATTCCCGTCGGTCTCGGCGTGATCGTGTTTACGATCATCATCACCGGCATCTACGTCCGTCGCGCGAACTCCGAGTTCGATGCGCTGACTCAGGATATCGTCAAGGAGAGCAGCAAATGAGCGGCCGCTTCATGAAATTCGGCGGCGGGCTCGCGCTCGCCCTGGTAGCGGGCGCCGCACTGGCGGCGGGCGCTGACCTTGGTCAGGCTGAGAAGCAGGCGACCAACTGGACCGCGATCCTCATGTTCGGGGTCTTCGTGGCCGGCACGCTGTGGATCACCAAGTGGGCTGCAGCCAAGACCAAGTCGGCGGCCGACTTCTACACTGCCGGCGGCGGCATCACCGGTTTCCAGAACGGCCTGGCGATCGCCGGCGACTACATGTCGGCCGCGTCCTTCCTCGGTATTTCGGCTGCGGTCATGGCCAACGGCTACGACGGCCTGATCTACTCGATCGGCTTCCTCGTCGGCTGGCCCGTGATCACCTTCCTGATGGCTGAGCGCCTGCGTAACCTCGGCAAGTTCACCTTCGCCGACGTGGCCGCGTACCGCTTCAAGCAGACCCCGATTCGCGCCTTTGCGGCGTCGGGTACGCTGGTCGTCGTGGCGTTCTACCTGATCGCGCAGATGGTCGGCGCCGGCCAGCTGATCAAGCTGCTGTTCGGCCTCGAGTACTGGATGGCGGTCGTCATCGTCGGTGCGCTGATGATGGTGTACGTCTTGTTCGGCGGTATGACCGCAACCACCTGGGTGCAGATCATCAAGGCCTGCCTGCTGCTTGCCGGCGCGTCCTTCATGGCCTTCATGGTGTTGCTGGCCTATGGTTTCTCGCCGGAAGCGCTGTTCGCCGACGCCGTGCGCGTCAAGGCCGGTGTGGCCGCCGCTGCAGGCAAGACCCCCGAAGAGGCCGGCATTCTCGGTCAGGCGATCATGGGACCGGGTTCCTTCATCAAGGATCCGATCTCCGCGATCTCCTTCGGTATGGCGCTGATGTTCGGTACCGCAGGCCTGCCGCACATCCTGATGCGCTTCTTCACCGTGCCGGACGCCAAGGAAGCACGCAAGTCGGTGTTCTGGGCGACCACCTGGATCGGCTACTTCTACATCCTCACCTTCATCATCGGCTTCGGCGCGATCGTGCTGGTCTCGACCAACCCGCAGTTCCTCGATGCGAAGGGCCTGATCGGCGGCAGCAACATGGCCGCTATCCACCTCGCCAACGCGGTCGGTGGCAACGTGTTCCTCGGCTTCATCTCCGCGGTGGCGTTCGCAACGATCCTGGCGGTGGTTGCCGGCCTCACGCTGTCGGGCGCTTCGGCGGTGTCGCACGACCTCTACGCCACGGTGTTCAAGCACGGCAATGCCGACTCGGCGTCCGAACTGCGCGTCTCGCGCATGACGACGGTCGCGCTGGGCATCATCGCGGTCGTCCTCGGCATCGCGTTCGAGAAGCAGAACATCGCGTTCATGGTGTCCCTGGCCTTCGCGATCGCTGCTTCGGCCAACTTCCCGGTGCTGTTCATGTCGGTGCTGTGGAAGGACTGCACGACCCGCGGCGCGTGCTGGGGCGGTTTCCTCGGCCTGATCACTGCGGTGGTGCTGACGGTCGTGTCGCCGTCGGTGTGGGAGGCTACGCTCGGCAATCCGAAGGGTTCGGCGCTGTTCCCCTACACCTCGCCGGCGCTCTTCTCGATGGCCGCGGGCTTCATCGGCATCTGGCTGTTCTCGATCCTCGACAACAGCGCGCGTGCCAAGGAAGACCGTGCGGGCTACCTCGCGCAGAAGGTGCGTTCGGAAACCGGCATCGGAGCGGAAGGCGCCTCCGGCCACTAAGACCCGCGACGCCACCGGCCTGCGGGTCGGTGGCCGGGCGAATGATTCGGGGCAGCCACGGCTGCCCCATCTTTTTTGCGTAATGGCGATATTTCAGCGTCGTGGCCAAAATATGTTTGACACCTCGCCGAGAGCCGCTATAATGCGCGCTTCACCGGCCAGGTAGCTCAGTTGGTAGAGCAGCGGATTGAAAATCCGCGTGTCGGCGGTTCGATTCCGTCCCTGGCCACCAGTATCAGAAAACGGGCCGGTTCAATCCGGCCCGTTTTCGTTTACGTTGCGATATCTGCAACAGAAACGTCTGATTCCGCGCAATATTGCAGCGATTTTCGCGGTGCTATAATCCGCCGGATTAAGCTCTCCATTTGCGACCGCGCATGCAACTTTATGCTCTTGGCTTGAATCATCACACCGCCCCGCTCAGCATTCGGGAGCGGGTGGCGTTCCAGCCTGAGCGGCTGGACGATGCCCTGCACGACTTGACGCATGCGCGCACGGTGCGTGAGGCCGCGATCCTGTCGACCTGCAACCGCACCGAGCTTTACTTCGCCACCGAGCAGCCGCAGCACGCGGCCGACTGGCTGGCGCGCTTCCACCAGATGTCCCTGAAGGAAGTGTCGCCCTACCTCTACACGTATCCGCAGCGCGACGCGATCCGCCACGTGTTCCGCGTCGCCAGCGGCCTCGACTCGATGGTGCTGGGCGAGCCGCAGATCCTCGGTCAGGTCAAGGACGCCGTGCGACGGGCCGAAGAAGCGGGGACGATGGGTACCCTGCTGCACAAGCTGTTCCAGAACACCTTCGCGGTTGCCAAGGAAGTGCGCTCGACGACCGCGATCGGCGCCAACATCGTGTCGATGGCGGCGGCGGCGGTGCATCTGTCCGAGCGCATCTTCGAGCGCATTGCCGACCAGCGCGTGCTGTTCATCGGTGCGGGCGAGATGATCGAGCTGTGCGCCGCGCATTTCGCCGGGGCGACCCCCAAGGAAATGGTCGTCGCCAACCGTACCGAGGCGCGTGCCCAGGTGGTCGCGAGCCGCTTCGGCGCCCAGGTGATGCGGCTGGACGCGATCGGCGATGTGCTGCCGCAGTTCGACGTCGTGGTGTCCTGTACGGCGAGTCCGTTGCCCATCGTCGGCCTGGGCATGGTCGAGCGCGCCATCAAGGCGCGCCGGCACAAGCCGATGGTGATGGTCGACCTCGCCGTGCCGCGCGACATCGAAGCCGAGGTCGGGGCGCTGGACGACGTCTTCCTGTACACGGTCGACGACCTTGCCCAGGTCGTCGATGCCGGCCTCGAGTCGCGTCAGCAGGCGGTGATCGAGGCCGAGGAGATCATCAATACGCGCGTGGATGGTTTCCTGCACTGGATGCAGGCGCGCGACGCCGTGCCGACGATCAAGGCGTTGCGCCAGCACGCCGAGATGGTGCGCGCCGTCGAACTCGAGCGCGCAAGCAAGCTGCTCGCGAAGGGCGAGGATCCGCACAAGGTTCTCGATGCCCTGAGCCAAGGCCTGATCAACAAGCTGATGCACGGCCCGACCCGCTTTCTCAACCAGTCCGAGGGTGAGCAGCAGGCCGAGGCCGCGCGCGTGGTGCAGCAGCTCTTCAACCTCAATTCGCACGACTAGGCGAGCGCGCGCCCGTAGTGGGCGCGCCAGCCGCCGTCGTGCTCCCCTCCCGGTTCCCGATGAAGCAGAGCATCCGCGAAAAGCTCGATTTCCTGAGCAGTCGACTGGCCGAATTGGACCGCGAACTCGCCTCCGAGGATGCCGCGCGCGACATGGACGCTTTCCGCGCGCTCGGGCGCGAGCGCTCGGAGATCGAGCCTGTCGTGGCCCTGTACGAGGCATGGCGCGGGACCGAGAGCGATGCGGCGGGTGCGCGCGAGATGCTCGCTGACGCGGAGATGCGCGAACTGGCCGAGATGGAGCTGGCGGTCTGTGCGGAGCGCATCGCAGCGCTGGAGGACGAACTGCAGCGCGCGCTGTTGCCGCGCGACCCCGACGACGAGCGCAACCTGTTCCTCGAGATCCGCGCCGGGACCGGCGGCGACGAGGCGGCACTGTTCGCCGGCGACCTGCTGCGCATGTATACGCGCTACGCCGAACGGCAGCGCTGGAAGGTCGAGATCGTGTCGGCGAGTGAATCGGATCTCGGCGGCTACAAGGAAGTCATCGTGCGCGTGGTCGGCGCGGGCGCGTATTCGAGACTGAAGTTCGAATCCGGCGGGCATCGCGTGCAGCGGGTGCCGGCGACGGAGACGCAGGGGCGCATCCACACGTCCGCCTGCACGGTCGCGGTGATGCCCGAGGCCGACGAGCTTGCGGCCGTCAACATCAACCCGGCGGACCTGCGCATCGACACCTTCCGTGCGAGCGGGGCGGGGGGCCAGCATATCAACAAAACCGATTCGGCGGTGCGTATCACCCATCTGCCCACGGGCATCGTCGTCGAATGCCAGGACGACCGTTCGCAGCACCGCAACAAGGCGCAGGCGATGTCGGTACTGGCCGCACGTATCCACGACATGCAGCTGCGCGAGCAGCAGGCCCGCGAGGCCGCGACGCGCAAGAGTCTCGTTGGCAGCGGCGACCGTTCGGAGCGCATCCGCACCTACAACTTCCCGCAGGGCCGCGTCACCGACCACCGCATCAACCTCACGTTGTACAAGCTCGACGCGGTGATGGAGGGCGAGCTCGACGAGCTGATCGGCGCGCTCACCGCGGAACATCAGGCCGAACTGCTGGCGGCGCTCGCCGGTGAGTGAGATGACCGTGCTGCCGCACTTGCCGATTTCGCCCCGGCGGAGGAGGCGCTGATGGATACGCCCGACGCGGCACCGGACATCGCCGGCGCCCTCAACTGGGCACGTGCCCGCATTGCCGTCGTCGATGCGCGGGTCCTGCTGCGTCATGTGCTGCAGTGTTCGGCGGCGCGCCTGGCGGCCTACCCGGAGGCGCGGCTGGACGAGCGCGAATGGACCGAGTTCCGCAGCCTGGTCGAGCGCCGCGAGGCCGGCGAACCGGTGGCCTACCTGATCGGCGAGCGCGAGTTCTACGGGCACCCCTTCATGGTCGGCCCGGCGGTGCTGATCCCGCGACCGGACACCGAGCTGCTGATCGAACTGGCGCTGGCGCATTTCGGCGACAAGCCGCGCACGCGGGTGCTCGATCTCGGCACGGGCAGCGGTGCGCTGGCTGTGACGCTGGCGCTCGAGCTGCCCGACGCCGACGTGACGGCGGTGGATCGTTCGCGCGAGGCCTTGCTGGTCGCGATGGCCAATGCCGCGCGCCTCAAGGCGAGCGTTTCCTTCGTGCTCGGCGACTGGTTTTCGCAGCTGGGAGGCGACCGCTACCAGCTGATCGTGGCCAACCCGCCGTATGTTGCGGCGGGCGACCCGCATCTGAGCGAGGGCGACGTGCGCTTCGAACCGGGGACCGCGCTGGCCGCGGGGCCGCAGGGCCTGGACGACCTCGCCGCCATCGCCGCGCAGGCGCCGCGCCACCTGGAGCCCGGCGGCTGGCTCTTCATGGAGCATGGTTACGACCAGGCGGCGGCCGTGCGCGGCCTGCTCACCGACGCGGGATTCTCGTCGATCACGTCATGGAAGGACCTCGGCGGCATCGAACGCGTGTCGGGCGGCCAGTGGCTGGGGCGCGGCGAGCCGCGCTGAACGGCGGCTGCGGTTTGGCCTCAGCTTGGCCTCGGTTTGGCTGTTGACGGCCGGAGCCGCAATCCCTAGAATTTCCCGAGTTAATTACTCAACTTTTGGAACGGCAACATGGACATCCAGAACGTCATCCGCGAGCAGGTCACCAACAACCCGGTCGTGCTCTACATGAAGGGCACGCCGCAGTTTCCGATGTGCGGCTTTTCCGCGACGGCGGTGCAGATCCTCAAGAACCTGGGCGTGACCGATCTGTTCTCGGTGAACGTGCTCGAGAACGAAGACATCCGCAACGGCATCAAGGAATACGCCAACTGGCCGACGATTCCGCAGCTCTACATCAAGGGCGAGTTCGTCGGTGGCTGCGACATCATGCGCGAGATGTACGAGAACGGCGAACTGAAGACGATGCTCGGCGAAGCCGGCGTCAAGTAATCCGCTTCGTCCGGTGCGGCGTCCGGCCGCGCAGGGATCGAGATCAGGCCCGCCCTTCGACGGCGGGCTCGTCTTTTTTGAGCCGCACGATCGACTTGTGCGCGAGGTGGCGCAGCAGGAGATGCGGCGGCATCCGCAGCCAATGGGCGCGAACGTAGATCGCGAAGCGGGCGAGCGTCGCTGCGGGGCTCTCGGCCGCCTCGTTCTCGGGGCGGATCGCGGTCGTGTACAGCATCGTCAGCAGGCGCGAGGCCGGTCCGCCCGCGGCATTTCGCATGTCCGCAAGCACATGCGGGGGGATCGGGCTGTCGAGCAGATGCGCGGCAAGGTGCAGGCCGAATGCGACCGGCGCGACGACATCGAGCGTGCGTGAGGCGTCGACGACGCGCGGCCAGAAATCCGCTTCACTTGCGCCAGTGCGCAGCAGCCCGTCGATATCGAACAGGTCGCGCAGGCCGTTGTGCAGTTCGCCTTCGTGCAGCAGGTGCACGATGCTGTGGATCAGCAGGTGCTCGGGGCGCGGGATGCGGACCGCCGGCAGGTCGGGCAGCGCGGAGGCCGCCCGGATGATCGTTTCGGCGTCGGGGCTGTGCCGGGAGGTGAGCGGCAGGATCGTGTGATGGACGTCGAGCACGGTGCCGCGCCGCACGTTCACCATCGGTGGCAACTCGTGCATCCACGTGCGGTAATAGCGCTGGTCGTAGGGCGAGGCCTTGGCCGACGTCCAGCCGGCGACCATCAGGCGCAGCTCGACGTCGCCGAGTGCGTTACGCGGCACGAGGATGTCGATGTCGCCGAACAGGCGCCCGCGCCCGACAGGATGGTCGGATACCGCATAGGCAGCCCCTTTCAGCAGCACCACCGGAATGCCGAGCTGGCTAAGCGCGCGCTGCAATCCATGCACTTCCCAGCGCACCGACTGTGTCTGGCGACGGCTGAGCTGTCGCAGCGCCTCCAGATGCCGTGTCGCCTCGGCAGGAACGGTGATGCCTGCAGCGGCGATGCGTTCGGCAAGCAGGCCGGCCAGGTTTGCCGAGCGCGCACCCGCGACCAGTTGCGACCATTCGGAAAGGTCCAGCTGCGTCGCCTGCGTGGGCGTCTTGAGGATGGAAACGAGGCGCTTGCAGGCTGCCGATGTCATCGCGTCACTGCCCGGTGACGTCGCGCACCAGCGCCAGCGCCGTTTCGGTCGAGTCGAAAACGATGTCGAAGCAGCGCGCCTTGTCGAGCATGTCGCACAGTGCGCGAAAGCCGGTTTCACCCATACGGTCGCGGTTGAACGACTGTTCCGCAATGCGCGCGAAGGCCTCGGCGCGACCGATCTCCTCGCAGCAGGGGGCCGACTCCGCGGCGAAGCGGGGAAACACCACCCAGCGACAACGTGCCTGGTGCTCAGCCGCAGCGCGCGAGGCGGAGGGCGGCGCGGCATGGCTGATCGTACCCTTGCGCGTGTCCGTATAGCGCGGGCCGAGCGTCGCGCCGGGAAAGCGCGAAACGATCTCTATCGATTCGTTTTTCAGGCTGATCGGTCGCGGGGTGGGTTGCAGGGTGCCGCAGGCTGGAGCGAGGATTGCGAGTTCGTCGGACAGCAGTCGCCATCCATCGATGAAGGTCAGCGCCGCGCACAGCGTGCTCTTTCCCGCTCCCGGCGAACCGGGCATGACGAGCGCGTCGCCATCCCGTGCGACGACCGCGGCATGCATGACGAGATAGCCGAGCGGGCGCGAGGCGAGGCACCAGTTGAGTCCCCATTCGAACAGCGGCGCGGCTTGGTTGGCGGGTAGCGGCAGGAATGGCTCGACGTGGTCCAGCAGGAAACGCGCTTGCGGGCGCAGCCAGCGCCGCCATCCGGTTCCGCGCTCGATGCGAATGTCGAAATCGATGAACCGCTTCGTCCTTCCGGGCGCTTGCATCGCCTCGGGGTAGAACGTCTCGAGATGCTGGCGCACCGCGCCGAAAGGCGCACGCACGCGCACCGTGACCGGGGCGAGATGTAGGGTGGTGTCGATCAATCCTTTAGCCAGCTCGCAATGCGGAACGCGTTGCGATCAAGTGTGCGCGAGAATCGACAGCTGCACCAGTTCATCGATCACGCGCCGGATCGTCGTTGCGCTGCCGTCGAAGTCTCCGATTTCGTCCCCGTGTGCGACGATGTGAGCGACCAGTGCCTCGACGCTCTGCAGATCTGCCTTGGTCGACAGCCTCACGATCTCGCGTGCGAGCGGCGAGACGATCCAGTAATCGCCGGAGTTGCCGTCGAACAGCACCGTCGCGTGGTCTTCACGCCAGTCCGGCGAGCAGAGGATCGTGCGGCCGGGAAACCCCTGCAGCAAGGCGTCGTCGCGGATTTGCATTTTCACGCCCGGCACGGCTTACTTCTTCTTCTTGCCGGTGCCGATGTTGCCGTCGCTTGAGAGGCTGCTTCCATTGGTTGTGCACACCGCGACCAGGCCGGATGTCAGATCGTAGGTGGTCGTGAGGTAGGCGATGACGTCCGACGTGTTCAATCCCATATCGGTATTGCAGGCCAGGCTCGACGGGCAATACGTGGACGCTCCGCCGCCTTTCAGGGCCTGCCACATTTCCAAGACGTGCCAAGTCTTCACCGGATAGCCCGGGAAAGCGAGGGCATTGAACCACGCGGCCAGCAGGTGGCTCATCAATTCCCCTGACGGGGACGTGAAGAAGTCAGGGAAGGCCAATACCTCCCAGATGCCGGTGTTGCCCGGTGCGCCCGGCAGCACCTGATCCACCGGGGTACCGATCAAGGGATTGCCGGACAGGTCGACGGCAATCACGTTTTTCGGGTCGGCGATGTCGTGCCCCCCGTTGCAACCGGTTGAATCTGTCAGCGTCGTGTTGAAAGTGGGTGCGGTGAATCCGGACGGCCAGGCATTGACCATCTGACCCTGACTGTTCTGCAGCTTCCAGACGGTTGGTGACAGGCCGCCCGTGCAGTTCAGGCCGTCTGCCGGGTGACTCAGGTTGCCGCTCACCAGCGCAGACGGACTCAGACAGGTGCCGCCGAGCGCCGATTTCGCCTGAACGGCCAGCAGAACACCCACTCCGCCAGCGGTCGCCCCGATGAAGCGACGACGAGAACCCGCGGACGGGGACGCCGACCTTCCTTCAGGCTGCCCTGCGAGGTTGCTGTCGCTCGATTCCGGGGTCATCCCCATTTTCTTGATTCCTGATGGCGAGTTTCGACGCTCGTGCCTTGTCGCATTTCTTGGAGCACGATTCGTGCCGAATTTGCGCGTGCTCCAGGGGGCTGATAATTAACGGTTTATTGCGATCCGGTTATGCTGGGTTCGGTGGGGTGTAAATTAATCCGACGTTTGCTCGTCTGACCCGATGCGGCGGAATCTGCTGTCCCTAAGCTAGCCGAGCGGCCCATGCGCCGCAAGCGGAAGGGCCGCGACGTCGTGATCTTCGTCATGCGGGCGCTATACATTGGCGATGCGGGAATTGGCGAGCGACAGGCGTGTTGCCAGCACCGCCAGAAATCCCTGGTAGAAGTGCATGCGCGTCGTCTCGGATGCCCGGTTGAGGGCCTGGGCGTCGATCCGGAGGATTTCGAGCGTGGTGACCGCCTCGACCGAGGCCGAGCGTACCGAGCCGCCGGCTGCAAACAGCGACATCTCGCCGAAGCACTCGCCTTCGCTGAGGAGGTTGAGCAGGCGGCCGCGCTTCTTCACGCGCGCCTCGCCGGCGGCGATGAAACAGAAGTGGTCACCCGGTTCACCTTCGCGGAGTACGACCGTGCCGGGCTGCACCCGGGTCCAGCGCGACAGGCCGATCACTTCCCACAGTTCCACGTCGCTGAAGCTGCGGAAGAAGGTGAGGCGCCGCAGGGTCTGGAATTTTTCCGCGTCGGCAATGGGGGCGTGGATGGACGTCGCGGCGCGATTGCGAAACGCGCAGGCAAGATCGTGCGCGAACTCGGGCCAGTCGTGGTAACGGCGCGCGAGATCCTTCTCGGTCGCGCGCCGCACGATGGCCGCCAGCGCATCGGGAATGTCGGGTCTGATCGAGGTCGCAGGGGGCGCCTCGTCGTGCGCGATGCTGTACAGCAGGCTGAACTGGTTTTCGGCTTCGAACGGCAGGCGGCCGGTGAGCAACTGGTACATCACGACACCGAGCGAATAGATGTCCGTCTGCTGGTCCGGCGGCATTTCGCGCACCTGTTGCGGCGACATGTAGGCGGGCGAACCGACCGAGGCAAGCTGCGTGCGGTCGCTCGCGACGTCGAAGGCGGCGCCGAAGTCGGAAATCTTGATGTCCTGGCCGTCGCGGTCGGTCAGCAGGATGTTTGCCGGCTTGATGTCGCGGTGGGTGATGCCGCGGCGGAATGCGTAGTCGAGCGCACGGGTGCACTTGAAGATGATCTCGATCAGGCGATCGAACGGCAGCAGCGCGTCGGGCGTGCAGAAATCCGCGAGCGTGCCGCCGCCGACGAACTCCATGACGATCCATCCATCCTCGTCGTCGATGTGCGCATCGAAGGTGCGGACGATGTGCGGGTGGATCAGCTTCCCGGCGAGCGCGACCTCGTTCATCAGGAGGTGGCGATAGATGCGTCCGCGTTGCGGATCGCGCAGGATCTCGGGATGGATGCGCTTGATCGCGACCTCGCGCCCGGCGAAGGGGTCCCACGCGAGATGAACGGAACTGGTGGCGCCCGCACCGAGCGGGCGCCTTACTTCGTATCTGCCGATCCGTTCCATCGGCAGCCGCGCGTCAGGCCAGGGTGCTGCGCGCCCGCGCGATCGCGGCGCGGACCTGCTCGGGGGCCGTGCCGCCGACATGCTTGCGCGAGGCGAGCGAGCCTTCGACGGTGAGCACGGCGAAGACGTCGTCCTTCACGCGTTCGGCAGCGCCCGGCACATGCGCCATCGCCGCACGCAACTCGTCGAGCGTGAATTGCGGCAGGTCGCAGCCCTTTACGTCGGCCGCGCGCACCGCGAGCGCGACCGCTTCGTGCGCGTCACGGAAGGGCAGGCCGTTCTTGACCAGGTAGTCGGCGAGGTCCGTCGCGGTCGCATAGCCTTGCTTCAGCGCGTCGCGCATCGCGTCCGCCTTCACGCGGATGCCGGTGATCATGTCGGCGTAGATGCGCAGCGTGTCGATGACCGTGTCGGCGGTGTCGAACAGCGGCTCCTTGTCTTCCTGGTTGTCCTTGTTGTAAGCGAGCGGCTGGCCCTTCATCAGCGTCAGCAGCGCGATCAGGCTGCCGTTGACGCGCCCGGTCTTGCCGCGCACGAGCTCGGGGACGTCCGGGTTCTTCTTCTGCGGCATGATCGAGCTGCCGGTGCAGAAGCGGTCGGCGAGGTCGATGAAGCCGACGCGCGGGCTCATCCACAGGATCAGTTCTTCGGAGAAGCGCGACAGGTGGGTCATCAGCAGCGCCGAGGCGGCGCAGAATTCGATCGCGAAGTCGCGGTCGCTGACGGCGTCGAGCGAGTTGTAGCAGACCTCGTCGAAGCCCAGTTCCTGCGCGACGAACTCGCGGTCGATCGGGTAGCTGGTGCCGGCCAGCGCGGCGCTGCCGAGCGGCAGGCGATTCACGCGCTTGCGGCAGTCCGCGAAGCGTTCGGCGTCGCGGCGGCTCATCTCGTAGTAGGCCATCAGGTGGTGGCCGAAGGTCACCGGCTGCGCGACCTGCAGGTGCGTGAAGCCGGGCATCGCCGTCGCGGCGTTGGCCTCGGCGACGTCGAGCAGGTTCTTCTGGAAGTCGCCGATCAGCGCGATGATCTGGTCGATCGCGTCGCGCAGCCACAGGCGGATGTCGGTCGCGACCTGGTCGTTGCGGCTGCGGCCGGTGTGCAGGCGCTTGCCGGCATCGCCGACCAGCGCGGTGAGGCGCTTCTCGATGTTGAGGTGCACATCCTCGTCGTCGAGGTTCCAGCCGAATTCGCCGCGCTCGATCTCGCCGAGGATCTGCGTCATGCCACGCTCGATGTCGGCGAGGTCCTGCGCGCCGATGATGCCCTGGCGCGCGAGCATCTTCGCGTGCGCGAGCGAGCCGCGGATGTCCTGGCGCGCCATGCGCTGGTCGAAGAACACCGAAGCGGTGTAGCGTTTCACGAGATCCGAGACCGGCTCGGTGAAGCGGCCCGACCAGGCCTTGGCCGGCTGCGAGGAAGTGGTGTCTGTCATAATGTCCGTCAGTGGTATGGCGCGGTCGGAGGCGGCCGTCGCGGGGCGGGGCGCCGGTTGTCGCTGGCGCCGCGCAAACAGGCCAAAAT
>NZ_WTVS01000078.1 GCF_012911005.2 Aromatoleum toluolicum | reverse complement strand
CCCTTCAAGGGGGAGGTTAGGAGGGGGATGGGTTTCTGCAGCGCCCGTTAAACCCATCCCCACCCCAGCCCTCCCCTTGAAGGGGAGGGGGCGACCGTGCAGCACTCAACCTCGCACCGCGCAATTGCCTGCCGGTTCCAAATGAAGGGCTTGGTGGCAGGGCTCAGCCGAAGATGCGGTACAGCTCCAGCCCGACGAGCGTCGCGAGCAGCAAGCCGACGACCCACAGCGCGCGCGCCTGGGTCCGCTGCGCGCTGGCGAGGCGTTCCAGCTCGCCGCTCTGCACCTCGTGGCGATGCGCGGTGGAGTCGAGCACGCGATGCACCAGGCGGGGGATCTGCGGCAGCGTGCCGGCCCAGGACGGCGCCTCGTCCTTGAGGTTGCGCAGCAGGCCGCGCCAGCCCATCTGCTCGTCCATCCACCGTTCCAGGAAAGGCTTGGCGGTCTTCCACAGGTCGAGATCGGGGTCGAGCTGGCGCCCGAGGCCCTCGATGTTGAGCAGCGTCTTCTGCAGCAGCACGAGCTGCGGCTGCACTTCCATCTCGAAGCGGCGGGCGGTCTGGAACAGGCGCAGCAGCGTCTTGCCGAAGGAGATGTCCTTCAGCGGACGGTCGAAGATCGGCTCGCACACCGCACGGATCGCGCTCTCGAACTCGTCCACTCGGGTGTGCGCCGGCACCCAGCCGGCCTCGATGTGGGCGCGCGCGACGCGGTTGTAGTCGCGCTTGAAGAAGCCGAGGAAGTTCTGCGCGAGGTAGCTCTTGTCCTCCTCGTTGAGCGTGCCGACGATGCCGAAGTCGAGCGCGATGTAGCGTCCGTCGGCATGCACGAAGATGTTGCCGGGGTGCATGTCGGCGTGGAAGAAGCCGTCGCGGAACACCTGCGTGAAGAAGATCTCCACGCCCGCGCGCGACAGCGCCTTCAGGTCCGTGCCCTGCGCGCGCAGCGCATCGAGCTGCGAGATCGGCACGCCGCGCATGCGCTCCATCACCATCACCGACTTGCCGCACCAGTCCCAATACACCTCGGGAACCTGCAGCAGCCTGGAGTTCGTGAAGTTGCGCCGCAGTTGCGAGCAGTTCGACGCCTCGCGCATCAGGTCGAGCTCGTCGTGCAGGTACTTGCTGAACTCGGCGACGACTTCGCGCGGTTTCAGGCGCCGCGCCTCGGGCCACAGCTTCTCCAGCAGCGTCGCCGCGGTGTCGAGCAGCGCGAGGTCGTGCGCGATGACCGGTTCGATGCCGGGGCGCAGGATCTTCACCGCGACCTCGGTGCCGTCGGGCAAGCGCGCGAAATGCACCTGCGCGACCGACGCGGAGGCGACCGGCGTGCGCTCGAAGTCGACGAACACCTCGTCGACCGGCTTGCCGTAGAAGTCCTGCAGCAACTTCAGCGCCTGCTCGGTCGGGAAGGGCGGGACGCGGTCCTGCAGCATCGCGAGCTCGTCGGCGAGGTCGGGCGGCAGCAGGTCGCGGCGCGTCGACAGCATCTGGCCGAACTTGACGAAGATCGGGCCGAGCGACTCCAGCGCCTGGCGCAGGCGTTCGCCGCGCGGCGCCGTGGGGTGGCGCCAGAAGAACACCACGTGCCACAGCCTGCCCAGGCGTCCGCTCGAATCGGCTTCGAGCACCATCTGGTCGAGGCCGAAGCGCAGGCCGACGGTGATGATCTTGGCGAGACGGAAGAGACGCACTTTGGATTGCCGGGCGGGGGAAAGGGCGGACTTTAGCCCGAAAGGCTACGCCGCGAAAGCCGTCTTCAGCATGGCATGAGCGAGGCGTAAGGGGCGGACCCTTGCTATCCGCTATAATTCCGCCCTTTTACGCAACTCCGAGTGCCATGAGCGCCGATCCGAAAGTCTCCGATCCCAAAGTCCTGCTCGCCGACCTGCTGCGTGCCGCGCTGAAAAGCGTCGCCCCCGATCTGACCGAAACGCCGATCCAGCTGGAGCGCCCCAAGCAGGCTGGTCACGGCGACTTCGCCACCAACCTCGCGCTGCAGCTCGCCAAGCCGCTGCGCCGCAGCCCGCGCGATCTGGCGAACATGCTGCTCGCCGAGCTGCCGGAATCAACGCTGGTCGCGAAGGCCGAGGTGGCCGGCGCCGGCTTCATCAACTTCACGCTGAATTCCGGTGCGAAGACTGTCGTCGTCGCCGACGTGCTCGCGCGCGGCGCCGAGTTCGGCCGCGGCGCGCGTCTCGGCAACAAGGTGCAGGTCGAGTTCGTCTCGGCCAACCCGACCGGCCCGCTGCACGTCGGCCACGGCCGCGGCGCGGCGTACGGCGCCTCGCTCTCCGCGGTGCTCGACTTCGCCGGTTTTGATGTCACGCGCGAGTACTACATCAACGACGCCGGCCGGCAGATGGACATCCTCGCGCTGTCGACCTGGCTGCGCTACCTCGCCTTCCACGGCATCGAGATCGACTTCCCGCCCAACGCCTACCAGGGTGACTATGTCATCGAGATGGCGCGCGAGATGCGCGAAGGGCACAAGGACCGCTTCGCCAAGGTCACCGTCGCGCAGATCCTCGACGGCGCACCGGGCCTGCCCGCGCCCGAGCGCAAGGACGACGAGGCGAAGAACCAGCGCGAGGAACACCTCGACGTGCTGATCGCCAACGCCAAGCGCCTGCTCGGCGAGGACCACCCCTTCGTGCATGGCTTCGCGCTCAACGAGCAGCTCGGCGACGGCCGCGACGACCTGCACGAGTTCGGCGTGCATTTCGACAAGTGGTTCTCCGAGAAGAGCCTGTTCGACACCGGGCTGGTAGAGCGCGCGGTCGCCGAGCTCGAGAAGCGCGGCCACATCTACGTGCAGGACGGCGCCAAGTGGTTCCGTTCGACCGCCTTCGGCGACGAGAAGGATCGCGTCGTGCAGCGCGACAACGGCCTGTATACGTACTTCGCGTCCGACATCGCCTACCACCTGAACAAGTACGAGCGCGGCTTCGACCGCATCATCGACATCTGGGGCGCCGACCACCACGGCTACATCGCGCGCGTGAAGGGCGCGATCGCCGCGCTCGGGCTGCCGCCGGAGAAGCTCGAAGTCGCGCTGGTGCAGTTCGCGGTGTTGTACCGCAACGGCCAGAAGGCGGCGATGTCGACCCGCTCGGGCGAATTCGTGACGCTGCGCGAGCTGCGCCGCGAAGTCGGCAACGACGCCTGCCGCTTCTTCTACGTGCTGCGCAAGAGCGACCAGCACCTCGACTTCGACCTCGACCTCGCCAAGAGCCAGAGCAACGAGAACCCGGTGTACTACGTGCAGTACGCGCACGCGCGCGTTTGCTCGGTGCTGCAGCAGTGGGGCGGCGAAGTCGGCGAGCTCGCCGCGGCCGACCTCGCGCGTCTCGAGAACGAGCGCGAACTGGCGCTGTGCGCGCGCCTGGGCGCCTTTGCCGAGCTGATCCAGGGCGCCGCCGCCGACTACGCGCCGCACCAGATCGCGTTCTACCTCAAGGATCTCGCCGGCGAGTTCCACAGCTGGTACAACGCCGAGCGCATGCTGGTCGACGACGAGGCCGTGAAGCTCGCGCGCCTGGCGCTCGCTGCCGCCGTGCGCCAGGTGCTCGCCAACGGCCTCGCGCTGTTGGGCGTGTCGGCGCCGCAGTCGATGTGATCGCCGGAGAACTCCGTGAGTCGTGACCGCAAGACCAGCAGGAAATCGAGCCGACCGGCGAAGAGTCGCGGCGGCGTGGTTGTCGGCATCTTCATCGGGCTGGTGCTCGGCGCATTGTTCGCAGCCGGCGCCGCCTGGTATTTCACGCGCAATTCACCCTTCCAGACGCCCGCCGCGCCGGCGCCCGCTGCGGCACGTCCGCCCGCGGGCGATCAGTCGCCGGTCTCGCTGCCGGGCAAGCCGGGCGACCGCCCGGTCGTGAAGCCGGACTTCGAGTTCTACAAGATCCTGCCGCAGGGCGAGGGGGCGCCGACCGAGAGCAAGCCGGCGACGCCCGCCGCCGCGGCACCGGCGGCGCCCGAGAAGCTTTACCTGCAGATCGGGGCATTCGAAAATCCGGCCGAGGCCGACAACCTGAAGGCCAAGCTCGCGCTAAACGGCATCGAGGCGAGCGCCCAGCGCGCGCAGTTGGCCGACGGCCGCACGATGCACCGCGTTCGCATCGGCCCCTTTGCCAAGCCGGAAGAGATGAATCCGGTGCGCGCGCGCCTGTCCGAAGCCGGTTTCACCGCGACGGTCGTGAAGGCCAACCCCTGAGCGTTCGCCGGTGCGGGACTTCGGATATGCTGAAAAGATTTCGGGAACAACTTGCAGGGTCTGCCGTCTGAGACCCTGTCATCCACTCGGGAGTATTGAATGAATCGTCGTGCCGCCCTCAAGCAACTGTCCGCGCTGTCCGCCCTCTCCTTTCTTGGCGGTGCGGCCTGGGCCCAGAAGTCCGGCCAGCCGTTCCAGACCCTGGCGACCAAGGTGGCGACCGAAGTCCCGGGCAAGATCGAAGTGATCGAATTCTTCTCGTATGGCTGCCCGCACTGCCACGACTTCGAGCCGCTGCTCAACACCTGGACGAAGACGCTGCCGGGCGACGTCAATTTCATCAAGGTGCCGATCACCTTCAACCGCGCCGAATGGACCAACCTCGCGCGCATCTACTACACCCTCGATGCGATGGGCGAGGCGGGCAAACATGGCGCGGCCGTGTTCGCCGCGATCCATGAACAGAAGCGCCAGCTGCAGAAGGAAGACGTGCTGCTCGAATGGATCGGCAGCGTCACCGACGCCAAGCGCTTCAGCGACACGTGGAAGTCCTTCGGTGTGCAGTCGCGCCTGCAGCGCGCGAACCAGATCGCCGCCGCCTATCGCGTCAGCGGCGTGCCGATGATGGCCGTCGACGGCCGCTTCATGGTCTCGGCCTCGACCGCCGGCAGCCACGAGGGCATGCTCAAGACCGTCAACGAGCTGGTTGCGCGCGCGCGCTCGGAGAAGGGCAAGGGTTGACCGGTCCGTAGCGCGAGGCTGTCGCGCCCGCGCTGCGAATATTCGTGAAGCACGCTACCCCATCTGCTTCCTCCGCAAGTCCGGCTCCGGCCGGACTTCGCGTTTTCCTGACCGGTGCTTCCAGCGGCCTCGGTCAGGCCTTCGCGCGCCATTACGCCGCGCGCGGGGCGCAGCTGGGCCTCGTCGCCCGGCGCGCGGACGCGCTGGCGCAACTGGCCGCCGAGCTGCCCGGCGAGCACCTCGCGCTGCCGGCCGACGTCGGCGACCGCGATGCCCTCACGCGGGCGGCCGAAGCCTACCTCGCGCAGGTCGGCGTGCCCGACATCGTCATCGCGAATGCGGGCGTGTCGGTCGGCACGCTCACCGAATGCCCCGAAGACCTCGCGGCCTTCGAGCGCGTCATGCGCACCAATGTGAACGGCATGGTCGCGAGCTTCCAGCCCTTCGTCGAGGCGATGCGCCAGCGCGGCTCCGGGCGGCTCGTCGGCATCGCCTCGGTCGCCGGCATCCGCGGCCTGCCCGGGGCGGGCGCGTACAGCGCGTCCAAGGCCGCGGCGATCGCCTACCTCGAAAGCCTGCGCGTCGAACTGCGCGGCAGCGGCGTGCGCGTGGTGACGCTCGCGCCGGGCTACATCGCGACGCCGATGACCGCCGTGAACCAGTATCCGATGCCCTTCATGCTGCAGGCCGACGAGGCCGCGCGGCGCATGGCGAAAGTCATCGCTGCGGGCCGCGGCTACGCCGTCGTGCCGTGGCAGATGGGCGTCGTCGCGCGCGTGCTGCGGGTCCTGCCGAACCCCGTGTTCGACGCCCTGTTCGCCCGCGCCGGACGCAAGCCGCGGGGACTTCCGCTGTAGCGTCCCTAAAGGCACTTCCGCCAAGGCAAGCGCACGCGCTTCCGTGGGGTGGGAGGAGCGCAGCGCATCCCGCCAAAACTGCACGTGGTCACGCCCGACGTTCGTGTGGCGGGATCCGCCTCCGGCTCCTCCCGCCCTATGGGCCTTCCCCGCGGCACGCGATGCGGGTATGGTTGGCCGGATAAGGTGGGCGGTTGCCCGACTGGTCGGCTTGTCGCGGCGCAGCCCCCGTCACGCGGGAGACAGCGATGCAGACACGCCATATAGAAAGCGGTGCCGCAAGTTTCGAAGCGATCCTGGAGCAGATCGAACTCAAGTTGCCCGCCGACCAGGCAGCGTCCATCGGCGCCTTCGCCCGGCGCTGGTTCGGTCAGGTCGCGCCCGAGGATATCGCCGACTACACGGTCGACGACCTGTACGGCGCGGTGCTCAGCCACTGGCACTTCGCGCGCAAGCACCGCGGCGGCACGCGCCTGCGGGTGTATAACCCCAAGCTCGAGGAACACGGCTGGGAATCGACCCACACCGTGATCGAGATCGTCAATGACGACATGCCCTTCCTCGTCGATTCGATCGCGATGGAGGTCAACCGCCAGGGCCTCACGCTGCACCTGATCATCCACCCGGTGATGCGCATCGTGCGCGACGCCGAAGGCATCTACCAGGGCGTCGCCGACGACGCGGATGCGGGGCGCTACGAGTCGATCATCCACGTCGAAGTGGACCGGCGCACCGATGCGGCGGACCTCGATGCGCTGCGGGAAGGTCTGGAGCGCGTGCTCGCCGACGTGCGCGTGGCGGTTGCCGACTGGCCGGCGATGCAGCAGCGCGTCGCGGACGTCATCGCCGAGATCGAGCACAAGCCGCCGCCGGTTCCCGCGGAGGAAATCGACGAGAGCGTCGCGTTCCTGAAGTGGCTGATGGACGACAACCTCGTCCTGCTCGGCTGCCGCGACTATGCGCTGACCGCGCCCGCCGGCGGTACCCCCGAATTGTCCATCGTCGCGGGCTCGGGGCTCGGGCTGCTGCGCGAGAAGGAGGGCGAACAGCAGTCGCGCTCGTTCGGCGCGCTGCCGGCGGAACTCAAATCGACGCTGCCCAACCTGCCCGTCCTGCTCACCGTCACCAAGTCGAACACGCGCTCGACCGTGCATCGCGTCGGCTACATCGACCGCTTCAGCATCAAGCGCTTCGACGCGGACGGCCACGTGTGCGGCGAGCATCGCGTGATCGGCCTGCTCGCGTCCACCGCCTACAGTGCCAGCCCCAAGCTGATTCCCTTCCTGCGCCGCAAGGTCGATGCAGTGATCGCGCGCGCCGGCCTGATGCCCCGGAGCCACGCGGCGAAGGCGCTGCTGACCATCCTCGAGCGCTATCCGCGCGATGAACTCTTCCAGATCGAGACCGAGGAGCTCTACCACCAGGCGATGGGCATCCTGCACCTGGGCGAGCGGCAGCGCACGCGGCTCTTCGTGCGCTGCGATCCCTTCGCGCGCTTCGTCGCCTGCCTGATCTACGTGCCGCGCGAGCACTACAACACCGACCAGCGCATGCGCATGCAGGCCGTGCTGATGGAAGCCTTCAACGGCGCGAGTTCCGAATTCGACGTGCAGTTCTTCGAGTCGGCGCTCGCGCGCGTCCTGATCATCGTGCGCACGCGCGGCTCCGAGATCCCGCCGTTCGAGGTGCATGAGCTCGAACAGCGCATCGTGCGTGCAACACGGCGCTGGGAGGACGAACTGCAGCGCGTGCTGCTCGAGCACTGCGGCGAAGAGCGCGGCATGGCCCTGTTGCGGCGCTACGGTGGCGCCTTTCCGGCAGGTTATCGCGAGGAGTTTTCGCCGCGCGTGGCGGTGTTCGACATCGAGCAGATGGAGTCGATCACCGGCGACGGCCTCGCGATGAGTCTCTACATTCCGCTCGAGGCGCCCGCCGGGCGGCTCAACTTCAAGATCTACCGCGTCGGCGCGCCGGTGCCGCTGTCGCAGAGCCTGCCGATGCTCGAACGCATGGGCGTGAAGGTCATCGACGAGCGCCCGTCCGAGATCGCGCGCCAGGACGGAGAATGCGTGTGGATCCACGACTTCGGGCTGGCCTACGCGGGGGCGGAGGAGCTCGACGTCGACACCCTGCGCCCGCTCTTTCACGACGCCTTCCTGCGCGCGTGGCGCGGCGAGATCGAGAGCGACGATTTCAACCGCCTGACCCTGCTGGCGGGTCTCACCTGGCGCGAGATCACGGTGCTGCGCGCCTACGCGAAGCACATGCGGCAGGCGGCATTCACGTTCAGCCAGGCCTACATGGAGCAGACCCTCGCGGCCTGGCCGCGGCTCGCGCGCCAGCTCGTCGAGCTGTTCTCCCTGCGGATGGATCCCGCCCGCGTCGAGGATCGTGCGCGCCACGAGGCGAGGGTGCTCGCGGGCATCGACGACGCGCTCAACGGCGTCGCCAATCTCGACGAGGACCGCATCTTGCGCCAGTTCCTTGCAATGGTGAAGGCGACGCTGCGCACGAACTATTACCAGCGCGGCCCGCATGGCGGGATCAAGCCCTACCTGTCCTTCAAGTTCGACCCGAAACGCATCCCGAACCTGCCGCAGCCGATGCCGATGTACGAGATCTTCGTCTATGCGCCGCGCTTCGAGGGCGTGCACCTGCGCGGCGGCAAGGTCGCGCGCGGCGGGCTGCGCTGGTCGGACCGCATGGAGGACTATCGCACCGAGGTGCTGGGCCTGGTGAAGGCGCAGATCGTCAAGAACGCGGTGATCGTGCCGGTCGGCTCCAAAGGCGGCTTCGTCGTCAAGAACCCGCCGCCGCCGACCGACCGCGAAGCCGTGCTCGCGGAGGGCATCGCGTGCTACCGCCTATACCTGCACGGCCTGCTCGATCTCACCGACAACCTCGTGCAGGGCCGCGTCGTGCCGCCGCCGGACGTGGTGCGCCACGACGGCGACGACCCCTATCTGGTCGTCGCCGCGGACAAGGGCACGGCGAGCTTTTCCGACTACGCGAATGCCGTCGCGGCCGAATATGGTTTCTGGCTCGGCGACGCCTTCGCCTCGGGCGGCTCGGCTGGCTATGACCATAAGAAGATGGCGATCACCGCGCGCGGGGCGTGGGAGTCGGTGAAGCGCCACTTCCGCGAGCTCGGCATCGACACGCAGGAGCAGCCCTTCACCGCAGTCGGCGTTGGCGACATGTCGGGCGACGTGTTCGGCAACGGCATGTTGCGCTCGCGCAAGACCCGTCTCATCGCGGCCTTCGACCATCGCCACGTCTTCATCGATCCGGATCCCGATGCGGAATCGTCCTTCGTCGAGCGCGAACGGCTCTTTGCGCTGCCGCGCTCGTCGTGGAACGACTACGACCGCACGAAGATTTCCGCGGGCGGCGGGGTGTGGCCGCGCAGTGCCAAGTCGATTGCGCTGTCGCCGCAGATGCAGGCCGTGCTCGGCGTCGAGGCCGAGGCGCTGACGCCGTCCGAACTGATCCGCGCGATCCTGTGCGCGCCGGTCGACCTGCTCTACAACGGCGGCATCGGCACCTACGTGAAGGCGACGAGCGAGACCGACGCCTCGGTCGGTGACCGCGCCAACGACGCGGTGCGCGTGAACGGCGCCGAGCTGCGCTGCCGCGTCATCGGCGAAGGCGGCAACCTCGGCATGACCCAGCTCGGGCGCATCGAGTTCGCGCTGAAGGGCGGCAAGCTGTACACCGACGCGATCGACAACTCCGGCGGCGTGGACTGCTCCGACCACGAGGTGAACATCAAGATCCTGCTCAACAGCGTGATCGCCGAAGGCGAGCTCACCGGCAAGCAGCGCGACGCCCTGCTCGTCGAGATGACCGACGAGGTCGCCGCGCTCGTGCTGCGCGACAACTACGCGCAGACGCAGGTGCTGTCGGTGACGCGCGCGCGCGGCGTGGCGCTGCTCGACGAGCAGGCCGAATTCATCCGCCGCCTGAGTTTCGCCGGACGCCTGAACCGCAAGCTCGAGTTCCTGCCGCTTGACGACGAGATCGCCGAACGCGCCGCCGCGCGCATCGGCCTCGTCACGCCCGAACTCGCCGTACTGCTCGCCTACAGCAAGATCGAACTCTACGACGAGGTGCTCGCGTCCGACGTGCCGGAGGATCCCTATATCGGCAGCGCGCTGTCGCGCTACTTCCCGGCGCCGCTGCGCGAACGCTTCGCCGCGCACATCCCCAGGCACGCGCTGCGCCGCGAGATCATCTCGACGCACGTCATCAACAGCATGATCAACCGCGTCGGCCCCACCTTCGTCAGCCGGCTGCAGGGCGAACTCGGGGTGACGGCGGGGGAGATCGTGCGCGCCTACATGGTGACGCGCGAGATCTTCGGTCTGGTGCCGATCTGGCGCGCCATCGAGGAGCTCGACAACCGCGTCGACGACGCCGTCCAGACCGCCATGATCATCGACTGCGGCCGCCTCGTGCAGCGCGGCACGACCTGGTTCCTGCGCCACCGCGAATCGCTCGCCGACCTGCAGGCCACGCTCGCCCGCTTCCGTCCCGGCGTCGATGCCCTGACCGAGCACCTGTACCGCCTGGTGTCGGACGACTACCGCGTGCAGCTCGATGCCGTGACCGCGCGCTACGTCGAGCGCGGCGTACCCGGTGAGCTCGCCCTGCGCATCGCCCTGCTCGACGAGCTGTATTCGGCGCTCGATCTCGTCGAGATCGTCGCCGACACCGGCCGCCCCGAGGGGACGGTGGCCGCGGTGTATTTCACCCTCGGCGGGCACCTCGATCTGTACTGGCTCGGCGCCCAGATCGCCGCCCTGCCGGCCGACACGCGCTGGCAGAACCTCGCGCGCGGCGCGCTGCGCGTGGACCTGTCGAACCTCGCCCGCAGTCTCGCGGCCGACATCCTCAAGACCTCGCCCGACCTCGGCCAGCCCGACGACCTCATCGCCGCGTGGGAAGCCCGCCGCACGCAGCAGATCGACCGCTACCGCCACCTGCTCGCCGACGTGAAGATCGCACAGGCGATCGAGATGCCGATGCTGTCGGTGCTGCTGAGGGAGCTGCGCGGGATGCTGTGAGCGGGGTACGGACGAAAAAAAGCCCGGCGGCCATGGGGCCGCCGGGCGGATCGTCAGGGCGTCAGTCGGTGATGAGTTTGCCCTTGGAGATCAGGTCGTTGATGATGGCCTGGTCGGTGGTGAGCGTGCCGCCGTTGGTTAGGTCGATATTTTCCAGCACAATCATCTGGTCAATGACGCCGTCACTGCCGCCCGAACGAACCTCGATAGTCGTCGAAGTACCCGTCTTGCTGAAGTGCAGGTAGTTGTCCAGGGACCCGATCGGTGCCGAGGCGCCTTCGAGCAGATCCTTCAAGTCAAGGCGGTCGCCTTCGGTAAGGCTACTGTAGGTTGCATTGTTGAAGTCCTTGATGATGTCGGTCGGCACGGTGGTCGAACTCGCATCCGCAAGGCTCCACTTGAAGGTATCTGCGCCGGCGCCACCGTAGATCGTGTCGCTGCCCGCCCCGGCCTGCAGTGTGTCATTGCCGTCGCTCCCATACATCACGTCAGCGCTCGCCGTTCCGAGGAAGTGCGTGTTGCCCTCGATCGTCACACTTAGAGTTTGGGTGGCCGTGGTGTCACCGTCTGCGTCGGCAACCGTCACGCCGAACGTCAGTTTGGTGTCCTGAGTGCTCGTGGTGCTGGACAGGAAGCCGATGTCGGTGAATTTGACGACGTCATTGTCCGAAGTGTCAGCGGCAGTGGGGCCGCCACTCGTCTCGAATGTCTGGGTGCCGGTGGATGCCCCAGTAGAGCCTGTGTCCCGATTCAGGTTGATGCCCGATCCGGTCACGTTCTCGGTAGAGGACAACAGTTGGGCTCCGTAGATCTGGTAGTTCTCGCCGACGCCATTGAAGTCGTTGCTTTCGATGATCACGACCCCTTCTCCGTTGCCGAGCGAAATGCCATATGGGTTCGTGCCGGTGAAGATATCCCCGCTGTCGACCACGATTGCGCGCGTGATGATCTGGTTGTTGTCAGGGTCGACCAGCTTAAGGACAACGACGAAGTCCTCCGTGCCGTGGAATTGAGCGATCTTCAGATAGAGTGCATCGGCCCGTGCAGTTCCCTGAACGGGGGTTTGGTTGTTGCCAGGACTGCTCGTGTAGAACTCCATGTTGAGGACTTCGCCCGGTCCGACCACGCCGTCGCCAACACCACTTTGGGTAGTGTTGACGTTTACGTAGTCCTGAGGCCCAGAGAATGTTTCGTTCGGCGTGAAGGCCGAGTCCCCGCTACTGGTACCGAAGGTTCCTTTTGTTGCGGATCCGGACGTTCCCGTAAAGCGAACGTAGAAGTCGTCAGCGAGTTTCGAGACGACAATCTCTGGCTGACTCTCCGCGTTACCTACGAGGTTGAATTCTTCCTTCGAAATCGTGCTGCCGGTATTTAGAACGGTGAAGCTCTGCACCGGGGCATCCAGTTTCACGGTGTACGTGCCCGCATCCTTGTCGAAAATCAGCAGGCCGGATGCTGCGCTCAGGATGCCGGGCGTGAGCGGATTGGCCGCGTATTGGAAGGTAAAGGAGAACACTGCTTCGTCGTTGGTCTCCGAGACCCAGGTAACTGGAGTCGCTCCGATCGTGATCGGCGTGGTGCCCACGAGCCCGCTCACTAGAGCGACGGTACGGAAGTCCGAACTGCTTGCGCCGCTGTAAGTCGTCCGAGCATCCGTCCCGATATCGTACGCGAAGATGCCGCTTGCGCCGGTGGTGGCGTCCTGGTTAGAGAAGATCAGATTGGTCGTTCCCGTTACGGTCGGACCGTCGTCGAGTACCGTCACCGTAAAGTTCTGCGATGCGGCTGACCCGTCGCCATCCACGACATTAGCAGTGATCGTCAGGTCAATGGGGTCGTCCGGATTCAATGCGTCCGGATGCGCCATTGCCTTGAGTTGGGTGAAGGTGTAAGTGCCGTTGCCATTGACGGTAACCTTCCAACTTCCGTCATTGGCCGTGAGCGTCTGCGTGCCTGCGGACCATGTGGCGTTAGCGGCTGCGAGGGCCAGCGTTCCGGCGGCGTCCCCTCCGTAATTGACCGCCAATGTCCCGACCACGCTGTCCAGTCCGCCGGTTTCATCGACCGTCTGGTTCGATGTCGTGAGCGAAGGCGTGTAGTTGATGTCGGTCATTACCGTCCCGACAGCGGTCAAAGCCTCGAACGAGCCTTGCGATCCGCTGACGGTTTGGGTTGCCGTCGCGGTCACTGGGCCGATAGATGGTGTTATTCCATCATTCGGGGCTGTTGTCGTAATCGAGCCTGTGTTGCCTGACGTGATCTCGAAGGATAGGTCGTTCGACAACGTGACAAGTACCGGCGCGTCGCCTGCGCGGACTTCGTGATCGAGCGTTGCCGTGTAAGTGATCGTTCCGCCTGGTATGACGTTCGCGCTGCCGGTCAGCGTTAGCGTTGTCGGGTCGCTGTCATCGACGATGGTGGTGGTGGCCGGGGTGTTGCTGAATGTGAGGCTCTCGAAGGCGCCAACGGTGCCGGCGTTGGCCTCGCTGACGTTGGCGATGGAGCGGCTGATGCTATCGGTCTCGAGATAGACGTCGTCGCGATTGACCGCCACGTCCAGCGTGCCGCTGCTGGCGCCGGCGGCGATCGTGATGGTGCTGTTGTCGTCGAGGGTGACGGTGATGGCGTTGGCGGTGGTCACCGGGTTGTTGGCCGCATCGAAGAGGGCCGCGGTGTAGGTGATCGAGCCGCCGTCCTCGCTGGTGCTCAGGGTGGCGCTCAGGCGCACCGTGACCGCGTCGCTGTCATCGACGATGGTGGTGGTGGCCGGGGTGTTGCTGAATGTGAGGCTCTCGAAGGCGCCAACGGTGCCGGCGTTGGCCTCGCTGACGTTGGCGATGGAGCGGCTGATGCTATCGGTCTCGAGATAGACGTCGTCGCGATTGACCGCCACGTCCAGCGTGCCGCTGCTGGCGCCGGCGGCGATCGTGATGGTGCTGTTGTCGTCGAGGGTGACGGTGATGGCGTTGGCGGTGGTCACCGGGTTGTTGGCCGCATCGAAGAGGGCTGCGGTGTAGGTGATCGAGCCGCCGTCCTCGCTGGTGCTCAGGGTGGCGCTCAGGCGCACCGTGACGACATCGATGGTGTCGACCAGCGTCACGTTGCCGACCGTGGGCGGACTGAGCGCTTCGAAGTCGGAGCCACCCGAGATCGCGACATTGGTCGCGACGGGCAGCACTGCGTCCGCTTCCTTGTACACGTCCTCGAACAGCGATTCGGGAATGGGAACCGCGATCGAGCCACTCGTGCCTTCGCTGATCACGATCGTCTGCGTGTTCCCGGCGAGATCGGTGAATGTGATCGTCACCGGGTCGTCGCCCGGACGCACCGCTGCGCTCAGCGTGACGACATACGTCAGGGTCGCACCGTCCTCGGTGAGCGACGGTGCCGCTTCGAGCGTGACGGTGAGCGAGGAATTGGTCGGGTCGATCGTATCGTTCACCACCACGGTCGCCGGGCCGGTCGGGGTGACCGTGCCGAAGCCGCTGCCGCTGGTGTCGACGACCGAGACCGGGAAGGTTTCGGCGTCGATGTAGGGGTCTTCGTCCTGGATCGGGAAGGGGGTCGAGGTTCCGGTGGTCGAACCGACCGGGATGACGATGACTGCGCCGTTGCTCAGGGTAATGACGAGGTCAGTGCCGGTGACCGGGCTGTTGACGGTTGCGGTGATCGTCGCCGTGCCCGAGCCTTCGAACACCGTGACGTCGCCGAGCGTCACCGTCGCACCGAGCGGTTCGGGCTCCTCCGTGATGGGTGCCGACTCTTCCGGCTGGAGCAGCGCCGTCGATTCCTGCGCAAAGCGGAACTCGAGCGGATTCACCCCCTCCGTGATCCGCAACAGGCGCACGAAGCTGTTGCCTTCGCCGCCGCCACCGCCAGCCAGACCGGCCGCAGGCGCTTCGATGTCGTCGAGGTTGCCACCCTGTTCAAGAGCCTGGATCACCCGGTCGACGGTATCCTGCGAGACTTGGGCGTCCTCGCGGCCCGGACGGGTCGTCGCGGACACTTCCGCGGTGAGGGTCACGGTCTGGTCGGCCGCGATCTCCATCGGTGCACCGTCCGCCATCGCCAGTTCGACATGGCCACCGGACATCGTGATGACCACTTCGCCTTCCTGCAGCGTGTCACCCGCCTTGAGCGGACGCAGGTTGCCTTTTACGTCGCGCGCAAATGCCCTGCCCGTGACCGCCACGACTACCGCAATCGCTTGTGCCATTTTTCCTGCTCCTCTGATCGTCTGGCGAAGCCGCCGGGGCGGCTGCGCGGGAATCCTTTTACACTCGGTAACAGAATAGGGCCGGGGGCGTCCGGACGGTATTGGCCGGAGGTACAGGCAGGCGGGCGTTCATGTGAAGGATTTCACGGGTTGTGACGATTTGTTACGACTCTTTCGGGGCGCGCGATGCACGACGGCGCGGCGGGAAAGGGCCTATCATGCGGGACCGTCCACGACACTCCGGGCGTCCCTCGATTCGTCCGCTTTTCCCGATGTCGCACGCCTTCGCCCTCGAACTCCTCGCTCCCGCCCGCAACCTCGAATCCGGCATCGCCGCCATCGAGCACGGGGCCGACGCCGTGTATATCGGCGGGCCGTCGTTTGGCGCGCGCGCGTCGGCCGGCAACAGCATGTCGGACATCGCGGCGCTCGCCGCGCACGCGCACCGCTATTCCGCGAGCGTGCTGCTCGCCCTCAACACCATCCTGCGCGACGACGAGCTGGAAGAGGCGCGCAGGGTGGTCGTTCAGGCGTACGAGGCCGGCGTCGATGCGTTGATCGTGCAGGACATGGGCCTGCTGGAGCTGGACCTGCCGCCGATCCAGCTGCACGCGAGCACGCAGTGCGACATCCGCACGCCGGCGAAGGCGCGCTTCCTGCAGGACGTGGGCTTCTCGCAGATCGTGCTGGCGCGTGAGCTCGACCTGGAACAGATTCGCGCGATCGCCGAGGTAACCGAGCGCGAGCGTTGCGCGCTGGAATTCTTCATCCACGGCGCGCTGTGCGTCAGCTATTCGGGCCAGTGCACGATCAGTCACGCTTTCACCGGGCGCAGCGCGAACCGTGGCGAATGCGCGCAGATGTGCCGCCTGCCGTGGTCGCTGAAGGATGCCGACGGCACGCCGGTGGCCGAGCGGCGGCACCTGCTGTCGCTGAAGGACAACGACCAGACGGCGAACCTCGAGGCGCTGGTCGACGCCGGCATCCGTTCGTTCAAGATCGAGGGCCGGCTGAAGGATCTGGCCTACGTGAAGAACGTGACCGCCCATTACCGCCAGGCGCTCGACGGTATCCTCGAAGTCCGACCCGAACTCGCGCGCAGCTCGGCGGGCCGTTCGACCTTCTCCTTCACGCCGCGCCCGGACAAGACCTTCAATCGCGGCAGTACCGATTACTTCGTCAATGGCCGCCACGGCGACATCGAATCCTTCGAGTCGCCCAAGTTCGTCGGCGCGCCGGTCGGTCGCGTGCTGGGCGTGAGCGGGCGCTTCGTCACCGTCGCTGCCGCGGAGCCGCTCGCCAACGGCGACGGGCTGGCGTGGTTCAATGCCGCGGGCGAGTTGCTGGGCGCGCGCGTCAATCGCGTCGATGGCGACCGCATCCAGCTGGTCGACCTGCCGCAGGGGCTCGTGAGCGGCGCGACGCTGTACCGCAACGTCGATCACGCGTTCGAGAATCAGCTCGCGGGCAAGTCGGCCGAGCGCCGCGTACCGGTGCGCCTGTGCCTTGCCGATGCGGCCGACGGGCTGGCGCTGACGATGAGCGACGAAACCGGCATCTCCGCGACTGCCACGCTCGCCTGCGACAAGGCCGAGGCGCGCGACCCGGTGCGCGCGCAGGCGACGCTGCGCGACAGCCTCGCGAAGCTCGGCGGCACGATGTTCGTCGCCGCTGCCGACGACGTGGCGCTCGACACGGCGCAGCCCTGGTTCGTGCCGGTAGGGCAGCTCAACGCGCTGCGCCGTGCCGCGGTCGAGGCGCTCACCGACGCGCGGGCAGCGGCGTGGCAGCGCCCACCGCGTGCGCTTCCGGTCGATCCGCCCGCGCGCTATCCCGACACATCGCTCAATTACCTCGGCAACGTCTTCAACGCCCGCGCGCGCGAGTTCTACCGCAAGCACGGCGTCGGGCTGATCGCCGACGCCTTCGAGGCGAACCACGAGGACGGGCTCGTGTCGCTGATGATCACCAAGCACTGCCTGCGCTACAGCTTCAACCTGTGCCCGAAGCAGGTGAAGGGCGTCCGCCCCGAGCCGATGACGCTGTGGCAGGAGCGGGCGGACGGCGAGCGCATGGTGCGCGAGCCGCTGACGTTGCGCTTCGATTGCAAGAAGTGCGAGATGCACGTGGTCGGCCGGCGCGTCGGCGGCAAGGCGGCGCGGCCGCAGCTTGCGGACTGACGGCGCGCGTCAGCGCACGAGGAAGGGCAGGTTCGCGGTCGCCGCCTTGCCCTGGCGGTCGCGGATAGTGATGAAGAGGCGATAGGCGCCCGGCTGCTGCGGGGCGAGGAAGCGCACGCTGGCCGCGGCGGCGTGCAGCACGGGGGCCGCAATGCGCGCCGGGGGCGTTTCGATACCGCTGCCCCCGCGCAGGTCGGTCGCTTCGGCCAGCACTTTCCACTCGGTTCGCAGCGGCGAGCCATCGAACGACGCCGCATCCACGCCGGCCGAGACTTCCTGGCCCGGCGCGAACGCGTCCGCTGCGATGCCGATGCCGCGGATGGCCGGCGCAGGCTCCGCGACGGGTTTTCCCCACGCCAGCGTCAGCGCGTCGCTCATCGCGGTGAGGCTGCCGTCCGCGAGCAGCAGGCCGTGCCAGGTCTCGGTCTGCTCCTGCTTCGCCCCCCACAGGAAGGGAAAGGCGCCCGCGATCTGCGGCTGCGTGCGCAGGAAGGCGAGCACATCGCGAAAGAAGACGGCCTTCTCGCTGCTGGTCGGCTCGACCGGCGCGCCCCACGGCTTCGTCCCGGCCTGCCACTGGCCCAGCGGCCCGAGTTCGCCGATGACGACCGGTTTCGTGATGCCGGCGTCGCGCACGCGCTGCGGCAGGGTGTAAGCCGCCCCCGCATAGGCGTTGATGCCCAGCAGGTCGATGTTCGCGCAGCAGATGGCGAGCAGCTTCAGGCGTTCGATGCCGCCATCGACGACGACCATCAGGGTCGGGTGTGCAGGGTCGATCGTCTTGATGATGCCCGCGAGGCGGTCGATCTCGCGCCACACCGGCAAGGGGTCGGCCGCGCCGGCTTCGACCTCGTTGCCGACGCCCCATGCAAGCAGCGCAGGATGCTTGCGGTGGCGTTCGACGAAGCGGCGGATGGCCTGCTCCTGCGCGCGCAGCGCTTCAGGGGCGCGCGGATACGCGATCGACAGGCCCATCACCACCCGCAAGCCGAGGCCTTGTGCCGCGTCGAGCACCCACGCGTCGGACTCGCCATAGACCCGGACGACCTTGGCGCCGGCCGCGGCGAGCTTTTCCAGGGCCGTCCGGTCGCCGGCGAACGCGGCGCCTTGCCATTGCTCCGGCGCCGCTCCTGCGCGGGTCGGCGGTGCGGCGAAACACGACAGCGCGAGCGCGAAGGCGAGCAGGTGGTGGCGCATCGAAAGGGGCGGCGCGGGGCGGCGGTTGTTGTTGCGGATGCGCGTCATCGTCACCGACGAAGGCGTTGCGCGCGCCCGCATGGCTGGAGGTCCGACTGCTTCAACTCAGAGCTCGACCTGGGTGCCCAGTTCCACGACCCGGTTCGGCGGCAGGTGGAAGTAGTCGGCGGCGCTGCCGGCATTGCGGAACATGACGATGAAGAGGCGCTCGCGCCAGCGTGCCATGCCCGAGCCCATACGCCGGACTATGGTCTCGCGGCCGAGGAAGAACGAGGTCTCCATGGTCTCGAAGGCGAGCCCGTGCTCGGCGCAGCGCGCCAGCTCGGCCGGGATGTCCGGGTCGTCCATGAAGCCGAAGTTCAGACGCAGGCGGTAGAAGCCGTAGTCGATCTCCTCGACCTCGATGCGGTCCTTTTCCTCGACGTGGGAGACGTCCGCGGTATGCACCATCAGCAGCACCACGCGCTCGTGCAGCACCTTGTTGTGCAGGATGTTGTGCAGCAGTGCGCGCGGCACGCCGTCGAGCCAGGTGGTCAGGAACACTGCCGTACCGGCGACGCGCGGCGGGGGGCTGGTGAACATCGAATGGATGAAGAGGTCGAGCGGGATGGTGTCGGTGCGGATGCGGTTGTTGAGCATTGTGCGGCCGCGCTTCCAGGTCGTCAGGAAGGTGAAGATCACGGCCCCGATCAGCAGCGGGAACCAGCCGCCGGCGAGGATCTTCACCGTGGTCGCGGAGAAGAAGGCGATATCGACGGTGACGAATACCGCGAGGAAGAGGCCCGCCTGCACCTTGCCCCAGCCCCACAGCGCGCGCACGACGACGAAGGCGAGCACCGTGTCGATCATCATCGTCATCGTCACCGCGATGCCGTAGGCCGATGCCAGTGCGCTCGACGAGCGGAAGCCGACGACCAGCGCGATCACTGCGCCGAGCAGCATCCAGTTGATGCTCGGCACGTAGATCTGGCCCATCTCGCGCGCCGAGGTGAAGATCGTGCGCATCCGCGGCGCGTAGCCGAGCTGCATCGCCTGGCGCGTCAGCGAGTAGGCGCCCGAGATCACCGCCTGGCTGGCGATGATGGTCGCCAGCGTCGCCATGCCGACCATCGGATACACGAACTCGTCGGGCACCAGCAGGTAGAACGGGTTGCGGACGTTGTCCGGGTGGTCGAGGATCAGCGCACCCTGGCCGAGGTAGTTCAGGTACAGCGACGGGAACACGACCGTGAACCAGGCGAGCTTGATCGGCTTGCGGCCGAAGTGGCCCATGTCGGCGTACAGCGCCTCGCCGCCGGTGATCGCGAGCACCACGGCGCCCAGTCCGAGCCAGCCCAGCAGCGGGTTGTCGGCGAGGAAACCCAAAGCCCACGCGGGATTCAGTGCGCCGAGGATCTCCGGGTGCAGGCGGATGCCCGAGATGCCCAAGCCCGCCAGCAGGAGGAACCAGCACACCATCACCGGCCCGAACACCGCACCGACCTTTTGGGTGCCGTGGCGCTGCATCATGAAGAGGCCCACCAGGACCACGAGCGCGATCGGCAGCACGTAGGGCGCGAAGGCCGGCGTGGCGACTTCGAGGCCTTCGACCGCCGACAGCACCGAGATGGCCGGCGTGATCATGCCGTCGCCGTAGAACAGCGCTGCGCCGAACACGCCCAGCGACGACAGCACCCAGGCCTTGCGGCCTTCGGGGACGACGCGCAGCGCGAGCGAGGTCAGCGCCATGATCCCGCCTTCGCCGCGGTTGTCGGCGCGCGTGATGAAGACCACGTACTTGGCCGACACCACCAGCATCAGCGCCCAGAACACCAGCGACAGGATCCCGTACACGTTCTCCGTGGTCACGGGCACGGCGTGCGGGCCGTTGAACACTTCCTTCAGCGTATACAGCGGGCTGGTGCCGATGTCGCCATAGACGACCCCGATCGCCGAAACAGCGAGTCCGGCCAGTCCGGCACGCTGGTGGGCGGCAGGCGCACCGGTCGGGTGTTCCACACGGTCGGCAGGGAGCACGACAACCCCTGGATGTTCTGTTGGGGGGCTAAGCATACTGCAACGCAACATCCCGAAACAGCGGAAAATTGGCGTCGCCCGCTGCCGGGGAAGCCGGCTAGGACGGAGGCATCCGCCGCGATGCGCGCGCTGGCCGCGGATCGCCTACAATCGCGAGCGATTCCCGTTCAAGTTTCACGTCGATGAAAATATCACCCGTGGCCGAGGTCGCAGCGCCCCTCCGCGACGCCCAGGGCGCCGAACACCGGCCAGCCATCGGCGAAGTACGCATCGTGTCGCTCGTCCCCTCGCTGACCGAACTGGTGTGCGAGCTCGGGCTGTCCGATCGCCTGGTGGGGCGCACGGGCTTCTGCGTACACCCGCGTGCAGCCCTGAAGGCCATCCCCAAGGTCGGCGGCACGAAGGACGTGAAGATGGATGTCGTGCGCGGGCTCGCACCGACGCATCTGATCGTCAATATCGACGAGAACCGGCGCGAGACGGTCGAGGAACTGGCCGCCTTCGTGCCCAACGTGATCGTCACCCATCCCTGCACGCCGGCGGACAATCTCGAGCTGTATCGCCTGTTCGGTGGCGTGTTCCACTGCGCGGACCGGGCCGAAGGGCTTGCGGCGGATCTCCAGGCGGCACTCGCCGAGACGCAGGCGCTCGCACGGGCGCTGCCGCGCGAGGACGTCCTGTATCTCATCTGGCGCGAGCCGTGGATGAGCGTCGCGCGCGACACCTACATCTCCGCGACCCTCGCGGCCGTCGGGTGGGACACGCTGCCCGCCGACGCCGGCGCGCGCTATCCGGAGATCGACTGGCAGGCGCCGTGGATGGCCGGAGTCGTGCGCGTGTTCCTGTCGAGCGAACCCTACCGCTTCCGCGAGCGGCATCTCGCCGAAGTCGCGGCCTTGTCGGGGCGGCCGGCGGCGATGATCGACGGCGAGATGGCATCCTGGTACGGCAGCCGCGCGGCCGCGGGCCTGCGCTACCTGGCGGCCTTGCGCCGCGCCTTGGCCGGCGCGGCCTGAGGCTCGCCGCCGCGCGGAACCTCAGGCGCCGGACTCGGCGCGCAGCGCGGCGTCGAGCGCCTCGGGCGTCAGGATCGCGAACAGCGGCCGCACCAGGCGGTGGCGGTTGAGCTTCAGCAGCAGCTTGTCGCGGCTGACGAGATGGTTCGCGCCGCCGTCGCGCGCGGCTTCGAGGAATTTCTGGTCGTCACGGTCGCCGCAGGCGGGCAGGGGAGGCGGTTCCGCGGCAGCGTCGGGCGCCGGTACCGCGCACGTGCGGCCGGCGTAGGTCGCGAGGATGGCCGCCTGGCGCTCCGGCGCAATCGCGAACTGGCGATAGGCGAGCACGCGCCGCAGCTCCTCCAGCGTTGCCGCGCTGGCCAACAGCACCGCGCGGTCGTCCTCGACCCATTGGCGCAAGTGCTGCAGCCGGGGGTCCTCGAACGCCCACAGCGCCATCACGGTGTTCGTGTCGAGCACGAGACGCAGGGCGGACGGGGCGGGCG
>NZ_WTVS01000077.1 GCF_012911005.2 Aromatoleum toluolicum | reverse complement strand
ACGAGGGCGCGCAGATCGTGCTGGAGAAGGAGATCCGCATCCCGATGCCGATGGTCGGGCACGTCACCTCGAGCTACTTCAGCCCCACGCTGGGCCATTCGTTCGCGCTCGCCGTCGTCAAGGGCGGTGCCCAGCGCATGGGTCAAACCGTTTATCTGCCGATGGCCGACGGCCGGGTGCATGCGGCCGAGGTCGTGAGCCCGGTCTTCTACGACGCCGAAGGAGCACGTCATCATGTCTGAGTTCGCCCAAATGGAACTGAATCCGCGCGGCGCGGTGAAGTCGGAGTCGCCGCTGGCGATGACCCGCGCGCGCGTCGCGCAGGCGGCCGCGCCGCAGGAGGCGCGGGTGGTCGTGTGCGAGAAGGCCTTCCTCGGCCACCTCGTGCTGCGCGGCAACGCCGGGGACGCAGCGTTTCGCGCCGGCGTCGAGCGCGCGCTGGGTCTCGCGCTGCCGCTGGAACCGGGGCCGCTGTCGCTCGACGAGGCGCGCGGCGTGAGCCTGCAGTGGATGTCGCCCGACGAGTGGCTCGCCATCGTGCCGGCGGGGCAGGAGTTCGCCGCCGAGGCGGCGCTGCGCGGGCACCTCACCGGCCACTACGCGGTGATGAACGTGAGCGGCGGGCAGACGGTGCTCGAACTCAGCGGTCCGTGCGTGCGCGAGCTGCTGATGAAATGCACGCCCTACGACGTGCATCCGCGCCACTTCCCGGTGGGCAAGGGCGTCACGAGCGTCTTCGCGAAGAGTTCGGCGGTGATCCGGCGGGTCGCCGAGGCGCGCTGGGAGCTGGTCATCCGGCGCAGCTTTGCCGATTACCTCTTCAGCTGGATTCTCGATGCGGCCGAGGAGTTCGGCGTATTTGTCGCGTCGTCGGAAAACCCTGCGTCCGCGCAACCACGCATGGTGTGCGAGGCGGCAATCCCCGGCTGAGCGACCTTTCCGCGGCAGCGCCCCGAGAACGGAGCCGGTGACGAACACCGGCTCCGTTTCACATTCGCGTGGCCGTGATGTTTCGTGGGAGCGCCTTCAGCCGCCCCCACCTTGCCGCTCCCCCGGAGTCGTACCGGGCCAGCCGCGAATCCGAACCGCGCGTCCTCCTCCCGAACGCGCGCCGCGATTCGGCCGGCGCCGTTCGCGATCCCCTTCGCAGTCTCCCGTTCCCGCCTTCTTCCCGTTCCCGCTCGATGCCTTGGCGCATTTTGCGTGGTGAATGTCGTAACCGAGTAGTTCCCTGTAGGCCGTACGCCATAGACTCGGTACGTCGATCAACCGCGAAGATTCCGTGCGGAAGCGATTCCTGACGTCCAGGAAACGACTCCGCGCAGCCAGAGTGATCGGCATTTGTACCCGCAGGATCGAAGCTGTTGACTAGCATTCACTCAGATACAGCCATAAACGGGCCGACAAATACGGCCCGCCACAAGAGATCGGAGGAGACGATGTTTTCAGGACTGAAGCAAGCATTCAAGCAGGCGATCGGCGCAGTGATGATCGTATCGGCGATCGGCGGCGCGGCGGGAGTTCAAGCCGCCGAGCAGAAGACGATCAAGATCGGCTGGACGGCATGGTCCGACGCCGAGGCTGTGACGAACATCGCCAAGCAGTTGCTCGAGCAGCAGCTCGGCTACAAGGTCGAGCTGGTTATGACGGACATCGGCCTGCAGTACCAGGGGGTCGCCAAGAAGCAGCTCGACGTGATGCTGATGGCGTGGTTGCCGAACACGCACAAGGCATATTGGGACAAGCTTTCCAGCCAGGTCGTCGATCTGGGCATCCTCTACGACAATGCGAAACTCGGTTGGGCGGTCCCTGATTACGTGCCGGCGTCCGAGCTGTCGTCGATCGACGATCTGAACAAGCCGGACGTGGCGAAGAAGCTGAAGAGCCAGGTCCAGGGGATCGACCCGGGCGCGGGCCTGATGCGCGCCTCGGAAAAGGCGCTGAAGGATTACAGCCTGAACGGCTATGACCTGCGTACGGGTTCCGACGCCGCCATGATCGTCGCGCTCGATCGCGCCGTCGCGCGCAAGGAATGGATCGTTGTCACGACGTGGAACCCGCACTGGATGTTCTCCAAATACAAGGTGCGCTACCTGGAGGATCCGAAAATGTCCCTCGGCGGTGCGGAAGCCATCCATGCCATCGGGCGCAAGGGTTTCGCGGAGGATTTCCCGAAAGCCGCAGCCTTCATCAAGAATTTCAGGATCCCGCTGGCCGATCTCGAAGGGATCATGGCGAAGGCGAAAGACTCGTCGTACGAGAAAGAGGCCGCGGCTTATATCGCGAGCCACCCGGACATGGTTGCAGGCTGGCTGAAGGAAGCCCGTTAAGGACGTCCGGCTGCGGCCAGGACACGCAAGCCGGCGCCCGCTCCATGCGGGCACTGGCTTGCAACCGGTGGGCGATCCAGTGCGGTGGAGACACGAGACAATGCAGGAAAAGATCGTTGTAAAGGACCTGTACAAGGTCTTCGGACCCAAACCCGACCTCGCGATGCAGTTGCTGCGGTCGGGCAAGGACAAGGATTACATCGTTCGGGAAACGGGGATGGTGATTGGTGTGCAGAACGCCAATTTCCAGATCAATGCGGGCGAGATCTTCGTCATCATGGGCTTGTCCGGTTCCGGAAAGTCCACGCTGATCCGTCTGATCAACCGACTGATCGAACCGACGGCGGGGCAGGTTCTCGTCGACGGGCAGGATGTGGCATCGATGCCGCCGCAGCAACTCATCAAGCTGCGCCGTCGCGACATGGCGATGGTCTTCCAGTCGTTTGCGCTGCTACCGCATCTTACGGTCCTCGCGAACGCGGCGTTTGGCCTCGAAGTGGCCGGTGTTCCCCGCAAGGAGCGCGAAGCGCGTGCAATGAAGGTGCTCGAACAGGTCGGGCTGAGTGCCTTCGCCAATCGCTATCCGCGTGAGCTGAGTGGGGGCATGCAGCAGCGGGCGGGACTCGCACGCGCGCTGGTCGTCAATCCCTCGCTGATGTTGATGGATGAGGCGTTCTCGGCGCTCGACCCGCTGAAGCGCACCGAAATGCAGGGACTCCTGCTCGATCTCCAGCGCGAGCACCAGCGCACGATCATCTTCGTCTCGCACGACCTCGACGAAGCCTGCCGCATCGGCAACCGCATCGCGATCATGGAAGGTGGCCGCATCGTGCAGATCGGCACGCCTGACGAAATCATCCGCAATCCGGCGGACGAATACGTCCGCGCCTTCTTCAACGGCGTGGATGTGAACAAATACCTGTCGGCGAAAGACATCGCCGACGCTGACGCCGTGCCGGTGTTCAGCGCGGCGCAGGATTTCGGCGACGGATTCCATGCTGCAATCGAGCGCTTGCGCTCAGTGAAGCGCAACTACGGCTTCGTGGTCGATAGCGAGCGCAAGTTTGTCGGCGCCGTTTCGATCGACTCGATGATCCGCTCGCTGGAGTCGGGCGCCAAGGAACTCTCCCACGCCCTGATGGGCGATCTGCCTCCGGTGCGTTGCGACCTCAACTTGCGTGACCTGATCGGGCGCATCGTCCGGATGCCTTACCCCCTGCCGGTGATCGAGGCGCAAGGACACTATGTCGGCGCGGTCACCCAGACGATCCTGCTCAAGAAGATGGCGAAGGAGGAAATGACCCATGCGTGAATTCCTGCCGATCGGCGAATGGGCCGAGAAGACCGTCAATTTCATTCTCGAGAACGATCACGGGGTGCTGGCCGGCCTTGGCGACATCGTCGGGTACTCGACCGAACTCATCGAGCAGCTGCTGCACCTGATCCCGGACTGGCTGCTTGCATCGACGATCGTGGCGCTCGGATTTTGGCGCCTGGGGTGGAAGTTCGCCGTCGTCGCTGCCGGGGCACTGACGATAATCATCGGCACTGGCTTCTGGCCGGCGACGATGGTGACGCTCGCGCTGATCATCTCGGCAACGCTCATCAGCCTCTGCGTGGGAATACCCCTGGGCATCGCCGCTGCGCTCAACCGCCGCATCAATTACCTGCTGCGTCCGGTGCTGGATTTCATGCAGACCATGCCCGCCTTCGTGTACCTGATTCCGGCGGCGATGCTGTTCGGCTTGGGGCGCGTGCCGGCGGTCCTGGCGACGGTGATTTTCGCCATGCCGCCGGTGGTTCGCCTGACCGCCCTCGGTATCCGTCACGTCAACAAGGAGCAGGTCGAGGCTGGCATCACCTTCGGCTGCACGCCGCTGCAGGTTCTGCTTAAGATCCAGATCCCCGGTGCGTTGCCCTCGATCATGGCTGGCATCAATCAGACCATCATGATGGCGTTGTCGATGGTCATCATCGCGTCGATGGTCGGCGGCGGCGGGCTCGGCAACAATGTGCTCGCCAGCATCCAGCGCCTCGACATCGGCTTGGGTTTCGAGTCCGGCCTCGCGGTGGTGTTGCTCGCGATCATCCTCGATCGCCTCACCGAAAGCTTCGGTCTGCGCAAGGAGGAGCGGATCGCGCGCCGGACGAACGGCCAAGGCCAGGATTCCTGACTCCCGGGGCTACCAGACGGGCGCGTCGCCGATCATCCTCGCGGCGGCGTCCGCGTCCAGCGGCCTTCCGAAGTGGTAGCCCTGGCCGTAGTCGACGTCCAGGGCCCTTAACTGCGCCAACTGCGCGGCGCTCTCGACTCCTTCGGCAATGATTTCCATATGGAGTGTCCGGGCCAGGGTGACGATGGTCTGCACGATGTCGGCCGCGGTCCGGTCGGTGTCCATGCGGCGCACGAAGGAGGCGTCGATCTTCAAGGTGTCCAGCGGGAAACGGTGCAGGTAGGACAGTGACGAATAGCCGGTGCCGAAGTCGTCCATCAGGAGTTTGATCCCCAGGGCGCGCAGGCGCTCGAGCACGGCGGTTGCCGCCTCGGCATGCTCCATGATGACCGTCTCGGTCACCTCCAGCTTGAGGCTGCCGGTGTCGAGACCGGTCTCGGCCAGAACCGCCTCTATCTGCTGAACCAGGTCGGGCTGGACGAACTGGCGTCCGGCGAGATTTACGCTGATCTGCATGGGGGGATGCTCCGGATAGCGCCGTTGCCAGTCGTGCATCTGCCGACAGGCTTCGGCCAGCACCCAGCGGCCGATCGACACGATGAGGCCGGTCTCCTCGGTGAGTGGAATGAATTCGGATGGCGGCACCAGGCTGCCGTCGGCGCGGCGCATCCGCACCAGCGCTTCGAATCCGGCCAGTCGCCCGGTGCGCAGCGCGATGACCGGCTGGTAGTAGACGCGGAACTCCTCACCGCGGGCCACTGCCCGGCGCACCGCGGTTTCCATTTCGAGCAGGGCCACCACGCGCTCGCGCATGTCGGCGGCAAAAACCTCCTGGCACGCGCCGCCGCGGCGTGCGGCGTTATGCGCCGCGGTCTCGGCATCGCGGAGGATGTCGACAGCATCGGCATAGCCCGGACCTCCGAGGGCGATGCCCACGCTGGCCGAGGTAAACAGGGAATGCCCGTCCACGTTGAAGCCGGTCGCCAGCTCATTCTGGAGCCGCTCCGCGAAGCGCACCGCCTCCGCGACGTCGCCGGTGTCGTCGAGAAGGATGGCGAAGTTCTCGCCACCGAGGCGGGCGGCGGTGTCGCCGGGGCGTAATCCGGCGCCGACGCTGCGGGCGACAGCGATCACGAGCTCATCGCCGACCGCCGCGCCGAGACTGTCGCTGATCACCGGGAAGCGGTCGAGGCTGAGGAACAGCAAGGCGAACCCGTGCGCGCCGTCAAGCCGGCGCCGATCGAGCGCGTCGCCGAGGCGCGTCAGCAGCAGCGCGCGGTTCGGCAGGCCGGTAAGGCTGTCACGCAGCAGCTCTTCCTCTACGACCGAGCCGAGCACCACTCGCGCGGATGCGGCGCCGATGATGCCGGCGAGCTGTGCCTCGCAGTGGCGCGCGAGGTCGGCGTCGACCTCGCGGGGCCAGTCGAGGCCGCGCCGCCGCGCATGCTCGGCAAAGGATTGACGGGCATTCTCCGCCCCGAGGAAGCGCCCCATGACCGCGTAGAGATCGGGCAGCGAGCCGTGCGCCCGCCAGGCGGGTTCGGCGCCGCGGTCATGCTTGAATACATCGACGAAGAGCGTCGCCTGGGTCTGCTCCAGGCTGTCCTGGCCACTGAGGACCGACACGGCCACATAGCTCCCGACATTGGCCAGCATGCTCAACAGGATCGCATGGCTCATCTCGTCAAGGCCCTCGAGGCCGAACAGGGCCAGCGGGCGCAGCAGCGCCACGCCGAAGGGCCCCTGCTCGAGCAGCGTCGCCGGCAGCCAGCCCCCACGGGCGAACGCCGGCACCACCAGCGTGTACGCCCAGACCAGAAAACCGGCGCTCAGCCCGGCCATGGCACCCGCCTTGGTGCCGCCCTTCCAGTACAGGCCGCCGAGCAGTGCGGGCCCGAACTGCGCCACCGCGACCTGCGAAATAAGCCCGATCGCGGCCAGCGCATACACTTCGCCCGCCAGCCGGTAATAGAAATAGCCGAGCAGGAGGCCGAGCAGGATGGTGGCGCGGCGGATCGCGAGCAGCAGGCCAGAAAGATCGGCCCGCTCGGTCAGCCGTAGCGCTTTGATGCGCAGCAGGACAGGCATCACCAGATCGTTGCAGACCATCGTCGCCAGCGCGATGGTCTCGACGATCACCATGCCGGTGGCAGCGGCGAAGCCGCCGACGAAGACGAGCAGCGCGAGCGCCTCGCGCTGCGCCGACATGGGCAGCATGATGACGAAGGTATCGGGACTCACCGCGGCGTCGATGCCGAACTGCAGCAGGCCTCCGAAGGCGATGGGAAGGACGAACAGGTCGAACACCAGGAGGTAGAGCGGAAACAGCCAGATCGCTTTGCCGACGTGCGTCTCGTCGACGTTCTCGATCACCGCCACCTGGAACTGCCGCGGCAGCAACAGGACCGCGAGCATGGCGACGAAGGAAATCGAAAAGAATGAGCCCCAACCGCTGTAGAGCTCGCCCGCGCGACCGCCGATCGTGAAAAGCGCGGCCATCTGCGGCACTTGGGCTGCCTGGGTGAAGATGTCGCCGGGGCCGTCGTACATGCCCCAGGTGACGAAGGCGCCGACGGCGACAAAAGCGAGCAGTTTGACCAGCGAGTCGAAGGCGATCGCCGCCACCAGGCCTTCGTGCCGCTCGGCCAGATCGAGCTTGCGCGTGCCGAACGCGACGGTAAATGCGGCCAGCATCAAGGTCACGTAGAACGCGGTGTCGCGCCACACGCTTTCGGGCTGCGACGAGATCGCCAGGACATCCGGGTAGCCGCGCAGGACGTTGAAGCTCATCGAGATCGCCTTGAGCTGCAGCGAAATGTAGGGGGTGACGCCGACCGCCGCGATCACGGTCACCAGTCCGGCCAGCAGGGGGCTCTTGCCGTAGCGCGAGGAGATGAAGTCGGCCAGTGAAGTGAGGCGGTTGTCCTTGGCGATGCGGATGATCTTTCGCAGCACCATCCACCACAGGGCCACCATCACGCACGGGCCGATGTTCGCCGGCACGAAGCCGATGCCGGCAACGGCGGCAACCCCGACGTCGCCATAGAAACCCCACGCGGTCATGAAGACGCAGAGCGAGAGCGAATAGACGTATGGGTTGGCGATCAGGCTGCGCCCGGCATCGGCGGCGCGCTCGCCCAGGTAAGCGATGAGGAAGAGCAGCCCGAGATAGCTCGCGGCCACCGTCGCGATGATCCATGCCGGCAAGATGCAGTCTCCGTGCGGGCGGTCGAGCGGAACCGCGCTCGCAGTCCGTCGCTACGTCCGCTCGACTACCAGCACCAGGAGGCCGACGAGCAGCGCCCAGGCCGCGAACACGTACACGTAGAGGATGGGAATGCCGCCCACCAGCGTGGGGTGGTTGAACAGTGCCAGCAGGGGATAGTTGAACAGCAGTGAGCCCAGGAGAACCAGCGCTGCCAGGCGCTGCGCCTTGATGTTCGGCCTGTTCATCGTTTCCTCCCCCCGCAGGTTTTTCGGCGCGCGGTTTCCTCGCTTCCGGTCCTACAAGGATAGGTAACGGTTTCGGCCCTCGCCATGCACGCCGCTGGCCTACCTATCCAGCGACTTGGACGTGTCGCCCGGCCTGGCGAGTTGCGCGGCCGCTGCGTTTCTTGGCCTCCGTGCTCAGGCGCGAAGGCCCCTCATGCCGCCTGGTGGTGCGCGACGGGCTTTCTGCGAGGTGCCGCGGCGGCGTTCCCTTGCGGACGGCGTTCGCCGCTGGGCGGCTTGCCGAACAGCGCGCGATAGCACTTGCTGAAATGGCAGGCGGACTGGAAGCCGCAGGCGATCGTGATGCTCGTGATGGACATTTCCGTCTGCAGCAGCAACTCGCGCGCGCGGCGCAGGCGCAGTTCCAGGTAGTAGTGGCTGGGGGTGACTTGGAGGGCGTCGCGGAACATGCGCTGAAGGTGGCGCTGGGAAAGGCCGGCCAGTTGCGAGAGTTCCTCCAGCGAGAGCGGCTCCTCGATGTTGGCCTCCATGAGCGCGGCCACCTCCACCAAGCCCTTGTGGTTGCAGCCCATGCGTGCCGCCACGGGGATGTGCTGACGGTCCTTGCTGTCGCGCACCCGGTCGAGGATGAACTGCTCCGAAATTTCCGCCACCACGGTCTTGCCGCAGCGCTCGCGCACGACGGCCAGCATCATGTCCATCGGCGCGATGCCCCCGGTACAGGTGATGCGGTCACGATCGATGACGAAGAGTTCCTCGACGAAATTGACCTTCGTGTGGGCTTCGCGCAGGGCGCTGAGATTCTCCCAGTGGATGGTGGCCCTGTAACCATTGAGCAGCCCCGCCTTCATCAAGGCGTAGGTGCCTGTGCAGAGCCCCCCGAGGATTATCTGGTCCTGGGCGATGCGGCGCAGCAAGGTCAGCACTTTGTCGTCGACGAAGCAGGTGACATTGGTGCCGCCGCATACGAACAGCATGTCGATCGGCCCTGCGTTCTCGTAGGTGCAGACCTGGGCGGGGGCGAGGCCGTTGCTGGAGGAGACGCGCTGACCGTCGGGGCTGATGACGCACCAGCTGTACAGCGGTTTGCCGCTGATGTGGTTGGCCATGCGCAGGACTTCGATCGCGCTCGAGAACGCGATCATCGTGAACTCGTTCAGCACCAGGAAGCCGACGCGCGTCACGGACGATAGTTGCTTTGACACCTTGTTTGTCTCCTACTGATCCCACCGGCGCTTCGCGCCCCCGAATGGGGCGAGGTGCTTGCGCTGCTGTCGATTTTCGGGCGCCGCCCGGATCGATCTGCGTACCGTCACGATAGCGCCTCGTGCCCGCCTGCGCCAGCCTGCGGAGCCCTCGTCCGGGGCCCTTGTCGCAATCGCGCGGCTTTCCGTCGGAACGAGGCTATCGGTTGGGGGGGCCGGGACGTAAGGTCACGATGAGGAAAAAGAAAAGAGGTGCAAAGTGAATCCGCAACTCCCCGTGAAGGGGCATGACGAAGCAGGTCCGGCGACCGGCAGTGGCGACCCGATTCCCCGTGCAGCCCTCCACTTCCCGGGAATCAGGCATCAGGTCGTCGAGGCCACCCTGGGCCGCGAGAAGTACGCAGAGATTCTCTACCACGCGAGCTACAAGTCGGCCCGCTACTGGTGCGACAAGGAGGCCGTTGCGCACGGCCTTTCGGGCATCGCGGTGTTCGAACATTACTTGCACCGTCTCTCCCGCCGAGGCTGGGGGCGCTTCACGGTCATCGAGGCCGATGCCGCGAACGGATGCGCTGACATCCGTCTCGACCACTCGGATTTCGTCGTGGCCCAGGCCGAAGTCTGTGCATCCAGGATCTGCTACAGGTTTGCGGGGTGGTTCGCCGGGATGATGGACTGGATCGGTGAAGACACGGGCCGACCCGTGAAAACGCTCTGCTGCGAGACCCAATGCGGCGGCGACGGCCACGATCACTGCATCTTCGCCGTGCGCCCGCGGTCCGGGATCTGACCCTGGCCATGTCGGAATTGAATTGAAATCGGTCGGCAAATCACAAGTCGCATTCCGGTGCCTGCGGGAACATCGCCTCATCGTTTTCTGATCCGCCCCAAGGAGACAAAACATGAAGGTAAGCAATGCAGTGCGCGAACTGATCGCTGGCCGGCGTCCGGGCCACAGCCTGGATGCGCCGTTTTACACCAGCCAGGAAATGTTCGACCTGGACATGGAAGCGATTTTCGGACGGCACTGGATCTACGTCGGGGTAGAGCCTGACATTCCCGAGCCGGGCGACTACTTCACGGTCAAGCTCGGCCGTACCTCCGTCGTGGTGTTGCGCAACGACGACATGGAATTGCGCGCCTTCCACAACGTGTGCCGCCATCGCGGCGCCCAGCTGTGCAACGCGCACAAGGGCAGCGTCGGCAACCTCGTGTGTCCCTACCATCAGTGGACCTACGACCTCTCCGGCAAGCTGATCTACGCGGAGCACATGGGGGAGGATTTCGACCCCTCGGGGCGCGGCCTGAAGCGCGTGCACGTGGAGAGCGTCGCCGGCCTCATCTTCGTCTGTCTGGCCGAGAACCCGCCGCAGGACTTTGCGCAGATGCGCGAAGCGATGGAGCGCTACGTCGGGCCCCACCGGCTCACCGACTGCAAGATCGCGGTGCAGGACGAGATCGTCGAGGCGGGCAACTGGAAGCTCGTGATGGAGAACAACCGCGAGTGCTACCACTGCGTGGGCAACCATCCCGAACTGACGATTTCGCTCTACGAGTACGGTTTCGGCTACCAGCCGTCGCCGTCGAATATGGAGCAGGTCCAGGCTTTCAGGGACCTCATCGGTCGGGAGCACGCCCGCTGGGAAGCTGCGGGCCTCCAGTCGGCGGAAATCGAAGAGCTGGACAGCCGCGTGACGGGCTTCCGCACGCAGCGTCTGCCGCTGGACAAGGCCGGCGAGTCCCAGACCATGGACGCCAAGGTGGCCTGCCAGAAACTCCTGGGCGACTTCAGCCAGCGCAACCTGGGCGGGCTGTCGTTCTGGACCCAGCCCAACTCCTGGCACCATTTCATGAGCGACCACATCGTGACCTTCACCGTGCTGCCCATCGACCCGGGCCACACGCTGGTGCGCACCAAGTGGCTGGTGCACAAGGATGCGGTGGAAGGGCGCGATTACGACCCGGAGAAGCTCACCGCGGTGTGGCGCGCGACCAACCAGCAGGACCGCGACCTCGTGGAGATGTCGCAGCGCGGGATCGACAACCCGGCCTACGAGCCCGGGCCCTATTCGCCCTACACCGAAGAGCTGGTGGAGAAGTTCTGCAACTGGTACGTCGGGCGGCTGCGCGCGGCGGTGGAGTGAAGCATGAACGGACCGATCACTCGCGACGCATTGCAGGCCGTTCCATCCCGCTGGGACTCGGACGAGGATGACGTCCTGATCTGCTGCCAGGTGCGCCAGGAAACCCATGACGTCAAAAGCTTCCTGTTCCGCCCGCGCAGCCCCGGCCTGATCCGCTTCCTGCCGGGCCAGTTCCTCACCCTGGAACTGGAGGTGGACGGCGAGACGGTGAACCGCTGCTACACCATCTCATCGCCGCCGACGCGCCCCGACACGCTGTCGATCACCGTGAAGCGGGTGCCCGGCGGCAAGGTCTCCAACTGGCTTCACGACCATCTCGCACCGGGCATGAGCCTGCGCGCGCTGGGGCCCAACGGCGATTTCTCCTGCGCCCTGCATCCGGCGGGGAAGTATCTGTTCCTCTCCGGCGGCTCGGGGATCACGCCGCTGATGTCCATGTCGCGCAGCTTTCACGACCTCGGCGAGGATCGCGACGTGGTCTTCGTGCATAGCGCACGCACCCCCACGGATATCATTTTCCGCCGCGAACTGGGCCTTCTGGCCGCCAACCAGCCGCATTTCCGCACCGCCTTCGTGTGCGAGGGGCGCGGCGGCGAGGCCGAGTGGGCTGCACCGACGGGCTACCTCGACCTGCAACTCCTCGCCCGCATCGCTCCGGACTTTGGCGAGCGCGAGGTATTCTGCTGCGGGCCGGCGCCCTATATGGCGGCAGTGCGCGCGCTGCTGACCGAGGGCGGCTTCGACATGGCGCGGTATCACGAGGAGAGTTTCTCCTTCGCGGACTTGCCGAGTGATCCGGCTGAGGAGGATTCCACCAGCGCGGGGGTTACGACTTGCGAGACGGTCGGCTTCAGCGTGGAATTCTCGAAGAGCGGACACACGGTCGCCTGCGCCCCGGGGCAGAAGGTGCTGGAAGCGGCGCGTGTGGCCGGGCTGCGCTTGCCTTCGTCCTGCGCCAAGGGAATGTGCGGCACCTGCAAGTCGCGCCTCGTCTCGGGCGAGGTGCACATGGAGCATGGCGGGGGAATCCGCCAGCGGGAGATCGACCAGGGCTACATCCTTCCCTGCTGCAGCACGCCCTTGAGCGATCTGGTGATCGAGCGATAAACCAAGGCCCGCCCGGGATCTCCCCGGGCGGGCCTTGAATGACTGCGACCGGTGCGGCGTGGCTCAGGGCAGCACGAAGTCGAAACTCGTCTCTACGCCGCCGTCCTCCGCATCCCATCCGTCCCACAGGAAGTCATTCGCCTTGCCGTCCGCGATCAGGCGGAAAGCATAGCGCGTCTGCTCCTCGTAGAAGCCGCAGAACGCCCCGACGCGGTCCATGCCGCCGTTCATCTCGTGCGCCTCGGCCGGACAGGGCGAGCCGCAGAAGTGCCGGATCGCGCACCCTTTGCACGGATCGATCCGGTCGACGTCCCGCCCCGTGACCGTGCGGAACGCCTCGCTCTCGAGCACATCCTCGATGCGGTCCGTGAACAGGTTGCCGCCGCGGAACGCATCCAGCCCGATGAACTCGCTGCACGGGAACAGGCCGCCGTCGGGCGCGAGCGCGAAGAACGCACGTCCGCCGCCACACGGCGAGATGTCGCACATCAGGCGCCGCGCCGTCGGTGCCAGGATCGCCAGCAGAATGTTCGCGAAGTTGGCGACGACCATCTTGCGGCCCGTTTCGCGGTACAGGGCATGCGTGCGCTCCAGCGCTGCGATGAAGGCATGCGCCAGGGCCTCGTCGTCGGGACGGACGGTCCGTGCGCCGGGCAGGGTACAGCGCACCGCATTCAGCATGCAGGTCGGCACTTCATGCGCATGGAAGAGATCCACCAGCGGAACGAGCTGGTCCAGGTTCTTCTCAGTGCAGGTCGCGATCACGCTCCAGGCTGAATATCCGCGCAGCGACTCCATCGCACGCAGGACCTTGTCGTGCACGCTCTTGCCGCCGAAGGTCAGGCGCGTCGCGTCGGTGGTCTCGGCAAGGGGCCCGTCGAGCGACAAGCCGATGCTGACGTTGCGCGCGGAGAGAAACTCGATCGCCTCCTCGTCGAGCAGGGTGGCGTTGGTCTGGACGCCGAAAACGTACTCGTCCTTGAACGTGTCGATGGCCGAGAACAGCGCTGCTTGGTTCATAAGCGGCTCGGCGCCGTGGAAGATCACGCGCGGCTTTCGCCCCTCGGGCATCACGGTCGAAAAATACGACTTGAGCCGCCCGAGCGCCTCCACGAGCCGATCCGTCGACATGTGCTGCCCGCTGCGGCGCATGCCTTCCGGGATGTAGCAGTAGGTGCAGTTCAGGTTGCAGCGCTCGGTCGGATTCACGTACACGGCCGAGGGCTTCAGCTCGAAGCGCAGCGCATGCAGCTCCCGTGCGAAATCGTCGGCCTTTGCCCGATAGCCCGCCATCAGCGCGCTGTCCGTCAGCGTGTCGGCGAGCTTGTCCTTGCGCACCAGCGCCCAGAAAGCGCTGGCGGGATCGCTCAGCGCCACGTAGTCCGCGTGCCCGATGTCGAATGGAATCAGGCTCGCGCCGCAACCGAGGTTGGCATAACGCCCCGCGGACGGGGCGCGAGCGGTCGAAACGACGCCGCTCATCGCACCGCCTTGCGGTCCATCAGGACGTAATGGGACAGTCCCACCCCTTCCGCCTCGCAACGCTTACGGGTGGCGATGATCGCCGGCTTCGCTTCGGCGCCGCACACAGCGGTGGTTGCTGCGCCGGAAACGGCGATTTTCGCGGCTTGTTGCTTGATATCAGTCGAAGGCATCCGATTCTCCTGTTTTTCCAAACACAAAAACAAAAAGGGCTCCGCCGCCGCACGGCCAGGTGCGGACAGCGAAACCCTTGCCATTGGTTTCAGCTACAAAACAGTCGATACGGCAGGTCTTCTGGCTCCCGGATCACGCGAACTGCCGCGCCTTCCCGCCGGGGTGTTCCCCGACAGTGACTGGATGTTCGGAATTTACCGACATCCCAGCGACGTTCATCCCCGGTTACAGCGGCGGGCCCGCCACGGAATTGAGCAAGCTCGCACCGTGTTCCGACGGCGATTGGTTTCGCCGTCATTGCCGAATCGGGTGCAATTCTCGCGACGACGGAGGCCCTCGTCAATAGCCCTGTTCCCGCTTTCGGCGCAGACGTCGCTGGCCGGCCTGAGGTCGTCGCAACCAGACAGGCATCGCCCGCGCGGAAGACTAGATTTGACGATGGCCGATAGCGGCACGGTCTGGAGCCCGAAAAAACCGGTGACCATATCGAGCATCACGTTTCGCCGACAGGGCGCCGTCTGGCCTGTCGTGACTTTCAACGGAGACTTACCTGAGGCGCGCATGAACATACCCGACCTGGTCGGACTCATCGGTGTGGCGGGTTGCCTGGCCGCTTACGCGGGACTGCAGCTTGGGCGTTTTCAACAATATGACCTTCCTTATCTGGTCCTCAATATCGTGAGCCCCGCCTGCCTGCTGTTCTCGCTGTATCACAACTTCAACCTCTCCGCCGTCATTACCCAGGTGCTGTGGTTGGGCCTGACCGTGATTGCCTGGGTTAAGGCCGTCCGGAGACGGGAACGGAAGATCGGTGCCGCTGCGCCCGACTGTGTGAAAAGCCAAACCTGAAGGGACCGCTTTGCAGGATGACCGTAGCCGGCGGTCCGTGATGAATGCGCTTTGTGATTAGAGGATGAAGATGGGCCTGATGCTGGGTATCGATACCGGAGGAACCTTCACCGACGCGGTCCTTATCGACGAGCGGCGCGAAGTGCTTGCTGCCGCAAAGCAGCTGACGACCCGCCACGACCTGACGATCGGCATCGCGAAGGCGATCGACAGCCTGACACCGGAATCCCTGCCAGACGTCGTGCTCGTGTCCCTGTCGACGACGCTGACGACGAACTCGGTCGTTGAAGGCAAGGGATCCCCGGTCTGCGCCTTGCTCATCGGCTACGACGAGCGGCAGGTGCAAAGCAGCGGACTCGCGGAACTGCTGGGGCCCGAGTGCATCGTCACGGTGGACGGCGGACATGATGCGACGGGAGTCGAGGCCACACCGCTGGATGAAGGAGCGGTGCGGGCCGCGATCCTGAATTGGCGCGACAAGGTTTCGGCGTTTGCGATCTCCGGCACCTTCAGCGTGCGAAATCCGCGCCACGAGATCCGCGTACGGGAGCTGGTGCACGAACTGTCGGGCAAGCCCGCGACCTGCGGCCACGAGCTCGCGTCTTCGCTCGGCGCACCTCGACGGGCAGCGACCGTCGCCCTCAATGCGCGCATGATCACCCACGTCCAGCGGCTGATCGAGTCGGTCGAGGCGATTCTGTCCGCGCGCGGCATTCGCGCGCCGCTGATGATCGTCAAGGGTGACGGCTCGCTCATCAATGCCGAATCGGCTTTGGAGCGTCCGGTCGGGACCGTACTCTCTGGCCCGGCCGCGAGCGTGCTCGGCGCGTGCGCCCTGAGCGGGCTGCGCGACGCGATCGTGGCCGACATGGGGGGCACGACGACGGACATCGCGGTGGTGCGCAACGGACGACCGGAACTGAGCTACGACGGGGCCTTGATCGGCGGTTGGCAGCCGATGGTCGAAGCGGTGCGCGTGTACTCGATCGGGCTGGGCGGTGACAGCGAGGTGCGCTTCAGCGGCGGGCAGGGCATCGCGATCGGCCCGCGGAGGGTCGTGCCGCTGAGCCTGTTGGCGAGCGAACACCCCGAGGTGCTGCCGGCGCTCGAGCGGCAGGCGCATTCGGCGCCCAACAGCAGCCAGTTGCGTTTCGCCCTGCGCCTGCAGCACGACGAAGCGCTGCTCGGACGCCTGCCCGAAGACGAGCGACAGGCATGGGAGCGGCTCGCGGACGGCCCCGTGGACATCGAGCGCGCGGCGGGCGACGACAGGCGGCTCGCGCGGGCCCTGGCACGTCTCGAGCGCAAGGGACTCGCCATCTACAGCGGCTTCACGCCGACCGATGCCGCGCACGTGCTGGGCATCTCCAGTCACTGGAATACGCAGGCGGCGGTGCTCGGAGCGCGTATCTGGGGCAAGCAGATGCGGCGGCTGTACGGATGCGGAACGTGGCGCGAGGATGACCCCGAGGGGCCGTCCCGCCAGATCTTCGATCTTGTGATCGACGGAATCAGCCAGAAACTCGTCGAAGCCGGCCTGCACGAACAGAACCAGCTGGCGGCAGCCCAGGCCGACAAACTCTCGCGGCTGCTGACGGAAATGGCGATGGAGCAGCGTCGGGACCCGTCGAAGCCGTCGGTGTTTTCGATTCAGTTCGCGGCCGACACGCCTGTGGTAGCGGTGGGCGGGCCGGCGGCCAGTTACTACCCGGAGGTTGCCCGCGGTCTGCGGGTCGGGCTCTACATGCCGCGCTTCGCGGAAGTGGCAAACGCGGTCGGGGCGGTGCTCGGCGAGGTGTCGCAAAGGGTGCATCTGACCATCACGCAGCCCTCACGGGGAACGTTTCGGGTCTTTGCCGAGGACGGACCGCGGGATTTCGAGCGACTCGATGCTGCGGTCGACCATGCGCGGGAAGTCGCCTCCGCGGAGGCGGTTTCGCTCGCGCGCCGGGCGGGCGCCGCCACGGTGCAGGTCGATTTCGAACAGTATGAGAACAGCGTCAGCAACGAGATCGATGGTGACGTGTTCTTCGACATGCGACTCACCGCAATCGCATCGGGGCCGCCGCGCATGCGCGGCGAATAGGACTCGCCCGACCTTCGGCCCGTTTGCAGCCCCGTGCGACCAACGCTCAGTCCGCGCGGTCGTCCCGGGATTCCGCCAGCAGCCAGTCGCGCACGATCACGACCGACGGCCGCATGTGACGATTTGGCGCCGCGATGATGTAGATCGGATTCCCGGTCGCCACCTGCTCTGCGAGGGGGCGGACCAGGCGCCCCTGTTCGAGCAAGGGCACGACGATGTGGCGCCATCCGAGCGCCATGCCTTGCCCTTCGAGCGCCGCATGCAGCACGACCGAATAATCGGTGAAGCGGAGCGGCATGTTGGTGCGCGGCAGGCTGACACCGAACTTGCCGAGCCAGTCCGTCCAGTTGATGCGAGGCCGGTAGCGCTCTTCGAAGTTCAGCAGGGTGGCCGTGCACAGCGACTGGGGGGTCGGATTCTCGCCTAGCTCCCGCGCGTATTCCGGGCTGCACACCGGGAACACCTCTTCGTCGAACATCCGCCAGCGGGGGTAGCGCGACCACTCGCCGCGACCGAGGGTAATCGCCAGGTCGATGCCACCGGTGCCCATATCCACGTCGGTATCGACGGTGATGCAGCGGATTTCGATCTGGGGGTTGGCCTGCTTGAATCGCGCGACCCGCGGCAGCAGCCACCACGTCGCCGTCGCTGTCGAGGCCGACAGGGTGACCAGGTCGGATGCGCTGAACCTGCGCACCTCACGCACGGCCTCGTCGATGAGGGTTAGCCCGACATTGACCTGTTCGTACAGGTAACGTCCCGCGTCGCTGAGCCGTACCCCCCTGTGCAGCCGTTCGAAGAGCTGGACACCCAGGCTTTCTTCGAGTCCGCAGATCGTGTGACTCACTGCCGGCTGACTGATCCCCAGCGAGCCAGCCGCCCGCGTGAAGCTGCCGTGGCGTGCGGCCGTCTCGAATACCAGCAGAGCGTGAAGCCGAGGTGCGACGGAATCTTCTGCCATAAATACAGGTTATCGCTCGCATGAGATTTGATCTACTTCACACGCACTATACAGCTCAATACGATAGATACCGCAATCTCCTGCGGGAGTCGGTGCAAAGCGAGCTTCATCTCCGACATGAATGCCGTTCATGCAAATGCCCCGGAAGAGCCGGACGCGTATAGCTGGATATCAAATGAATGCGCAGACGAAGCCATGAAGTTGTTCGAGCAGGTCGAGGTGGAGGAGACATGATGAAGCCGGAAGAATGGAAGTTGAGGATGACCCGGGCCGGAGTGAATGGAGGCGCGACGGGTCCTGTGCGGATCGGTTTCCTCCTGCTCGACAATTTCACGCTGATTGCGCATTCGGCGGCCATCGAGCCATTACACATGGCCAATCAGCTGAGTGGCCAGGAGCACTATCAGTGGCTGACGCTCAGCGAGACAGGTGAGCCGGTTCGTGCAAGCGATGGCCAGCGGATGCTGGTCGACGCGGCCATCGACGATGCGCTGGACCTGGATATCGTGATTGTCTGCGGGGGAGTCGCACCCCAACAGACGCACGGCAAGTCGCATCTGCGCTTCTTGCAGGCACTGGCACGACGCGCTTGCATGATCGGGGGAGTGGCCACGGGGACGTGGACGCTTGCCCAGGCCGGATTGCTGGACGGGTACCGGGCAAGCATCCACTGGGAGTTGATCCCGGGCCTGCAGGAGGCCTTCCCGCGGGTCATCGTGACGAATCGCCTGTTTACGATCGAGGCGAAGCGGCTGACGGCGTCCGGCGGGACCGCTGCGCTGGACATGATGCTGAACCTGATCGGACAGCAACATGGGGCCGAGTTGATGGCGGCCATATCCGAGCGGGTCGCGTGTGATCGCGTCCGCACGGAAGAAGAGCAGCAGAGGGTGCCGCTACGGCATGTGCTCGGGACCTCGCAGCCGAAGCTCCTCGAAGTCGTGGCGCTGATGGAGGCCAACGTCGAGGAACCACTGGAACTCGAAGAACTGGCGGACGCGGTAAACGTGTCGCGCCGGCAGGTCGAGCGGCTGTTCGTGAAGCACTTGGCCTGTTCGCCGTCACGCTATTACCAGAACGTCCGACTCAGCCGCGGACGTCAGCTTCTGCAGCAGACCTCGATGACCGTCATCGAGGTTGCGAGCGCGTGCGGTTTCGCATCCGCGCCACATTTCTCCAGGCGCTACAACGAGCTTTTCGGCCTTCCGCCGAGCAACGAACGGACCTGTGAGCCGGTTCGGCGCGCAGGGCGGGGGCGGCGCAAGGTGTTCATGTCGGACGAGTTGTCGACGTTCCGGACCGCGATCGTCGCGGTCTCCCAGGAGGCGCTTGCACTGTTGGCCGCACGGAGCGAGGCGAGCTACGCAGGCGTGGGGCGCGCGCTATCGAGCGTAGGGGCGCATTGATCGCCCCTCTCCAGCGCGCCCTTTTCCTGGCGTGATCAAAGACTGCATTCCTGGAAGCCGTATGTGACCGCCATATCAGATCGGGAGGCTCGAGAAATGTCCTTATCGAGCCACCCGGTCCGGTGTCGCAACTGGTCATGCCCGCTTCGCTGATGTGGCTGATAGCAATCGGCCTACCCCGTACCTTTCCTCACATGAACTTTCGGAGCAAATAGCGATGACCGAGAAATCCACCCGACCCCTTCGCGGCGGCGCGCGCGATGCACGCCGCGCAATGCGCAAGGCGCCAGACTTTGCGATGCTTCCGTCATTGGCCCGCAATCTGCCGTATTGCGAGCCGATGGATCCCGACCAGATCGCCCGGATCGACGACGCGTCGATGGCGATCCTCGAAGACGTGGGCGTTGTCTTCCGTGACGACATCGCCCTTGAAGACTGGCGCAAGGCGGGTGCCGACGTGCGGGGCGAGCGTGTCCATCTCGATCGTGGCCTGGTGCGTGAGCTGATCGCCTCGATCCCGTCGGAGTGGACCTTCCGGGCACGCAATATCGAGAAGAGCCTCCCCTTCGGCGGCAGACATTCGATCTTCGTGCCGATGACCGGCGCGCCTTTCCTGCGCGACCTGGACGACGTCCGCCGTTTGCCGACGATTGCGGACCTCAACATGTTCCACAAGCTCGCGCACATGTCGCCGGCCTTGCATTCGACGGCGCATGTCATCGTCGAGCCGATGGACGTGAAAGTCAGCCATCGGCATCTGCACATCACGTACTCGTCCATGAAGCACTCCGACAAGACCTTCATGGGCATGACCACGTCGGGCAAGAACGCCGAGGACGTCATGGCGATGTGCGAGATCCTCTTCGGTGCCGACGTGCTCGAGGAGACGCCGGTCGTGACCGGCAACTGCAACGGGAATTCGCCCCTTGTCTGGGACGAGACGATGTTGTCGGCGATGCGTGCGTTCTGCAAACGCAAGCAGCCGGTGCTGTGCTCGCCCTTCGTCCTGGGGGGCGCGAACACGCCTGCTTCGATTGCACCGGCCGTCGCCCAGCTCAATGCGGAAGCGTTGTCGGGCCTGGCGTACACGCAGGTCATCCGCAAAGGGGCGCCGGCGATCTTCGGTCATTACCTTTCCACCGTATCGATGAGATCGGGGGCGCCCATGGCCGGGACGCCCGAGATCAGCCTGATGAACTTCATGATCGGCCAGATGGCGCGGTTCTACGGCGTTCCCTGGCGCAGTTCGAATACGCTGGGCGGGGCGAAGACCTTCGACGCTCAGGCGGGCTACGAAAGTGCCATGACGATGAATGCCGTGCTTCATGCGGGCACCAATTACATCTGGCACTCGGCCGGGTGGAACGAGGCCGGGATGCATTGTTCCGTTGCGAAATTCGTGGTGGACGCCGAGATGTGCGCGATGGGGTACCGGATGGCCGAGGGCGTCCGGTGGGACGATTTCGACGAGGGTCTGCGCGCGGTGCGCGACGTGGGCCCCGGTGGCCACTATCTCGGCCACGCGCATACCTTGGCCAATTTCGAGCGTGCGTTCTTCATGCCGAAGCTGTTCGACAACAATTCGATCGAGCAGTGGCAGGTCGAGGGCTCGGTGGAGATCACCGCGCGTGCCCTCGAGTACGCAAGGAAACTCCTGAGCGAGTACGAGGAACCGAAGCTCGACGAAGCCACCGACGAAGCCTTGCGCGATTTCATCGCCCGGCGGGAGCGGGAAATTCCCGCTGCCGATGCCGTAAATACCGATTACTGATTTCCTTCGTCTCTCTCCCCAGATTGGCCGCTGCGAAAGCAGCGGCATTTTTTTGGGTGATTCACGGAACGGCCGACGATTGGTGAAGCGGAGTGTTCGTGCGAGGGGCGCGGAGCCAGCCGCGTATCCAGTCTGGAGGTCCAAGGCGTCGGGGCAATTCTTCCGAGGGCGGCAGGTATCGTCGCGGGATTGCTCGCACATGTCGCAAGCCGGCAAGTTAAGGTCCGATCGCTGATTTATCTTGAGTTTTCGCAACACCAAACGGGAACGGACATGAACCAGATTTTCATCGATGACATCCACGCAGACGCGCAGGTCGGCATCTACCCGCATGAGCTGGTCGGTTCGCAGCCCGTCTCGATCACCTTGCGCCTCGGCATCGGCGGTCGGGCTGCCCGCAGCGACCGCATCGAGGACACGATCGACTACGCGCAGCTCGTCGCGCGGGTGAGGGAGTTCCTCGCCGAGCGCCGCTTCGCGCTGCTCGAACACCTCGCCGATTCGCTCGCCGGCATGATGTTCGAGGAGTTCCGGCCGAGCTGGATGACCTTGTCCGTGCATAAGCCTCAGGTGCTGGAAGGTGTCGGGCGCGTCGGCGTCATGATCGAACGCAAGTCCGACGAATATGTCGCCCACGCCCCCTTCCCGCTGCAGCAGGCGGCCTGACTTCCTTTCGAAAGCCCGACCATACAACCCCTATGAGAGAAATTCGCAGTATCCTCGTCGCCAACCGTGGCGAAATCGCCATCCGCGTGTTCCGCGCGGCGAGCGAGCTGGGCATCCGCACGGTGGCGATCTACGCCAACGAGGACCGCTTCGCGCTGCACCGCTTCAAGGCCGACGAGTCCTACCTCGTCGGTACCGGCCAGAAGCCGATCGCGGCCTACCTCGACATCGCCGACATCCTCCGCGTCGCCAAGGACGCCGGGGTCGATGCGATCCACCCCGGCTACGGCTTCCTCTCCGAGAACCCCGAGTTCGCCGAAGCCTGCGCCGCCGCCGGCATCGCCTTCATCGGCCCGCAGCCGCAGGTGATGCGCGACCTGGGCAACAAGGTCGCCGCGCGCACCCTCGCCGTTGCCGCCGGCGTGCCGGTCGTGCCCGCCACCGGCGCGCTGCCGCAGGACCTCGACGAGATCAAGCGCCTCGCGCGCGAAGTCGGCTACCCGCTGATGCTCAAGGCGAGCTGGGGCGGG
>NZ_WTVS01000076.1 GCF_012911005.2 Aromatoleum toluolicum | reverse complement strand
CGACGGGGGAGGGAGGCGGGGTGGTCCATGTCCGGATATTAGACCGCCTGTCTAGAAATGGCAACCGGCGTTTCGGCCGTGGCCTTCCGTCGTCCCTTTCAGCGATCCAATCGCACCGACGATCGCGCGCACGCGCGGGGCCACCATCGGCAACTCGTCCGCTCGCAACGCGGTCGCCGGCCCCGCCGGGCGCTATCATTGAACAATCCGGCCGCGGAAGACGGGACCTCACCGATACAGCGACATGGCATCGATCTTCGACATCCTCGCCGAGCAGCGCATCGCCGACGCGATCAGGCGTGGCGAACTGGACGGCCTGCCCGGCGCGGGCCGGCCGTTGGTGTTCGACGACGACCCCTTCCAGTCGCCCGAGCAGAGGATGGCGAACCGCATCCTGAAGAATGCCGGCTTCGTGCCGCGCGAGGTGCTGCTCAGGCGGGAGATCGCGGCGCTGCGCAATGCGCTCGCCGAAGCCGGGGAAGGCGAGGGGGGCGACGAGGCCGACGAGGCCGACGAGGCCGAAAAGGCGCACATCCGGCGTCGCCTCGGCATGCTCGTGGTGACCCTCGGGACGCTGTTGCGCCGCTGACGCAGCGCGGGCCTCAGCCGAGCAGTCGCCGCCGCGTGAGCCCCAGCGCGACCCAGAAGCCGCCGACACCGTAGGCCGCGAGCACCGCCAGGTGCAGCACGACGTCGGACGGGACCTTCCCCAGCAGCAGCGGCCGCGCGAGCTCGACGGCATGCGACAGCGGCAGCAGCGACGCGGCCACCTGCACTGCCGCGGGCAGCTGTTCGGCGGGGAAGAACACGCCCGAAATCAGCGTCATCGGCGTGATGAAGAGCGTGAAGTAGTACATGAAGAAGTCGTAGCTCGGTGCCAGTGCCGTCATCACCAGCCCGAGCGCGCCGAAGCTGAGGCCCACGAGGAAGATCAGCGGCAGCAGCCACAGCACGTAGCGGCTGTCGACGAGGCCGAACACGGCGATCACGATGAGGATCGCGACGCCCGACAGCAGCGCCTTCGACGCCGCCCACACCAGCTCCGCGAACACGATGTCGTCGAGGTCCACGGGCGCGTTCATGATCGCGTCCCATGTCCGCTGCACGTGCATGCGCGAGAAGGACGAGTACAGCACCTCGAAGGAGGCGCTGTTCATCGTCGACGAGCACACCATGCCGGCGGCGAGGAAGCTGACGTAGGACACGCCGCCGATCTCGGGCACCAGCATGCCGATGCCGAAGCCCAGGCCGAAGAGGTAGATCATCGGGTCGGCGAGGTTGCCCAGCACCGAGGGCAGTGCGAGCTTGCGCCACACGAGGAAGTTGCGCCGCCATACCGGCACGAAGCGGTGCGTGATGCGCGGGGCGCGGAAGGTCGAGTGGAGGGGGGTGGTCGCCATCGGAGCGGTCATCTCAGTCGCGCAGGTCGCGCCCGGTGAGCTTGAGGAACACGTCCTCGAGGTTCGCCGGCCGGCGCAGGTAGCGCAAGCCGGACTGTTCCGCGAGGTGGGCCATCAGCGGCGCCGCGTCGTCGAGGTAGCAGAAGGCGGTCTCGCCGCTCACCTCGTAACGGCGTGCGAACGCGCCCGCGTGCGCCTCGGCCCACGCCTGCGCGCCGCTCGTGCCGTTGCGGGCGGTGCCGTTCCAGTCGCCATACACCTCGACGACCTGCGCCTCGATCTGCGCCGCGATCACGTCGCGCGGGCTGCCCTCGGTGAGGATGCGCCCGGCGTCGAGGATCGCCAGCCGGTCGGCGAGGCGTTCGGCCTCGTCCATGAAGTGCGTCGTCAGCAGCACCGTCGTGCCGTTGCGGATCAGCTGCTTGAGGCGCTCCCAGATCAGGTGGCGCGCCTGCGGGTCGAGGCCGGTCGTCGGTTCGTCGAGGATCAGCAGGTCGGGGCGGTTCACGAGCGCGCGCGCGAGCGTCAGGCGCCGCTTCATGCCGCCCGACAGCGACTGGATGCGCGCGTCGCGCTTGCTTTCGAGCCCGGCGAAGGCGAGCAGCTCGGGGATGCGCGCGGTGATGGTCGCGTCGTCGAGGCCGAAGTAGCGCCCGTAGACGAGCAGGTTCTCGGCGCAGGTGAAGTCCGGGTCGAGGTTGTCCTGCTGCGGCACGACGCCGACGCGCATGCGTGCCTCGCGCGCGCGTTCGGGCACCGGCAGGCCGGCGAGGAAAATTTCTCCTCCCGACGGGCGCGTGAGACCCAGCGCGCAGCGCAGCGTCGTGGTCTTGCCCGCGCCGTTGGGGCCCAGCAGCGTGAAGCACTCGCCCGCGTTCAGGCGGAGGTCGATGCCGGCGACGACCTCGTTGTCGCCATAGCGCTTGCGCAGGCCGCGGATTTCCAGCGGGCTCGCAAGGGCGAGGCCGTGCGGCACGGCGGGCATGCCGGTCACGACATCAGCCCACCGGCGGCTTCGTCGTGGTGAAGCTCGGGCGCGCGAACATGCGCCGCGCGAGCGCCGCCAGCGAGGGGTGCTCGCGGCGCCATTCGTGCTGCGGGAAGCGCAGGTCAAGGTAGCCGAGCGCGACGGCGACGGCGATGTCGCCGAGGCTCATCGCGTTGCCGTACATCCAGTCGCGCCCGCTCGCGCGCGCCTCGAGCGCGTCGAGTGCACGGTCGATCTTGTCCATCTGGCGGTCGATCTCGGGTTCGCTGCGCAGGCCTTCGGGGCGGCGCGATTCCAGCAGCGCCGTGACCGCGGCGTCGGTCACGCCGTCGGCGAGGGCCTCGATCTGGCGCACGCGCACGCGCTCGAGCGGGTCGGCCGGCAGCAGCTTGGGCGCCGCGTCGAGCGTCTCGAGGTAGCCCGCGATCACCGGCGAGTCGAAGAAGATTTCAGCGGCGTCGGTCTCCAGCGCCGGGACCTTGCCGAGCGGGTTCACGCTCGGCACGCGCGTGTTCGCCTCCCACGGCGAATCGACGATCAGCTCGCAGGGTAGCGATTTTTCCGCGAGGATGATGCGGACCTTGCGTGCGTAGGGACTGGTCAGCGAGGCGAAGAGCTTCATGGCGTTCTCCGGTGAAGTGGCGCGCCGCTCACAGCGGCGCCCAGTTGCGCAGGATGATGTCGCGGATGAGGGTGAGGCGGGCGTGGAAGAAGTGGTCCGCGCCGGGCACGACGACGACCGGCACGTTCTGCGGCCGTGCCCATTCGAGCACGTTCGCGAGCGACACCGTCTCGTCTTCCTCGCCGTGGATCACCAGCGTGTCCTTCGGCACCGGGCCGGTGGCGTAGCGGCGCGCGCCGCTGACTTCACCGGTGGCGGTGCCGACCAGCACGATGCGGTGCGCCGGTGTCATGCCTCCGGCGAGGCGCGCGGCCACGCGCGTCTGCACATGGGCGCCGAAGGAGAAGCCGCCCAGCGCCAGCGGCAGCGTACCCCAGCGCGACTGCATCCACGCGATCACCGAGAGCATGTCCTCGGTCTCGGCGTTGCCGTGGTCGTGCTCGCCTTCGCTCTTGCCGACGCCGCGGAAGTTCGGGCGCACGACCGCGTAGCCCAGCTCGCGCAGCGTGCGCGCCAGCGTGTGCACGATCTTGTTGGTGTTGGTGCCGCCGAACAGCGGGTGCGGATGGCACACCAGCGCGATGCCGCGCACCGTGTCGGGGTTGTCGATCAGCGCCTCGATCGCGCCGTCGCGTCCGCGCAGCAGGACGCTGTCAGGAGCCTGCGGCCGGGTCATCGGTCAGTCCGGCAGGCGCAGGCGTTCGACGATGCGGCCGTGCACGAGATGCTCGTCGATGATCTCGTCGACGTCTTCCTTGTCGATGTAGGTGTACCAGACGTTGTCCGGATACACGACCAGCACCGGACCGTCGTCGCAGCGGTCGAGACAGCCGGCCTTGTTGATGCGGATCTTGCCGCGGCCCTTGAGCCCCAGCGCGGCGATGCGGTCCTTGGCGTAGGTCTGCATCACCGTCGCCTTGTGGTCGTTGCAGCAGGTGTTGCCGGGTTCGCGCTGGTTGCAGCAGAAGAACACGTGGTGCTTGAAATAGCTCATCAGGAACTCCGGGAGGTGGCGGGGGGCGGCGCCGGGCCGCTCCGCGATGCGACCGATTATAGCCGCGGGGCCGCTCAACGCTGCGTGAGATGCTCGCCGCGCCACAGGCCCACCGCCGACAGGTAGGCGAGCGCGAGGAAGGGCCACAGGTTGGCGCTGAGTTCGGTGAGGCCGTGGAAGTTGAGGAAGTTGCCCTGGCCGAGCATGCGGTGGCCGACCTCGAAATAGGGGTTCTCGGGCAGCAGGTTGGTGAGGCTGGTCGCCGCGAGCAGCGCGACGCCGGCGAACGCGTGCTGCAACACGCTCGCCAGCAGCAGCGCGCCTGCGAGCACGAGCAGGCCCAGCAGCAGCCCCTGGCGCGTGCCGGGCGTGAGCCACAGCAGCGCTTCGCCGGGGATGTAGAAGGACGCGGTCGCGATCGACTTCGCGCCGATGCCCAGCAGCAGGAGCAGCGCGACCGGCCACGGCGAGGCGCTGCGCATCATGCAGCGCGCGAACAGGCCCACGCCGACGATCGTGATCGCGACCTGCACGGTTTCGAGCAGGATGTAGCGTTCCGGCTCGAAGTGCAGCGGCGTCGGCAGGCCCAGCAGTTGACGCAGGTCGCCGCTGCCGAACAGCACGCGGTCGGGCGTGAATTGCGCGAGCAGCCACAACCCCAGCAGGATCAGCCCGAGGTCGCCCATGTGCCCGGGGATGATGCGCGCCGAGCGCCAGCGGTGCAGCCAGCCGCTCTGGTCGAACAGCGGATGGCCCCAGCGTGCGCCGGCGAGCGCGCCGAGCAGGGCGCCGGTGATGTTGCAGGCGAGATCGACATTCGACGGGACGCGCGTCGGCAGGAAGTTCTGCGTCACTTCCATGCCGAAGGACAGCAGCGCCGCGACCAGCGTCGCGACGGCAACGCCCGCACTGCGCCCGATGCGCAGCGGCAGGGACGGCGCGAGGACGAAACCGAAGGGCAGGAAGCCGAGCACGTTGAGCACGATGTCGGCGTTGCGGTAGTACTTGGGCCAGGGCGCGGTGAGGAAGTCCAGCAGCGGCAGCCCGGTCGGTCGCCAGCCGGTCAGCGGGTGCAGGCAGGCATAGACGATCAGCAGTCCGTAGGCGACGGTGAGATGGCGCGGCAGGGATGAAACGGCGCGCGCGTGGGGCATCGGCGGATCCGGGCGCAGGAGTCGAGGAGGCTCGATTCTAGCCCGGATGCGGCGTGCGGGGCCCGGCGGTGTCGCCGGCGCCCCGGGCGTGCGTCAGTGCGTGCCGAGCGATTGCTGCGGACGGCTGCGCGTGAGCGGGTTCAAGCGGCGCAGCACGCTCGCGGGCGCATAGTCGGCGTGCAGGGCGTCCCAGTCGATCGCGTCCAGCGTGTTCTTGACCAGCAGGCCGAGGTCGGTGGCGCCTTCCATCAGCAGGCGGCGGCCGAAGAACAGCGTGTCGGGGTCTTCCTCGCGCAGCGCCAGCGCGATGTAGTCGCGCACGTTGGCGGTCAGCGTGAGATCGGGCTCGCCGCCGGCGGACAGCGGCACGAAGCCGCGTGGGCCGAGCGTGAAGTCCAGCGTCAGGCCGGCGTCGCGCACCCGTATGCGCAGGTGGCGGCCGGTCAGCGGCTCGAGGTCCTCGCGCGACAGCACGCGGCCGAGCGCGAGGTTCAGCGCCGTGGTCAGGGCGAGGGTCGGCGGGCGCTGCGGCAGGTGCGCCGCGATGCGCGCGAGCGGCGCGGGGAGCGTGAAGGCCGGGATGCGGAAGCTGCTCATCGGTGTGTACTCCAGGAAGACGGATTCAGGCGGAGACGTACTGTTCGACGCCGGGGCGGCCGTGCCAGAAGCCGTTGCACGGCGCTTCGACCATCAGCGCCTTGCTCTGGCCGAAGGCGTCCTGCGGCGACAGCTTGCCGGCGATCGCGTCGCGGAAGAGTTCGAGCACGCGCACGGTGTCGTCGCCCTGCGGGCTCACGCGCAGCACCTGCGCGGTCTCGCGCAGCTGCGGCAGGTCGCCGAGCAGGTTGTGCACGCGCGCGGATTGCGTCTGCACGCCGTTGAGCGTCAGGAAGGGCTCGCCCTCGCGCGTGCGCAGCACCAGGCCGTCCTTCATGCCGAGGCAGCGGAACTCGCAGGTGTCCTTCTGCAGGTTGAAGTGGCGCGCGGTGAAGCAGCGCGCCGAGTGCGCGAGCGGCAGGCGGCCCCAGGCGAGCACTTCGGTCTCGATCGCGGGCGCGCCGGAGGCGAGGAGTTCGGCGAGCACCGTGCCCGACATCTCGGGCGGCGCCATCCAGCGCGTCGCGCCCGCTTCGGCCAGCATCGACAGCGTGTGCGGGTTGAAGATGTTGAGCGTCGGCCCGGCGATCCAGTCGCGGCGTCCGGCTTTCGCCAGCAGCTGTACCGCGGACATGTCGTTGGCTTCGACGCGGAATTCGTCCTGCGCGACGATGCGGCGCAGGGCCTTGAGGTCGGATTCGGACTCGATCAGCGACTGCGACGACAGCACGGCTTCCTTGCCGGCGGCCTTGAGCATCGCCGCGACTTCGAGCCAATCGTCGGCGCGCAGCTCGTGGCGGCGCGAGCACACCGTTTCGCCGAGATACACGATGTCGGCGGGGCTTTGCGCGATCTGCGCGTAGAAGTCGAGCGTTTCCTGGCGCGACCAGTAGTAGAGCAGGGGACCCAGAGCGATTTTCATGGTGGTGTTCACTTCCACGGCCGGTAGTACGCGCCGAGCGTATGGCTGCGGCCTTCGGAGACCTTGTCGAGTTCGGCGATCCACGCCGGTTGCACGGCGAAGCTGTCGGCGTCGCGCATCACGCGGTCGATCGCCTCGCGCCACACGCGCGTGACCTGCGCGACATAGGCGGGGCTGCGCTGGCGGCCTTCGATCTTGATCGCGCGCACGCCGGCGCGGGCGAGGTCGGGCAGCAGTTCCAGCGTGTTGAGGCTGGTCGGCTCCTCGATCGCGTAGTAGGTCTCGCCGTTCACGTCGAAGCGGCCCTTGCACAGCGTCGGGTAGCCGGCGCGCTCGCCGTCGTCGAAGCGGTCGATGAGGATGCCGTTGAGGCGCGTTTCCATGCCCTTGGGGGTCTGTTCCCAGCGCACGTGCTTGCCCGGCGAGCAGGCGCCGTTGCAGTTGGGCGATTCGCCGGTCGCGTAGGCCGACAGCGCGCAGCGGCCCTCGACCATCACGCACAGGCCGCCGAAGCCGAACACTTCGATCTCGACCTGGGTGTTGGCGATGACGTGCTGCACCTGCGGCAGCGACAGCACGCGCGGCAGCACCGCGCGCTGGATGCCGAAGCGCTCGGCGTAGAAGTTGATCGCCTCGTAGGTGGTCGCCGAGCCCTGCACCGACAGATGCAGGCGCAGCTGCGGATGCTTCTTCTGCGCGTAGGCCATCAGGCCCGGGTCGGCGACGATGACCGCGTCGATGCCGAGATCGGCGGCGCGGTCGACGGCGGCGGTCCAGCCGGACCAGTTGCCGGCCTGCGGGTAGGTGTTCAGGGCGACCAGCACCTTGCGCTTGCGGTCGTGGGCGTAGCGCACGCCTTCGGTCATCGCCTTGGCGTCGAAATTCAGGCCGGTGAAGTTGCGCGCGTTGGTCGCGTCCTTGAAGCCGAGGTAGACGCAGTCGGCTCCATGGTCGACGGCCGTCTTCAGCGCCGGCAGGCTACCTGCCGGGCAGACGAGTTCGATTTTCGTATTGGAGGTCATGGCGGGGGTTGGGGAAAAAAGCTCCGCAACCATAGTGCCGCAGCGGGCCGCCCGCGTTGACGCGAATCAAGGGGTGTGGCCGTCGGCGGCACAAATCGCCGCGGGCACGGCCGCTGCGCGTGCCCGCGGCGCGGCGCCCGTCACTGCGCGGCGTTGGGGAAGAAGAGCTGCTCGCCGCCGATCGTGTACTCGGCGATGGCCTTCTGCCCGGTGGGCGAGACGATCCAGTCGATGAACTGCTGGCCGGGTTCGCGCTTCACGTGCGGATGCTTCGCGGGATTCACGAGGATCACGCCGTACTGGTTGAACAGGCGCTTGTCGCCTTCGACCGCGATCACGAGGTCCTGGCGGTTCTTGAACGACAGCCAGGTGCCGCGGTCGGCGAGGATGTAGGCGCCGAGCGAGGCGGCCATGTTGAGCGCGGGGCCCATGCCGGAGCCGGAGTCGCGGTACCACGGGCCCTTCGCCTGTTCGAGGTCGATGCCGGCGAGCTTCCACAGGCGCAGCTCGGCTGCGTGCGTGCCGCTCTTGTCGCCGCGCGACACGAAGGGCGCCTTCGCGGCCGCGACCTTCTTCAGCGCCTCGACGATGTCGCGTCCGCCGGCGACCGTGGCCGGGTCGGCCTTCGGGCCGACGAGGATGAAGTCGTTGTACATCACTTCCTTGCGCTCGACGCCGTAGCCGTCGGCGACGAATTTCTCTTCGGCGGCGCGATCGTGCACGAACACCACGTCGGCATCGCCGCGGCGCGCGGTGTCGAGCGCCTGGCCGGTGCCGAGCGCGACGACGCGCACCTTGATGCCGGACTGCTGCTCGAAGCGCGGCAGCAGGTGGCCGAAGAGGCCGGACTGTTCGGTGGAGGTCGTCGATGCGACGGTGATGAACTTGTCTTCGGCGTGGGCGCCGGCGATGCCGAGCAGGCAGGCGCAGGCGAGCAGCAGGGGGCGGAACAGACTTGTCATGAAGGGTCTCCGTGGTTCTTTATCGATCGCGCCTCGCGCGCGGGTGCAGGAGTCCTTGTATCAAAACGTGCGCGGGCGGGTGCGGCTGGCGTGATGTGTGATCCGGTGACTTATGCAGGGTCGTGCATAGGTGGGTTCGTCGCCACGTCGGGTGCGGCAGCGGTCGCGCTCGGGGAATCGCTCGGTCCGTCCGGCGCGGCGCAGGCCGGTGCGGCAGAAATGCGTGTTGCTTTTTGTGCAGGCGCTTTCGGCGCGCATGCGCACGCGCAGGCCCACAACGAGGGGCGCGGGGATTTTCGGTTAAGCTCGACGCATGGGCGTGACACTCGATTACCGTTTCGTCGCCGGCAGCGACAGTGCGCAGCCGGGCGGTCCCCTGCAGCTGACCAATCCGCTGACGGCGATGCTCGACGCGATCCGCGTGCAGGGCTCGATCGCGAAGGCGGCGGAGCAGCTCGGGGTGTCCTACCGCCATCTGTGGGGCGAGTTGCGGCGGCACGAGGCGGCCTTCGGCCAGGCGCTGATTGCCGGCGGGCAGGGGCGCGCGGCGCGGCTGTCGGCCTTCGGCGAGCGCCTGCTGTGGGCCGAGAAGCGGGCGCTGGCGCGGCTGCTGCCGCAGGCGGAAACCCTCGCCGGCCTGCTCGACCGCGAGCTGCTGCTGGCGGTGGATCCCGGACTCGACGTGCTGCCGACCGCTGCGAGCCACGATCTGCTGTTCGGCGGGCTGCGCGACGCGATGTTGCGCGATGCGCGGGTGCTGCTGGACGTCGAGTACGTCGGCAGCACGCAGGCGCTGCAGCGGCTCAACGCGGGCGGCTGCACGCTCGCCGGCATCCATCTGCCGCTCGACGACGACAAACTGTGCCGGCGCGGATCGCTGATCCACGCTGCGATCGGACGCGAGCTGCGCCTGGGCGTGCACAAGCTGATCCGCTTCGCGCGGCGCGAGCAGGGCCTGATCGTCGCGCCCGGCAACCCGCACGGCCTGGCGGCGCTGGAGGACCTGGCGCGGACGGACATCGCGTTCGTGAATCGGCTGAAGGGCTCCGGCACGCGCCTCGTGTTCGACGAGCTGCTGGCGCGGGCGCGCATGGCGCCGGGCGCGATCGCGGGGTATGCGACCGAGGAGCACACGCACCTGTCGGTCGCGGCGCACGTCGCGGCAGGGAGTGCCGACTGCGGCTTCGGGCTGCGCGCCGCGGCGCGGCGTTTCGGCCTCGATTTCGTGCCGCTGGTGCACGAGCAGTATTTCCTCGTGTGCCTCAAGGACGGGCTGGAGCTGCCGGCGCTGTGCGCGGTGCTCGCAGCCCTGCGCAGCGACGGGTTCCGCCGCCTCGCGGAGGCGCAGCCGGGCTACGATGCGACGGGGGCGGGCGAGATCGTGTCGCTGCGGCGTACGCTGCCCTGGTACAAATAGCGGCCGGCGCGGCTAGTACAGTTCGGGGAAGCGTTCCAGCCACAGCCAGTCGACGGCGAGCAGGAGTGCGACGAGCAGCGTCCAGGTGGCGAAGATGAAGCAGCCGGCAGCGGGGATGGCCAGACCGAACGGCTCCAGTGCGCTGCCGACCGACATCGCGAGCACCGTCAGGAAACTCCATTTCGCGATGAAGCCGGGGAGGTAGCGGCGCATCGCGCGGTTGTGGCGGTAGTTCTGCTGGCGCTCCATGCGGCCGCCGCGGGTGACGTCGCGGAAGTACTGGAAGGGCCAGAGGTAGCGGTAAAGCAGATATCCGAAGGATGGCGCCGCGCCGCGCCCGTTGATCCCCGTGTCCATTTCCATCCCCCCTCGGTCGCGTTGCCGCCGGATCGCATTCGCCGCGCATCGACGGCGAACCGATACTTTGATCTCATCCGGCAAAAACGTCACCGGGGAAAACCTGAAATCGATTGTTTCGGCAACGACTCAAGGAGTTGGGAGGCGGATGAGCGGGCGAGGGGCGTCCCGTTGTGCCCTTCTGCGGGCTTGCTCATCCCCACCATGCGGTCAGGGGTTTCGTCGTGCTGGGCGCCCGGGCGCGGCCTGCGCCTTTCGCGCCCTTGCTTGCCGGCAGTCCCGTCGGGACGGCGTCGGGCTTGTCGGCAATCACGGTACCGGCGATCTGCTCGCAGGAGCCGGCCGCGACGAGGGCCCGGGCACCGGAGGATGCGCGGGCGCGCCCCGCGCCGTGTGTGGTCTTCACGCGCTTCGGGGCGACTGTCGCAGCGCCATCGGCGGCAGGCGGCGCAGTGACTGCAAGCGCAGGGCTCGCGACGCAGGCACCTCTTGTTGCCAAGGCCGGCGCCTGGGCGACGGCGGCCATCGGTGCACGCGCCCGTCCGGCTCCGCGCGCGCTGTCGGGGCCGGCAAGCGCCGATCCGGCCAGCGTCGCGAATGTCGCGGCCGCAATGGCCAGCAGTGTCGTTTCGAGTTTCATGGGGATCTCCTTGCGGTGTGCGTGACCCGGTCACATCTGTGAATTCGGGCAAGCACCGCTTGGGTTTCGGTGCAGGCTCGATTCCAATGTACGTGTCGCCAGCACATGTGCATATCGGGGGTGGTCCCCGATTCCTTCTAGTGGAATCCCCTATTCAAAGACATGCGCCTGCTCAGTCGCGGTCGAGCCACTGCACCGCGAAGCGCACCAGGTCGGGGCCGTGCGGGAGGTTCAGCTTTTCCTTGAGATTGGCGCGGTGGGTCTCGATGGTCTTGATGCTGCGGCTGAGCTTCTCGGCGATCTGGCGGGTGCCGAAGCCGAGTCCGATCAGGTGCAGCACCTCGAACTCGCGCTCGGTCAGGCTTGCGATCGGACCGTTGGCGGTCTTGCCCGGCGCGAGCAGGCGCTGCGCGATGCGGTTGTGCATCGTTTCGCTGAGATAGATGTTGCCGGCGAGCACCTGGCGGATGGCCGCGAGGATATGCGCGGTGGCCTCGAGCTTCATCAGGTAGCCGTTGGCGCCCGCCCGCAGCGCGCGCTCGGCGAACAGACCTTCGTCGTGCATGCTCATGACCAGGATGGCCAGTTGCGGATGGCGGTGGCGCAAGGTCTTGACGAGTTCCAGTCCCGAGTCGCCACGCAGCGTCATGTCGACGATCGCGAGGTCCGGATTGCACTCCTGCAGCATCGCGAGCGCTTCGTGGGCATTGCCGGCCTCGCAGCACAGATGCAGGTCGTCCTGCAGGTTGAGGAACTTCGCCATGCCCTCGCGCACGATCGGGTGGTCGTCGACCATCAGGATGCGGCGCCGCATGACCGGCTGGGTCGCGTCACTCATGGGTCTGGGCCTCCTCCGGGTAGGTAATCGCGACCGTCGTGCCGCCCTGCGCATTGCGGTGGATCGAGCAGGTTCCGCCGAGGAGGGTCGCGCGGTGGCGCAGGTTGTGCAGGCCGAGGCCCTCGCTGCGATCGACCGCTTGCGGATCGATACCGATGCCGTCGTCACTGACCGACAGCATCTGCATGCCGTCGCGGCTTTGCAGTTCAATCCAGATGTGGCGCGCGCCGCTGTACTTGAGCGCGTTGTTGATCGCTTCCTGGGCGACGCGGTAGAGGTTGATTGCGACGAGCGAATCGCGGACCTTCACGTCGGGTGCGGCATGCAGGATGCAGTCGACCTGCTTGAGCGAATGCGTGCTGTCGGCGAGGTTCCTGAGCGCGGCCACGAGGCCCGCGGACTCCAGCGAGGCGGGATAGAGCCCCTTCGCGATGGCCCGGATCATGTCGGCGGCCTGTTCGACGAGGGTCACGAGCCGTTGCGCGTCGCCCGCTTCCGGGTGCTGCCGGGCACCGAGCTTGTGCGCCAGGGCTGCGCCGTACAGGCCGATCGTCGTCAGGTGCTGACCGAGTCCGTCGTGCAGTTCGCGCCCGGTGGCTTTCAGCTGCTCGTCGCTGACCCGCACCAGCCGGCGTTCGAGGCGCCTGCGGCCGCTCATTTCCTCGATCAGCTCGGCATTGGTCCGCGCCAGGCTGGCGGTGCGCTCGCGCACGCGCTGCTCGAGTTCCGCGAGCGAGGCCCTGAGTTCGGCCTGTGCGCGCTGGGTCTCGGCATGCGAGGCAACGAGGAGCAAGCCGGTCACGGCCAGCAGATTGACGAAGGTGCTCCAGCGCACGAGGCTGTCCACGGGCGAGTCCGCGGCGAGCGGGCCGGTTCCGGCAGTGGTGCCCCAGATGGCCGCGATGGAAATCGCGAGGATGGCCAGGCTGGCGCCCCAGTGATCGAAGCGCAGCGCCGCCCAGATCACGAAGGGCACGATCGCGAGCGCCGCCGGATAGTAACCGTGGCCGGCAAGTTCGGGAGCGCCGAAGATCAGATAGCTGACGGTGCCGAGGGCCACGGTCAGGGCCGCCGCCTCGATGGCCCTGCGTGCAGAGGTGATCGGCTGCGCGTGACTGAGCCACACCAGCAGCGGCGGGGCCACGACGAGCACACCGATCATGTCGCCGAGCCACCATTTCAGCCATGCCGAGGCGAAGTCGGCGGGCGGAACGACGCCGCCCGCCAAGAGGGCGCTTACGCCGACGAAGGCGCTGATGGTCGTGCCGAGCATCGCGGCGAGGAGGATCAGGGCGAGGACGTCGCGCGTGCGAGTCAGGGCGATCTGGAAGCGGGCGCGCCGCTCCAGCAGGTGCGTGGCGGCCAGGGTGGCCAGGGTGGCTCCGATGGCGATGCCGGCCGCGGCGGGGATGGGTACATCCACCGACACGTTGGCCAGAAACGAGCCGGCGGCGATGCCGGGGGCGACGCGCGTGCCGAGCGCGAGCATGGCCACCAGCGCGATCCCGCTGGGCGGCCATACCAGCGATATCGCGCCGCCGACGACCGCATAGACCAGCCCGACCTGCGCGCCGGCGAAATACAGGAGCGCCAGGCATGCCGGATCCAGAAGTGCGCGACCGCGGGTTCGACTTCGCACGGCGACCATGTTCGGGCCTCATCTCGACGACTGCGCTGGAGGCAAGCACGCGGCGCACCACGGGGACGATCCGGAAGACCGGTGCGTGGCGCGTTCGGCTTGTGCTGCTATGCAGCATAGAGGCTTCGGGCCGAGACTGGCAACAATCGCGCAGTGCGCTGTTAAGGAAGTCCTCATCCCGACTTCCGCCGGGCGGCGGAAGTTCGGGGCGTTCCGGTCAGGTGAGGGAGGGGCAGGCGTCGCCGACCGCTGCGGGGTGTGTCGTGGTGGCGACCAGGGTCACGCCGTTGCGGCGCGCGGTGATGTCGGCAAGGATCGCGAGCGCGATCTCGGGTGGGGTGCGGCTGCCCAGCGGCAGGCCGACCGGGCCGTGCAGGCGGTCGACGTCGGCGTCGGTGAGGTCGAAGAGCTTGAGGCGTTCGCGCCGCCGTTCGCTGTTCGCGCGCGAGCCGATCGCGCCGACGTAGAAGGCGTTGGTCCCGAGCGCGTCGATCAGCGCGAGGTCGTCGAGCTTGGGGTCGTGCGTGCCGCCGATGATCACGGTGCGGCGGTCGGGGCGCAGCGCGGTCACGGCGTCGTCGGGCATCTCGGTGGTCAGCGTCGCGCCGAGCACGCTCCAACAGTCCCGATACTCCTCGCGCGGTTCGCAGATCGTCACCTGGTAATCGAGCGCCAGCGCGAATTCGGCGACATAGCGCGAGAGCTGGCCCGCGCCGATGATCAGCATGCGCCAGCGCGGGCCGAAGGCGGACACCAGCGTGCGGCCATCGAACACGACGGCGCTGTCGGGCACGTCGCCGAGGAGATCGACCGTGCCGTGCGCCAGGTCCAGCCGGCGCGCGACCATCTCGCCGCGCTCGATCGCGGCGAGCGTGTCGGCGAGGCGGTTGCCGGGGGCGACCGGTTCCAGCACCAGCTCCAGCTTGCCGCCGCAGGGTAGGCCGAAGCGGCGCGTCTGGTCGGCGGTGATGCCGTAGGTGACGTGCTCGGGTTGTGTCGGGCGCTCGCTGCGCAGGCGGTCGAGGAGGTCGTCCTCGATGCAGCCGCCGGACACGGAGCCGACGAGGCGGCCGTCGCCGGCGATCGCGAGCAGTGCGCCCTCCGGGCGCGGGGATGAACCCCAGGTGCGCACGACGGTCGCGAGCGTGACCGGCACGCCGGCCGCGTTCCACGCGACCGCCTGGCGCAGCACTTCGAGGTTGACGCTGTCCATGTCAGGCTCCTTGTCGGGCTTCGTCCCACAGGCGACGCACGAGCCGCTTCGCCAGTGCCGGTGTCGCGCGGCGGCGGTAGGGCACGCTCGCGAGCGTCGTCTCCATTGGCTGGATGCCGCGCTTGAGGTGACGTTCCATCACAGCCAGCACCGCGTCGTCCAGCGGCTTGCCGACCAGCTCGTCGAGTCCGGCGATGAACTCGGGGCGCGAGGACACGCCGGTGCAGGCGATGCGCAGCTCGCCGATCAGGTCGCCGTCGCGGCGCAACGCCACGGCGACGCCCGCGAGCGGAAAATCGATCGCGCCGCGCACGCGGATCTTCTCGTAGGCGCTTACGCGCGCCGGGACGAGCGGCACCGTCACCGCGACGAGCAGCTCGTCGGGGCCCAGCGCGAGCCAGTTCATGCCGTTATCGACGTAGAAATCCGCGAGCGGCAGGCGGCGCAGCCCCTGCGGGCCGAGGAGTTCGACTTCGGCGCCGAGCGCGATCAGCGCGGGCGCGACGTCGCCGCTGAAGGCCGCGTAGCAGCGGTTCGATTTCGGCGCGACGCGGCAGATGTTGCCGGAACGCTTCATGCAGAAGTCGTTGCCGCGCCGCCAGTCCTCACTCTGGTTGTAATACTGGCAGCGGGTGTCGAGGCACAGGTTGCCGCCCAGCGTCGCCGCCCTGCGGTGCGTGGGGCCGGCGACGGCGAGGGCGGCCTGGGCGAGTGCGGGCAGGCTGGAAACGACGGTCGCATCGGCCGCGAGCGTCGCGAGCGTCACGCCGGCGCCGATGCGCAGGGTGTCGCGGTTGTGGCACAGCTCGTGGCGCATTTCGGCGAGTTCGCCGACGCCGCCGAGGTCGATCAGGACCTCGGTGCCGACCAGCCCGCGGCGCATGTTCGGCAGCAGGTCGGTGCCGCCGGCGATGAAGCGGCTCGCCGGGAATTCGCCGCGCAGGCGCACCGCGTCGGCGGCGCTCGCCGGACGCATCAGACGGAATTCGGACAGGGCGCCCATCATGCCTCTCCTTTGACGGTCGGCGGCGCGGCGGCGCCGGGACGGGGTTTGCGGTTCAGTGCGTCGAAGACGCGGTCCGGGGTGAAGGGAAGCTGGCGGATGCGGGTGCCGGTCGCGTCCTCGATCGCCGCGGCGATCGCCGGCATGACCCCGGCGAGCGGGCCTTCGCTCGCTTCCTTGGCGCCGAAGGGGCCGTTGGGGTCCATGCTCTCGACGATATGCACGTCGATCTCGGGCGACTCGGCCATCGTCGGCACGCGGTAGTCGAGCAGGCTGACCGCCTTGTGGCGGCCGTTCTCGTACACCGTCTCCTCGGACAGCGCCTGGCCCATGCCCATCCACACCGCGCCCTGCACCTGGCCTTCGACCGACATCGGGTTGATCGCGAAGCCGCAATCGATGGCCGCCCACACCTTCTCGACGGTGACGGTGCCGAGCTCGGTATCGACCGCGACCTGGACCGCCTGGGCGGCGTAGGAGAAGCCCATCGTCGAGCCGACCGCGCCGCCGCGCTGCTTGCCGCCCTGGAACTCGATCGGGCAGGTGAAGGTGCCCTTGACGGTGAGCATGCCGGTGTCGACCAGCGCTTCCTCGACGATCTCGTGGAAGCCGATCTGGCGCGCCGGATCGCCGACGACCGCAGCCGCCTCGCCGAGCCAGTCGACCTCGTGCTCGGCGACCTGCAGGCGCTTCGCCGCGGCGGTGACGAGCACGCGCTTGAGATTGCGCGCGGCGTCGGCCGCGGCGTTGCCGACCATGAAGGTCACGCGCGAGGAATACGAGCCGTTGTCCTTGGGTGTGAGCGCGGAATCGGTGGCGATGAGGCGCAGGCGGCGCTGATCGACGCCCAGCACTTCGGCAACGACCTGGCTGATGATGGTCGATGAGCCTTGGCCGATGTCGGAGGCGCCGGTCAGGATCGTGATCGCGGCGTCGAAATCGACGCGCAGCGCGATCGTCGCATGCGGCTGGCCGGTGAAATGCACGGGCTTGGCGGAGCCGCTGACGAAGTGCGAGCAGGCGATGCCGATGCCGCGGCGGATCGGGCCGTCGTCGCGGGGGCGCGCGGCGCGCTCGCGCCAGCCGCTCGCCTGCTCGACCCAGTCGAGGCATTCGGGCAGGCCGTAGCTCATTACCTTCAGGCCGTTGATGGTCTCGGTCGGCGCGACGAGCAGGTTGCGGCGGCGCACCGCGAAGGCGTCGAGGCCCAGCGCTGCGGCCATGGTGTCGAGCAGCGATTCGAACGCGAAGCGCACGTTCACCGTGCCGTGGCCGCGCATTGCGCCGCAGGGCGGGGTGTTGGTATACACGCGGTAGCCGTCGTACTTCACTGCGGGCAGGTCATACAGGCCGTTGAGCAGCGCACCCGAATACAGGATCGTCACCAGGCCGTAGCCGCCGTACGCGCCGCCGCGCTGCACGACCTCGGCCTCGCACGCGGTCATGCGGCCGTCGCGGGTGAGGCCGAGTTTCATGCGGATGTGGGTCTGGGGTCGGCCGCGGTGGGTCAGGAAGGCCTCCTCGCGGCTCTGCAGCAAGCGCACGGTGCCGCGCGCGGCGCGGGCAAGCAGCGCACAGACGATCTCGAAGTTGAGCGTCTCGACGCGGTGGCCGAAGCCGCCGCCGACGAAGGGCTTGATCACGCGGATGTAGGCCGCGTCGAGGTTCATGCAGCGGGACAGTGATTCGTGCACGTAGTAGGGCACCTGGGTCACCGACCACAGGGTCAGGTGGCCGCGCTCGGTGTCCCACGCGGCGAGCGCGGCGTTGGGCTCCATCATCGCGTGATGGACCTCGGCGCACTCGAAGGTCTCCTCGCGGATCAGGTCGGCCGCGGCGAAGCCGGCGGTGGTGTCGCCGAACTCGTTATGCACCTCGCGCTCGATGTTGCCCTGCTTGTTGTCGTGCAGCGGCACCGCGTCGGGCTTGCGCGCATCGGCCGCTTCGAAGTACGCCGGCAGCTCGCGCACGTCGAAGCGGATCAGCGCGAGCGCGGCGTCGGCGGTCGCCTCGTCGACCGCCGCGACGGCGGCGACCGGCTCGCCGATGTAACGGATGCGGCCGCGCGCGAGCGGGAATTCGTTCTGCGCGATGGGGATCACGCCGTAGGGCGTGTCGCATTCCTCTCCGGTGATCACCGCGCGCACGCCCGGCAGTGCGAGCGCCGCGGAGATATCGACGGCGAGGATCTCGGCGTGCGCCCAGGGGCTTCGCAGGATGCGGCCGACGAGTGCCCCCTGCGCGGGCAGGTCGGCGGTGTAACGGGCGCTGCCGGTGACCTTGTCGACGCCGTCGATCAGCGGCATCCGGGCGCCGACGCCGTGCGACGTGCCGGTGGCCTGCCCGGTGTGCGGCAGGGCGCGCGGCAGGGTACGTTCAGGCGCGTTCATGCCGCCACCCCCGCGGCATCCTCGCAGCGCGCTGCGGCCTCGACGGAATCGAGGATCTTGACGTAGCCGGTGCAGCGGCACAGGTTGCCGGCGAGCGCGGCGCGGATTTCGTCGCGCGAGGGCTGCGGATTGCGCCTCAGCAGCGCCTCGGCCGCCATGATCATGCCCGGCGTGCAGAAGCCGCACTGGGCGCCGAGGTGTTCGTGGAAGGCGCGCTGCAGCCGCGACAGGTTGCCCGCGGTGCTCAGCCCCTCGATCGTTTCGACGGTGCGTCCGGCGACGCTGTGCGCGAGCGTGCTGCACGCGAGCCGCGGCTCGCCGTCGACCAGCACCGTGCACGCGCCGCATTCGCCGCCGTCACACCCCTGCTTGGTGCCGGTGAGGCCCAGGGCGTCGCGCAGGTAGTCGATCAGCAGCGTATTTTCGGCGACCGCGTCCTCGCGCAGCCGGCCATTCACCGTCAGTGTCAGCAGTTTCTTCATGTCGCCTCCTTCGCCTCGGTCGACCTTTAGCGGTCGGTATTCATTGTTTGACATCAAACAATTTAACGTGAAGCGATACTAGCACCGCCCGACGCGGAGGAAAATATGAATGCAACTGCATACGCCGCGCGTTTGGTGCGCGATGCAAGGCATTGAAACAATTGTGTTTCGATGGGAGAAAGGCGGCCGCTGCGAGGCGTGCTGAGCACGCTGGCGCGCGAATTTGTGCACGGCCCGCGGACCGTGCGTGTCGCCGGGGGGCGCCCCCGGCGGCACGGGACGCTCAGTGTCCGGCGTGGGGGTGCTGGTGCGCGGTGTGCAGGTGCTCGGCGACGTGGCCGTGGGTCGGCTTCACCAGGGTCTGCGGTAGCAGCGAGCCGGCGAGCATCGCGGCGATGCCGGCCAGCATGCCGGCGAAGTGCGGCGGCACGTCGGCTTCCGGCGCGACGATCTCGAGCAGCACCCACGTGACGAGGCCGAAAAAAATCGACGCCAGCGCGCCCTGCGTGGTCGCGCGTTTCCAGTACAGGCCGAAGGCGAGCGGAACGAACGCCGTCGCCAGCGTGACCTTGTAGGCGTTCTCGACCATGCCGTGGATGCTCTCGTCGGTGTGCGTCGCATACCAGGTGATCAGCAGCGCGAACACCACGACGACGCCGCGGGTGAGCCACAGGAACTTGTGGTCGCTCATCCGCGGGAAGGTGCCGCGCAGGATGTTCTCGGAGAAGGTCACCGAGGGGGCGAGCAGCGTGCCCGAGGCGGTACTCATGATCGCGGACAGCAGCGCACCGAAGAACATCACCTGCGCGAAGACCGGCGTGTGCTGCAGGATCAGCTGCGGCAGAATCTGCTGGCTGTCGCTCTCCTGGTACTGCGCGACCAGCGCGGGGTCGATCAGCGTGGCCGAGTAGGCGATAAACAGCGGCACGAAGGCGAACACGAAGTAGCCCGAGCCGCCCAGCAGCGTGCCGCGCACGGCGGTCTTCTCGTCGCGCGCCGAGTTCACGCGCTGGAAGACGTCCTGCTGCGGGATCGAGCCGAAACCCATGGTCAGGATGCCGGCGACGAAGGCGATCATGTCCTTCGCGTCGAAGGCCGGCAGGAAGTTGAGCTTGCCCGCCTCATTGGCGTGGGAGATCACGGTGCCGACGCCGCCCGCCATGTCGCCGATCAGCCACGCGATGTAGAGCAGGCCGACGATGATGATGGTCATCTGCATGAAGTCGGTCAGCGCCACCGACCACATGCCGCCGAACAGCGTATATACGAGCACGATGCCGGCGCCGATCAGCATTCCCGCCTCGTTGGAGATCGAACCGTCCGACAGGATGTTGAACACCAGGCCCAGCGCGGTGATCTGCGCTGCGACCCAGCCGAGATAGGAGATCACGATCGCGCTCGAGCACAGCACTTCGACGGTGCGCCCGTAGCGCATGCGGTAGTAGTCGCCCAGCGTCAGCAGGTTCAGGCGGTACAGCGGGCGCGCGAAGAACAGGCCGACGAGGATCAGGCACAGCGACGCGCCGAAGGGGTCGGACCACAGGCCGCGCAGGCCCTCGTCGATGAAGGTCGCCGAGATGCCGAGCACGGTCTCGGAGCCGAACCAGGTCGCGAACACCGTCGCGGTGACGATGTACAGCGGCAAATGGCGGCCCGCGGCGACGTAGTCCGAGGTGTTCTTGACGTGCGTGGCGGCGTACAGGCCGACGCCGATCGAGAGCAGGAGATAAGCGATGACGAAGCCGACCAGCATGCGTGGACCTTTGCGCGGAGATGGGTGGAGGTTGAACAAAAACGGCGGGCGCAAAGTTTAGCAACGAATGCGGCCGCGCGGGAACCTGAATCCCTTGCGCAGCTTGGCATTGACGCACCTTTCTGGTGCGGAGGGAGGGGGCTGCGACGGCGCAGGTGGCGTCGGCGTCAGGGCTGCAGCGGCTCCTGCCCGCGATGCGCGCTGGCTGCGAGCGTATCGATGACGACGCTCGCCGCGTGGTCGAGCTCCGCCTCGGTGATTACCAGCGGCGGCGCGAAGCGCAGCACCGTGTTGTGCGTGTCCTTCGTCGCGATGCCGCGCGCGAGCAGCAGCTCCGCCGCGGTCGTCGCGCGCAGCTGGGCCGGATCGAGCTCGATGCCCACCAGCAGGCCGCGCCCGCGCACCTCGCGTACGCACGGCAGGTGCGCGTCACGGAAGCGCGCCATGAGGCGTTCGCCCAGGCGCGCGGCATGTTCCCAGGGGCGCGTCTCTTCGAGGATGGCGAGCACTTCCAGCGCGACGGCCGCGCCCAGCGGGTTGCCGCCGAAGGTCGAGCCGTGGTCGCCGGGCCGCAGCACGTCCATCACCGCAGCGTCGGCGAGGAAGGCCGACACCGGCAGCAGGCCGCCGCCCAGCGCCTTGCCGAGGATCAGCCCGTCCGGATGCACGCCCTCGTGGTCGCAGCCCAGCAGGCGTCCGGTGCGGCCCAGTCCCGTCTGCACTTCGTCGGCGATCAGCAGCACGTTGTGGTGCCGGCAGATCGCCGCGCAGCGCGCGAGGTAGCCCGCCGGCGGCACGACGATGCCGCCTTCGCCCTGCACCGGTTCGACGAGGAAGGCCGCCGTGTCCGGCGTGATCGCCGCTTCGAGCGCGTCCGCGTCGCCGTAGGGAATGCGGCTGAATCCGGCGGGGAAGGGGCCGAAGCCGTCGCGGTACTGCTCTTCCGAGGACATGCCGACAATGGTGATCGAGCGGCCGTGGAAGTTGCCTTCGCAGGCGATGATCGCGGCCCGGTCGGGGGCGATGCCCTTGGCCTTGTAGCCCCACTTGCGGGCGACCTTGAGCGCGGTCTCGACCGCCTCGAGGCCGGTGTTCACGGGCAGCACGCGGTCGTAGCCGAGCAGGCCGCACAGGCGCTCCATCAGCAGCGGCAGGCGGTCGTTGGAGTAGGCGCGCGAGGTCAGCGCGAGGCGCTGGGCCTGGTCGTTCAGCGCGTGCAGCAGGCGCGGGTTGGCGTGGCCGAAGCTCACCGCCGAGTAGGCACTCATCATGTCGAGGTAGCGCCGCCCCTCGACGTCCCACAGCCAGATGCCCTTGCCGTGGTGGAACACGACGGGCAGCGGCGCATAGTTGTGTGCGCCGAACTCGCGCTCCTTCGCGCGCAGCAGATAGGTCGACGGGCCCAGCGCCGCGCAGGCGATGTTCGCGACCCAGTCCGCGCACATGCCGCCTGGGTCGCGCTCGGGCAGGTACTCGACGATCTCCAGTGCGACGAAGTCGCCGCAGCCGCGCAGCGCGAGCAGCGCCGCGCACAGCTCGTCGGGCGCGATGCCCTCGGGTTCCGGGCAGGTCACGGCGGGGAAGGCGGCGGCGTCGAGCGCGTCGAGGTCGATGCTGACGCCGAAGCCCGCGGTGCGCTCGCGCACGACGCTGAGCGCGTCGCAGAACACGGCCGCCATGCCGCGCTCGCGCACCTCCGCCATGTCGAAGACCTGCACGCCGAGGCGGGTCAGGCGTTCGTGTTCGTCGTGCTCCCACGCGCGCGCGCCGATGATCACGACGTTCGCCGGGTCGATCCTGGGCCCGGCGACGCCCGACAGCGCCGCGTCGCCTTCGCCCAGCAGGGCCGCGAGCGGCATGCCGTGGATGTTGCCCGAATGCGTGCTGCGCTCGGTGTGGCTGTCGAGGTGGGCGTCGATCCAGATCAGGCCCAGCGCGCCGCGCGGCGCGATGCGGCTGGCGACGCCGCGCCAGGTGCCGATGCCCACGGCGTGGTCGCCGCCGATCACGAGCGGGAACACCTCGGGCGCGAGGGCGGTCAGGTGGTCCGCGACGCGCTGCGCGAGTTCGCCGACCGCGTCCAGGCGCTCGCGCATCAGCGCGCCGGCCGGAGGTGTCGTGACCGGCACGAGGGTTTCCTGCCAGCTCGCGCCAATGCCGGTTCCCCTGAGCCGCTGCAGCAGGCCGTGGCGTTCGAGCGCGGCCGGGCCGGCGGCCGGACCGTCGCCGGGCGCCCCCAGCGCGGATGCGACGCCGATGACCTGCACGATGGCGCGCATGTCGGCATGCGGCGGGACGTGAAGCGGCGCGGCGTGAGTCATGGCCATCCTCCCTGCCCGCAGCGGGTGCGGACGAATAGTCGATGCGCTTATGCGTTCGACGCAGGCGGCAGGGATTCGTTCGGGCGCTTGCGGTGCGCGTGCACAGCGCGCGTGACGGATTTCGCGTCGGCAGCGCGGGCACCGCGTTCCTCCCCCTTCAAGGGGGAGGTTAGGAGGGGGATGGGTTTCTGCAGCGCCCGTTAAACC
>NZ_WTVS01000075.1 GCF_012911005.2 Aromatoleum toluolicum | reverse complement strand
TCCGTGACGTCTGCTTGACCCATCCCCACCCCAGCCCTCCCCTTGAAGGGGAGGGGGTTACCGTGCAGCATTCAACCTGCCGTCACGAAGTTGCTTGCCGCGCCAATACTCGCGCCGTAACTGGTCGGTAGGCCGGGGCGGACGGCGGGCTGTCGAGCCTCAGCGCTCGCGGAAGGCGCGCATCATCGTGTCGGTGACCGGTTCGAGCAGGTACTCGAGCGCCGTGCGCGGCTTGGTGCGGATGAATACCTCCGCGGCCATGCCGGGTTGTAGGTCGGCGAGCGGCGATCTGGCCTCTGCGCTGTCGGGGACGAGCTGGACGAGGTAGAAGGTCGCCCCGTCCTCGACCGTCAGCGCGTCGGGCGAGATGTAGCTGACCTTGCCCGGAAGCAGCGGCGTCGTGCGTTGCGGCAGCGCGGTGAGGCGGATGTCGGCGGCCTGGCCGACGTGCAGTTCCTTGATCGAGTCGACATGCACGCGGCCTTCGAGCACCAGCGGGCCGGTGTCGGGCACGATCTCCATCAGCGTCGCGCGCGGCGCGATGGTGCCGCCGGCGGTATGCACGGCGAGGTTCAGCACACGGCCGGCGACCGGGGCACGGATGGTCAGGCGCTGCAGCAGGTCGGAGGCGGGGCGCAGGCGGTCCTGCAGTTCCATGATGCGCGTGGTGCTGGCCTTGGCCTCCTCGGCGGCCTGGCGCACGAGATCGCTGCGCAGCGTCACCGCGCGCAGGCGCAGTTCCTCGCGCTGGCTCTGCGCGTGGGCGATCTCGGAGCGGCGCTCTTCCTCGCGCGAGCGGTAGTCCGAGATCACGCGCTTCTGCGTCAGCAGGCGGGTGTTGGCGACGAACTTCTGGTCCTTGAGCGACGCGAGGCTGGCCATCTCCTCCTCGGCCGCGGCGGCGCCCATGCGCTCGGCCGCCATCTGCGCCTTGAGCGCCTCGACTTCGTCGCCGACGCTCTTCGCCTGGTTTTCCAGCAACGCGATCTGCGCGGCGAGCGCACGCCGGCGCTCCTCGAAGAGGGCCTGCTCGCGGCGCATCATCTCGGCGGCGACGGGCTCGTCCTTGCGCTGCAGCAGCGCCTGCGGGAATTTCGGCGTGCTGCCGGTCATTTCCGCTTCGAGGCGCGCATGGCGGGCGAGTTCGGCGTCGAGCGCGGTGTGCGTGACCGAATACAGCGCCTCGGCCTGCGCGTCGCGCAGCACGATCAGCGGCTGACCTTCGGCGACGATGTCGCCGTCGCGCACGAAGATCTCGTTCACGATGCCGCCTTCGTTGTGCTGCACGGCCTTGCGGTTGGCGTCGACCTTGGCCTGCGCCGTCATGATGACGGCGCCCTGCAGCGGCGCGAGGGCGAGCCAGATGCCCAGGCCCACGAACGCGATCGCGATGATCAGCTGGCCGATGCGGATGAGGCGTTTCGTCTGGTCGATCATCACGCCTCCTGCACACGGCTGGGGCCCACCGGGGCCACGGGTGCGACAGGGGCAACGCGCTGCGGCGCGATGCGCGCGAGCAGCTCGTCGCGCGGCCCGTAGCCTTCGACGCGGCCTTCGCGCAGCACCAGCACGCGGTCGATGCAGTCGAGCAGGCTGGGCTTGTGCGTGACCATCACGACCGTCACGCCGTCGTGCGTGATCTGGCGGATGCAGCGCACGAGGCTGGCCTCGCCTTCGGCGTCGAGGTTGGCGTTGGGTTCGTCGAGGATCACGAGCGCGGGATCGTCGTACAGCGCGCGCGCGAGGCCGATGCGCTGCATCTGGCCGCCGGACAGGATGTAGTCGGTCTGGCCGATGCGGGTGTCGTAGCCCTCGGGCAGGCGCAGGATCAGTTCATGCACCTGCGCGCGCTGGGCTGCGGCGATGACGCGCTCGCCGTCGACGGTGCCGAGGCGGGCGATGTTCTCGGCGATGGTGCCGGGGAAGAGCTCGACGTCCTGCGGCAGGTAGCCGATATGGCGGCCGTGGCCGCTGGCGATGAGTTGGCGCACGTCCGCGCCGTCGACGCGCACGGTGCCGTGGGTCGGCGCCCACACGCCGGCGAGCAGGCGCGCGAGGCTGGACTTGCCCGAGGCGCTGGGGCCGACGATCGCGAGCGACTGGCCGGCGGGGAGCTGGAAGCTCACTTGGCGCAGGATGGTCTGCATCGCCGTGCGCCCGGCCAGGGTGACGGCCTCGACCGACAGCTCGCCGCGCGGTTCGGGCAGGCTGGTCGGCGCCGCGGCGTCGTCCTCGTCGAGGAAGGGCTTCATGCGCGCCCACGCGGCGCGCGCGAGCACGAAGTTGTTCCAGTTGCCGATCACGCTCTCGACCGGCGCGAGCGCGCGGCCGAGCAGGATGGTCGAGGCGATCATGATGCCCGGCGTGACGTGCTGGTCGATCACGAGCCATGCGCCGGTGCCCATCACGGCGACCTGGATGAACTGCCGCACGAAACGCGACAGGCTGGTGACGCCGCTCATGACGCGGCTGGTATCGAGCGAGCTGGCGATCACTTCGTCGTTGAGCGCATGCCAGCGTTCGACGAAGGGCACGGTCATGCCCATCGAGTTGAGCACGTCGGCGTTGGCCATGCCCTTGTCGATGTACTGGCCGGCGCGGCGCGCGCGGTCCTGCACCGCTTCGACCTTCTTGCGGTTCATGCGCTCGTTGATCAGCGCCAGCACGAGCAGCGCCAGCATGCCGCCGACGGCGACGACGCCCATCAGCGGGTGGAACAGGAAGATCAGGACGACGAAGATCACGCCCCACGGCGCGTCGAACAGCGAGATGACGCCGCTGCCGGTGAGGAAGCCGCGCAACGTCGCGACGTCGCGCAGGCCGTGCAGGTTCTCGCGGCGCTGGATGGTCGAGGCGTTGCGGATCAGCGCGACGAGCACGCGGCGGCCGAGGGTACGGTCGAGCAGCGCGCCGGCGCGCTGCAGCAGCAGGCCGCGCAGGTAGTCGAGGGCGAGCGCCAGCAGCAGTGCGCCGGCGGTCGCGATGCTGAGCATCAGCAGGGTTTCGTCGCTGCGGCTGGCGAGCACGCGGTCGAACACCTGCAGCATGTAGAGCGAGGGGGCGAGCAGCGCGATGTTGATCGCAAGGCTGAATACGCCCGCGTTTACGAAGATCGAGCGGAAGGTGGAGATGAACTGCCGGGTTTCTGACATCACGGGACGGGTGGCTTGAAGCCGGTGCGGCGAATTGAGCATATTGGCATGAAAAAGGCTGCCTCGGGGCAGCCTTTTGCGAGTGCCGGGATGAGACCGGATCAGGCGAGCAGCGTGGCCTCGTCGATGAAGTTGCCGCTGACCGCAGTGCTCACGGAGCCCTTCACGACCGCGAGCTGCACCGCGGCGAAGGCGCCGCCGCTGCCGTCGGCATCGTAATACAACTTGCCGCCCTGGGTGTCGAGGATGAGGTAATCGTCTGTTTCGAGGGCGACCGCCTTCGCGCCGACGACCACGTTTTCCACGGCGATGCCGCCCGCGAGCGACGTGAACACGCCGGTGTCGAAGGCGAAGAAGTCCTCGGCGGCGTTGAAGTCGTTGATGAGGTCCTTGCCGCCGACAGCGAGGTTGTCGAACACGAAGACGTCGCTGCCGCCGCCGCCATTGATCTTGTCGGCACCCTCACCGCCGTAGATTACGTCGGCACCCGCGCCGGTGACCAGCGCGTCGTTGCCCGCGCCGCCCTCGACCCAGTTGTCGCCTTCGCCCGCGACGACCTTGTCGTTGCCGCTGTCCGCGAAGATGAAGTCCGCGCTCGCGCCGGTCGCGATGTTGTCGTTGCCGGCACCGGATTCGATCCAGTTCACGCCTTCGCCGGCGCTGATCTTGTCGTTGCCCGCGCCGGTGAGCACGAAGTCGCTGCCCGCGCCGAGCGTGATCTGGGCATTGCCCGATTCGTCGATGACCGTGTTGTCGCCGGAGTCGTCGCCGATCCTGTCATTGCCTGCGCCACCGTCGATATAGTCGTCGCCCGCGCCGCCCGTGAGCTGGTCATTGCCGGCGCCGCCGTAGATCTCGTCGGCACCGTCGCCGCCGGTGACCTTGTCGTTGCCGGTGAAGGCGTCGAGGAAGTCGTTGCCCGCCGTGCCGGTGATGGTGTCGTTGCCGGAGTACAGCCCGGCGGACAGGCCTTCGAAGCCGCTGCCCGCGAGCGCGGCGCTCGTGCTGGAAGCGTCGAGTTGCAGACCACTGGCGCTGCCTGCGGGTATCCAGGTGAGCGCTCCGTTCGCGACCACCGTTCCCCATTCGACGCCGGTGATCTTGCCCGTCAGCGAGGGCGTGCCGCCGAGGACGTCGCCGCCGATGCTGACGCTGCCCTTGAGCGTGACGTAGCTCCACTCGACCCCGACCGTGTTCGGATCGTCGTCCTGCCAGCCCATCGTGAGCGCGCTCAGCTTGCCGGACACCGCGCCGCTGTCGGTATTGAAGTTCAGCGATCCGGTGAGGATGGTGGAGACCGAGTCGTTGCCCATCGACAGCGACTTGAGCGAGACGCCGGTAAGGTCGGTGATCTCGCCGTAGGCGTCGTACTGGATCTTGGCGCTGCCCGCGCCGCGCAGCCACGCCCCGTCCGGGGCATACAGATCGAAGTCGGTGACGGTGGCCGACGTGGCGCTCCACGAGGACAGCGTGGCGTACAGCTCGGTGCCGTCCCACCACGTCCCCCACGCATTGGTGGCCGGAAACGACCAGTCGTCGGGGTAGTAATAGAAGACGGTCGAGAGCGAGTCCCCGATCGACCAGGCGGCGTCGACCAGTTCGGCGGTGTAGCTCGCATAGTTGAAGCCGGCGCTGATCGTTGCCGAGGTGTCGCTGACGTTGCTGAAGCTTGCCATGATTTCCTGTCCAGTCGGGGGATGCTGAGTGGCAACGATTTTATACAAATGAAATGGAGATAAACGATCCGGATACTGCATTTTTTCATCCCGTCCGCAATCGCTGCATACGCGTGCGGGTAAACGGGAAGGGCTGCCCGCAGGCAGCCCTTCCGCAATGGCCGGGAGGTGGCCGGATCAGACGAGCAAGGTCGCCTCGTCGATGAAGTTGCCGGCGTCCAGGCCGGTGAGCGAGCCTTTTACGACCGCGATCTGCACTGCGGCGAAGGCGGTGTCGCTGCCGTCCGCGTCGTAATACAGCTTGCCGCCCTGGGTGTCGAAGATCAGGTAATCGTCGGCTGCGACCGCGGTCTTGCCGGAGATGAAATTGGCATCGGTGATGCCGCCCGCGAGGGACGTGAACACGGTGGTGTCGAAGGCGAAGAAGTCCTCGGCGGCGTTGAAGTCGTTGATGAGGTCCTTGCCGCCGACGGCGAGGTTGTCGAACACGAAGACGTCGCTGCCGCTGCCGCCGTTGACCTTGTCGGCGCCTTCGCCGCCGTAGATCACGTCGGCTCCCGCGCCGGTGCGCAGCACGTCGTTGCCCGCGCCGCCTTCGACCCAGTTGGCGCCATCGCCGGCGACGACCTTGTCGTTGCCGCTGCCTGCGAAGATGAAGTCCGCGCCGCCGCCGGTCGCGATGTTGTCGTTGCCTGCGCCGGATTCGACCTCGTTGTCGCCGTCTCCGGCGACGATCTTGTCGTTGCCCGCGCCGGTGGTGATGTCGTCGTGGCCGGCGCCGGTGGTGACGCGCGCGTTGCCTTCGGTGTCGATCACGGTGTTGTTGCCGGACTCGTCGACGATCTTGTCGTTGCCGGCGCCGCCGATGATGTGGTCGTCGCCGTCGCCGCCGAAGAGCTGGTCGTTGCCGGCGCCGCCGTCGATGTGATCGTTGCCGCCTTCGCCGAAGACCTTGTCGTTGCCGGTCGACGCTTCGAGGAAGTCGTCACCGGCCGTGCCGTCGATCACGTCGCTGCCGGCGTACAGGCCGGCCATCAGCGAATCGAAGCCGCTGGATTCGAGGCCGTTGAGCGCCCCGGCGGCGTCCATCTTCAGGCCGCTGATCGCCTGGGTCGGCGTGAAGCCGAGCGGATTGCCGTCGGCGTCGGCGGTCATCGTGCCCCACTCGAAGCCGGTGACCCGGCCGGTCAGCGTGCCGAGGTCGGACGAGAAGGCGTCACCCGTGAGTTTGACGCTGCCCCGGAGCGTCACGTACTGCCATTCGAGCGCCGGCGTGGCGGGATTGTCGGCGAACCAGCTGAAGGTCATCGAGCTGAGCTTGCCCGACACGGCGCCGGTGTCGAGGTTCATGCGTCCGGAGCCGTTCAGGATCTGGCCGACCTGGTCGTTGCCGAACATCAAGCGCGTCACGCGCAGGCTGGAACTGGTGAGGTCGCCCGAGGCATTGACGGCGACGCGGCCTCCGCCCTGGAGCGAGAAGAACGAGCCGTCCCCCGCGCCCAGATGCATGCCGTCCATCGTGAACGAACTGGTGCCGATCGCGCTGATGCCGACCTGCAGGTGCGTGCCGTCAGCCCACTGGATCTGCATCGTTCCGATGCCGGGCGGCGTTATCGAGATCGGGTCGGCGAACTGCATCGTGGTGGCCGCCTGGTCGATCGACGTCATCGCCGACTGCAGCTCCCCGGCATAGGCGGAAAACGTGAAGCCGGGATCGAGAACAGCAGCAGTGCTGTTCACATCAACAAATTTTGTCATTTTCGTTCCCCTTCGAAGTGGGTCGCCGGAAGACCAATTACCTAATCAAGTATAGGATCCGTAAGGAAACTCTTATTTGCAAAACGGATAAGTTTGATCTGGCGCAAATTCCCGGCCGACATGCGGAAAATGCCCCGCTTACTCGGGGCGGAAGGCATAGAAGAGGTTGGGTTCGCTGATGACGTAGAGGTTGCCGCGACCGTCCAGCGCGAGCCCTTCGGCCTGGGGGATGTGGCGGGCCAGGCCGGCGAAACCGGCGGCGAGCGCCTGGTAGCCGACATAGCGGCCGTCGGCGTCGATCTCCAGCGCGAGCCTGGAGGCGTCGCTGAGCAGGACCAGGTGGCCGGTGCGCGGGTCGAACTCGACCGACGAAAAATCGCGTGCGATGAACTTGTCGCGGATCCAGTGCTCGCGGTCGATAACCTCGACGTCGAGGCGGCCGGCGAGGCTCGCGCGCAGGCCCCGGATCTCGTAGAGCTTGCGCGGCGAGTGCTCCTTGACGACGAACAGGCGGTCGCCGGCTTTGTCGTAGGCGATGCCCTCGAAGCCGGCGTTGTCGCCGTCCCCCAAGGCGAGCGTGAGCGCCTGCTGCCCGCGCCGGGCCAGCGTCTCGCCGGGCGTGTGCGGGGCGGTGACGACGACGAGGGACTGGCGGCGCTCCTCGACGAGCAGCAGCCGGCCGTCGCCGAGCGCAGCGACGCCTTCGACGTCGCCGAAGCCCTCCAGCGGATGGCGCGCGAGGAGCTGGCCGGCGGTGTCGAGGGCGAGCAGTTGCGGCGGTTCATTGACGACGGCCCACAGATGGCCGCGATCCTCGTCCCAGCTCAGACCGGACAGGTTGCGCTCGACGCCGGCCACCGGGTGGGCCTCGAGGGTGACGCCGTAGTCCGGCAGTGCGCTGGCGTCGGTGCGGGACGACTGCAGCGCCGTGATCGTGGCCGCGAACAGGTGGTCGAAGGCGCGCCCGCTGTCGGTCGGGATCGACAGGCCGATCGCCGCCGCGAAAATCAGGCCGGCGAGCCACGCGGGGCGCGCGAATGCGACAGGTCTTGAAGCGGAGTTCATCACGCGGGCATCTCGTCGTCCAATATCGTACGACGCACTTTCGCAGCCGAATGTTTCAGCGGCGTGTCGGGTCGCCGCGCCCGGAGCCGCTGCTTCAGCGCGTGCGCCAGCCCCATTCGCGCGCGGGGATGCGCAGCGTGACGGGGTCGCCCGAGCCGGTCTCGGCGAAGAGTTCGAGTTCGCCGGACTCGAGGATGCGCGCGCGGGTGGCGACCACTTCGTGCACCTTCCACGGCGAGCTGGGGCGGCCGGTGAGGCGCAGGCGGGGATAATTGACGCGCAGCACGTCGGCCCACAGGTCCATCACGTCGGGGGCGAATTTGACGAGCTTGAGTTCGATCTCGCGGGCCATGGGGGTTCCGGGGTTGGGGATGCGCCGCGGCGGCGCGGGGCGCATGCTACTGTGTTGCGCTGCGCGCGGCTACGGCAAGGAGATGCGACGTGTTGTGTCGCATGCGCGCGCTACTGTTCGCCGCGCACGCAGTCGGCGCGGCACGGGTGAGGGGAGACAGGGGCAGGCATGGGGCGTGAGGTCATAGGGGCGAGCGATCTGGCGGGCGGGCTGATGGTGATCCACGGCAACCATCCGGAGGCGCTGCGCGACGTGCTGGTCGCGTGGATGAAGCGCCATCCGCTGGCGCCGCTGGAGAACGAGCTGATCCTCGTGCAGAGCAACGGCATCGCGCAGTGGCTGAAGATGGCGCTCGCGGCGGACGAGGCGGCGGGTGGCTGCGGCATTGCCGCGGCGCTGGACGCCTTCCTGCCGTCGCGCTTCGTGTGGCAGGCCTATCGTGCGGTGCTGGGCGGCGAGGCGGTGCCGGAAGTGTCGCCCTTCGACAAACCCCTGCTGGTCTGGCGGCTGATGCGTCTGCTGCCGCAGCTCCTTGAACGCGACGAGTTCGTGCCGCTCGCGCGCTTCCTGGCGGACGACGAGGACCTGAGGAAGCGCCACCAGCTCGCCGAGCGCCTCGCCGACCTCTTCGACCAGTACCAGATGTACCGCGCCGACTGGCTCGCGGCGTGGGCGGCGGGCGAGGACGTGCTGCTCACGGCGCGCGGCGCGCGCGAGCCCTTGCCGGCCGCACACGCCTGGCAGCCCGCGTTGTGGCGCGCGCTGCTGGCGGACGTCGGCGCGGCGCTCGCGGGCAGCGGCCGCGCGGCCGTGCATACACGCTTCCTGGAAGCCGTCGCGGCTATTCAGGACGCCCCCCGCCCGCCCGCGCTGCCGCGCCGCGTGATGGTGTTCGGCATCTCCTCGCTGCCGGCGCAGACGCTGGAAGTGCTGGCGGCGATCGCGCAGTGGAGCCAGGTGCTGCTGTGCGTGCATAACCCGTGCGAGCACTACTGGGCCGACATCGTCGCGGACAAGGACCTGCTGCGCGCGGCTGCCTCGCGCCACGCGCGCCGCCCCGGCGTGCCGGACGTGCTGGCGGAGGAGGTGCTGCACCTGCACGCCCATCCGCTGCTCGCGGCGTGGGGCAAGCAGGGGCGCGACTTCATCGGCCTGCTCGACGAGCACGACGCGGGCGAGGCGCGTGACCGTTATAAGGCCCGCTTCGCCGAGGTCGGCACGCGCATAGACCTTTTCGAGTCGCACGGCGACGACTGCCTGCTGCACCAGCTGCAGGACGACATCCGCGACCTGCGCCCGCTGGCCGAGACGCGCGCGCGCTGGCCGGCGGTCGATCCCGCGACGGATGCCTCGATCCGCTTCCACGTCGCGCACGGCCCGCAGCGCGAGGTCGAGATCCTGCACGACCAGCTGCTCGCGGCCTTCAACGCCGACGCGAGCCTGCGCCCGCGCGACGTGATAGTGATGGTGCCGGACATCGACGCCTACGCGCCGCACATCCAGGCGGTGTTCGGCCTGCTCGACGCCGACGACCCGCGCTTCATCCCCTTCACGGTCGCCGACCAGGGCCTGCGCCATCACGATCCGCTGTTGAACGCGGTCGAGAAGCTGCTGGGCCTGCCGCAGTCGCGCGTGGCGGTGTCCGACGTGCTCGACCTGCTGGAGGTGCCGGCGCTGCGCGCGCGCTTCGGCCTCAATGAGGACGACCTGCCGCTGCTGCACCGCTGGGTGCGCGGCGCGAACATCCGCTGGGGCCTGCACGCCGAGCAGCGTGCGAGCCTCGGCCTGCCCGAGGGGGCGGAGCAGAACTCGTGGCTGTTCGGCCTGCGCCGCATGCTGCTCGGCTATGCGGTGGGCGGCGCGGGGGATGCCACGGGGGACGCCGGTGAGGCGTGGCAGGGCATCGAGCCTTACGACGAGATCGGCGGCCTCGACGCGGGGCTGGTCGGCCCGCTCGCGACGCTGCTGGAGCGCCTCGACGCGGCCTGGCGCGGCCTGCGCGAGCCGGCCACCGTCGAGGATTGGTGCCGGCGCCTGCGCGGCCTGCTCGCGGACTTCTTCGATCCCGCGGATGCCAGCGGCGCCTACACGCTGCAGCGCCTCGAAGCCGCGCTGCAGCGCTGGCAGGACGCCTGCGCCGCCGCGGGGCTCGCCGAGGCGCTGCCGCTGTCGGTAGTGCGCGAGCACTGGCTCGCGCAGATGGACGACTCGGGCCTGTCGCAGCGCTTCTTCGCCGGTGCGGTGACCTTCGCGACGCTGATGCCGATGCGCGCGATCCCCTTCCGCCACGTGTGCCTGCTGGGCATGAACGACGGCGACTACCCGCGCACGCGCGTGCCGATGGACTTCGACCTGATGGGGCGCGACTACCGCCCCGGCGACCGTTCGCGCCGCGAGGACGACCGCTACCTGTTCCTCGAGGCGCTGCTGTCGGCGCGCGAGCGCCTGCACGTGAGCTGGGTCGGGCGCAGCATCCACGACAACACCGCGCGTCCGCCCTCGGTGCTGGTCGGCCAGCTGCGCGACCACCTCGCGGCCGGCTGGCGGCTCGCGGGGCAGGACGGCGAGGATGGGGGCGAGGAGGCGGGCAAGAGGCTCCTCGCCGCGCTCACCGTCGAGCACCGTCTGCAACCCTTCAGTCCGGACTACTTTCCTGCCGACGGAACGGTCACGCCGCTGTTCACGTATGCGCGCGAGTGGCACGACGGACGCGACGGTCTCGCGGCCGATGCCGCCGTGCCCGCACCGCTGGCGCCGCTCGACGAGAGCGAGCCGCTGACGCTGCGCGAGCTCGCCGACTTCCTCAAGGAGCCCGCGAAGGTCTTCCTGCGCCGGCGCCTGGGCGTGTATTTCGAACTGCCCGACCCCGCGAGCGAGGACCACGAACCCTTCGCGCTCGACGCGCTGCAGAACTGGCAGCTGCAGGACGAGCTGATCGCCGCCCAGCTCGACGCGCTGGGGTGTGGCGATGAGCGCGAGGCCGCGCTGGAGAGGACGCTCGCGCGCATCGAGCGGCGCGGCGAACTCGCGCCGGGGCGCTTTGCGGCGTTGATGCAGGCCGCGCTCGCCGAGCCGATGGAGAGCCTTTTCGCGCGCTACGCGCAGGCGCTGGACGAGTGGCCTGAGGTGGTCGAGCCGGACGAGGAGGTCGCGTTCGAACATGACGTCAGCGGGATGCGGCTCGTCGTCGCGGACCGCCTCGGCAGCCTGCGCCGCAGCGCGGACGGCCGGCGCGGCCGTGTCGTGCTCGAACGCAGCGGCCTGGTCACGAAGCACAAGAAATACCGTCGCGACAAACTCTTGCGTCACTGGGTCGCGCACGTCGCGGGCCATCTCGCGGGTGTGCCGATGACAAGCCTCGTCGTCGGCAAGGTCGGTGATGCGCCGATCGACCCCCTCGACGTCGAGGCTGCACGTGGCTGGTTCGGCAGCCTGCTCGACGCGTGGCACGCGGGTCTCGCGCGGCCGCTGCCGCTCGCGGCGAAGACGGCCTTCGCCTGGATCGACAAGGGCGGCCGCCCCGACACGCCGCGCGACAGCGACGCCGGCCGCGCCGCACGCGCCGCCTATGAGGGCGACGGATTCAACTCCGAAGGCGAACGCAGCGAAAGCGCCTATCTTTTGCGCGCGTGGCCGGATTTCGACGCGCTGTGGGCGGACGGCGAGTTCGCGAGTCTCGCCGACACGCTGCTGCGGCCGGTCTATCTCGGGATCGGCACGACCAAGGACTACAAGCTGGGCCTCGCGCAGGGGGCCGACGCATGAACGCCCCGATGACGACTCCTCTCCCGACGACCCCCCGCAAGCTCGACCCGCTCGCCTTCCCGCTGCACGGCAGCCGCCTCATCGAGGCCAGCGCCGGCACCGGCAAGACCTTCACGATCGCCGCGCTGTACGTGCGCCTGGTGCTCGGCCACGGCGCCGAGGCCGCCTTCGCGCGCGCGCTCACGCCGCCCGAGATCCTCGTCGTGACCTTCACCGACGCGGCGACCAAGGAGCTGCGCGACCGCATCCGCGCGCGCCTGGCGGAGGCGGCGGGCTGTTTCCGCGCCGACCCGGCGGAGGTCGCCGCGCTCGAGCGCGGCAAGGATTTCCTCCATGACCTGCGCGCCGACTATCCGCCGGAGGCCTGGCCCGGCTGCGCGCGCAAGCTGCAGCTCGCCGCCGAGTGGATGGACGAGGCCGCGGTGTCGACGATCCACGGCTGGTGCAAGCGCATGCTCAACGAGCACGCCTTCGACAGCGACAGCCTGTTCACGCAGCAGCTCGAAACCGACCAGCGCGAGCTGCTCGCCGAGGTCGTGCGCGACTTCTGGCGCAGCTTCTTCGCGCCCCTCGACGCGGACGCGGTCGCCGCGATCGCCGGCTGGTGGGCGACGCCGGACGCGCTGCAGGGCGAGCTGCGCAAGCTCGTCGAGCACGCCGAGGCGCTGGCCGAGGCACCTGAGCCGACCGCTGCGCTCGCCGCCGCGCGCGACGCGAAGGCGAGGAGGCTGGCCGAACTGAAGGCACCGTGGGCGGTTTGGGCCGATGAACTGCAAGAGCTACTGGACGCCGCCGTTGCGGCGAAGAAGGTGAATGGCCAGAAGCTGAAGAAAGGCAATTACGACCGCTGGTTCGACGGCCTGCGTGCATGGATCGAAGATCCTGCGCTGGTCATGCCGGACATCAAGACAGGTTGGACGCGATTCACGCGCGCCGGGCTGGCCGAGGTCTGGAAGGATGGCGATCCCCCCGATCACCCCGCGCTCGACGCCATGCTGACGCTGAAGGCGGAGCTGGAAGGCCTGCCCGATGCCCGCGCGGACCTGCTGCGCTTCGCCGCGCGCTGGGTCGCCCGGCGCTTCGCCGCGGAGCAGCAGCGGCGCGCGCAGATGGGCTTCAACGATCTCCTCACGCGCCTCGACGCCGCGCTGCGCCAGCCCAATGGCGCACGCCTCGCCGAAGTGATCCGCCGCCAGTTCCCGGTCGCGCTGATCGACGAATTCCAGGACACCGACCCGGTCCAGTACGACATCTTCGACCGCGTCTATCGCATCGCCGCGAACGCTGCCGATGCCGGCGTCGTGCTGATCGGCGACCCCAAGCAGGCGATCTACGCCTTCCGCGGCGCGGACATCTTCACCTACCTGCGCGCGCGCCGCGACGCGGGCGGGCGCCTGTTCACGCTGGGCACGAACTACCGCTCGACCGACGCGATGGTCGCGGCCGTGAACCGCTGCTTCGCGCAGGCCGAGGCGCGCGAAGAGGGCGAGGGCGCCTTCCTGTTCCGCAAGCAGGACGACAACCCCGTGCCCTTCCAGTCCGTCGAAGCCAAGGGACGGCGCGAGCGCCTCGTCGTCGACTGCGCGCCGGTCACGGCGCTCACCTGCTGGGCGCTCGATCCGCGCGACGCGGGCAAGGCGGTCGGCGTGATGGACTACCGCGCGCGCATGGCCGCGAGCTGCGCCGCGGAGATCGTGCACCTGCTGAACCTCGGCCAGCACGGGCGGGCGGGGTTCGCACGCGAGGCTGACGTGAGTGATGGCGAAGCGCTCGCGGCGCTGCGACCGGCCGACATCGCGATCCTCGTGAATAGCCGCACCGAGGCCAACGCCGTGCGCGCCGCGCTCGCCGCGGGCGGGGTGCGCAGCGTCTATCTTTCCGACCAGGAATCGGTGTTCGCGAGCCCTCAGGCCGCCGAGCTGCAGCGCTGGCTCGCCGCCTGCGCCGAACCGGACGACGACGGCCTGCTGCGCGCCGCGCTCGCGACGCCCAGCCTCGGCCTCGGCTGGGCCGCGCTCGACTGCCTGCGCCGCGACGAGCTCGCATGGGAAGACCGCGTGCTGCAGTTCCGCGCCTACCGTCAGGTGTGGCGCCGCCAGGGCGTGCTGCCGATGCTGCGCCGCCTGCTGGGCGACTTCGGCGTGCCGCGGCGGCTCCTCGGCGCGGCAGGGGGTGGGGATGGGGGCGCCCCGCCCGACGGCGAGCGTGCGCTCACCGATCTGCTGCATCTCGCCGAACTGTTGCAGCACGCGAGCGTCGCGCTCGACGGCGAACATGCGCTGATCCGCCACCTCGCCGAGCAGCGCGCGGATGCCGAGAACGGCGACGATGCGAGGAAGCTGCGCCTCGAGAGCGACGCCGACCTTGTGCAGGTCGTCACCGTGCACAAGTCCAAGGGCCTCGAATACCCGCTCGTGTTCCTGCCGTTCTCGTGCACCTTCTTCGAGACCACGGCGAAGAGCCTGCCGCTGAAGCTGCACGACGACACGGGTCGGCTGCGGCTCGTTCTGGAGCCCGAGGGCGACGATGTCGCGGACGCCGACCATGAGCGCCTCGGCGAGGACCTGCGCAAGCTCTACGTCGCGCTGACGCGCGCGCGCCACGCGACCTGGATCGGCGTTGCGCCGGTCGAGAAGCTCGAGCGCAGCGCGCTGGGCTATCTCCTCGCCGGCGGCGCGGCGGTCGCGACCGACACCTTGTCCGATGCGCTGCGTGCCCTGCGCGGCGACTGCGAACACATCGCGATCGAACCCGCCCCGGCGCCGGCCGGCGAGCGTTTCGTGCCGCGCGTCGCCCGCACCGAGCTCGGCGCCGCGCGCGAACCGCGCCGGCCAGTGCGCGAGTTCTGGTGGATCGCGAGCTATTCGGCGCTGCGCACCGCGGAGGCGGACGGTGCGGAAGTCGGTGCGGGGGCGTTTGCCGTGGCCGGAGCCGCGCCCGCGCTTGTTCCACCGCTCCCGGAAACCCCGGCCGAAGAGACCTTCGCCGAGACCCTCGACGAGCCGCCCGGCGCGCCGGCCGCGCCCGGCGGCGACCAGCGCCTGCACCGCTTCGCGCGCGGTGCCGGCCCCGGCACCTTCCTGCACGAGCTCCTCGAATGGGCCGCGCGCGAAGGCTTCGGGCGCGTGCTCGCGGCGCCCGAGCGTGCCCGCGACATGATCGCGCGCCGCTGCGCCGTGCGCGGCTGGAGCCACTGGACGGAGACGCTGACGCGCTGGCTGCTCGACTTCATCGCGACGCCGCTGCCGCTGCCCGACGGCGAAACGCCGCGGCTGGCCGATCTCGCGGGCGCCCGCCCGGAGATGGAGTTCTGGTTCGAGACCCACCGCGCCGACCTCGTGCGCCTCGACGCCCTCGTGCGCACGCACACGCTCGCCGGCGCGGCACGTCCGGAACTCGCGCCGGGCCAGCTCAACGGCATGCTGAAGGGCTTCATCGATCTCGTCTTCGAACACCGCGGGCGCTACTACGTGGCCGACTACAAATCCAACTGGCTGGGGCCCGACGACGCGGCCTACACGCCCGCCGCGATGCGCGACGCGGTGCTGGCGAAGCGCTACGAGCTGCAATACGTGCTCTACCTCTTCGCGCTGCATCGCCTACTGAAGTCGCGCCTGCCCGACTACGACTACGACCGCCACGTCGGCGGCGCGGTGTACCTCTTCCTGCGCGGCAGCCACGCGCCGACCCGCGGCGTGCATGCCGAGCGTCCGCCGCGCGCACTGATCGAGGCGCTGGATGCGGAATTCGGCGTCGGGTGAGCGGTCGATGGTGGCAAAGTGATATCGTGATACCATCAAATCGTCTGTTGTTGATCTGGAGACATGCCATGGCACAAGTCGTCGTTCGCAATCTCGAGGAAGAGGTCAAGGCCGGCCTGAAAGCGCGCGCCAGCCGACACGGCTGGAGCATGGAAGAAGAGGTGCGCCAGATCCTGCGGCGTGCGGTGATCGAGGAGGGCGCGGCGCGCCCGCGACTGGGGTCCCGCATTGCCGCGCGCTTCGCCGGGGCCGGTCTCACCGAGCCGCTGCCCGAACTGCATGGCGAGGGCATCGCACCGATGCAGTTTGGCGAATGATCCTGATCGACACCAACGTCCTGTCGGCGCTGATGCAGCAACAGCCGGACGAGCGCGTCGTCGCCTGGCTCGACGAGCAGCCCGCCGAATCGGTGTGGATCAGCAGCGTCACCCTGTTCGAGGCGCGCTACGGCCTGGCGCTGCTGGCACCGGGGCGCCGCCGCGCAGCGCTGCAGGAGCGCTTCGACCTGCTCGTGCGCGAGGATCTCGAAAATCGCGTACTGCTCTTCGATGCCAGTGCCGCTGCCTACGCCGCCGAGCTCGCGGCCGAGCGCCGCAATGCCGGTCGCCCGGTCGACATGCGCGATACTTTCATCGCCGGCATCGCCCTGTCGCGGCGCGCCACGCTGGCGACCCGCAACACCCGGCACTTCGATGACCTGTCGGTGCCGGTTGTGAATCCCTGGGGCGATCATGCTTGAACTGCGCGACTTGGTCGCGGGCGAGGGCTTGCGATGACACGCACCACCCGAGGCGGCCGTCCAGGCGCGGACCGCATGGATGACCTGTTCGCAACCGACGGCGCCTCGATGGCGATGCCGGACCTTCATACCGCCGTGGGCGGGCGGGGCGCCGCGGCGCGCGGCGATGTTGCCGCGCTGCTGCGCCGCTGGGTCGAGCGCGGCTGGCTGCGCCCGCTCGACCGCGTGTTTGCGGAATTCCTGCGCGACGAGGCGCCCGATGCCGATCCGCTCTTGCTGCTCGCCGCGGCGCTCGCGAGCCACCAGCTCGGCCGCGGCCACGTGTGCCTGGAACTCGCCGCGACGCTCGCCGATCCGCGCTTCGCGCTGTCGCTGCCGCCCGAAGGCGACGACGAGACGGATCTGCCGCCGCTGCCGGACGAGGTGCTCGCCGGGGTGAGCGTTGCCGACTGGCAGGCGGCGCTTGAACATCCGCTGCTGGTTGGCGCCGGCCCAGGGACTACCCCGCTCGTCCTCGTCGGCACCCGCCTCTACCTGCGCCGCTACTGGCAGTACGAATGCGACGTGCGCGCGGGCATAGCCGCGCGCCTCGCCGCGCCGCCCGCGGCGCTCGACCCCGCGGCCTTCCGCCAGGCGCTCGATGCGCTCTTCCCGCCGCGCGCGGACGGTGGCGTCGACTGGCAGAAGCTCGCCTGCGCGCTGGTCGCGCGCAGCGCCTTCGGCATCGTCACCGGTGGCCCCGGCACCGGCAAGACCACCACCGTCGTGCGCCTGCTCGCGCTGCTGCAGAGCCTCGCGCTCACCGGCCCGCAGTGGCACCCGCTGCGCATCCGCCTCGCCGCGCCCACCGGCAAGGCCGCGGCGCGGCTCAACGAGTCGATCGCCGGCGCGGTCGCGAAGCTCGAACTCGAGCGCCTGCCCGGCGGCGAAGCCGTGCGCGCGGCGATCCCGGTCGCGGTCGGCACGCTGCATCGCCTGCTCGGCAGGCGCCCGGACACGCGCCATTTCCGCCACGACGCGCGCAACCCGCTGGCGCTCGACGTGCTGGTCGTCGACGAGGCCTCGATGGTGGACCTCGAGATGATGGCCGCGGTGCTCGCGGCGCTGCCGGCGCACGCGCGTCTCGTGCTGCTCGGCGACAAGGACCAGCTCGCCTCGGTCGAGGCCGGCGCGGTGCTGGGCGAGCTGTGTGCCGGCGCGCACGCAGGCCGCTACACGCCGGCGACGCGCGACTGGCTCGCAAGCGTGACCGGCACGCGCATCGACGACGCCCTCGTCGACCCGCAGGGCGAGCCGCTGGATCAGGCCGTGGCGATGCTGCGCGTGAGCCACCGCTTCACCGCCGACAGCGGCATCGGCCGCCTCGCCGAAGCCGTCAATGCCGGCGCGCCCGCGGCGATGCACGCGGTGCTGAACGGAGCCGGCTCGCCACGCTGCGCCGATCTCGCGCGCCTGCGCCTCACCGGCGATGCGGAGCTGCGCGCGCTCGTGATCGCCGGCGGCGCGGAGAATTTCCCCGGCGGCGGGAAGCTCGCCGGCAGCGACACACCGCCGCCCGCCGGCTTCGGCCATTACCTGCAGGTGATCCGCGACGAGCGCCCGCCGCTCGATGCAGCGCAGGCCGATTTCGACCGCTGGGCGCGCGCGGTGCTCGCCGCGCAGGGGCGCTTCCAGCTGCTGTGCGCGCTGCGCCGCGGCCCGTGGGGCGTCGCAGGGCTCAACGAGCGCGTCGCGCGCATGCTGCACGCAGCCGGCCTGATCCAGGCCGATCACGGCTGGTATCCCGGCCGGCCGGTGCTCGTCACGCGCAACGACTACGGCCTGGGCCTCATGAACGGCGACGTCGGCGTCACGCTGGAGCTGCCGCGCCCCGCACCGGAGGGCGGACTGGAGCGGGGACTGCAATGGGGTCTGCGCGTGGCCTTCCCTGCCGGCGACGGCAGCGACGGCGTGCGCTGGGTGCTGCCGAGCCGCCTGCAGGCGGTGGACACGGTGTTTGCGATGACGGTGCACAAGTCGCAGGGCTCGGAATTCACGCATGCCGCGCTGGTGCTGCCCGACACGCTGAACCCGGTGCTCACGCGCGAGCTCGTGTATACCGGCATCACCCGCGCGCGCCAGTGGCTGACGCTGGCAACGGCGGGCTCGGATCGGGTGCTGGACGAGGCGGTCGGGCGGCGCGTGCTGCGCGCGAGCGGCCTGATGGCCGCCCCCGTCTCCCATGTGAGCCGGCGGGGGGCCGCCGGCCGCGATCACTGGACGATGTTCACCACCTCCTGATCGGTGCCGCCGCCGCTCGAGGTCACGCGCACGATGTCGCCGGCCACCGCGAGGATCGGCGAATTGCGCACGTCGATCTGCCATGCACCGGTGACGTCCGACGTGACCGTCGCGATCGTGGCGCCGGTGCGCACATGCACGGCCGTCACCTGCGCCCCCGCCTGGTTCGTCGTGCCGCGCATTTCCCAGCGGCTCTTGTCGATGCGGAAGTTCGCGCGTACCAGATCGACGACGTCCACCGCGACCGGCTGGGCCGTGATCGTCACCGTCGCCTGGTTGGACGTCAGGCCGCCGGTATCTGCGACCGTGTAGCCGAAGCTGTAGGTGCCGGCAGCGTCGGCCGTGACCTGCAGGTCGCCGTTCAGCAGGTTCTGCACCGCGAGGCCGGTCGGCACGCCGACGAGCTGCAAGGTCGTCGGATCCATGTTTCCGTTCGCGTCGGTGTCGTTGAGCGTCAGGTGCACTTCGGTCGCCAGTCCGACGAAGACCGTTGCCGCGTCGGCCGTGGCCACGGGGGCGACGTTCTCCGGTGCGGTCGTCGGCGGTGCGGCCGGCGCAGTGACGCCGTCCACGGTCGCGATCGCCTCGGTGCCGTTGGTCAGGTTCACGACGCGGATCTGCGACGGGCACGCACCGTCCGAATCGACCTCGCCTCCGCTCACGTCCACGCGGTAGCCATAGGTGCCGAACTCCGGCGCTTCCAGGTCGACTGTCGTGCTCATCGAACCATATAGGTAATTGGACTTCGGATTGCGGAACTCGACCACCGACGCGGACGGCAAGTAGGTCGCGCCCTGCACGTCGAGACGCGCACCCGGCACGCACGCCGTGCGCGTGATGCTGGTCTTGCCGGTGCCGGGATCGACGAGCAGGCCGCCGCCCGCTTCCAGCGAGAAGTGATAGAAGTTGCCGTCGTCGCCGAAATAGCCTTCCACTGCCGCAAAGGTGCCGATGGGGATGGAGGCCGGCTCGACCGCGAAGCCGAATTCGTTCTTGTAGCCCTTGGACAGCAGGCGCGGATCGGTGCTGGGCAGCAATGGAATGTCGAGCACGCTCATCACGCCGGCGTCGTTCTTCGTCAGCGTGCCGAGCAGCACCGTTTCAGCCGGCTCGATCGCCACGTCCTTGATCACCGGCGTCGCGGTGGTCGCGTCCGGCGAGAGCGTCACCTCGCCCAGCAGGATCGCCGTCGAGCCGACGAAACCGTCACGGTACAGCCCGGGGAAGCGCGACGGGTCGACCAGCTCGGCGGCCGTCAGGGTCTTCGTCGGCGTATGGATCGTCGCCCCTGGCGGCACGAGGAAAGTGCGGCCGAAGACGGTCAGTTCGACGCCCGTGCCGTCGGGGCGGTTGTAGATGCCCTTGACGATGCCCTCGCTTTCGAACGGGATGGGCGCGACCTGCGCCGAGACCAAGGCGGGGGCGCCCAGCGCACACAGGAGCGCGAGCGTGCGGACCAGCGGTTTGAGCGCAAGGGAGGGTGTCGGGCTGCGTGTGGAATGGAGGCTCATGACAGTTTTCCTTAAGAACTTGGGTGGGTTCGGGACTACGCGCGCCCCCCGTTTTTGCAAGCCATGTGCCATATTTCGAAGGTAATAAATTTGTATCGGGAAATGTGTATCAGGAGGAAAATTCCGGGGGAAAACCGGGGAAAATGCGGGGAAAACCGGGTGGGTCATCCCACCCATTTTGGGGAAATCCGGGGGGTGCGAAATGGCATTCGAATGCCATGATCGGGCACACATCCAGTAACGTTAAGCCGGTCACGGTGGCGTCCGCGATTTGGCGTCACACTGGTGCAACGTGTGTTTGGGGTATTTGACCCGGCACCCATTCCTTCCGGAGTTTCACGGACATGGACGGCAACCGGAAACCTTTCAACCTGCGCAGATGGTTTTCCATTGTCAGTCTGCTGGTGACGGGCGGCGCGGCGATCGTCTCGGGCGCGATCCTGTCCAATTTCTTCGTGTCGGAAGCGATCAAGCGCGATGCGATGCTCACCACCCAGTTCATCCAGTCGATCGCGGATATCGAACTGCGCCACGGCCGCTTCGGCGTCGTCCAGCTCACCCTCGGCGGCATCCTCGATCCGCGCGTCTCGGCGGCGGAACTCAACGTCGAGGAAGAGAACCTCGCGCGTGCGCGCCAGGAGTTCTTCGACCACCTGCGCCTGATGCCCGAAGCCCTGCTCGCGACCGTGTTCGCGCCGGACGGCTTTGTCATCTGGTCATCCAATGCGACCCTGATCGGCAAGAGCTTTCCGGACAACCGCGACCTGGCGGAAGTCATCGAGCGCAAGGAAGGGATCGCGGGTGGCCATCTGAAGAGTTCCGTCGGAGGCAAGATCGAGCAGCAGTTCGTGCGCTACCCCGAGGACATCTACATCGAAAACTACGTGCCGCTGCTCAACCGCGACGGCAGCGTCACCTCCGTCGTCGAGATCTACAAGGAGCCGCGCGATCTCATCTACTCGCTCAAGCGCGGCTACCTGCTAATCTGGCTCGCGGCGCTGCTGTCGGGGGCGGCGATCTATGTCTGCCTGCACTGGATCATCATCCGCGCCGCGCGCCAGATCGACGCCCAGCAGCGCGAGATCGTCGAGAACAAGACGCTCGTCGCGCTCGGCGAAATGTCCTCCGCCGTCGCGCACGGCCTGCGCAACCCGCTCGCGTCGATCCGCTCCAGCGCCGAAGTCGCGCTCGAAGTCGGCGATCCGGCGACCGCGAAGAACCTCACCGACATCGTCACCCAGGTCGATCGACTCTCAAAATGGGTACGGGAATTGCTTCAATTTTCCAAGCCGCTTAGCGAAGAACGCGAGGCGGTGAAGATCGACATGGCCCTGGATAATGCGCTGTCCACCTACGACGTGCAGATCCGCCGCGCCGGCATCGAGGTCGACTGGACGCCCGAAAAGGCGCCGGACGTCGAGGTGCATGCGAACGGATCGTTGCTGGAGCAGGTGCTCAACAGCGTGTTCTCCAACGCCATCGAAGCCATGCCGCGCGGCGGGCGTCTCGGCATAGCCGTTGAGCCGCCCGCGCGCAACCGTGTCACCGTCAAGATCTCCGACACGGGCTGCGGGATGTCCGCGAAGCAGCTGGAAATGGCCTTCAAGCCCTTCCACACGACGAAACGCGGCGGGCTGGGTGTCGGTCTGGTGCTGGTGAAGCGGATAATGGAGCGATTCGGCGGGGCCGTCGTGCTGGACAGCAGGGAGCAGGCGGGAACCACCGTGAGTCTGACATTCAAGGTAGCCGAGCAGGAGTAAGGAAATGCCAAACACGATCCTGGTCGTCGACGACGACGAGATCCTGGGCGATAACATCTGTACCAGCCTCAAGCGCAACGGCTGGGACGCGCAACTGGCAGGCTCCTCGGAAGAGGCCCTCCAGATGCTTGCCGTGCTGCACCCCGACGTCGTGCTGACCGACCTCAACCTGCCGGGCATCACCGGCATCGAGCTGATCGGCAAGGTGCGCGAGGCCGAGCCCGAGGCCAAGGTCATTCTCATGACTGGGGACGGCAACGTGCAGCGTGCGGTCGAGGCGATGAAGGCGGGTGCCTACGACTACCTCGCCAAGCCCCTCGTGCTGGCCGAGCTCAAGCTCCTGATCGAGCGCGCGCTCAACGCGCGGCGCATGGAAAAGACCCTGTCCTTCTACCGCGAGCGCGACACGCGTGACGCGGGTGTCGGTGCGCTGATCGGCGCCTCGGCCCCGATGCAGGCGATGAAGAACATGATCCGCCAGCTGCTCGACGCCGAGCAGCACATGCCCGCGAACGAGCTGCCGGTGGTCCTGATCAACGGCGAGACGGGCACCGGCAAGGAGCTCGTCGCGCGCGCCCTGCACGTCGACGGCACGCGCAGCAGCGGCCCCTTCGTCGAAGTGAACTGCGCCTCGATCCCATCGCACCTGCTGGAAGCCGAGCTGTTCGGCCACGAGAAGGGCGCCTTCACCGACGCGCGCGACCGCCGCGCCGGCCTCGTCGAAGCGGCCGACGGCGGCACGCTGTTCCTCGACGAGATCGGCGAGATCGACCTGGCGCTGCAGGCCAAGCTGCTCAAGCTGCTCGAAGAGCGCACCATCCGGCGCCTCGGCTCGGTCAAGGAGATCAAGGTCAACCTGCGCATCATCAGCGCCACCAACCGCGACCTCGAACAGATGGTGCGCGAAGGCAAGTTCCGCAGCGACCTCTACTTCCGCCTGCGCATCATCACCGTCAAGGTGCCGCCGCTGCGCGAGCGCGGCGAAGATATCGTCACGCTGGCGAAGCACTACCTCGAACAGCACGCCCGCCGCTACGGCAAGCCGGGCCTGTTCTTCAACGACGACGCGCTCGCCGTGCTGAAGAGCTACGCGTGGCCGGGCAACGTGCGCGAGCTGCGCAACATGCTCGAACAGACCGTGCTGCTCGCCGCCGGCAAGGCCATCACGCCCAACCAGCTGGCGATCTGTCCCGGCCTGTACGGCACCTGCGACCGCGACTTCCACTCGCTCGACTCGTACTGCATGTCGGTGCCGCCCACCGGCGTCAGCGTCCCCGAAGTCGAACGCGACCTCGTCATCAAGATGCTCGACAAGACCGACTGGAACGTCACCAAGTCCGCGCGCCTGCTGGGCCTCACGCGCGACATGCTGCGCTACCGCATCGAGAAGCTCGGCCTGGAGCGTCCGGAGCGCTGACGCGACAAGGATGCAGGGAGGGAGAGGGGGGCGCGGTGAAAGCCGCGCCCTTTTTTCATCGGACGAGTACTCTTTCGCTTCTTTGAGACATCAGCCCGGCACCGATATCTTGCGGTCCCCGACGTTCATCTGAAGTGGATTAGCAGGTTCCTTCCCCTTCAAGGGGAAGGACAGGATGGGGATGGGTTACTCTAACGCCCGCTTGACCCATCCCCACCCCAAC
>NZ_WTVS01000074.1 GCF_012911005.2 Aromatoleum toluolicum | reverse complement strand
CACCCCGCTGCCGACGTCGCGCAACTCACCCCCCGTCTGTGGAAGCAGCACTTCGCGGCCAACCCCCTGCGATCCGATCTCTTCGAAATCTCGAAGTAGTCAAGGACGCTCGTCAGTTACCGCTTACCTTACGGGGGGCAAATCTCACGGAATGATGTTGTTGGAAGCATACGCTTGAACCTCCTGGCGAGGTCGATCCAGGTGAAGGTGACAAGGGCGCGAAGATGAAGATTGTCAGCACACGTTCGGATATTTCAAATCAAGAATAAACTGTTGATATTCTTGATTGAGAATAATTACATGTATGTCGGCTTGGTTAGAACGACGGGGCAACTTAGCCCCCTACTTCAGCGCCTGCGCAAAGCCCGCGGCTGGAGTCAGACTCACTTGGGGGCACGTATCGGTCTGTCGCAGGAGCGCATTTCTGCGATTGAGCGGGCGCCTGAGTCAGTCTCCTTCGATCAGCTTCTGACCGTGTTGATGGCGTTGAACGCCGAGTTTATCGTTCAGACGCGAGAGCCCGTCGAAGACGACCCTTGGTAGTCGAAGCGCGATTGACGCCACTACGCACTCATTGTGGCCGGCCGGCGTCAATCCAGGCTTGCGTGGCGCTCAGCGTCAGCCGGTAACGCGCGCAGTTGAACACCTCCAGCTTCGTTAGTTCATCGAGCAGCATGGCCTTGTAGCCCGGCGCCGTGTCCTCAGTGAGCTCCAGCTCGACAATCGCGTCCTCCACGGACTTTCGGTCCCTGACCACCAGGCCGATGGCGTCGGTCAGGCTCTCACGGTAGCGTAGTCGCAGCGGGTCCGGCGCGCGCATTGATTCCATTACGACGACGTACTTCTTGATCGAGCGCCGGTAGGTCCAGGCGAACAGGTCGACGGCGAGCGCGACATTCCGGAATTCGTACACGCCAAGCATTGCGCGCGCGTAGTCGCTTGGGTCCACATCCAGGAACGAGAGCGGCGAGCAGTTATAGAGCATCAGTGGAATGTTCGCTGCCAGGCGGCTGGTGCGCTTGTTGCCATCCTCGAACGGCTGCAGGTACGCCAGGTTGACCCAGAGGAAGAAGGCGGCTTCGACCGGATTCTTGATGAGCCTGGCCTTGGCCAGGATGGTCTCCAGCATCTCCCCGAGAACGGCCGGCACCTGGGTTGGCACGTACACCGTGTCGCTGATGTTGACCAGCTTATTGCGGATGGCGCCGAGCGCGTCGATGTCCGCCAGCAGATCCTGCATGAGCACTGCATGCAGGTTTCTGACGAGCGAAGTGGAGAGACCTTGGATCGGGACTGCATCCACCAGAAACTCGATGGCAGTCTTGTGATTGAGCAGCATCACCGCGTCGGCATCGCTGCCAGCCGTTCCTCGCTTGAACAGCTCCTCGGTCGCCAGCAAAGTGTAGCGGTTGCCCTCCAGTCGAGAGGACGACCAAGCCAGGTCAATGAGCAGTTGCTCCAGAACCTTACGCGCGTAAGTGCCCGCCGGCTGCTGCTCTCTCAGGCGTCCCGAGAGATAGAGCTCTTTGGCCAGAGCTTGCGGCATCAACCAGCTCTCGTTGGGCACGTAGCTTTCGACAAACTCGCGCCGGTATGTCACCGGATCCCGCGCGGCCAGGGGCATGTCGAGTTTCTTAGCGAGCTCAATGGCTGCCGGTGACTCGCTCGGATACGGACGGGTTCCCGTCTCGGCTGGCGTCAAGGTGACGCGAGGTTCTGGGACGGCAGTCCCTTCCGCGAGCCGGTAGCGCGTTGCCCGAGCCCGACCACTGCGCGTAACCTTTCCACTGGCGCATAGCGCATCGAGATGACGCCGGACGGTGGCCGAGCTGCCTTGCGTGGCAGAAATGACATCAGTGGAGGAGGCCTCCGGCTGTCCCGCCTGAGTAAGGCGTTGGATGGCCGCGAGGACGACTTCCGGTGTGACTTTGCTCATGTATCTGCCCAGAATCTGCTCAATATTGAGTGGATTCTGCCAGAGTGAGCAGATACTTCAACTTCTTGAGCAGATACTTAAATTGATGAGTAGATATTCACCTCGTGGCCACTTGCAGTTCAGAGGTCAGCGAAGCAGGTGTGTATGAGGGCAAATTTATTCTTGTGCGATTTCCCTGACTGTGCGATTCTTTAATCGCTGCGGGTGTTACAAGTGGGTGTTACACTTTCTGAACGTCGCAATATTTGTCCTTTAAATACAAATACTTGCGAGGCAATCAAGTGCATCCCGCTCTCTCCGCCAGAATGTCCGACAAAGCCCTGATTTATCAGGGCTTTTTATTTTCATGGAACTGTTCTGTACGCGACGTCGCCCGGGGCGGCTGGTCCCTTCATCCCTATTCGTTGCGCCTCTTCATAGTCCGCATTGACGATGATGTTACCGCCCCCGCTGTCCATCATCCTGGACGATGACGGTGCCCTTGGGGTTGGTTTGCCCCTCGTCTTGCAGGCACCGCGAACGACCCTTCGGGAGGTGCTAGCGTGGCGGGCAATGTGCAGGGTGAAAGCCAGTTCGATGTAATCGTGGTGGGTTCCGGCGCGGGGGCGATGACGTCTGCGCTGGTCGCCGCAGACAACGGGCTGTCGGTGCTGGTCGTCGAGAAGAGCGACAAGTACGGCGGGACCTCGTCGATCTCCGGTGGCGGGATCTGGATTCCGAACAATCATCACTTTGCGGCCAAGGGCGGCAAGGACAGCTACGACAAGGCGCTGCAGTACCTGAAGGCGGCGACCGGTGGCGTGGTGCCCGAGACGCGCCTGCGGGCCTATCTCGACAACGCGCCGAAGATGATCCGGCACCTCGAGGCGAAGAGCCGGGTGCGCTACGCGGTGGCGGAGAAGTACCCGGACTACTACCAGCATCTGGCCGGCTCGTTGCCGGGAGGGCGGACGCTGGACCCCGAGCTGTTCGACACCAGCGTGCTCGGCGACGAGCTGCCACACCTGCGTCAGGGCGCGCCGTCGAACCTGCTGATGGGGCGCATCGCGTGGACCGCGCGCCAGGCGCACAAGGCGATGTCGCGCGAGTTCGGCTGGCGCTTCATGGTGCTGGGCCTGATGCTGCGCTTCAAGCTCGATTTCAAATGGCGGCGAAAGTCGAAGTTCGACCGGCGCGCGGCGCTGGGGACGGCGCTGATCGCTTCACTGCGACGCTCCCTGCAAGATCGCAAGGTGCCGTTGTGGTTGAAGACCGAGTTCCGCGAACTGGTGGTGGACGGCGGCCGTGTCTGCGGGGTGCGTGTTGTGCGCGAAGGGCGAGAGGTCGAGATCCGCGCGCGGCGCGGCGTGATCTTCGGTTCCGGCGGATTCGAGCAGAACCAGACCCTGCGCGAGCGTTACCTCCCGCAACCGACGCAGGCCGGCTGGAGCGCGACGCCGCCCGGCAACAACATGGGCGCGGCGCTGGAAGCGGGCATTGCGGCCGGCGCGGCCACCGCCTTGCTCGACAAGGCTTGGTGGGCGCCGACGATCCGCGTGCCAAAGGAGGAGAAGCCGCGCGGCGTGTTCGCCGAGCGTGCGTTCCCGGGCGCGATCGTGGTGAACGGACGGGGCAAACGCTTCGTCAACGAAGCCGCGCCCTACCTCGAGTTCGTCGAGGCGATGTACAAAGACCAGCAAGCCAGTGGCGCGAAGTCGATTCCGGCTTGGGTCGTCTTCGATGCGAGCTTCCGCTTCAATTATGCGATGGGCCCCCTGATGCCAGCCCAGATCATGCCCGATAGCCGTCTGCGCAAGGAATGGCTGGGCACGGTGTACTGGAAGGCGCCGACGCTGGCGGAATTGGCCGCGCAGATCGGCGTCGATCCGCTGGGGCTGGAAGAAACGGCGCGGAAGATGAACGAGTACGCGCGGACCGGTGTGGATTCCGAATTCATGCGCGGGGGTAACGTCTTCGACCGCTATTACGGTGACACCAACGTGAAGCCGAACCCCTGCCTCGCGCCCGTGCAGAAGGGGCCGTTCTATGCGATGCGGCTGGATGCGGGGGATATCGGGACCAAGGGCGGGCTGCTCACCAACGAGCACGCGCAGGTGGTCCGCGAGGACGGTTTGCCCATCCCTGGCCTGTATGCGGTCGGCAACTGCTCGGCGGCGGTGATGGGCCTGGGTTACCCGGGCGCCGGTGCGACGCTCGGCCCGGCAATGACCTTCGGCTATGTCGCGGCGAATCACATCGCTGCGGCGGCTTGAGGAGGTGCGAGCATGAGACGGAGGCAGGTGGACACAATCCCCGGGCTGCTGCTGGACGCGAGTGAGGCGCATGGGGGGCGCGTCGCGATCGAGGACGGTGCGGTGCGCATCGACTACCGTGACCTGCCCGCGCTTGCGCTGCAGGTGACCCGCGCGCTCCTGGCGGCGGGCATCGCGCAGGGCGATCGCGTGGCGATCTGGGCGCCGAATTGCCATGAGTGGGTGCTGGCCGCGCTCGGCGTGCATTGCGCCGGCGCGGTGATGGTGCCAATCAACACCCGCATGAAGGGCGCGGAGGTGGCGGACGTGATCGGCCGTAGCGGCGCGCGGGCGTTGTTCGTGGTCGGGGAGTTTCTGGGGGTCGATTATCCGGCGATGCTGGCGCCGCTGCGGCCGGAGAGCTTGGAGCGGGTCGTCGTGCTGCCGGGCGCATCCGGGCGTCGGAGTGGCGAGGGCGAATCCACCTGGAGCGATTTCCTCGCCTCCGGAGCCGGGGTCAGCGAAGCGGATGCGCTCGCGCGGGCATCGGCGGTGCACGCCGATGACTTGTCGGACCTGATGTTCACCTCCGGAACCACCGGCAAGCCCAAGGGTGTGATGAGCGCCCACGGCGCCTGCGTGCGGGCCTTCAGCGAATACGTGCGCGTGATCGGGCTGGAGGCGGGCGACCGCTACCTGATCGTGAATCCATTCTTTCACGCCTTCGGCTACAAGGCCGGCTGGCTGACCTGCCTGATCGCCGGCGCGACGATCTTGCCGCACCCGGTGTTCGACGCGGAGGCGGTGTTCCAGCGCATCGAGGCGGATCGCATCACCGTGCTGCCCGGACCGCCGACGCTGTACCTGTCGATGCTGGCCCACCCGCGGCTGGCTCAGACCGATCTCACGAGCCTGCGCATTGCCGTCACCGGTGCCGCGACGATCCCGCCGGTGCTGATCGAGCGCATGCGCCGCGAGCTGGGCTTTTCGGTCGTCACGACGGCCTACGGGCTGACCGAATGCGGGGGGCTTGCGACGATCTGCGATCCCTCCGACGACGCGGAGACGGTCGCTGGCACCAGCGGCCGCGCGATTCCGGGCACCGAGGTGCGCATCGTCGATGCCGACAACCGGCCGCTGCCGGCCGGCGAGGCGGGCGAGATCTGCCTGCGCGGCTTCCACGTCATGAAAGGCTACTTCGCCGATCCGCAGGCGACCGCCGAGACCATCGACGCGGATGGCTGGCTGCATACGGGAGATGTCGGCACGCTGGATGCGCGCGGCTATCTGCGCATCACCGACCGCCTCAAGGATATGTTCATCGTCGGCGGCTTCAACTGTTACCCGGCGGAGATCGAGGCCGCGCTGACCGAGCATCCCGCCATCGCCCAGGTCGCCGTGATCGGATTGCCCGACGAGCGCATGGGCGAGGTCGGCTGCGCCTGCGTGGTGCTGCGCCCGGGCCATCGGCTCGACGAGGCGGCGCTGATCGCGTGGTCGCGCGAGCGCATGGCCAACTACAAGGTGCCGCGCTTCGTGCGTTTCCTGCCCGCGCTGCCGGTGAATGCGTCGAACAAGGTGATGAAGAACGAGTTGCGAGTGCTTGCAGCGGTGTGATCATACGGCATGGGAAATCGCGGGGTGCCAATGATGGCCCCTGCGGTGGAGTGAAGCCGGCCGGACATCGCCGGCCTTGCCGCCTCAGCGCCCTTCGAATTGCGGCGGTCGTTTCTCGATGAACGCCTGCATGCCTTCCTTCTGGTCGCGTGACGCGAACAGGAGCGCGTTGGCGCGGCGTTCCATCGCGAGCGCGGTTTCGAGCGGTGCATCCATGCCGAGGAGGATGCATTCCTTGATCTGCTCGGCCGCGAGCGGCGGCATCGCGGCGACCGCGCGCGCGAGTTCGAGCGCGGTGTCGATCACCTGGTCGTCGGGCACGAGGTCGCTGACGAGCCCGGCCGTCCACGCTTCCTGTGCGGTGATCGGTTTCCCGGTGAGCGCCATGCGCATCGCCTTGACCTTGCCGACCGCCCGCACCAAGCGTTGTGTGCCGCCGATGCCGGGCATGATGCCGATGCGGATCTCGGGCTGGCAGAAGCGTGCGCCCTCACCGGCGACGATGATGTCGGCGAGCATCGCCAACTCGCAGCCGCCGCCGTACGCATAGCCACACACGGCGGCGACGACCGGCTTGGGGCAGTGCTGGATCGGCCCCCACACGCGCTCGGTGTGGCGCTTCGTGATCTCGATGGGCCCGACGCCGGCCATGCTGGTGATGTCGCCCCCGGCCGCGAAGACTTTGTCGCCCCCCGTGAGCACGATGCAGCGCACGGTCTCGTCCGCGGCGAGATCGCTGAAGTGTTGGGCGAGCAGGGCCTGCAGTTCGAGGCTCAGGGCGTTGGCCGCCTGCGGCCGATTGAGGCGCAGCACGGCGATGCCGTCCTCGGGGCGGTCGAGCAGGACGGGCGGGGCGCTGTTGTCGGTCATGGATTCCTCGCGCGTGCGCGCTCGGCGCGCAGGTTCAGATTGGGGTGGAGCCGATTATTCGGTCGGGCCGAGCCTGCCTCATCGTCCGTTCAGACGACGTAGGGCTTTTCACCGCTTGCTTAAATTGCGACCAAGGCAGCAATCAGGAGATCGCAGTGGCAATCGGGACAGGCCTCGATTTCGAGGGCAAGGTGGTTCTGGTGACGGGCGGCGCGAAAGGCGTGGGCCTCGGCATCGCGCGCAGCTTCCTCGCCGCCGGCGCGCGCGTCATCGTGTGCGGGCGCAACGAGCCGGAGGCGCTGCCTGCGGTGGGAACGGCGCAGGCGGAGTTCATCGCCGCCGACGTGCGCGATTACGAGTCGCTGCAGGCGCTGTTCGCTGCGATCCGCGAGCGCCACGGCCGCCTCGATGTGCTCGTGAACAACGCGGGCGGCGCACCCTTCGCGCTCGCTGACAAGGCGTCGCCGCGCTTCCACGAAGGGATCATCCGCCTGAACCTGATCGCCCCGCTCAACGTCGCGCAACTTGCGAACGCGATGATGCAGGACCAGGACGGCGGCGGCGTGATCGTGTTCATCGGCAGCATCAGCGCGCTGCGCGCTTCGCCCGGCACGGCCGCCTACGGTGCCGCCAAGGCGGCCGTGCTGTCGCTCGCGCAGTCGCTGGCGGTGGAGTGGGCGCCCAAGGTGCGCGTCGTCGCGGTCAGCCCCGGCCTCGTGCAGACCGAGCAGTCGCACCTGCATTACGGCGACGAGGCCGGCATCGCGGCGGTGGGGGCGACCATCCCTGCCGGGCGTCTGGCCTCCCCCGAGGATATCGGCAATGCCTGCGTGTTCATCGCCTCGCCGTTGGCCGCGTATGCCAGCGGCTGCAACCTCCTGCTCAACGGCGGCGGGGAGCGGCCGGCCTTCCTGGCCGCCGCCGCCGCGCACGATTGAGTGATGCGAACAACCCTAAGATGCTGGAGACGAAATTGGCCGAACAGGACTGGATGACCGAAGTGCGGGCGATGGTGGGGCGCGAGTACGGCCGCGTCTATGCCTGGGACGAAGTCAATGCGCCGATGATCCGCCAGTGGTGCGAGATCATGGGCGTGGAGAACCCGCTTTACACCGATGCCGCCTTCGCCGCGACGACCGAATACGGCGCGATCGTGGCACCGCCCGCGATGCTGCAGGCGTGGTGCCTCGAAGGTCTGCATCCCAACAACTACCCGCCGGGCTCGACGACCGAGAACCCCTACGAGGTGCTGCGCCTGATGGAGGGGCAGGGCTACCAGTCGGTGGTAGCGGTCAATTCGGACCTGACCTTCGAGCGTTATGTGAAGGTCGGCGAGAAGCTGTACTACACGACGCGGCTGGATGCGGTGGGCGAACAGAAGACGACCGCACTCGGCACGGGCTATTTCGTCACGCTGATCATGAGCTTCTTCAGCGAGAAGCCGGGCGGCAATGAGAAAGTGGGCGAGCTGCTGTTCCGCGTGTTCAAGTTCCGGCCTGCGAACGCGCAGCCTGGCGCTGACGCGCCGAAGACCGAGGCAGCGCCCGCGGCACCGAAGATCAAGCGGCCCAAGCCGGGCGTCAGCGACGATACGCGCTTCTTCTGGGAGGGCGCAGCCGCCGGCAAGCTGCTGATCCAGCGCTGCAAGTGCTGCGGCACGCTGCGCCACCCGCCCGGACCGGTGTGCACCAAGTGCCACTCTTTCGAGTGGGACACTGTCGAGTCCGCTGGGAAGGGCAGCATCTATTCCTTTGTCGTCATGCACTACCCCGAGGTGCCGCCGTTCGACTATCCGAATCCGGTGGGCCTGATCGAGCTCGACGAGGGGGTGCGCCTGATCGCCGGCCTCGTCGGCGTCAAGCGCAACGAGATCGCGATCGGGCAGCGCGTGCAGGTCGAGTTCCAGTCCTTCGACGACGGCGAACTGACGCTACCGCTCTTCCGCCCCGTGGCACCGTAAGGGGAGGGGACATGGATTTCGAATTCAGCGAAGACCAGCGCGCCATCGCCGAGATGGCGGGGTGCCTGTTCGCCGACCATTGCACGGATGAGCGCCTGCGCGCCTTCGACGCCGGCGGCAAGCCCTTCATGGAGGACTTGTGGGCCAAGTGCGTCGAAACCGGCCTGCATGCGCTGGCCCTGCCCGAGGAGGCAGGCGGCAGCGCGCTCGGCATGACCGAGCTGATGCTGGTGCTCGAGGCGCAGGGCCGCGCGCTGGGCCAGGTGCCGCTGTGGCGCCATCAGCTCGCGGCGGCGACGCTCGTGCGCTTCGGCGGTGCTGCCTGCGCGGAGGTCGTGAAGGCCGCCGCCGAGAGCCGCATGTTGCTGACGCTGTCGCTCGACGACCGTGCCAGTGCGCATGGCCTTGCATTGACGGCGACGGAGGCTGACCGCGGCTGGCGCCTCGATGGAACAGTCGCGGCGGTGCCCCTCGGTGCGGATTGTTGCCGCGGACTGATTGTCGCGAAGTTCCCCGAAGGCGAGCGCTTGGTGCTGGTGGATCTGCGCGCTGACGGCATCACGAAAACGGCCGGGGTATCGACGCACGGTGAGGCGGTCGCAGACCTGCGCTTCGACAAGTTCGCGGTCGCGTCCGATGCGGTGCTTCAGGAAGCGGCGCTGGAATGGCTCGAGCCGCGCGCGATCGCGTCCCTGGCCGCGTTGCAGTTGGGCGTGAGCAGCGAACAGATCCGCCGCACGGTCGCCTACGTGTCGGAACGCCAGCAGTTCGAACGCACGATCGGCAGCTTCCAGGCCGTGCAGATGAGCATGGCCGACGCTCACATCGCGCTCGAGGCGCTGCGCTCGTCGCTGTGGCAGCTCTGCTACCGCCTCGACGCGGGCCTGCCGGCGCAGGCCGAGGCGCTGGCGACGAAGTACCTCGCGTGCGAGGCCGGCCACATCGTCGGCCACAAGGCGCAGCACGTGCATGGCGGCATCGGCGTCGATCTGAGCTACCCGATCCACCGTTACCTGTACTGGAGCCGCGCGCTGGGCATCACGCTCGGCGGCGCGGCCACGAACCTCGCGCGCCTCGGAGACTGGCTCGCAAACAACGACTCGCTGGGATGGAAATATGACCTCGAAGAAAACCAGACGCTTTGACGAAGTGCGCGCCGGCGAGGCCCTGCCGGAGCTGGCGATCCCCATCACCGTGCCGCTGATCGCGGGCGGCGCGATCGCCACGCGCGACTACTTCCCCGGCCACCACGACGCCGAGGCCGCGCGAAAGCTGGGATCGCCGCACATCTTCATGAACATCCTGACCACCAGCGGGCTCGTGCAGCGTTTTGTCGAGGGATGGGCCGGCCCCGGCGCACGATTCGGGTCGCTGAAGATCAAGCTCGGTGCGCCGAACTACCCCGGCGACACGATGACCTTTACGGGCGAAGTGAGCGGCTGCGACGCCGACAAGCGCAGCGTGGAGGTGACGCTGAAGGGCAAGAACTCGATGGGAAATCACGTGACCGGCACGGTCAGCGTGGTCCTGCCCTGATATCCGGAGCACGATACCCATGACAAACATGTCTCTTTCCGGACGCGCCGCCATCGTCGGCCTGGGTGCGACCGAATTCTCGAAGAACTCCGGTCGCACCGAATTGCGGCTGGCCATGGAAGCGACGCTCGCCGCGCTCAAGGATGCGGGCATCGATCCCTCGGAAGTCGAAGGCTTCAGCTCGTACTCGGTCGACAAGGTGCCCGAGTACGAGATCGCGCGCCTACTGGGCTGCAAGAACGTCAAGTTCTTCTCTCAGATCCCGCATGGCGGGGGCGCGGCCTGCGCACCGGTGATGCATGCCGCCATGGCGGTCGCCACCGGGGTCGCGAAGGTCGTCGTCGTGTATCGCGCGATGAACGAACGCTCGTGGTACCGCTTTGGCACAGGCAGTTACGGCTTCGCCTCGACGCCGATCTTCGAGAACGTGAATTACGGCTGGTACATGCCGCACGGTTTTCACACGCCAGCGGCCTGGGTGGCGATGTTCGCGCAGCGCTACATGCACACCTACGGCGCGACTTCGGAGGACCTTGGTCGGATCGCGGTCGCGGTGCGGGACTTCGCCGCGACGAACCCGGCCGCCTTCTTCTACGGCAAGCCGATCACGCTCGAAGAGCACCAGGCCTCGCGCTGGATCGCCGAACCCTTGCATCTGCTCGATTGCTGCCAAGAGTCGGACGGTGCCGTGGCGATGGTGATCACCTCGGCCGAACGCGCACGCGATCTGCCGCAGAAGCCGGTCGTCATCAAGGCCGGCGCCCAGGGTATCACCGAGGGCCAGCAGATCATGACCTCCTACTTCCGCGACGACATCACCGGCCTGCCGGAGATGGGCGTGGTCGCCAAGGAGCTGTATGCGCAGTCGGGCCTCGGTCCCGAGGCGATCCAGACCGCCGTGATCTACGATCACTTCACGCCCTTCGTGCTGCCGCAGTTGGAAGAGTTCGGCTTCGCCAAGCGCGGCGAGGCGAAAGAGTTCATCCGCGCCGGCCACCACGCGCGCGGCGGCAAGCTGCCGATCAATACCCATGGTGGCCAGCTTGGCGAGGCCTACATCCACGGCATGAACGGCGTTGCCGAAGCGGTGCGTCAGGTGCGCGGCTCGGCCGTCAATCAGGTGGGCGGGGTCGAGAACGTGCTGGTCACCGCAGGCACCGGCGTGCCGACCAGCGGCCTGATCCTCGGTACCGCCTGAGCGCCCAAAGGGAGACCTCCATGTTCGTCGACCTGACGCCCGAACAGCACGCCCTGCGCCGCAGGGTGCGCGACTATTTCCAGGACCTCATGACGCCCGAGCTGCGCGCGCGCCTGCGCGGCAAGGAAGGTGGTGAGGAGTACCGCAGCATCATCCGCAAGATGGGCCGCGACGGCTGGCTCGCGGTCGGCTGGCCGAAGGAGCACGGCGGCCAGGGCTACGCTGCGACCGAGCAGTTGATCTTCTTCGAAGAAGCGAACATCGCCGGTGCGCCACTGCCCTTCGTCACGATCAGCACCGTTGGCCCCGCGCTGATGGCCCACGGCAGTGACATGCAAAAGGCGAAGTTCCTGCAGGGGATTGCGGCAGGCGAGATCCTGTTTTCGATCGGCTATTCCGAGCCGGGGGCGGGCAGCGACCTCGCGGCGCTGAAGACCACCGCGCGTCCCGAGGGCGATCACTTCGTCGTCAATGGCAACAAGCTGTGGACCTCCGGCGCCGAGGCGGCAGACTTCATCTGGCTCGCCGCCCGCACCGATCCCGACCGTCCGCGCCACAAGGGCGTGTCGATCCTGATCCTCGACACCAAACTGCCGGGCTTCTCGCATACCGTGATCCCGACCTGCAGCAACCCTACCGCGGCCACCTATTACGACAACGTGCGCGTGCCTGCGGACATGCTGGTGGGCGAGCTGCACGGGGGCTGGAAGCTCATCACCGCGCAACTCAACCACGAGCGGCTGGGCCTGGGTTCCTGGTCGGACAAGGTCGCGGGCCTTTTCCGCCGCGTCTACCTGTGGGCCAAGCGCCCGGACGAGCAGGGGCGGTGCGCCACCGACCAGCCATGGGTGAGGTCGCTGCTTGCCGAGTGCTATGCGCGGCTCGAAGCGATGCGGCTGATCAATTTCCGCATCGCTGCGGATCTCGAACACGGGCGCATGGATGTCGCGCTGGCCTCGACCACCAAGGTCTACGGCTCCGAGTCGGCCATCGAGATCCTGCGCAAGCTGTCCGAGATCGTCGGGGCGAGTGGCCTCGTGCGCGCGGGTTCCGCCGCGGCGGCGCTGCTCGGCGAACTCGAATACGAAGTGCGCGCCTCGGTTACATTGACCTTCGGCGGCGGCACGAATGAAATCCAGCGTGAGCTGATCGCGCAGTTCGGGCTGGGTATGCCCCGCACCATGCGCTAACGCCACCATGGCGTGATGCAAGACAGGGACAGCGAATGACGACGATCGACGATTTCCGCAGGGAAACCCGGGCCTGGCTCGAAGCAAACTGCCCGCCATCGATGCGCACGCCGATGCCCGATGGCGAGCTGGTGTGGGGTGGCAGGACGGTCGAGTTCAAGAACGAAGACCAGCGCCTGTGGTTCGAGCGCATGCGCGACAAGGGCTGGTTCTGCCCCGACTGGCCGGCCGAATATGGCGGCGGGGGCCTGAGCCCGGAGCAGAATGCGGTGCTCGAATCCGAGATGCGCCGCCTGCACTGCCGTCCGCCTCAGATCAACCTCGGGATCTGGATGCTGGGCCCGGTGGTGCTCGAATTCGGCACCGAGGAGCAGAAGCGCGAGCTGATCACCCCCATGGCGCGCGGCGAGATCCGCTGGTGCCAGGGCTTCTCCGAGCCCAACGCGGGCTCCGACCTGGCCAGCCTGAAGACCTCGGCCGTCGATGCGGGCGACCACTTCATCGTGAATGGCACCAAGATCTGGACGTCCTACGGCGACAAGTCGGACTGGATGTACATGCTGGTGCGCACCGACCCGGACGTGCCGAAGCAGCAGGGCATCAGCCTGCTGGTCGTGGACATGAAGTCCCCCGGCATCGAGGCGCGGCCGATCGATCTGATCAGCGGGAAATCCTCCTTCTGCCAAGTCTTCTTCGACAACGTGAACGTGCCCAAGCGTCAGCTCGTCGGCCCGCTCAACGGCGGTTGGACGCTGGCCAAGGCGCTGCTGCAGCACGAACGCCGCGCGATGTCGAAGTTCGGCGAGTTCGCCCTGCCGAACCACGTCGACCTGCTGTCGGTCGCCGCGCGCTACCTGCCGCCGGCCGATGCGGGGACGAACGCCGAGGTCGCGCTGCGGGCCCGTGCGTTGGCGATGGCGATGGATGAGCACGCCTACACGCTCACGGCCCAGCGCATGGGCGAGGAGATACGCGCCCGTCAGGATGTCTCGGGGCTGATGGCGATCATGAAGCTCGTCCATTCCGAGCAGGAGAAAGACAAGCTCGAAGTGCTGCTCGACGTGATGGGCCACCGCGCGCTCGGCTGGGAGGGCGAGGCCTTCGACAGCAGCGAACTCGCGCTGACCCGCGCGTGGCTCGGGAGCTTCGCGCAGACCATCGCCGGCGGCTCGTCCGAGGTGCAACTGAACGTCATCGCCAAGCGGGTGCTGGGTCTGCCCGAAGGCAAACAGGGAAAGTGAGGAGTCGGCTGCCATGAGTCTGGTGTATTCCGAGGAGCAGCGCCTGCTGGCCGATACCGCGGCCGAGTTCCTGCTAGCCCGTAGCCCGGTTGCGGCCCAGCGCCGCTTGCGCGACGAGGGTACGGCGGAGGGCTTCGACGACGCCCTGTGGAAAGAGATGGTCGACATGGGCTGGAGCGCTATTCCCTTCCCCGAGGCCCTGGGCGGACTCGCCTTCGGCTGCATGGGACTGGGTGCGGTGTTCGAGTCCATCGGGCGGAACCTCTCGGCCTCGCCGCTGCTGTCTAGCATCGTGCTCGGCGGCACGCTGATCGAGCTGGCCGGTTCCGAGGCGCAGCAGGCCGAATGGATGCCGTTGCTCATCGCTGGCGACAAGCGCGTTGCTCTGGCCCTCGACGAGAAGCCGCGTCACGACCCCGCGGCGACCGAGTTGCGTGCGGAACGCCAGGGCAATGGCTGGCTACTGCAGGGCGACAAGAGCTTCGTCGCGGACGGCGTGGGTGCGGACGCCGTCATCGTCGTCGCCCGCAGCGCGGGCGTGCCGGGCGAGCGCGACGGCCTGAGCCTCTTCCTCGTGCCGGCGGACGCCCCCGGTCTGCAGGTGTCGCCGATGCAGATGATCGATTCGCGCAACCACGCGCAGGTGCGCCTGGACGGCGTGCGCGTGGACGCAGCGGCGTTGATCGGCCAGGAAGGCAGCGCCTGGGGGGCGCTCGACGCCGCACTCGACCGCGGGCGCGCGTGCCTCGCGGCGGAGCTGCTGGGCATGACGCAGAACCTCTTCGACACGACGGTCGAATACCTCAAGACGCGTGTGCAGTTCGACGTGCCGATCGGCTCCTTCCAGGCGCTGCAGCACCGCGCGGCGCGGTGCTATGCGCATCTCCACCTCGCACGCAGCGCGGTGATGGCCGGGCTGGCCGCGATGGACGACCCGAAGCTCGACGCGGCCGGCCGGGCCCGCCTCGCGAGCCTCGCGAAATGGAAGGTCGGCGACGCCGCCCACCGCATCAGCCGCGAGGCGGTGCAGATGCACGGCGGGATGGGCGTCACCGACGAGCTCGACGTCGGCCTGTTCCTGAAACGCATTCGTGTCGCACAGGCTGAACTGGGGGATGCGGACTTCCACTGCGACCGTTACGGGGAGTTCGTCGAGGCGCAGTGACGGCGCTTCGCGACGTAAAACACTGGGGCGTCGGTTCAGGCCGACGCCCCAGTGTTTTTGTTGGACCGGCAAACGAATACGCAATGTCAGATTGGGTGCTGCACGGTCGCTCCCTCCCCCTGAAGGGGGAGGAAACGGGTGCCCAAGCTGACTTCAAGCAATTGATTGCCGAGTTGATAGCGGCGCGGCGTAAGTGTTGCCAGAGCGGGAGTCAGGAGCGTGCCGAAGCGGCCCGGGTGGCCTTGATGGCCTCGGCTGCGGCGGCGTCGTGGGCAGGGTTCTCCGGCACGGTCAGCGTGATCCGGTCAACGAGGCCCCCGAAGCGCGAGACCAGCCGCTCGGGGAGTTCGTCGTAACGGCCGGTCACGAGGAAGGTGTCGAGCACCTCGTCGGTGAAGATCTTAGGCATGTCCTTCCAGCGTTTCTGGCGCGTGAGTTCGAGCAGGCGTTCGCCGACGTGTTGCCAGCCGAACAGCTCGAGGCTCGGCCAGTACGCGGGGGTCGAGAAGAGGAAGGCGAGCATGTCGCGGAAGCGCTCGCGTTCGGACGCGACAGTCGCGTTGTCCGGGCCTGTGGCGATAAACTGGCTCGCACTGACCACCGGCTTGGCCCGCCCCGCGTCGCGGTTTGCCGTGCCGACGGCGATCTGCGGCAGGATCACTTCCTTCAGGTAGCGCACCGAGGTATTGGTCGGGTGCGTGTGGATGCCGTCAGCGGTCTGGCCGACCAGCTCCAGCATCTTCGGGCCGACCGCGCCGAGCATGAGCGGCACGTCGGGGGCGTTGATCGGGCCGGGATTGAAGAAGGGCTGCAGGCGGGTGAAGCGATAGTGCTCGCCGAGGTATTCGAGCGGCTCGCCGGTGCGGAACGCGTGGAAGATCGCGCGCAGGGCGCCGACGTATTCGCGCATCCCGGCGGCCGGGGGCAGCCAGCGTGCGGAGTAGCGGTCCTCGATATTCTGTTTGATCTGGGTGCCCATGCCGAGCTCGAAGCGGCCGCCGGACATCTTCTGCATGTCCCAGCTCGCGAGCGCGACGTTCATCGGGCTGCGCGGGAAGACGATCAGCACCGAGGTGCCGACCTTGAGCCGGCTGGTGGCGGACAGCGCCTGGCAGGCCAGCAGCAGGCCGTCGTGGATCGCATCGGACACGAACAGGCCGTCGTAGCCCATCGCCTCGACGCGCTGCGCGAAGCGGCCGATGTCGGCGAGGTTGAGGTGTTCCGGGGTGGAGGCGAAGATTTCGAACATTGGGGGCTCCGGGACGGCGGGATCAGAGAGTGAAATCGGGCAGCGGTGTGGTGCTGTCGAGGCGCATCACCGCGACGCCCAGCTCGCGCAGCAGCGGCAGGCTCAGCACGATGCGACCGGACAGGGCGGACTGCGGACGGGAGCACAGCGCCAGCGCGGCTTCGGCCATGGCCTCGATCGGCTCCATGTGGGCGAGCTCGTCGATCGAGCCGCTCTTCAACGCCCCTTCGCTGGCGACGGCCTCGACAGGGGCGAGCGTGTTCACCGCAATGTTGTCGGCGGCGAGCTCCATCGCCATGCCGGAGCTGAGGCGCTCGAGCGCAGCCTTGGTCGAGCCGTAGAGCGTGGGCGAATGCGTGGTGTGGAAGCGGAAGGCCCGGTCGCCGTGGGCGTAGGGCGCAGGTCCGGGAATGTTGCTGGTGGCGCTCGACAGGTTCAGGATCCAGCCGCCGCCGCGCGCCTTCATCGATGCGATGACGAGCTGTGACAGATGGTGAGGCGCGAAGAGGTTGACCGCATAGGCGAGCTGCACGCGCTGGGGCGGTTGCGCGTAGCCCGCGCCGAAGCGTGCCCAGGCGGCGTTGTTTACGAGGATGTCGATGCCACCGTAACCCACGATGGTGTCGGCGACGATGCGCTCCCGCTCGGCCTCGCTGGCGAGGTCGGCCTGCACGCACAGGCAGTCGCCACCTCGCGCGCGGATGCGGGCCGCGGTCTCGTCGAGCGAGCCCGGCAGCTTGCCGCCGGGTTCGATGGTGCGCGCGACGAGGACGATCTTCGCGCCCTCGGCAGCGAAGCGCTCGGCAATGGCCGCACCGATGCCGCGGCTCGCACCGGTGACAATCGCCACCTTGTCCTTCAGGGTGTCCGGCATGGCTGCCTCGTCCTCAGTGCTGGCGGTAACGGCGCTGGACGTGCTCCTGCCGGATCGCGATCTGATGCCGGCGTTCCTCGGGCGTGATCAGGCGGGTGTCCGTGGGGAGGTGCTGGCGCACTTCGGTGAGCGGTACTTTCTTCGCCGTCGCCCAGGGGAGGTTGTCCTTGGGTTTGACGGGATACGCCCAGCGCACGGCCATGTAGCCCTCGGGCTGGCCGGTGGTGTCGAGCCAGTTGGCGATGCCGGGGTCGCTGTGCGCGATCACGAAGCGATACACGTTGTCGGCGTCGCGGTGGGCTTGCAGGCCGCCGAGGCTGCTCTGGTAGTTGGCGAAGTCGAGCGACTCGCCCCACATGTTGCCGAGGCTGAAGCCGATATAGACCGGCTCCACCGGCTGGTGGAGCTCGACCACCAGCGCCTCGTCGGGCGCCAGCTCGAATATCCCGCCGCAATACACGTTGGTCGCCATCCCGCCTGCCGTCGCGAGCGAGGCTGCATTGGGCTGGTTGAACTCGTTGCGCGGCATGAAGCAGCGGCCGTCGCCGTTCATGTCGCCGTAGCACTCGCACACGACGGCGTAGAACTCGTTCCAGAAATGCACCTGGTTGCGCGTGAAGCGGCCGATGTCGGCGATCTGCTTCGCCGCGACTTCCGGCGTGTAAGGCGGCATCGGTTTGCCGAGCAGGTCGTTGCGGTAGATGAAGAGCTCGAGGAGCTCCTCGTTTTCCCAGTCGCTGAAGAGCTCGCGCAGCATCACGAGCTGGCTGACGTATTCGCGCGTCTCGCTGCTGCCGTCCTTGTGCGTGCGGGTGCGGCTGCCTCGGGTGAGCATGAAGTTGCCTTCGTAACCGGGAGGCTTTTCGGGGGCGAGCAGGATCTCGAAACTTCCGTCGGGCTCGACCTTCAGTTCGGTGCTGTCGAGTTCGGCGCAGTTGATGCGCGAACCGGGCTTGAGCTCCTTGAGGCTGCCGCTTTCGCCGGAATAGCCGCTGGGCGCCTCGAAGATCACGTAGTGCGGCGCCTTGCGCACGCCGGTGGGTGCAGTCTCGCCGCGCCATGCGCTGGTGTCGCCGGCGCGTCCGCGGATCGTGTAGCTGTGGTTGCCGTCGATCGGCGCCATCAGGTAGAGGGCGTCGCAGTTGTCGATGGTCGAGCGGTTGAGCGGCTGGATCGCGCGCACGAAGTAGGGGAACTCGGGTGTCGGGCCGAGGCAGCGCGAGAGCGAGCCGTACAGGAAGCCGAGCACGTAGCGGTAGCCCTCGGCGAGGTTGCGCGGGGTCGCGGGCGGCGGCCACAGCTTGGGGTCGTCGATCGCGTTACGCGCGTCCTCGAGCTGGGCGATCATGCCATCCCAGGCCGCGCGTAGCAGGGAGGCGGCATCGCGGGTGGCGACATCGCGCGGTTCGACGTGCGCCTTCACCGCGGCGAACACCTCGTCGTGCTGGGGGTTGGGTTCATGCATGGGCCGGCTCCTTCTTCTTGTCATCGTGCTGGTTTGCGGGGACGTCGGCGTCCCAGCCGAATTTCTCGAACAGGGGCGCGAGGCGCTGCCGGATCTCGCGGTCGTCGAGGCCGAACTCGGCGAGGCTGTAGCGGTGTTCGGTCTCGTGGTGCTTGTTGCGGGCGGACTCGGCATCGAGGAAGGCGGCATAGTCCGGCGTGATGTCGAGGCCGAGGTCGCGATACACGTCCTCGATCGTGCCCTTCGGGTCGGTGGTGAGCCGGCGGTAGTCGATGACCGCGCAGCGCGTTTCGGGATGGCGCCCGAGTACCTCGAGCGGGTAGAGGTAGGTCTCGTACGACAGCCCCGTCATGACCTCGTTGGATTCGCGGATGCGCTCCAGCGACAGGTTGCCCTGCAGCTTCCATCCCACGTTCAGCAGTTTGAGCAGGCTGGGGATGGTCTCGTAGGGGTTGCGGTACAGGACGACGAAGCGCGCATCCGGGAAGGCCTCGATCAGCGACTCGACGCGGCCGCAGTAGGTCGGGTTCTTGCTGAGGTGGATGCGCTCGCTGCCGTTGAGGTAGAGCTGGCGGCGCACGCACTCGCGGTAGAACTTCATCATCCGCCGCCGGCCCGCGGCGGGGCGGCGGTCGATATGGAAGAAGTCCAGCTCGCTCATGTAGGGCAGCTTGGTCAGCCAGAAACCGGACGCGCAGGAGTTGAAGTACATCAGGTCGTCTTCTTCCGGGATCGTCAGGCCCATCTTGTGGATGTGCTGGGTGGGGCCGAACTTGCGCTTCTCCCAGGCCTGCAGCCTGCGCTCGAGCGTACGGCCGAGGAGATTCGCGTCGAGCCATGCGAGCAGGCGCACGAGCTTCTTCTGCACGAGCGAAGGCAGCAGCAGCTCGTAGTACCTGAAGGCCGAGAAGCGCCTGTCGGCGCTCATCAGGCGGTGCGCCAACGTGGTGCCGCTGCGGGCATGGCCGATGATGAAGACCGGCGTCTTCACCCGCGTGAGCCACAGCCCCGGGAAGAGGATGCCGTCGAGGAAGAAGCACACCGCGGTGATCGTTGCGCGCAGGGGAATGTGCAGCAGCAACAGCTTGTAGAGCCCGCGCCGCTGGCGCCGGTTCGGCTCCTGGCCGACCAGGCGCAGCAGCTTGAACCAGACGGTGAAATCGAAGTAATAAAACAAGCCTGTCTCCTTATTCGTTCGAGGTGCCTTCGGCGGGCACTTTCGTGAGGTAGCGGACGAGCATCGCGTGCAGTTCGTCGATGAAGGCCTGGGTCATGATCAGGTCCGGGTTGCGGTCCAAGGTGGCGTGGATCGTGCCTTCGAGGGCGTGCACCACCATCTGGGCGGCCAGCGCGTAATCCGTGACGCGCAGCGCCTGCTTGTGGCGTCGCAGTGCGGAAGGCAGCCAGTCGGTCGTGGTCGGCTTGTCCGGATAGCGCTTCAGCGAGTAGGACTCGAAGTCGTACTTCCAGTGGATCTCGAGGTAGAAGTCCTGCAGCTGCTGGTACAGCCGGCGGTGCCGCGCGACGTGCTCCTCGACGAAGAAGGCGAGCGTCGAATCGAGCGAATCCTTAGCGAGGGCGATCGTCTGGCGGTCGAGGCGCCTGATCTCGTCGAGTTCGGACGTCAGCAGCTCGTTGCAAATGTCGGCCGCGATCGCGTGCTTGTCCGCATAGTACTGATACAGGCTGCCGATGCTGATGCCCGCGACCTCGGCGATCCGGTTGGTGGTCAGGCGCGCATGGCCTTCCTCCTTCAGGATGCGCAGGGTGGCCTCGCGAATGGCCTTCAGCGTGGCCGCTGCGCGCGACTGGGTGGGGCTGCGACGAAGAGGGGAGTGACTGGTGGCCATGCGTATCTCGTGCCGGTGACGGGTTCATTGGAGCAAACGGACTGCGGTCTGACTACTCGCATTCAATGCCGAATGCGCGTCTGCCGTGCGCCTGGAAAATGCCGAAAAACAAGCACATGCGACGAGTGCGATTTTCCGTATGACATAAACCGAGTAAAGCTCGGTTTTCGCTCAAGTTGCCGAACTCGCGCCCCAGGCAGCGAAGTGGGGGTTGGCGAAATCGGGCTTGCCGTAGCGCAGGGCCGGGCCGTCCAGCGTGCGAACGATGCCGCCGGCCGCGCGCAGCACTGCATCGCCGGCTGCGATGTCCCATTCCATCGTGCGGCCCAGGCGCGGATAGACGTCCGCCTCCCCCGCGGCCACGAGGCACAGCTTGAGCGAGGAGCCGGCGTTGGTCTGGCTGGCGACCTTGCGCCCTGCGAGGAAGGCGGCGAGCGCCTCGGCGTCGCCGTGCGAGCGGCTGGCGACCACGGTCAGTCCTTCGGTGGGCGGGGTGCGGGCCGCGATGCTGCGCCGTGCGCCGCGGTCCTCGGCGAAGGCGCCCAGTCCGGCTGCGCCGGCGAACAGGCGGTCGAGGGCCGGCGCGAAGACGACGCCCAGCACCGGCGCACCCTGTTCGACGAGTGCGATGTTCACGGTGAACTCGCCGTTTCGGTTGATGAACTCTTTCGTCCCGTCCAGTGGGTCGACGAGCCAGAAGCGCTCGCCCACGGTCGGGATGCGGCCGGCGGCGGCTTCCTCCTCCGACACCACGGGAATGTCGGGGGTGAGCCGGGCGAGCTCGGGCAGGATCAGGGCTTCGGCACGTTCGTCCGCGTCAGTGACGGGCGAAGCGTCGGTCTTGCCGCGCACGGCAAAGTCGGTGGCGTAGATCTGCATGATGGCCGCACCGGCGCTGCGTGCAACCGGGAGCAGGGCGTCGAGCAGGCTGCGGTGATCCAATGTCGCGTTCATGATTCGTCCTTCCGTGGATGTGCGGGGTGGCCGGCCCCGTCTGGGGCCGGCGGGGTGTCAGGCGGAGATGATTCCGCCCTGGCGCAGCGCGGCGATCACGGCCTCGGCGGCCGCCTCGAGCGACAGGCGCGTCGTTTCGAGCCGGATCTCCGGGTCTTCGGGGGCCTCGTAGGGCGAGTCGATGCCGGTGAAGTTCTTCAGTTCGCCGCGTCGCGCCTTCTTGTACAGGCCCTTGACGTCGCGCTGCTCGGCGATCTCCAGCGGCGTGTCGACGAAGATCTCGACGAATTCGCCTTCGTCGACCAAGGCGCGGGCCATCTGCCGCTCGGAGCGGAACGGGGAGATGAAGGCCGTCAGCACGACCAGCCCGGCATCGACCATCAGTTTGGCGACCTCGGCCACGCGGCGGATGTTCTCGACGCGGTCGGCGTCGGTGAAACCCAGGTCCTTGTTCAGGCCGTGGCGCACGTTGTCGCCGTCGAGGAGGTAGGTGTGGTGGCCGAGCGCGTGCAACTTCTTTTCGACCAGGTTGGCGATCGAGGACTTGCCCGCACCGGACAGGCCGGTGAACCACAGCATGCAGCTCTTCTGATGCTTGAGCGCCGCGCGGGCGGTCTTGTCCACATCGACGTGCTGCAGGTGGATGTTGTGCGCGCGGCGCAGCGCGAAGTGCAGCAGGCCCGCGCCGACGGTGCTGTTGGAGAGCCGATCGATCAGGATGAAGCCGCCCGTGTCGCGGTTGTCCCGATGGGGATCGAATGCGACGGGGCGGTCGAGGCTGAGGTTGCACACGCCGATCGCGTTGAGCTCGAGCTTCTTCGCCGCGACGTGTTCGAGGGTATTCACGTTCACCTGATACTTGATGTCCGTGACGGTTGCGGTGACTGTCTTCGCGCCGATCTTCAGCAGGTAGGGACGACCGGCGAGCATGGGCTCGTCGTGCATCCAGGTGATCGTGCATTCGAACTGGTCGGCCACTTCGGCCGGCGCCTCCACCGTGGAGATCACATCGCCGCGCGAGATGTCGACCTCGTCGGCGAGGGTCAGCGTGACCGACTGCCCCGCAACCGCGCGCTCCAGATCGCCGTCACGGGTGACGATGCGCGCGACGGTGCTCTCCTTGCCGGAGGGCTGCACGCGGATGCGATCGCCGGGCGCGATCACACCGCTGGCGACCGTGCCGGCAAAGCCGCGGAAGTCCAGGTTTGGGCGGTTCACCCACTGCACCGGCAGGCGGAAGGGGGTGCGCTGCATGCGGGTGTCGTCCACCTCCACCGTTTCGAGGTAACCCATCAGCGTGGTGCCGCGATACCACGGCATGGCCTCGCTCGGGCCGGTGATGTTGTCGCCCTTGAACGCTGACATCGGGATGAATGTGATGTCGGCGAGCCCGAGCTGGGCGGCGAACACGCGATAGTCCTCGACGATCTGGCGGTAGATCTTCTCCGAATAATTGACCAGATCCATCTTGTTGATGGCCACCACGACGTGGCGGATGCCCAGCAGGCTGATCAGGTAGCTGTGGCGACGGGTCTGGGTGAGGATGCCCTTGCGCGCATCGACCATCAGGATGGCAGCGTCCGCGGTCGAGGCGCCGGTCACCATGTTGCGCGTGTATTGCTCGTGTCCGGGCGTGTCGGCGACGATGAACTTGCGCTTGTCCGTCGAGAAGAAGCGGTACGCGACGTCGATCGTGATGCCCTGCTCGCGCTCGGCAGCCAGGCCATCCACAAGCAGCGCGAAGTCGATCGCGTCGCCCTGCGTGCCGTACTTCTTCGAGTCGGCCTCGACTGCGGCGAGCTGGTCTTCGAACAGCATCTTCGATTCGTACAGCAGGCGCCCGATCAGCGTGCTCTTGCCGTCGTCGACGCTGCCGCAGGTGATGAAGCGCAGCAGGCTCTTCGTTTCGTGCGCCTTGAGGTACTGCTCGATGTCGGTGGCGATGAGGTCGGAGATATGTGCCATTTAGAAATACCCTTCCTGCTTCTTGCGTTCCATGGAGGCGGCCGAGTCGTGGTCGATGACGCGGCCCTGGCGTTCGGAGGTCTTCGTGAGCAGCATTTCCTGGATGATCGCCGGCAGCGTGTCGGCTTCGGATTCGACGGCACCGGTGAGCGGATAGCAACCGAGGGTGCGGAAGCGCACTTTCTTCATCATCGGCACTTCACCCGGCTTGAGCGGCATGCGCTCGTCGTCGACCATGATCAGCGTGCCGTCGCGCCCCACGACCGGGCGCTCGGCGGCGTAGTAGAGCGGCACGATGGGAATGTTCTCGAGATGGATGTACTGCCAGATGTCGAGCTCGGTCCAGTTCGACAGCGGGAACACGCGCATCGACTCGCCCTTGTGCTTGCGGGCGTTGTAGAGCTTCCACAGCTCGGGGCGCTGGCTCTTCGGGTCCCAGCGG
>NZ_WTVS01000073.1 GCF_012911005.2 Aromatoleum toluolicum | reverse complement strand
TCAGGTCGAGCCCGAGCTTGCTCACCATCTCGTCGCGAAAGGTGTACATGTCGCGGAACTTCCAGCGCGTGTCGACATGCAGCAGCGGGAAGGGCGGGGGCGCCGGGTGGAAGGCCTTCATCGCGAGATGCAGCATCACGGCGCTGTCCTTGCCGATCGAGTACAGCATCACGGGGTTGTCGGCCTCGGCGACGACCTCCCGCATGATGTGGATGCTTTCGGCTTCGAGCCGTTGCAGGTGGGTGAGTGTCATGGGTTCTCCAGCTTCGTTGCAGGATGTCGGGACGTGGGTGGTCTTCCCGAGCCGGGTTACCGGCGCGGGGGCGGTGCTTCGATGAGTGGGGTCAGGCCGGTGTGCGGATGCGCAGCACCTGCCGGGGTGGTGGCGTCGTCCCGGTGCTGGCGCACGGGCCGCCTTGCGCCCGGCCGTCATTCGCCCGCGGGGCTTCGCCGCCGCAATCGCTTTCCTGCCCGAGCGTTTCGTACAGGGTTGTTCGCTGCTGCAGCGGCCGCTGGCAGCGTGCTGCGATCGCGCGCAGGTCGTCGGTTTCCATCAGCTGCCCGTTCGCTCCGCCGGCTGCGCGCGTAATCGATTCATACATCAGCGTGCCGCCCAGATCGTTCGCGCCGGCCTGCAGGCACAGCGCGGCGCCTTCCGCGCCCATCTTCACCCACGAGGTCTGGATGTTCGGGATCAGTGGGTGCAGTGCGAGGCGGGCGACAGCGTGCATCAGCACCGCCTCGCGCAGCGTCGGGCCGGAGCGGGCAAGGCCCTTGTGCCACAGCGGGGACTCCATGTGCACGAAGGGCAGGGGGACGAATTCGGTGAAGCCGCCGGTCCTGGCCTGCAGGCGGCGGATCGCGAGCAGGTGGCGCGCCCAGTGCTTCGGGGCGTCGACGTGGCCGAACATGATCGTCGCCGTGCTGCGGATGCCGAGCTCGTGCGCGGTCTGCATCACTTCCAGCCATTGGGCGGTGTCGAGCTTGTCGGGGCAGATGATCGCGCGGACCTCGTCGTCGAGGATTTCCGCCGCGGTGCCGGGCAGCGTGCGCAGCCCGGCCTCCCGCAGGCGCAGCAGGTAGTCGCGCAGCGACAGGCCGAGCGTCGCGGCGCCATGGCGGATCTCCAGCGGCGAGAAGGCGTGGATGTGCATCCGCGGTGTGGCGCGTCGCACCGCCACAAGCAGCGCCAGATAGGTCTCTCCGTCGTAGTGCGGGTGGATGCCGCCCTGCATGCACACCTCGGTCGCGCCGCGTAGCCAAGCCTCCTCGGCGCGCGCCGCGACCTGGTCCGCTTCGAGCCGGTAGGCCGGGCCGCGCAGCGTGGAGGCGGCATGGCTCTTGGCGAAGGCGCAGAAGCCGCAGCGGTGCTGGCAGATGTTGGTGTAGTTGATGTTGCAGTTGCGCACGTAGGTCACGGTGTCGCCGACCGTTTGGCGGCGCAGCTCGTCGGCGGTCTTCAGAACGGCGTGCAGGTCATCGCCGTCGGCATCGAAGAGACGCGTGATCTCGGCCTCGCTCAGCGCCTCGCCGGCGGTCGCCTTGTCGAGCGCGGAGCGGATGGCGTCCGAGGGTTCGCGGTCGTATGTCCGGGCGAGGCCCTGCAAGGCCGCCGCGGAGGGCGGTTTGCCGCTGCCGGCCAGCCAGTCGTCGGGCCGCGCGTATCCGCTCGCATCCGCGCGGCGCAGCACGGCGCTGCCGATCACCGGCGCGGTCCAGCGGGACAGCTCGCGTACGTAGGACGGGATCAGCGGCAGGCGCTGGTGCAGCTGGCGGCCGTGACGCGCGGTCTCGGCCGCGAGGGCGTCGATCTGGGGCCACGCCGCCTCGGGGTTCACATGGTCGAGCGTGACCGGCGAGATGCCGCCCCAGTCGTTGACGCCGGCGCGCAGGAGCGGTTCGAGTTCGCCGGGGCGCAGGTTGGGGGGCGCCTGGATCGACATGTGCGCGCCGAAGATGATGCGGGCCATCGCGATCGTCCAGGCCTGGTCGTCGACCGCGGGCTCCTGCGCGCCCGCCATCACGGTGCCGGACTTGGCGCGAAAGTTCTGCACGATGATCTCCTGCAGGTGGCCGTGCTGCTCGTGCAAGTCCCGCAGGGCGAGCAGGGAGTCGATCCGTTCGTCGCGGGTTTCTCCGATGCCGATCAGGATCCCGGTGGTCATCGGCACGGCGAGCTCGCCGGCGCGGCGCAGGGTCGCGAGGCGGGCGTCCGGGTGCTTGTCGACGCACTTCCAGTGCGGCCCGCCGGGTTCGCACAGGCGGGCGGAGGACGATTCGAGCATGATGCCCATCGACGCGGCCACTGGCCGCAGCAGCGCGATCTCGTCGGCGCTCATGGTGCCGGGGTTCAGGTGCGGGAGCAGGCCGGTCTCGCGATGGACCAGCGCCGCCATCTCCGCGAGGTATTCGATCGTCGAGGTGTGTCCGAGGGCGGCGAGGGCGTCGCGTGCTGCCTGGTAACGAGACTCGGGGCGTTCGCCGAGGGTGAACAAAGCCTCGTGACAGCCCGCCTCGGCCCCTGCACGCGCAATCGCGAGGATTTCCTCGGCGCCGAGATAGGCACTGGGTACGCGCCGGGGTGTGGTCGCGAAGGTGCAGTAGCCGCAGGTGTTGCGGCACAGCCGCGTAAGTGGAATGAAGACCTTGCGCGAATAGCCGACGCGGGTGCCATGGCCGCTCAGGGTCAGGGCTTCCGCCGTGTCGAGCAGCGCGTTGAACGGAGCGTGCAGGGCGAGCTGGCGGACTTCGTCGCCGGACAGGCGCAAGCCTGCACGGGCGCTCGCGAGATGGCTTAACAGGTGATCAGGCATGGCGTCGGACTCCGGCGGAGGGGGGAGATGGGCGTGAGCGTTGACGGCAGCAGGCAGGCGAGATCGGCGGGCGTGTCGATATCGAACGCGAGCGAATCCAGTTCGGGCAGCGCGGGGACGATGCCGCGGGCGTGAGCGGCGGCGAGGTGGCGGGACAGGCTGTGCGCGCCGAAATGAAAACTGAAATCCGTGACGCCCGCGACGAAGAGGGCATTGGTGCCGGTCCCGTGGCGGTCGGCAGCCAGCGCCATGCGCTGTGACCGCCCGCAACGCACGAAATGATCGATGTCGTCGGCGCGGACCAGAGGCAGGTCGGCGTGGATCACGAGCAGTTCGTCGGCACCCCGGGCCCACAGGCGCGAAGCGCCTGCAGCGAGGGCGTCGTTCAGGCCCTGCCCGCTGTCGGGCAGGCGCAGGATGGCCTGCGGAACGCGCTCCGGTTCGCTGCACACGATGGCGATCCGGTCGACCTCGCGCGCGTCGGCCAGCGCGGCGAGGACGCGCTCGAGCATCGACTGCACGAGGCTCACTCGAGTCGCCGCGTCCAGCACGCCCGCGAGGCGGCTCTTGCCGAAGCGGCGCGCCTTGAGCGGGACGAGCGCCCAGCAGCTCATCGCGGCGCTCCCGCTGCACGGGTCATCGCATCGGCTGCCCGTTGGGGGGCAATGCGCTGGGTCTGGCGAGCGAAATGAAGGTCGTGGCGTCGTGTCTGCATGGTATGTGTGCGCTTCCTGGGGAAAATTGAAACACCTCAGATATGGCGCCGGCTACTCGCTTTGTACTGTTTTGCCGCAGGCGTAATGGGTTCAAAATGGCATACGGAACAGTACCTTGGGCGAAGTTCGTTTATGCCGTTAGGGCAAACATGAGAAAGCTCGGTTTTTGGGGCGTGATGATTCCTTCGCGGGGGCGACGGAAGGACTTCAGCGTCGGGGCGTGAGGCGGGCGGCGAAGGCCAGGGTTTCGCGTGCGACGCGGACGCGATCCTGCGGGGTCCGCATCAGGGTGTCGGTGACATGTACGGGCAGCGCGATGCGCTCGCGCAGATGCGCGTCGCGAACGTCGAGGACGAAGCCGTCGAGCAGGTCGCCGTAGTAGCGCACGATCTCGTCCGCGCAGACCGGCACGCCGAGCTCGGCCATGATCTTCGCGGTCGGCCCCTTGACCGCCGCTCCGCCGACCAGCGGGGATACCGCGACGATCGGCACGCGGGCGGCGCGCAGGCGCGCACGCAGGCCGGGGACGGCGAGGAGAGGGGCGATGCTGAGGTAAGGGTTGGAGGGGCAGATCACGATCGCGTCGAGCGCTTCGTCGGCGAGGGCCGTCAGCACGGCGGGCGCAGGAGCCGTGTCAGGGGCGAGACTGAATTCGATCGAGCGCGTCACCGGACGGCACTGGTGGCGGACGAAGTAGTCCTGGAAGTCGAAGACGCCTTCGTCGGTATGGACGCGCGTGCGCAGCGCTTGGTCGGACATCGGCACGATGTCAGCGCGGATGCCGAGGCGACGTGCGAGGTCGGCCGTGATTGCGGACAGTGGATCCCCGGCGGCGAGCCGGCGGGTGCGCTCGACGTGAGTCGCGAGGTCGCCGTCGCCGAGGCGGAACCAGGTCTCGCCGCCAAGGCGGGCCAGCGCGTCCATGAAGGTCCAGGTTTCGTCGCGCCGCCCCCAGCCGGTCTCGGGATTGGCCAAGCCGGCGAGCGTGTAGAGGGCCGTGTCGACGTCGGGCGAGATGTGCAGGCCCAGGTGCGTGAAGTCGTCGCCGGTGTTCACCACGATGGTCAGATGCGCATCGTCGAGCGCGTGCAGCAGGCCGTCGGCGAGCTTGGCGCCGCCCACGCCGCCGCTCAGCGCAAGGATGTGCCGATTGTTCATCGAAAGAGATCCGCCTCGAGCGGGCGCAGCAGCGCCCTGCAATCAACTTCCGGCGCGGTGGGCATGAAGCCGCTCGCCAGCACCACCGGCATCCCCTCGCTGCCTTCGCCCATCACGACCGCAGCACCCGCCGCGATGGCGTCGGCAAACGCGGTCTGCGTGATCTGCAGCGTGCGGCCGTGGCGGTCGGGGTCGCCGCGCCGGTCGATCAGGGCCGGGACGCCGGCCGAGCCCAGCGCGACGTTCACGACGCCATTGCGCCAGGGCCGGCCGAAACTGTCGCTGACGATCACGCCAACGGTTTTTCCGGTGCCGGCGCGGAGTCCGTCGCGTAACGCGGCGGCCGATTTGTCGGGGTCGAGCGGCAGCAGCAATGCGCGTTCGCGCCCGACCTCGCCAGGGACGTTAGACAGGTCGATGCCGGCGTTGGCCATCACGTAGCCGAGGCGGTGGCGCACGATCAGCACGCCCGGCACCGCGCGCAGCACGTCGGTCGATTCCGACAGCGTCAGCTCGACCAGGCGTGCGTCCTTGCCGGTGATGCGGGCGAGTTCGCGAGCCTTGTCCGAGGGCCTGACCTCGTCCAGCCAGGCGAAGCGGCCTTCGGCCTTGGAGACGATCTTCTGCGCGACGACGACGATGGTGTCGGGCTCAAGGGCGATCGCATGCGCATCCAGTGCGTGCACGATGAGCTCGTGCAGGGCGTCGCCCGACCGGACCTCCGGAATCCCGGGAAGCGCCTCGAAGCTGAGTCGGCGACGCATCGCGCTCGCCTCAGGGATTGGCAGTCATGTCGAGGTCGCCGGTGATGCGAATGCCGGCGCCGTCGACGCTGTAGATGCGGTTCAGGAAGATCAGCACGGAGGTCATCGCCTCGGCCGCGGCCGAATTCGCCAGTGCGCCGGCATGCAGGCCGCGCAGGCCCGCTGCTTCGGCGAGTGCGACCGCCTGGGCACGCGCATCCTTGTCGTCGCCGAAGACCAGCACGTCGCAGGCGACCGTCTCGTCGGTGGCAAGCTTGTGGGCCGCGACATTGTGGAAGGCGGAGACCACGCGGGCGGTCTCGCCCAGCACCTGCTGCGCGCGCAGCGCGGCACAGCCCTCCGGAGGCATCTGCACGCGCATCACCTTGGGGGGCACCAGCGGGACGGTGGTGTCGATCACGATCTTGCCGGCGACGGCGTCGCGGATCTCTTCGAGCGTCGCGACCTGCGACGCGAAGGGCACGCTGACGACGATCAGGTCGGCGCGGGCGGCGACTTCGGCGTTGCGTCCCGACTCGATCGTCGCGCCGGTCTCGGCGCACAGTGCGGCGGCGGCTTCCCGGGCCTTGTCGGCCTCGCGCGATCCGATCGCCACGCGCAGGCCGGCCTTCGCCCACCTGCGGGCGAGCGCCGCCCCCAGCTTGCCCGTGCCGCCAATCACGCCGATCGTGCTTGTACTGTCGATGACCATCTGTCCGTCTCCTTTGAGGTCGGCGGATGCCTGCGTCGGCACGCCGCTCCCTATGCCTGCCACGCTAAGAGACGGGGGGCGGGGCGGCATCGTCCGATCGGACGAGCCGCTTGCCGCAGGTGTTCAGCCGCCCTGCGTTGCGCGAGGCGGGCGCAGGCTGCCCGCGTGCAGGTGCCGGCTGAGGTCGCCGGTGAAATCGAGATGACGGTAGTCGCGTTCGACGAACTGCCAGGCCCCGTCGATGCGGGCAAAGCGATCGAAGTAGCGTCCGCTGGCGATCACCTGCAGCGGGAAGCCCTCGGTGCCCTGCAGCACCGTGTAGCACGAGCGCGCCCGCGCGGTGCCGGCGGCCTCGTCGATGTCGAGGATGGGATTGGTGATCAGGTGGCGCGTGCGGGGCGCGCCGCAGGGATGGATGATCAGGATACGGCGCCACAGCGCGAGCAGGCCCGTGGCGTCGAGCGTCGCTGCGCCCGTCTCCACCCGCGCATGGCGGAACAGCGCCGCGGCGTCCTCGAGGCGGCCTTCGTCGATGGCTTCGGCATAGCGGAAGAGAAGGTTGCAGATGTCCAGCGCGCTGGTGCTCATCGGGAGTCCGGTATGGAATAGGCGGCAGCAGACCGGGTGGGCTAATCCCGGCCCGTGTCGCGTTTAGACTGCCAGTCCGGCGAGCATGCCCGACTTGACCGCGCCCTCGATGTAGCCGAGCTGCGCGCCATCGCCGACGGCGCTCAGCGGCACTCCGGCCGCTTCCAGCGAGCGCGCCAGACTGTCGTCGGGCCGCGCGCCGACGGCCAGCACCACCGACTCGGCCGCGAGTTCGTGGCGATTGCCCTCGGCGTCGGTGTAGGTCAGCTTCTTCTTCTCGATTGACTCGACCTTCACCTTCGTATGCAGCACGACGCCATGCTGGCGCAGCGTGTCGAGCACGCGCCAGCGGCGCACGATGGAGAGCTCGCGTCCGAGGCTGGGGCCTTCCTCCAGCACCACGACCTCACGGCCACGGTCGACGAGGAACTCGGCCAGCTCGACCCCGACGAGGCCACCGCCGATGATGGCCACCTTCTTGCCGAGCGGCATCCACACTCGCGACAGGTTCTGGATGGCGTCGGTGCTGTCGGTGACGCCGACGAGGCTGCCGGCCTTCATCAGCGCGCGCTGGGCGAGAGAGAGCTTGCGCTTGGCGATCTCCTCGGCGCGGTCGTCGGTCATCAGGCGCCGCAGCTCGTCGCCCGACCAGACGTGGTCGAGTTCCGCACCGGGAATGGGCGGGGCGTTGCGCTCGGCACCGCTCGCCACGATCACCGACGTGGCGCCGAGAGACTTGATCAGCTCCGGCGTCGCCGCGGTATTGAGACGCACATCGACATCGAGCTTGCGCATCTGCGTGACGAGATAGTCGAGCAGGGCGCCGTTTTCCGCATAGGCCAGCGCGGCGAAGAACAGCGTGCCGCCGAGCCGCCCGCTGCGTTCGAGCAGCGTGACCTTGTGGCCGCGCAGTGCCGCCGCGCGCGCGGCCTCCATCCCGCCCGGACCGCCGCCGACCACGACCACGTGGCCGGGTTTGGCCGCCGGCGCCAGACGGATTTCGGCTTCGTGACCGGTCAGCGGATTGACCGCGCACTTGACCCGCTCGTTGATGAAGATCTGGCTCACACAGGCGTAGCAGTAGATGCAGGGGCGAATGTCCTCGGGGCGGTCCTCGGCGAGCTTCTTCGGCAGCTCCGGATCGGCGAGCAGCTTGCGCGCCATCGCGACGAAGTCGCACTGGCCGGCCGCGATCGCATTATCCGCAACCTCCGGCTCCAGCCGGCCGACGGCGATCACCGGGATCTTCAGCCCTTCCTTGATCTCGGCGGCCCAGTGCAGGAAGCCGGCCTTCTGCTGCACCAGCGGCGCCTCGGTGAAGGCGACGCCGGTGCTGGTGTTGGCGTAGGCGGACACGCTCACGGCATCGCAGCTGGCGTCCTCGGCCATCTTCGCGAAGACCTTGGCCTCCTCGAGCGTGATGCCGCCGTCCATCCGCAGCTCATAGGCATCGAGGCGCAGCCACACCGGGTAGTCGGCACCGACGCGGGCGCGCACCGCGGCGATCACCTCGCGCAGGAAGCGGCCGCGGTTCTCGATGGAGCCGCCGTACTCGTCGTCGCGCTTGTTGAAGTAGCCCGACAGGAAGCCGGCGATGATGTAGGTGTGGGCGGCGTGGATCTCGACGCCGTCGAAGCCGGCCCGGCGAGCGCGGTCGGCTGCCGCCGCGAACCATTCGATCATCTGTGCGATGTCGGCCTTGTCCATCACGCGGATCTTCACGCCGGACTTCTCACGGCTCTTCGACGAACTGATGAAGGCGCCCAACTCCTCCTGCGTCAGCGCGGCGAACATGTCCGTCTTCGCCGCCGGCGGCATCGACGGCACCCACAGCTCGCGCCCCTCGGCGAGGTCGCGCACCGCGGTCTTGCCGGCGTGCTGGAGCTGGATCGCGATCTTCGCGCCGTGCCGGTGCACGCGCTCGACGATGCCCATCAGGCCGGGGATGAACTTGTCGTCCGAGAGGCCGACCTGGTAGGGCTCCGCCGTGCCGTGCGGGTAGGCGATGGCGCCGACCCCCATGGTGATCAGGCCCGCTCCGCCGGCGGCGCGCGCCTCGTAGTAGGCCTGGATGCGCTCGCCGCAAGTACCGTCGGATTCGGCGAAATTGGACCCCATCGGAGCCATCACGATGCGGTTCCTGAGCTGCATGCGGCCGATGCGGCCCGGTTGCAGCAGGTTGTCGAAATCTCCCATGACTCGGCTTACCCCTTGGTCAGAAAGTCGATGCAATTGCGGTTGAAGAGTTCGCGGTGCTCAACCTGGACCCAATGGCCGCACTGGTTGAGCAGGATCATGCGCGCGTGGCGGGCGTTCGCAAGCACCTTCAGCGCGCCCGTATGCGGGTTGAACTTGTCGTCCGTCCCCCAGAAACCGAAGATCGGCGCCTCGATCTCGTGCAGGCGTTCGGTCATGTTCGGCACCATCATTGTCGAGAACAGGTTGGCGGGCTGCGACGGTGCGATGGCGGAGCGTTCGTTGATGATCGCGTCGTCCAGCAGGGCCGGATCGAATACTTGCAGGCTCATCACATGACGCATCTCCGCGGGCCCCATCGGCCCCTTCGCGAAGGTCTCGACCATGCGCACGATGCCTTCCATGCGGAAGTAGGTCTCGCGCTCCTCGACGCCGCCCGGTGCCATCAGGATCAGGCGCTCGACCGTCTCCGGATGCGCGAGCGCCTGTCCCAGTGCGATCGCGCCGCCGAGCGAATTGCCGAGCAGGGTGCAGCGCTCGACGCCGATCGCCTTCAGGAAGGCATGCAGGTTGGCGACGAAGAAGTCGAGGTTGTAGTGCGCGTCCGCGGGCTTGTCTGAACGCCCGAAGCCCGGCAGGTCGAGCACGATGTTGCGATAGCCCGCTTCGGCGAACGCAGGATAGTTGCCCTTGAAGTTGCTGTAGCCGCTCGCGCCCGGGCCGCTGCCATGCAGCCACACCACCACCGGACCCTTGCCGATGTCGAGGTAGTGCAGGCGCAGGCCGTTCTCGAGCTCGGCGAACCGGTCGAGGGGGATGGGCAGATCGGGCGAGGTCATCGAGAAGTCTCCGGGTGGGTCAAAGTTATCTGTCTTGTTCAATTGCGCGCTCAGGCTCGAGCGGGGGCGCCGGCCATCACCGCGGTGCCGCCGAGCAGGCGGCGGCGATACCGCGGCAGGGCGCTCAGCAGGCAGATCGCGGTCAGAACGTAGAGCACGACGGTGCTGGCCAGGGCGTAGCGCAGCGCCTCGTGGCCCACGCGGTCCGCGAAGAGGTCGCTCAGTCCGCCGACGACGAGCGGACCGAGGCCGACGCCGAACAGCGTCATGCCCATGACGAAGAGCGCCGTCGCCTGACCAAGTCGATTAGGAGGGAAGAGATGGCTGATCGCGCCGAAGCAGGGTACTGCCCACCAGGTCGCCGTGAAGCTGAAGCCGAGATAGAACAGGAAGGCTTCGGGGATCGCCAGCGAGCCGACGTGAAACGCAACGCCTGCCGGCCACAGATAGAACCCCATCCCGATGGGCACGCTGATCAGGCAGCCGATGGCGGGCACGCCCAGTTGCCAGCCGGGATCGCGCACCACCAGGCGGTCGGTCAGGGTTCCGCAAAGCAAGGTGCCGATCGTCGACATGATGCCTCCGCCCAGCCCGACCAGCAGCCCGGCGTCCTGCATGGTCAGCCCGTGCGAGCGGATCAGGAAGCTCGGGTTCCAGGTGCCCATCGCATAGCCCATGACTGCCGCCAAGGTGCCGGCGGCGACTACCAGGAGGAAGGCCGGCACAGCAAGGAGTTCGCTCAGTGTCCGGCGCCAGTTTTCGCCGGCACCGCTGCCGTTCGTGGCGGCAGGCGAGGGCGGGCGCTGTGTGCGCACCGTGAGCAGAAGCAGCAGGCCGAGCAGCACCCCGGGGGCGCCGATCACGAAGAAGGCCGTGCGCCAGCCATAGGTCTGCGCAATCCAGCCGCCGAGACCGAGACCGAATACTGCGCCGAGGCTGGGGCCCATCAGGAACACCGACAGCGCTCGAGAACGCTTGTCCGCCGGATAGAGATCCGACACCATCGCCACGGAGGGGGCGGTGCCTCCGGCCTCGCCCACCGCGACGCCGATGCGGAACAGCAGCAGCATCGCGAAAGTCGTCGCCACGCCGCACAGCATGGTCATTACGCTCCATGCGATGCACGCCAGCGCGATCACCGGCTTGCGGCCGATGCGGTCAGATAGGCGGCCGAAGGGAAAGCCGAACACGGTGTAGAAGATCGCGAACGCGACGCCCGACAGGAGGCCGATCTGGGTGTCTGAGACGCCGAACTCGAGCTTGATCGGCTCGATCAGGATCGAGATCACGAGACGATCGATGTAGTTGAAGACGTATATCGTCGCCAGCATGAACAGGGCGTAGTGCGTCTGCCAGGTCACGCGATGCGGGCTGCCGGGGCTCGTGCTCACTGCCGTGTCTCCTGAGATCGATGTCTTTTCGCGAGGCGAACGGCTCGGTTCGCATCCGTGCCGGCAATTCTCCCGCTCCCTTGCAAGGGAGCATCGTCCATTCAGACGAATCGCGCACCGGCGCGCCTGTCGGCGATGACGAGATTCTTAGTCTCAACGGACGATGAGCCGTGACGGCATGCTTCGGACAATGCCTCGACTTTGGCGGCGGCCTTTCTTGCAGGGTAGAGCGCTTGCGAATCGCTCGCCGCTGATATCGTTTGCGAACTGCCGGGCTACGGATGCCTGCACGGATTACCTGGGGGAAGTGGAATGGACCAACACGACGTGGCGCAGGGGCGCCGTGACTTCCTGAGAGCTGGCGCCGCGCTGGGTGGCGCGGCGGCAATGGGGCTGGGCGCCGGCGCAGCTGCTGCCGCACGTCAGCAATCCTCCCTGCCGCTGCCCGAGTACGAGCGCTGGGACGCGACCGAGATCGCGCGCCTGATCCGGCGCGGTGACGTGAAACCCAGCGAGGTGGTGGAGGCGGCCATCGCGCGTGCGGAAGCCTACTCCGCCATCAACGCCCTGACGGTGCCGCACTTCGATCTCGCGCGCGAGCAGGCGAGGGCCCTCGACGCCGCCGGCAAGGCCAAACGCGAGGCCCGTCCACCCCTTTCCGGCGTGCCCTTCGCGCTGAAGGACCTCAGCGTCGCGATGAAGGGGACGGTGACCACCAACGGCTGCGCCTTCTTCAAGGATGCGGTCGCCGATCACGATTCCACGCTAGTGCAGCGCTATAAGGCGGCGGGGATGAACATCTTCGCCAAACTTGCGACGCCCGAGTTCGGGCAAACCGGCACCACCGAATCGCGTCTGTTCGGGGCCACGCGCAATCCGTGGAACCTCGAGCGCAGCTCGGGCGGCTCGTCCGGCGGCGCGTCGGCGGCGGTCGCCGCGGGGGTACTTCCCGTCGCCCATGCGAGCGACGGCGGCGGATCGATCCGCATCCCGGCGTCGCACTGCGGGCTGTTCGGACTCAAGCCCAGCCGCGGCCTGATCCCGATGGGGCCGGGGGCGCTGGAAGGCTGGATGGGGCTGTCGGCTCACAACGTCATCAGCCGCAGCGTGCGTGATACCGCACTGCTGATGCAGCTCAGCCAGGGCCCGGAAGCGGGAACCCGTGCTGCACCGGCCACCTCGGATCTCATGAAGGCGCTCGGCCAGGTCCCGAAGGGACTGAAGATCGGCCTCTTCGAGACCAATCTCTTCGGAATGGGCGTGCACCCCGAGTGCCTCGATGCCGTGCACAAGGCGGCAACCCTGTGTGCCGGTCTCGGCCACCATGTCGAGCCGATCTCGCTGCAACAACTGCCCTTTCTCGAGATGTTCGGCGGTATGGGCGTCATGACTGGCACCGGCATGCTGTACACGGTGCGGGCGCGGGAGAAGCTTCTCGGGCGGCAGGCGCGCGAGGATGAATTCGAGCCGATCAACTGGCTCACCCAGCAGAAGGTGCAGAAATACAGCGCCGAACAGCTCTACGCGGCGCGCTCGGTGTTCGACCAGGCGGGTCGGATCTTCGACGAGGTGTTCGGGCGTTACGACCTGATTCTGTCGCCGACCACCGCCGCACTGCCGCCGAAGCTCGGCGAGCTGTCACTGGACCAACCGTTCGACGATTTCGCGAAGCGCGCGGTGCTCGCCTCGCCCTTTACTGCGATGTTCAACATGAGCGGCCACCCGGCCATGTCGGTTCCACTGCACTGGAGCGTGGAAGGGTTGCCGATCGGCGTGCAGTTCGCGGCCCCCTACGGCGGGGAGGCGCGCCTTATCGCGCTGGCCGCGCAGTTGGAAAAGGCCGCGCCCTGGGCAGACCGCCGCCCGCCCGCGCTGGCGTGAGATTGGATCGCATCGAATGAGCGCATTGCACGCGAGAAGCATTGCCGTCGTCACCGGAGCCAGTCGCGGCGTGGGTCGCGGCATCGCCGAAGCGCTCGGCGCAGCCGGCATGACCGTGTATGTCACCGGTCGCAGCGAGCGGGAGGGCGACTGTCGGGTGGGCGAGGCGCGCCTCGGCGGCACCATCCACGCCACCGCCGCGGCGGTCACGGCCGCCGGCGGGTGCGGGATCGCTGTGCAGTGCGACCATGCCGACGATGCGCAGGTCGAGGCGCTGTTCGAGCGTGTCGGCCGCGAACAGGGGCGGCTCGACATCCTCGTCAATAACGCGATCTACATCGACGACAGCCTCATCGAACCCGGGCCGTTCTGGACCAAGCCCCGTAGCCAGGCGCGCATCCTCGATGTAGGCCTGCGCTCGAGCTACATCGCCGCACACTGCGCCGCGCCGCTGTTGCTGAAAAGCGGACACGGGCTCATCGCCTTCACCTCGTCCTATGGCGCGGGCTGCTACATGCACGGCCCGGCCTATGGTGCGCAGAAGGCCGGTTGCGACAAGATGGCCGCCGACATGGCGGTCGACTTCGAGGGCACCGGCGTCGCCGCCGTGTCGCTGTGGCTGGGGATGCAGCGCACCGAACGCACCGAAGTCGCCGCCCGCCGTCGCCCGGACGCCTATGGCGGCGTCGGCACGCGCAGCGAAAGCCCGCAGTTCACCGGCCGCGTCATCGACGCCTTGTGGCGCGACCCCGAGCTCGCGAGCCTATCGGGTCAGACCCATATCGTGGCCGAGCTTGCGCTGCGCTACGGCGTCCGTGACGAGGACGGGCGCCAGCCGCCGTCCTGGCGTGCCACTCTCGGAGCGCCACGCGAATATCACCCTGCACGCGTCGCCTAGGTTCCCTGTTCGCATCCCGTCCGTTTTGACGATGCGGTCCTGCCGGACGGCCCCAAGAATCACGGCGTATCCATCCTTCGAGGTTTACGCCGTGAGACAAGCCCCTTCCTACGTGCCCGGTCATCAGCTGCTCGCCGGCAAGTCCGTTCTCATCACCGCCGCAGCCGGGGCTGGCATCGGCTTTGCCGCCGCGCGCAAGTGCGCCGAGGAGGGTTGCCGCGCGCTGATGATCTCGGACATCCACCCGCGCCGCCTGGAAGAGGCGGTCGCACGGCTGAAGGCCGACACCGGCCTGCAGGATGTCTGGGGGCAGCTGTGCAACGTCACGAACGAGGAAGAGGTTCAGGCCCTGGTCGCGGCGGCCGAGGACAGGCTCGGCGGTGTCGACGTCCTGATCAACAACGCCGGATTGGGCGGCGAGAAGCGCGTCACCGAGATGAGCGACGAGGAATGGACCCGTGTGCTGGACATCACGCTGACGGGCACCTTCCGGATGACGCGCGCGATGCTGCCGCACATGGAGCGGCGCGGGCGCGGCGCAATCGTCAACAACGCATCCGTGCTGGGCTGGCGCGCGCAGAAGGGCCAGGCGCACTATGCCGCAGCGAAGGCCGGCGTGATGGCGCTCACCCGCTGCTCCGCGCTGGAGGCGGCCGAACACGGCGTGCGCATCAACGCCGTGTCGCCCTCGATCGCGCTGCACGATTTCCTGAAGAAGGCCTCCAGCGAGGAGCTCCTCGCGCAACTCGCGGGTCGCGAAGCCTTCGGGCGTGCGGCGGAGGTGTGGGAAGTCGCGAACGTCATGGTATTCCTCGCCAGCGACTACGCCTCCTACATGACGGGCGAAGTGCTCTCCGTCAGCTCGCAGCAGGCCTGAGGGGGCGCGATGACCTTGGTGATTTCCAGCGCCGACGAACTCGTCGCCGCCGAGGGCCGCGACCTGGGCGTGACCGACTGGGTCGAGGTGACGCAGGAGCGGGTGAACCGCTTCGCAGATGCGACTGACGACCATCAGTGGATCCACGTCGATCGCGAGCGCGCCAAGGACGGCCCGTTCGGCGCCTGCATCGCGCACGGCTACCTGACGCTCGCGCTCGCCAACCTGTTCCTGCCGCAACTGATCCGCGCCGACCGACTGAAGATGGGCGTGAACGTCGGTTGCGAGCGCGTCCGCTTCCCCGCCGCGGTCAAGGTGGGAAAGCGCATCCGCGGCCGCGGCGAGGTCCTCAAGGTCGAGCGCATCCGAGACGCGGTGCAGTCGACCGTGCGGGTGACGATCGAGATCGAGGGCAGCGACCGCCCTGGGTGCGTCGTCGACACCATCAGCCGCTACACCTTCGAGGACTGAACGTCCTCCCTCCGTATGCAGCAGCACCGGCATCCATGCCGGCACACCCACCCAAGACTAAACCAGGGAGCACAGCAGACATGAGCGAAGCCGTCATCGTATCCACCGCGCGCACCGCGCTGACCAAATCGTTCCGCGGTTCCTTCAACGACACCGAGGCGCCGGTACTCGGCGGCCATGTCGTGCGCGCCGTGGTCGAACTCGCCGGCGTCGAGCCGGAGGCCGTCGAGGACGTCATCATGGGGGCCGCCGTGCAGCAGGGCACCCAGGCATACAACATCGGCCGCCTGTGCGCCTACACCGGCGGCCTGCCGGACAGCGTGCCGGGCATGGCGCTCGACCGCATGTGCGCCTCCGGCCTGATGACCATCGGCGTCGCCGCCAAGAACATTCTCGCCGGCGAGATGAAGATCGCGGTGGCCGGCGGCGTCGAGTCGCTGTCGCTGACGCAGACCAAGCACAAGAACACCTATCGTGCACAGTCCGAGGCGGTGAAGGCCCTCGTGCCGGCCGCCTACATCCCGATGCTGGAGACGGCCGAGATTGTCTCCAGCCGCTATGGCATCACGCGGGCCGCGCAGGACGAGTTTTCGCTCCAGAGCCAGCAACGCACCGCGGCCGCACAGGCGGCGGGCCTCTTTGACGAGGAGATCGTTCCGCTCGCGGCCAGGAGGCTGCTGTTCGACAAGGAAGGCAAGCCGACCGGTCACGAGGACGTGACCGCCCTCCGCGACGAGTGCAACCGCGCCTCGACGACGCTGGAAGACCTCGCGAAGCTGCAGCCGGTCTTCAAGGACGGCCAGTGGGTCAGGCAGGGCGAGTACATCACGGCCGGCAACGCGTCGCAGCTGTCCGACGGCGCCTCCGCGGCCCTCGTGATGAGCCGTGCGGAAGCCGAGCGCCGCGGCATCGCGCCCCTGGGCGCCTACCGCGGCATCGCCGTCGCGGGCTGCGCACCCGACGAGATGGGCATCGGTCCTGTGTTCGCGATCCCCAAGCTGCTCGACCGTTTCGGTCTCAGGGTGAGCGACATCGGCCTGTGGGAGATCAACGAGGCCTTTGCCTGCCAGGTGCTCTACAGCCGCGACAAGCTGGGCATCCCCAACGACCGTCTGAACGTCAATGGCGGCGCGATCGCCATCGGCCACCCATTCGGGATGTCGGGTGCGCGCATGGTGGGCCATGCCCTGCTCGAAGGTCGCCGCCGCGGCGTGAAATACGTCGTCGTGTCGATGTGTATCGGCGGGGGGATGGGTGCGGCGGGCCTCTTCGAGGTCCTGTAAGGGGGGCCGGGACGAACCACGGTCGCGAATCGCGTGCACTGCGGCCGTCTACGGGCTACGAATTCGATCTGCTGGTCGAAGCCTGGTACGAGTCGGTAGAGCGGGCCGCCGCCGCATTCGACGGAAAGGCAGTGTGGGACAGGCTTCCGAAAACCCTTACCGGTCGCGTCGATGTCGATCGATAGGTATGCATGCTGACCTACGTCACCCATCGCAGCACGTGATTGACTTTTTTCAGGGCTATTACTTTCGGGATAGTCGGCACCGTTTAGTCCCAACGGACGATGTGAGGGATGGTCAACACGAAAAAAATGGCAACAGATGCGCAGAGGCCGTAAAACGACAACCGATGGCATCTACACAAGTGTTTAACCGAAACACAGAATAAAGACGCCGAACAGGCAGGAGACATCGATGATGAAGAACCGAATCTGGATACCGGTCATGGCGACGGTGGCGCTGGCCGTGACTGCGGGACCAGCGGTAGCCAAGGTCAGCGACGCCGACGCAGTGAAGCTGGGTAAGGAGCTGACCTGCGTCGGCGCCGAGGCGGCCGGCAACAAGGACGGCACCATCCCCGCCTTTTCGGGCAAATGGCTGGGCACGCCCCCTGGAGTCAAATACACCCCGCATGTCGGGCTGCATCCCGTGGACGTCTATCCGGACGACAAACCGCTCTACGAGATCACCGCTTCGAACATGAGCAAGTACGCCGACAAGCTCAGCGACGGGCAGAAGGCGATGTTCCAGAAGTACCCGGAGACCTTCCGTATTCCCGTCTATACGACACGTCGCGATTTCCGCTATCCCGATTTCGTGTGCGAGATCGCGAAGAAGAATGCGCTCGAAGCCGAACTCGTGGATGACGGCCTGGGTTACAAGGGATACAAGGGCGCGATTGGTTTCCCAATTCCGAAGGGGCCGATGGAATTGCTCGCCAACATGAACTTCCCTTACCGCGCCTTTACGGAGAACACGACGCGCGATATTGCGGACGTCGCGTCGGATGGCAATGTGTCATCCTGGGGTCGGCAGTGGAACCGCAATTACAACGTCGTTACGCAGCCCGACGAGATCGGCAAGCCGATGGAGGGCGTGATGGCCTATGCCCGCACGGCGACGCTGCTGCCCGAGCGCGAACGTGGCGGTCTGACGGCCACTCAGGAACCCGTTAATTTCGCGCAGGGCAAACGCCTGGCCTGGCAGTATGACCCGGGGACCCGCCGCGTCCGCCAGTTGCCCGTGTTCGGTTTCGACGTTCCGCTGAACGGCACGTCCGGCAAGATGACCATCGACCAGGACCGTCTGATGAACGGCGATCCGAGCCGCTACGAGTGGAAGATGCTCGGCAAGCGTGAAATGTACATTCCTGCGAACACGTACCGTCTGCACGGCAAGAACGTCAAATACGCGGACCTTCTCAAGAAGGGACACGCCAATCCGGACTTCATGCGTTATGAATTGCGCCGGGTGTGGGTGCTGGAAGGGAATCTCAAGGAGGGTTTCCGGCACGTCTTCGGCAAGCGCGTGATGTTTATCGACGAGGACAACTGGCAGGCCTCGATGTCGGACTACTACGATCAGCGGGGCCAACTCTGGCAGCACGCCTTCATCAACCACTACTACGCCTTCGACCTCAATGCCTGGCACGCGGGAACCAGCTTCTACCACGACCTCAATTCGGGTGGTTATGTCGGCTACAACCTCTTCCAGGAACGCGAAACCGGTCCGATCCTGAACAAGGGGGATATGGCGCGCGACATGTTCACGCCGGCCGCGATCCGCGCCGGTGGCAACTGATCTGATCGAACTCGAGGGAGTAGAAGAATGACTCAGAAGCGTAGCTTGTCCCCGCTGGTCGCGGCACTGATGTGCGCCGGGCTCGCGAACCCCGCGATAGCCGGCGAGGCGATCAAGTTCGACAACGGCATGACGCTCGACTGGCGCGTGAACAGCACCTACACGCTGTCGACGCGCCTAGAATCCCGGGACCACCTGCTGAGCGGGACTTCCAATCCGGGTGGCAACGACGGCAACAACAACTTCGACCGTGGATCGCTCACCGCCAATCGTCTGAGTTTCCTGCTCGACGCGCACCTGTTCAAAGGGGAATCCGGCCTCGTCATGTCGGCGAGCACGTTCTATGACGATGTCTACCACCGCTCGAACGACAATACCTTTCCCGTCAACAAGCGAGGGGACGTCGACGAATTCACGAGCGATGCCAAGAAGTATCACGGCGGCTACAGCCGGATTCTGGATCTGTACGGCTACACGAGCTTCGGCGTCGGCGAGGAGGGGCGGGCGACCGTCCGTCTCGGCAGTCATGCCGTGTCCTGGGGCGAAGCACTGTTCCTCCCCGGCATCGCGCTCGCGCAGGGCCCGGCGGACGGCACCAAGACCGGCATCCCGGGGACCGAGACCAAGGATCAGCTCCTGCCCGAGGATCAGATTTCGGCGCAGTACGAGGTCAATGACAAGTGGTCCATCCTCGCTCACGCCCAGTACGGCTGGCACAAGACCATCGCTCAGGCCCCGGGCGCCTTCCTCAGCACAGGCGACAGCGTGGGCCCCGGCGCCTCCTGCCTGCAGTCCTACGTCACGGTTCCGGCCGTGCCTGCGCTCGGGTTCGGCGGGTACAACGGCTGCTCCTTCGGCCGGCGCGGCAAGGACATCCGTCCCGACGACACGGGCCAGTGGGGTATCGGCAGCCGTTACCGGATCACGGACGAGACCGAACTCGGCCTTTACTACCTCAACTACCACGATCGCACGCCGCTGCCCGAAATCAACGCCTTCACACCGCCGGTGGTCACGCTGCCGGCGGCCATGGGCGGCGCGGCGCTCGGCCGGGGCAGCTATCGAATCCGTTACCACGATGACATCCGCCTGATCGGAGCTTCCTTCAGCACCATGGTCGGCATCGCCGCGGTCGCGGGTGAGTTCTCCTACAAGCGCGGCGCTCCGGCGCTGGTGAATACCGTCATCAACCCCCGTACGGGCGCCAGTCTGCCCACGCCGACCCGCGCGGACGTGATGCAGACCAACCTCAACACCTTCATCAACTTCGGCCGCACCATCCTGGCGCCGCAGACGCTGTTCCTCGCGGAGTTTGCGTACGTCGACGTTTCGAACGTCGATGCAAGGAAGGCGGTTGGCGTGGAGGCAATGGGGCCAGCAGCGGCGTTCTTCCCGGCATCGTCGGACCTGACGTTCGCCAACCACGGCCTCGCCTTCTCATCGACCCTCACGCTGACCTATCCCGGCATCGCCGAGGGCCTCGACCTCGCCATCCCGATCAGCTACGCGCATCAGCTGAAGGGCCGCACCCTGCTGGGCGGCGTCGGCGGCGAGGGCGACCGCAGGTTGAGCATCGGCGCGAACTTCACCTACCAGCGCAACCTGCAGATCGGCCTGACGTACCTGGGCTATCTGGGCTCGGCGAGCCTGGACCCGATCGAGTACCGCCCGCTCACGGACCGCGATCAGCTGTCCCTGGTCGTGAAGTATTCGTTCTGATCTTCCTGATCCATGAAGAGAAACCGGGCCTCGTGCCCGGTTTTTTTATTTGCGGCTGATGCAGAGTCCGGGTTGCTTACACAATAGAATTGCCCGCGGACTGTCAAAATTCGGAAGGGGGTAAGGAGAACTGACAGCTGCCAGCTGTGTGTGGGGTAGTGCGGGACTGACCGTCGGCCCGATCCGACGTCCAGACTTGCGAATCTTGGTCCGGCAACGTCAGCATTCCGGTGCGAGTACTGAACTCACACATGCGGCCATTATCTGCCTGTCGAGGGTGCTACCCAATTTCCATAATTTGCACGTACAATGATCCAGCTAAATTAACCGCATCCGGCTAGCAAATTGGAACACACGTCGCCTCAGCTCGAACAGAAGCAGTCGGTGACATTGTTTTCCTAATCCAGTCATTAAATATGACAAAAAAAGACAGGTTCGCGGTCACGCAGAGCCTGTCAATTATCTTGTGTGTGGGGCATTCCATGTCGCGGAGGTCCAAACAATGCCGCCGCTCATGAGTAATCGCATCCCAAGATGCATAGAAGTCAATTCACATGCCTAGTTCAAGCGCTTTCTCACGCGTGGTCGTCATTCTGCTCACGACCGTAGTCCTTTGTGCCCAATGCGAACGGGCAACAGCCGAGTGGGTGGAGGTAAGAAAGCACCCGGTATCGACGATTTACATAGATCCTGAGATCGCGCGATATGACAATGATATCTGGTTGGCATGGATGCTAGCGGACTTCTCCCCTCCGTACAAAAATCCCCTGATCCTATCGTCGCGTTTTCAGATGGCCTACGACTGCAAAGAGCGGCGCGCTCGATTGATGACTTCGCCAATCAGTTATAGCGGTCAAATGGCATCGGGAACTGCGTCCGCGCCAGGCAACTTGCCATATCGGGAATGGAAATCGATTTTTGCGGGTTCGCTCCCCGAAATGGATTTGAATTACGTTTGCACATTGGCGGCAGCGAAAGCGTCCATCGAGCCTGTTAAGAAGTCGTGTGACGAAGCGTCCGGTAAGTTGTGCGGAACGTGGATACTTGATGCCGCCGGTACCGAGAAGAACCTGACGACAAGGCCGCGGCCGTCAAATTCATCAGCCCTTGCTGACGCATTGGGCGTTGCAGGTGGCTGGTTCGCTTTGGTGAGCTATGAATTTGATGGCGATCAGGTGGTCGAAGATGCGTATGGCGGAGACGGTAAGAGATTAATCTATCGACTAGATCGCAAACACGGGGCAGAATTCGTGTTCGTCCGGTCAGGACTTGCCGAAACATCGGCAGGAAATACATTGACGGTAACGGTTTTGGAAGGCGGCCAGTTAAGGATCGTCAATTCCAGTATCGACATGATGGCCAATTTGAGCTGGAAGAAGAGCGCAATTGCCAACGAGATGGTAGATCGGCGTGACGTATTGGCCGCCGGCGAGGCTTGGGTTAGATCCCTGCAAAACATTGTTTCGTATCTGCGGGATTCGCCTCACTGATCACGTTGCAGGTTTTGTCCCGGCCCCGCACATTCTTACGTTCCTGAGCGTCCGCCTTTCCGGATCGCCAACTTCAGCTTAGGGTCGCAATGACTCATCTGCGAGCGGCAGCTTACGAGCACCTGGCCTTCAACGGCGGCTTTCCGGCGACGATTCCGAAGAGTTGTCGGTGGCAACCGGACCCGAAGCGGACTGTAATGCTGCCAAAATTGACGCCCCGAACCCGGCACTCAACTACCGGCAAGAGGCTTAATCGGCGACAATTCGCGAATGGCTGAATCCCGCAATCACCACTACATCCCTCAAGGATACTTGCGCGGGTTCGGCTGGAAGCGCGGCAAACACTACATGGTGGTCATCCACGACTTCAAAGAGAGGAAGACCTACGAGACCAACACGCGCAATGTCTGTGCTCAACGCGACTTCATGCGGTTCGAAGCCAAGGGGCGTAAGCCGGACTGGCTCGAAGAAGAGTTTGGCAAGCTCGAATCAAAGGCTGTGGCAGCCATTCGCGAGGTGATGAAGTCAGGAGATTTTGACGGCGAAAACAAGAACTACATACTCAACTTGATGGCCTTGCTGGCCGTTCGTTCACCCGAGCAGCGTGAGAATATGCGCGAGTTTCAAGCGCGCGTGGCGCAGCGCATGATGGACTTGGTGCTCGAAACGAAGGAGCGCTGGGAGTCTCAGATCAGTGAAATGGAAGAGACTACGGGTAAACCAAGGTCGGTCACGTATGAGGAAGTCAAGGATTTCCACGAGCAGGGTAAGTACACGATCGAGGTTGCGCGCGAGCGACACATTCAGACCGAGATCAATTTGTACAACACGGTGTTGCAACTGCTTGGCCAGCGAAAGTGGACGCTATATTCAGTTCCTGGTGACTACGGCGAGTTCATTACTACGAGTCGGCCGGTGGTGATTGCGTATATCGATCCGGAAAAGGTGCCGTTGTGCCTGCGGCACTCCCCGGGCTTCGGTCTCAAGAACACGGAGGTCTACTTTCCACTGACGAAGCACGCCCTATTGGTTGGGCGTTGGGATGGCGATGTAAAGACTATCAGCCCGGCAAATCAGGCGTTCGTAGGTGTGATGAATTACCAGATGATCCAGCACTCTTACGGACTGGCGCTGTCTTCAGCCCGTGAAGTGCTATACCACGATCCGCTACTGCGACTCCAATGGGACGACAAGGTGATCGACAGGTTCACTGTTCCCCCGAGCGAAGAAGATGTCGCGCAATTCAAAGCCAACCACGGAATCGCGGACACCCCGGAAGCGAGACGAACAGACTAGTTTTGTGCCAACCGCTGACGTCGGCATATCTCCGTCAGCTTGATGAATTTCAGGTTAAATACACTCGTGGAAGCGGTCATAAGCGAACGTCGCCTCCTGGCCGGGTACGTGAGTTCGTGAACGGCCGCGTCGTGGCTTCGAAACTCGCGAAAGCCCAGTGTGCCTGAGCGGCGGCTTCAGGGAAGTCCCAATGGCCGCTTGGGGTCGCAACTTGTCGGTCGCTCGCAAGGACAGGAGACATTCGCTTTGACTACGGGCAGGACGTGTGAATGTCGATTGAGGCCGAGGCTAAGACGGCCAGCCAATCAAGCGCAAACGGCGGCCTACTGACTCAGTAACCGTCGCTCGCTGCTTGGTGCTCAGGGACGAACATGTTTTACCGAGCTTGCTGCGCGCGGGATCGCAGTTTCCAGGTCCGGCCGAGCACATGCACGGACTGCTAGGCCGCCGTCATTGGCAGGCACCGAGTCAGCGGGTATGCGCCGCCACCGTCGCCGCCGCGTCGTATTCCCCGCGCAGTCGCGCGACCAGTTCGGCGACGCTGGGGACATCGTGGATCGACCCGATGCCTTGGCCCGCAGACCACACGTCCTTCCACGCTTTGGGTTTGTGCTCGATCCCGGCGAAGAGGTCGTCCTTGCCGCCGGTTTCTCGCCCGATGAGTCCGTCCGGGTCGATACCGGCTGCAAGCACGCTGTTCCTGAGGTAGTTGGCCGAAATTCCGCTGAAAGCGGGGGTGTAGAGGATGTCGGCGGCGGTATCGCGCACGATCATTGCCTTGTGGGCGGGGTCGGCGGCGGATTCGCGGGTGGCGATGAACCGCGTGCCCATGTAGCCCAGATCGGCGCCGAGGATTTCGGCGGCGCGCAGACTGCGGCCGGACGACAGCGCGCCGGCGAGCACGAGCGGGCCGTCCCAGAATTCCCTCACCTCGGAGACGAACGCGAACGGCGACAGCGTGCCGCCGTGGCCGCCGGCACCGGCGCAGACGAGGATCAGCGCGTCGACGCCGGATTCGATGGCCTTGCGCGCGTGCGCGACGCTGATGACGTCGTGCAGCACGATGCCGCCGTAGCCGTGAACCTTGTCGACGACCTTGTCGGGGCGGCCGACCGAGGTGATGACGATCGGGACGCGGTGCGCGACGACGCGGCCGAGGTCCTCCTCCTGCCGCGGATTGGACTTGTGCAGGATGAGGTTAACCCCATGCGGCGCGGCAGGGGTGTCGGGATGCGCGTCGTTCCATGCGTCGAGCTCGGCCTGGATGTGTTCCAGCCAGTCGCCGAGCGCTTCCGCGGGGCGGGCGTTGAG
>NZ_WTVS01000072.1 GCF_012911005.2 Aromatoleum toluolicum | reverse complement strand
CCCGACCCGCCCCTGGCGCAAGGCATCGACAACCTGATCCTTGGGCCCGTCGGCAACGATCCGCCCGCCGTCGACCACGATGATGCGGTCGACCAGTTCCAGCAACGAGGTCCGGTGGGTGACGACGAGCATCGTCCGCCCCTGCGCGAAGCCGCGCAGGCGGCGCTTGAGCTCCTCCTCGCTCGTGAAGTCCATCGATGCGGTGGGCTCGTCGAGCAGCAGCATCGGCGGCTGGTGGATCACCGCGCGAGCGATCGCCACGCACTGGCGCTGCCCGCCCGACAGCGACGCACCGCGCTCGCCGACCTGCATGTCGAAGCCCTGCGGGTGAGTGTTGGCGAACTCCGTCACGCCCGCGGTCTCCGCCGCGCGCAGCACTTCGGCATCGTCCGCCAGCGGGCTGGCCAGCGTGATGTTCTCGCGCAGCGTCCCGTAGAACAGGATCACGTCCTGCGGCACATAGCCGATGTGGCGGCGCAGTTCGGCCGGATCGAGCTGACGCTGGTCGATGCCGTCGATCAGGATCGCGCCGGAAGTCGGGCGGTACAGGCCCAGGATGAGCTTCTCCAGCGTCGTCTTGCCCGAGCCGACGCGTCCGATGATGCCCACGTGTTCGCCGGCGCGGATGCGCAGGGAAATGTCCGACAGGGCCGCGGTTTCCTGCCCGGGGTAGTGGAAGCCGACATTGCGGAACTCGATCTCGCCGCGGAAGCTCTGGCGGCTGATGAAACTGGTGTCGTCCGGACGCTCCACCTCCTGGTTCATCAGCTTGTCGAGCGAGGTCAGCGCGGTCGCCGCGTTGTGGTACTGGACGAGCAGGCCGGCGACCTGGCCGATCGGCGCCATCGCGCGCGACGACAGCATGTAGCACGCGATCAGGCCGCCCATGCTGAGCTCGTTGTCGCGGATGAGGTAGACGCCGAGGATGATGATCGCAACGCTGACGGCCTGCTGCACCCACGCCGCACCGTTCATCGCGGTCGACGACAGCAGGCGCAGCTGCGTGCCGACCCGTGCCAGCAGGGCCGCGCTCTTCTCCCACTTGCGCTGGATCGGCCCTTCGGCACACACCGCCTTCACCGTCTCCATCGCGACGAGCCCTTCGACCAGGGTCGCGTTGCGCTGCGCACCCGCGCGGTAGGTCGTTTCGGCGAGTTCGTGCATGCGCCCCTGCACGGTCATCGCATACACGAGCAGGACGACGACGCCGACGAGGAAGGGCAGCATCAGCGGCCACGCGATCCAGCCGATGACGATCAGGAAGACCAGCGCGAACGGCACGTCGATGAAGGCCACCACGGTCGCCGAGCTGATGAAGTCGCGCACCGACTCGAAGGCGCGCAGGTTGGCAGCGAAGGAGCCGGCCGACTCGGGGCGCTGTTCCATGCGCAGGCCGAGCACGCGCTCCATGATCGCCGCCGACAGCTTCACGTCCGCACGGCTGCTCGCGAGATCGACGAAGTAGCCGCGCATCGTGCGCAGGACGAGGTCGCCGGCGAGCACGATCAACACGCCGATGCCGAGCACCCACAGCGTTTCGATCGCGTGGTTGGGCACCACCCTGTCGTACACGTTCATGACGAACAGCGGCATCGCGATCGCGAACAGATTGATCATGAAGGCCGCGAGCAGCACGTCGCGATACAGTGCCCCGTTCTCCGCGATCACGCCCCAGAACCAGTGCTGGCGCTTGACCGAGCGCACCTCGGGCGTGCGCGCATCGAAGCGGAACATCGGACGGGCATAGATCGCATGGCCGTCGTGCCGCGCCGCGAGTTCCGCGCGTGTCATCTCGACCGCCGCCTCGCCCAACTCCGGGAACACGACCTGGGCGCGCTCGCCGTCCTCGCTCCACCCGAGCAGCACGCAGGCCTTCTCGCCCTGCAGCAGGAGCACGGCGGGCAGCAGGGAAGGATTCAGCCTTTCCGGCGCGCAGCGCACGAGCTTGCTGCTCAGCCCGGCACGCCTCGCCGCGCGCGCGAACAGCGAAGGACTGAGCCGCCCGTCTTCCAGCGGCAGCCCCGCGAGCGCCGCATCCCGCGTCGTCGCGGCGCCGTGCGCCCTGGCGATCAGCAGGAGGCAGTCGAGGAGCGCATCGGCCTCCGCGTGCATCTCATTCGCATTGCTTTCGGCGCGCGCAAACACGCCATTGAGTTCGAACACTTCTGACACGCAATTTCCCGCCATGTGATCATGATGACCTGCGCCCGGTCGCGTCTGCAATTCTCGCAGCAAACGTAACAATATGCGTCAACCGGGTAAATTGTCCCACCTCCCCGGAAACCGGTACGTGACAGGCTGCTCAGACTTCACACCGCGCGACGATGACCTGGCGCGCACTCCCGTAGCGCGATGCGCCCTTGCGACGATGGCGACTCCGCCCCAGAATCGAGCATGGACAACCGTCTCCACCGCCTCACCATGCATCTTGCAAGGACATCGCCATGCAGCAAGCGCAACGCAGGCATTTCTCGCGCATCCGCTTCAACACAGGCGCCCGCCTGCTGGTCGGCGACCGCGAAGCCCCGTGCGACGTCCGCGACCTGTCGCTCAAGGGCGCCCTGATCCGGTCGGCGCCCGACGTGGTCCCAGGGCCGGGCGAACGCTGCCTGCTCGAAATCGCACTCGACGACGAAGGCACGGCGATCCGCATGGAGGGGGACGTCGTGCATGCCGAAAATGGCTGCATCGGGCTTGCATGCCGCGAGATCGATCTCGACAGCATCACCCATCTGCGCCGCCTGCTGGAGCTCAATCTCGGCGACCCGGGATTGCTGCAGCGCGAGCTCGGCGCCTTGCAGGAGCACTGAGCAGCCGGCGGGGAATCTGGCAGCTAATGCTACAATGTTGCATTAGCTGCCAGATTCCCCGCCCGCGATGCCCACTCCGGATAGTTCTCCTGCCGCCCACCTGATAGCCGCCTGCGGCGGCCGCGTCACGCGCACGCGCATCGCCGTGCTCGAGATCCTGCAGGACAGCCCGCGCTCGCTGAACCACGACGATGTCGCGGCACGGCTTGCGGCGGACGGCATGCCGCACGACCGCGTGACGCTGTACCGCACGCTCGACTGGCTCGTCGAGCAGGGGCTCGCGCATCGCATCATCGGCCCCGACCGCGCGCGGCGCTTCAAGGCGGGCGGAGAGCCCCGCAGCCAGCACGCGCACTTCCATTGCGACCGCTGCGGCCACGTGCTGTGCCTCGAATCGATCCGCCCCGACGAACAGTTCACGCTGCCCGCCGGATACCAGCCGGAACGGGCCGAACTGGTGTTCCACGGCACCTGCGCGGATTGCGGTCGCCAGCGCGGGGCAAAGGCCTGATTGCGCGACGCCCCGCCCGCGACCCGGTCAATAACAACAATGCCCCGACACGAAGAGATCATGCCCCCGACATCGAGCAGTGCGCTCCCGCACACTCACCACCACCATGACCATGAAGACGGCCATGTGCACGGCGCCGTCGCCGCCCCCTTCCCCGGTACCGCGCTGCTGCTCGGCGTCGGCGCACGCGTCGCCCTCGCAGCCGGCGCAGCCGCCGTGCTCTGGCTCACCGTAGGCTGGGCCCTCGCATGAACGCGCACGACGCAATCCTCGAACTCGACAACCTGACCCTGGGCTATGACCGCCATCCGGCCGTCCACCACCTCAGATGCAGTATCGCCCCCGGTGCATTGGTCGCGATCGTCGGACCCAACGGCGCGGGCAAGTCGACACTCTTCAAGGCCCTGACCGGGGAGCTGCCCCCGCTGCAAGGCCGCTTCCGCGTGCACGCCGGCAAGGGTGGGATCGCCTACCTGCCGCAACAGAGCGAACTCGATCGCAGCTTCCCCGTATCCGTCTTCGACATGGTATCGATGGGGCTGTGGCGCGAGATCGGCGCCTTCCGCGGACTCAGCCGCAGCCAGGCCGAGCGCGTGCGTGCAGCCCTCGCGGCAGTCGGACTGTCGGGCTTCGAGGCGCGCCAGATCGGCACCCTCTCCGGCGGCCAGCTGCAGCGCGCGCGCTTTGCGCGGATGATGCTGCAGGACGCGAACCTCCTCCTGCTCGACGAGCCGTTCAACGCGATCGACGCGCGCACGATCGAGGACCTCATCGCCCTGATCCTGCAGTGGCATACCGAAGGACGGACCATCCTCGCCGTTCTCCACGATCTCACCCTGGTGCGACGCCACTTCCCCGAGTGCCTGCTGCTCGCGCGCGAATGCCTCGGTTTCGGCCCGACCGACGAGATCCTCACCCCCGAACGCCTCGCCACCGCGCGCCGCCTTGCCGGCGAGTTCGACGCCACCGCTCCGGTGTGCCACCGCCCCGAAGCGGAGGCCGCATGATCGCGGAAACCCTCTTCGGCCCCTTTGCCGATTTCGAGTTCATGCGCCGAGCGCTCGCGGGATGTCTCGCGCTTGCGCTGGGGGCGACGCCGGTCGGCGTGTTCCTGCTGCTGCGGCGCATGAGTCTGATGGGCGACGCGATGGCGCACGCGATCCTGCCCGGCGCCGCGCTCGGCTATCTCGCTTTCGGCCTGTCGCTCGGGGCGATGACCGTCGGCGGCATCATCGCCGGCATCGTCGTCGCGCTCGCGGCCGGCCTCGTCGCGCGCTCGTCCATCCTCAAGGAAGATGCCAGCCTCGCGGCCTTCTACCTGCTGTCGATCGCCACCGGCGTGATGATCGTGTCGCTGCGCGGACGCAACCTCGACCTGCTGCACGTGCTGTTCGGCTCCGTGCTCGCGCTCGACGACCCCTCGCTGCTGCTGATCAGCGCGATCACGACCGCGACGCTCGTCGCCCTTGCACTGCTATACCGGCCGCTGGTACTCGAATGCTTCGATGCCGCCTTCCTGCGCGGCGTCAGCGCCGCGAGCCCGATCGCGCACTACGGCTTTCTGGTGCTCGTGGTGCTGAACCTCGTCGCCGGCTTCCATGCCCTCGGCACGCTGATGGCGGTCGGCATCATGATCCTGCCTTCGGCCGCGGCACGCCTGTGGGTCAAGCGCCTGCCGGCGATGCTCGGCCTCGCCGTCCTCATCGCCTTCGCGAGCGGCATCGGCGGGCTGCTCGCCTCCTTCCACGCGGACGTTCCCGCCGGGCCGGCGATCATCCTCGCCGCCGGCATCGTCTACCTGCTGTCGCTGATCCTCGCCCCGGGCGGCATGCTGGGCGCCCGGCTGAACCGCCGCCCCCACCTCGAGTCCTGAACTTCTGCACACACGCATGCGCCACCTCCTGCACCGCCTGCTCGCCCCCCTCATTGCACCATTCCTCGCGCTGCTCGGCCTCGCCGCCCATCCGGTACAGGCAGCCCCCCTCGAAGTGGTCACGAGCTTCAGCATCCTCGGCGACTTCATCCGCCAGGTCGGGGGAGACCGGGTCAAGGTCACGATGCTCGTCGCGGCCGACCAGGACGCACACAACTTCCAGCCGCGCCCCTCCGACGCCCGCCGCATCGGCGCCGCGCAGCTGGTGGTCGCCAGCGGTATGGGATTTGACCCCTGGCTCGAGCGGCTGGCGCAGACAGCGGGGTACAAGGGTCGCGTCCTCGTCGCCAGCCACGGCGTCGAACCGATCGCCGCCGCCGACGAGCACGACGACGCGCACGGCCATGGCAAGGGATCCCATCAGGACGCCGTCGATCCCCACGCGTGGCAGGACGTCGTGCGCGCGCAGCGTTTCGTCGCGAACATCGCCGACGCGCTCGCGCAGGCCGATCCGGCGAACGCGAAGGTCTATCGCGACAATGCCACGCGCTATGCGGCCGAGCTGAAGGCGCTGGACAGAGACATCCGCAATGCCCTGGCCGCGATTCCCGCCGAACGGCGCAAGGTCGTCAGCGCCCACGACGCCTTCGGCTACTTCGCCCACGCCTACGGCGTGCGCTTCCTCGCCCCGGCCGGCATCAGCAACCAGTCGGAGCCCTCGGCGGCCGGCGTCGCGAAGCTCATCCGCCAGCTGCGGCACGAGAACGTGCCCGCGGTATTCGTCGAGAGCGTCAGCGACCCGCGCCTGATCGAGCGCATCCGCAAGGAGAGCGGCGCGCGCCTCGGCGGCACGCTGTATTCGGATGCGCTCTCGGCCGCCGACGGCCCGGCACCGACCTACGTGGCGATGATGCGCCACAACCTGCGCACGCTATTGGACGGCATGACCCCGGGCAGCCGCTAGGACTGCTGCGTACGGCCGCTTCAGCGCGACGACGCGGCGAGCAGCGACCCCGCCGCGACGAACATCCCGCCGAACACGCGGTTCTGCGCCTTCATCATGCGCGGGCTGCGCAGCCAGCGCCGGCAGCGGCCGGCGAGCAGCGCGTAGCAGGACATCACGACCATGTCGGTCCCGACCATCGTCGCCGCGATGATGAAGAACTGCGGCCACTGCGGCAGCTGCGGGTCGATGAACTGCGGCACCAGCGCGACCATGAAGACGATGGCCTTCGGATTGGTGAGGTTCACCAGCACGCCCTGCAGATACACGCCGCGGGCGTCGCGCGCCGCGGCCCCGTCGTCGAGCAACTCGACCGGCGCGCGCCATTTGCGCACACCGAGCCAGATCAGATAGCCGGCCCCGGCGATCTTGACTATCAGGAAGGCCGTCGCCGACGCCGCCAGCACGGCGCCCAGGCCGAGCACGACGATCGCGAGCTGGATCAGCAGCGCCGTCTGCAGGCCCAGGATCGCGCGCAGCGCGATCGCATAGCCGTGGCGCAGCCCCGTTGCCATGCTCAGCACCGCCCCAGGCCCCGGCGAAACGGCGATCACCACCGCCGCCGCAAGAAATGCCAACCACATGTTCCAGCTCATCGCATCCACTCCATTCGTTCCCTGTCGCCGTTCAGAAGAACAGCGCGTGCAACATCTTGGCCGATAGCAGCATCAGCACGCCGGCGAAAATCTTCCTCAACACCGCGACCGGAAGCCGGTGCGCGAGCCGTGCGCCCAGCGGCGCGGTCCAGGTGCTCACGACGCTGATCAGCACCAGCGCCGGAAGGTAGATGAATCCGAGGCTGTATGAGGGCATCCCGGTACTGCCCCAACCATTCACCAGATAGCCGACCGTGCCCGCGAGCGCAATCGGCAGGCCGATCGCCGCCGAAGTGCCGATCGCCTGATGCACCTTCACGTTGCACCAGGTCATGAACGGCACCGACAGCGACCCGCCGCCGATCGCCACCAGCGCCGAAATCCCGCCGATGCCGGCCCCCACGGCGCTCATCCCGACCGGCCCGGGCAGCTCGCGCGAGGGCTTGGGCTTGACGTTCGCGAGCATCTGCAGCGACACGTAAGCCATGAAACAGGCGAAGAAGATCGCCAGCGGCTGCGACTCGATCCGCGAGGCGATGAAGGTCGCCGCGAAGGTGCCGGCGAGAATCCCCGGCGCGATGAAGCGCACGATGTCCCAGCGCACCGCGCCGTGCTTGTGGTGCGCGCGCAGGCTCGCGATGGAAGTCATCACGATCGCCGCCATCGAGGTGCCGAGCGCCAGATGCACGACGTTGTCGCGCGGCATCCCCTGCGCAACGAACAGCGAAGCCAGGACCGGCACCATGATCCCGCCGCCGCCGACCCCCAGCAGGCCGGCAAAGAAGCCGGCGAAGGCCCCCAGCGCGAGGTAGCTCAGCCACCACACATCGAATTCCATCAATCCTTTCCCGAAGCTGTGCGGAATCCGCTCCGCAACGTCCCGGCCCCCGCGCCGGACACGGCAAAAAAAGCAAAAAAGAGGCGCGGACCGAAATCCGCGCCTCTCTCGTTTGGCCCCCGCAGTGTCGCCTCCGTCGGCATCCTGAACCTGGGGTTCAGGGAGGTCGCTTTCCTTCCGCATCAGGCTCACCCGGCTAGGGGCGTGCACACCTGCGGCATCCATGGTCCGCGACCAAGTCTCTCGACATTGGTCCAAGGAATCTACGACTTCGACGACACAGCGGGGATTGACCTTACATACGCACCAACCCGCGCTAACTACCTGTTAGAAAAGCTTTTCCTGCTGCGCCAAGACTCCATCGAGCCGCGCATTCACGAGACCGATTCTACGCTTCGCGGCCTGCATGTCAAACCCGCCGGAGCGCTGAAACTGCAAAAATTCGTGCGCGATATTCAGCGCGGTCATGACAGCCAGTTTCTCGCCGGACGCATTCGTCCGCGCCGCTAGGCTGTTGAGTTTCTCTTCGAGGAAGGCCATGGCCGCGAGCAGACCTTCGCGGTCCTCCGGGCGACAGGCGACGGAGTAGGTCTTCCCGAGCAGGGAGATGTCGAGGGAGTCGGTGGGCATGTCAGGATTCCGGCAACTGCGCGAGCAAGGCTTCGAGCTTTTCCGTTGCAAGGCGGACCTTGTCCGTCAGCGCACGGTTCTCGGCCTCCAGGCGCACGACGCGCGTGCGCAACTCGCGCCCTTCCGCGCGGCACGATTCGAGCAGGCCGACGATCTGTTCGACCTGGTTCTCGAGTTTATTGAGTTCTGCGTCCATCGGCGGGATGGTAGAGGCGCCCCGGGAGGCGGTCAAGGCGGTCCGATCAGGCCTCGGCCGAATGCACCCAATCGAGCGCCTCGAACTGCAGCCGGTTCAATTCGCCGACATCGATGCCCAGCACACTGGCAAACGACGTCACGCGCTGTGCATCGCCGCGCTCGAATGCGAGCACCAGTTCGAGATACGGCGCCATCGGCCCGCGCTGATTCAGCAGGGCATCCTGCATCGGGTCGGGCAGCTTCAGCGGGCGGATCGCGTCCTCGAGCGGCACCTTCAATGCAACGTCGAGCAGCGAGAACAGGCCCAGCACGAAAAGCTGGGCGGCGGGATCGCGTTCGCCGCGCAGACCGCCCAGGAGCTCCAGCAGACGGCCGCGCACGAGGGCATCCTCCATCACGACCGCGGCGCCCGGCGCACTGCGCGCGCTGCCCAGCAGCATCATCGACACCCAGCGCTGCAGCGGCTGCTGCCCGAGCACGAGGATCGCCTGTTCGACCGAGCTGATGTGGTGATTGAGCCCCCACGCGGCCGCATTCACGTAGCGCAGCAGCCGATACGCGAGCGCGAGGTCGTGCTTGAGGATGACGGCTATTTCCTGGGTATCCACGCCGCTGCGCAGGCGCTGCAGCAGGGATGCGAGGCGCATGCCGTGCGGCGACAGCGAGTTGCCCTTCCAGTCTTCGCGGCGCGTCACGAAGCCGCCGGAGAACGCCGTGCAGCCGAGCTTGGCCGCGAGTTCGAACTCGTCCGGCGTACCCACCTCCCAGGCCCACACGGGCAGGTCGGCGCGTCGCTGCCGCACCGCACGGATGTACAGGCCGAGGTCCTCGGGCAGGCAGAACCCCATGCGGAACAGCGCCGCATCGGCCTGCGGCAGCATGCTGTCGAGCCACACCCCGGGCTCGCCGTGATCGAGCACGATCTGCACGCCGGCCGCGCGCAGGCGCGCAGCGCTCGCCAACGTTTCGGCGGACGCGCCACGCGTGGGCAGCTCGGGACGCACGAGCAGCGTCGCATCGAGGCCCTGCAGTCGCTCCAGTGCGGGATTGGCGAGGAAGCCCTCCCACACTCGCAGGCACACCCGGCGGGCTTTCAGCGCCGCGCCATGGCCATAACGGTCGATTTGCTCGACGAGCAGGCTGTCGAGGAAATCGCGCGCCCGCCGCCCCGTTGCACGGATGCGTCCGGCGACGTCCTCGCGCAGCTCGAAGGCGTAGCCGGTCAGGTTCTGGTCGCGATCGAGCATTTCGCTGCGGCACAGCAACGAAAGCGCCGCGTCGGCCGGACCCGCCTCGCCCTCGGCCGAGAGCGGCACGACGTTCGCGGCAGCCGGCTCCGCAGCCGGGGGCGGCACGGCAGCCGGCGGCGGCGCTGCCGGCGGGGTCGCGGGCGACGCCTGCTGCGGCGCCGCGGACGGCGACGGTTCGCGCGGCTGAACAGGAATGGCCGGCGAGAATGCCGGCCGCTCGGGCTCGATACCGAAGAGACGCTTCAGCCAGGCCAGCATCTCAGGACCTGCCGCCGTCGAACGCTGCGCGCAAGCTCATCGCGTCAGCGTTGCACCTGGCTCACGTCGCGCACGGCGCCGGTATCGGCGCTGGTCGTGAGTGCTGCGTAGGCCTGCAGCGCGGCAGACACGACACGCTGGCGATTGACCGGTTTCCACGCCTGACTGCCCTTCGCCTCCATCGCGGCACGGCGCCGGACGAGTTCGTCGTCGCTCACCGCCAGGCGGATGCTGCGGTTGGGGATATCGATCTCGATCGTGTCGTCCTCCTCCACCAGCGCGATGGCGCCGCCGCACGCCGCCTCGGGCGAGGCGTGGCCGATCGAGAGGCCTGAGGTGCCGCCGGAAAAGCGTCCGTCGGTGAGCAGCGCACACGCCTTGCCCAGCCCCTTGGACTTCAGGTAGCTCGTCGGGTACAGCATTTCCTGCATGCCGGGGCCGCCCTTCGGGCCTTCGTAGCGGATGATCACGACGTCGCCCGCGCCGACCTTGTCGCCGAGGATGCCTTCGACCGCCGCTTCCTGGCTCTCGAACACGCGCGCCTTGCCGGTGAATTTCCAGATCGACTCGTCGACGCCGGCCGTCTTCACGATGCACCCCTTCTCGGCGATGTTGCCGTACAGCACGGCGAGTCCGCCGTCCTGCGTGAAGGCGTTGGCGCGGTCGCGGATGATGCCCTTGGAACGGTCCATGTCGAGCTCGTTCCAGCGGCGGTTCTGCGAGAACGCGACCTGGGTCGGCACGCCGCCCGGTGCGGCCTTGTAGAACTCGAACACGGCGTTATCGTGCGCCTGCATGATGTCCCAGCGCGCGATCGCTTCGCCGAGGGTCTTGCTATGCACGGTCGGCACTTCGGCGTGCAGCAGGCCGGCGCGATTGAGCTCGCCGAGGATGCCCATGATGCCGCCGGCGCGATGCACGTCCTCGATATGCACGTCGGCCACCGCGGGCGCGACCTTGCACAGGCACGGCACCTTGCGCGAGACGCGGTCGATGTCGGCCATCGTGAAATCCACCTGCGCCTCGCGGGCGGCGGCCAGCAGGTGCAGCACGGTGTTCGTGGAACCGCCCATCGCGACGTCGAGGCTGATCGCGTTCTCGAAGGCCTTGAAGCTCGCGATCGAGCGCGGCAGGACCGAAGCGTCGTCGTGTTCGTAGTGGCGGCGGGCCATGTCGACGATGGTGCGGCCGGCCCTGCGGAAGAGCTGTTCGCGGTCGGCGTGCGTCGCGAGCACGGTGCCGTTGCCCGGCAGCGACAGGCCCAGCGCCTCAGTGAGGCAGTTCATCGAGTTTGCCGTGAACATCCCCGAGCACGAACCGCAGGTCGGACACGCCGAGCGTTCGATCGCATCGACCTCCTCGTCCGAGCAGCTGCTGTCGGCGGCCTTGACCATCGCATCCACGAGATCGAGCGAGATCACCTTGGCTTCCCACTTGACCTTGCCCGCTTCCATCGGACCGCCCGAGACGAAGATCGCCGGGATGTTGAGGCGCAGCGCGGCCATCAGCATCCCCGGGGTGATCTTGTCGCAGTTCGAGATGCACACCATGGCGTCGGCGGTATGCGCGTTCACCATGTATTCGACGCTGTCGGCGATCAGCTCGCGCGAGGGCAGCGAATACAGCATGCCACCGTGGCCCATCGCAATGCCGTCATCGACGGCGATGGTGTTGAATTCCTTGGCGACGCCACCCGCGGCTTCGATCTCGCGCGCGACGAGCTGGCCGAGATCCTTCAGGTGCACGTGCCCCGGCACGAACTGCGTGAAGCTGTTGACGACGGCGATGATCGGCTTTTCGAAATCGCCGTCCTTCATGCCGGTGGCGCGCCACAGTGCGCGGGCACCCGCCATGTTGCGGCCGGCGGTGGAGGTACGGGAACGATATTGGGGCATGGTGTCCTCGGCTCAGGGGTTCGGGCGCACGCTGCATCGGCGGTGCGTCACGCGGAATCAAGTCTTGGAATTCTAACCGAAGGGAAACGACGCTCGGCTATCATTGCCCACCCGAACACCTGCGCCGACACCAACGATAACCATGACCGAGCAAAGCGCCCCCGATTCCGCCACCGATGGCTTCGACCTCGATCCGATAGAAATCCGCGTGCTGGGCGTGCTGATCGAAAAGGCCTTCGTGACCCCGGACGCCTATCCCTTGTCCCTGAACGGCATCGTCACCGGCTGCAACCAGCTGACCGGGCGCGACCCCGTGATGAGCCTGTCGGACGGGGAAGTCCAGGCCGCGGTTGACAGCCTGATGGCCCGCAAGCTGGTGTCGCGGCGCGATCAGGCGAGCGGACGCGTGGCGAAGTACGAGCACCTCGTGCGCCTGCGCCATTCGCTGCCCCCGCCCGAACAGTCCGTCCTCGCCGTGCTGCTGCTGCGCGGCGCGCAGACGGCCGGGGAAATCCGCCAGCGCGCCGAACGCATGCACCGCTTTGACGACATCGGTGCGGTCGAGACGGTGCTGGAGCACCTCGCGGAGAAATACCCGCCCATGGCGGACGCCCTGCCGCGCGCACCGGGCACCAAGGAGACGCGCTACGCGCACCTGCTGGGCGGAGCGGCGGCCTTCGAGGCGATGGGCGAGTCGCTCGCGGGCGCACCCGCCGGCGGCGCGGTACGCGGACGCACGACCGAACTGGAAGACGAGGTGCGCCGCCTGCGCGAGGAACTCGACCGGCTGCGCAGCGAGTTCGACACCTTCCGCGCCCAGTTCGACTGAAGCGGAGCGCTTGGCGACCATGCTGATCCATCCGCAGTTCGACCCGATCGCCCTGTCGATCGGACCGCTGTCGGTCCGTTGGTACGGCCTGATGTATCTCGTCGCGTTCGTGCTGTTCATGCTGCTCGGACGCGCCCACGCGCGCCGCCGCCCCGAAACGGGATGGACGCCGCAGCAGATCGACGACCTGCTGATGTACGGGATGCTGGGCGTCGTGATCGGCGGGCGGCTGGGCGAGGTGCTGTTCTTCCAGCCGGCCTACTATCTCGCGCATCCGGCCGAGATCCTCGCCGTGTGGAAAGGCGGGATGAGCTTCCACGGCGGCTTCCTCGGCGTGCTGGCGGCGATGTGGCTGTACGGCAGGCGCACGGGCAAGGGTTTCTGGGCCGTCACGGATTTCATTGCGCCGCTGGTGCCGACCGGCCTCGCCGCGGGGCGCATCGGCAACTTCATCAACGGCGAGCTGTGGGGCCGGCCGGTGGACGGCGAGCTGCCCTGGGCGATGATCTACCCGTGGGTCGACAATCTGCCGCGCCATCCGTCGCAGCTCTACCAGGCGGCCGGAGAGGGGCTCCTGCTGTTCGTGCTGCTGTGGCTGTATGCGGCAACGCCACGCCCGGCGCGGGCGGTGTCGGCGATGTTCCTGATCGGATACGCGACATTGCGTTTTGCAGCGGAATTCTTCCGTACCCCGGATCCGGGGATTTTCGGCATTCTCTCGCTGGGGCTGTCGACGGCGCAGTGGCTGTGCGTGCCGATGTTTGTCGCCGGAGCATGGCTGCTCGCAGCGAGTCGCGGCAAGGGTGCAGGCACCCGCTGAAGGATGATCGACGCCCGCGCAGACGGGCGCAACAGAATAACCGGATGACATGGCCGGCATGCCGGCACCGTGCGAAAGTTCGCACGATGACATGTACATTTCTGGCAGGATGATGCAAAGGAGAGTGCAGATGGCACCCGGATTGGTATCGCGCAGTCTTTCGAAAGTCCGCGAAATCGTCGCCGGCGCGACCGGCCGCAACGGCGAACCGACCGAGAAGCAGCTGGACCGGATCCGCCGTCTGCTGCACGAATGTGCGGAGAACCGGGGGGGCGAGGTCTCGACGCGCATCCGCGCGGCACGCCTTGCCGACACCTACCTGAAACTCGACGACGCCGGCCGGCATGCCTTCCTGCGCATCATCGCACTCGAGTTCGGCCCCGAGCCGAAACGCATCGCCAAGGCGCACGAGGCCTATCAGGCTGCCGTCGGCACGTCGAAGCAGTGGGATGCCGAGGCGCAGCTGCGCGCGGCGATGCGCTCGTCGCGCATCCGCATCCTGACCCAGTTCAACGCGATTCCGCAGGGCGTGAAGTTCCTCGTGGACCTGCGCGCCGACCTGCTGCGCTTTCTCGACGACGACAAGGAGTTGAAGTCGCTCGACCGTGAACTCGAGGCGCGCCTCACGGCGTGGTTCGACGTCGGCTTCCTCGAACTTGCGCGGGTGACCTGGAACTCTCCCGCGGCGCTGCTGGAGAAGATCGTCCAGTACGAGGCGGTGCACGAGATCCGCTCGTGGAAGGATCTCAAGAACCGGCTCGGCTCGGACCGCCGCTGCTATGCCTTCTTCCATCCGCGCATGCCGCAGGAACCGCTGATCTTCGTCGAGATCGCGCTGCTCGACGCCCTCGCCGACAACGTCCAGAAGCTGCTCGACGAGAACGCACCGGCGGCGGACGCGGAGCGTGCCGACACGGCGATCTTCTATTCGATCAGCGCCACGCAGGACGGATTGCGCGGGGTTTCCTTCGGCAACTTCCTGCTCAAGCGCGTCGTCGATGACCTGCAGCGCGATTTCCCCCGCCTGAAGACCTTTGCGACGCTGTCGCCTATCCCGGGGCTCGTGAAGTGGGCGGCCAGGAATGCCAAGGAGATCGTAGCCACGTTCGGCGAAGAGGACTGGAAGCGCCTTGCCGCTGCCGGCATCGAAGGGCCGGAATCCCCCCTCCTCGCGCGGGTGCTTGCGGGCGACCCGGAGTGGGCGGGCAACCCGGCACTCGCGCGCGCGCTGCGCGATCCGCTGCTCAAGGCAACTGCCGCCTACCTCCTCGAGGCCAAGCGCGACAAACTGCCGCTCGATCCCGTCGCCCGCTTCCATCTCGGCAACGGCGCCCGCGTCGAGCGGCTCAACTGGCTCGCCGACACCTCGGCGAAGGGGCTCGGCCAGTCGTGGGGCGTCATGGTCAATTACCTGTACGACCCCGACCGCATCGTCGACAACGTCGAGGCATTCGTGGACACGGGCCGTATCGACGCCGCCGCGGGCGTCAGGCGCCTCGCACGACGATAAGCACAGGACCGGCGCCGATCGTGAAACTCTCGCTCCGTCTCAGCTCGATCCGCATGCGGCTGCTGCTCGCCAGCACCGTGGTGCAGGTCGTGCTCTTGACGCTGCTGCTCGCGAACAGCGTCCGCCTGATGAACCAGGCGACGAATGCGAGCCTCAATACGCTCGTCAACCAGAACGCCACGATGCTGCATGCGATGGCGGTCGCGTATGGCGACATGGGCGAGTTCGACGCCCTGCAGGACGTGCTCGGCGAACTGCTGAGCGAGGCCGACGAAGGCCTCATCTACGTGCGCATCGTCGCGCCGGACCGGCGCGTGCTCGTCAACGCCGGCTTGCCGGACATGCAGCCCTTGCCGGAGGTCGACCACGCCAACGCCCGGGGCGGCGCCGGCGGAGGGGTCGTGCACGTGCGCCGGCCGCTGCTGCTCGAACGCAACGAGGTCGGGTTCCTGCAGTTCGGCGTGTCCGTGTCGGTGCTGGCGGCAGCGCGCAAGGCGATCACCGAACAGGGCGCTGGGATCGCGCTGGCGGAGATCCTGCTGACCTTCGGTTTGTTGTCGGGCATCGGCTACCTGCTGACACGCAACCTGAGCCGCCTGCTCGCGGGCAGCGAGGCGATCGCGGCGGGCAAGCTGGACCACCGCCTGCCCGAGAACGGCCACGACGAACTGGCCCGACTGGCACGGCGTTTCAACGTGATGGCGGCGAACCTGCAGGACCGCATCGGCGAACTGCAGGACTCGGCCGAACGCCTGAAGACCAGCGAACAGCGCTACGAGCTGGCGATCCAGGGCGCGCACGACGGCCTGTGGGACTGGAACATCCCCGAGGGTCAGGTCTACTGCTCGCCACGCTACTGCGAAATCGCGGGCCTGACGGCCGGACGCCTCTACTACAGCCCCGAAGAAGTCCTCACTGGCATCCACCCCGACGATGCGCCGGGCTACCGGGCGAAAATGATCGAGCACCTGAAGGGATTCAGTACCCAGTTCAAGTGCGAATATCGGGCGCGCCAGCCCGACGGCGCCTACCGCTGGGTCATGACGCGGGGGGTCGCGGTGCGCGGCGGCGACGACCGCGCCGTGCGCATGGCCGGATCGATCAGCGACGTGCACGACCACAAGCTGGCACAGGTGCGCCTGCAGTATGACGCGCTGCACGACGGCCTGACCGGACTGCCGAACCGCGCCCTCTTCCTCGAACACGTGCGCAGCGCCCTCGGGCAGCAGCGCCGCGGGGGCGGGCAGGACTTCGCGGTGCTGGCGATCAACCTGCAACGCTTCCGCCTCGTGAATGACAGTTTCGGTCACGAGGCCGGCGATGCGCTGCTGCGACAGGTCGCGCGCACGCTCCAGGAAACGCTGCGCTACGGCGATATCGCGGCACGGGTGGGCGGAGACCAGTTCGCACTGCTGCTCAACCGCATCGAGAATCCCGCCGAAGCCCTGCGCCTCGCGGAGGCGCTGCGCGAGCTCCTGGCCAAGCCGACCAGTGTCGCGGGCCAGATCCTGTATCCGAAGTTCCGCATCGGCATGGCGCTGAGCAGCGACTACCAGGACAGCGAGAACGGCGACACGATGTTGCGCGATGCGGACAACGCGTTGCAGCGCACGCGCCAGCGCGGCGGCGACTCGGTGGCGATCTTCCATGCCTCCATGCACGCGCAGGCGCTGGAAAGCCTGCAGCTCGAGGGCGATCTGCGCGACGCGCTGACGCGCAACGAACTCAGCGTGCATTTCCAGCCCATCGTCGAGCTCGACAGCGGGTCGATCGCGAGCTTCGAGGCACTCGTGCGCTGGCGCCACCCCGGCCGCGGCATGCTGCCGCCGAATCTCTTCGTGCCGCTGGCCGAAACACTGGGGCTGATCCATGAGCTCGACATGCTGGTGCTGACGCGAGCCTGCGAGCGCATCGCCCAGTGGCGCGAGCGCGCTTGCAGCCATGCCGCCGTTCCCAAGGTCAGCGTCAACCTGTCGGCGACGCAGTTCGCGCGCCCGGATCTCGCCGGCGAAATCATCGCCGAGGTGGACCGCCACGGCCTGCCACGCGAGATGCTGCGCTTCGAGGTCACCGAGAGCGTACTCGCCCAACCGGACGGGCCCGCCGCAGAGATCCTGCAGAATCTGCGCACGGCAGGGATGTCGGTGCTGATCGACGACTTCGGCACGGGCTACTCGGCACTGAGCTACCTGCACACGATCCCCTGCGATCTCGTGAAGCTCGACGGGTCCTTCGTACGCTCACTGGAGAACGACGAGCGCCTGCGCACGATCGTCGCACGCAGCATCGAGCTCGCCCACGACCTTGGAATGCGCGTGGTCGCGGAGTGCATCGAAACTACGCGGCAGGCGGAACTGCTGCTCGGGATGGGCTGCGACTACGGTCAGGGATACCTGTTCGCACGTCCGCTCGATGACGACGCGGTCGAACAATTGCTGTTCGGCCAACAGTTGGCCCAGGAGGCCAGTGCATGAGCTTGATGAGGCAACTCCGCCGCAAAGCCGCGACGATCCTCCTCGCGCTCGCCGTGGCACCGGCACATGCGGAAACCGACGCACCGGCATCTCCGCCGCGCTTCGAGCTTTCCGGCTTTGGCACGCTGGGCGCGGTGACCACGGACGACAAGGACGTGTGGTTTACGCGCTATGGGGTCAATTTTCCCGGAACGAAGGATCCGGATTTCAGCCCGGACACTCTCGTCGGCGTCCAGGGCAGCCTGCGTCTCACGCCCTACAACGACATCACGCTGCAAGGGCTGGTGCGCGAGGACGGCGACGCGAGCCAGGATCCACAGCTGACGCTCGCCTTCTTCCGGCAGACGCTCGCACCCGGCCTGTCGATGCGTCTCGGCCGCGTTCGCGTGCCCTTCTTCATGCTGTCGGATTCGCTCTACGTGAACTACGCGAATCCCTGGGTGCGCCCGCCGGTCGAAGTTTACGGACTCAATCCCTTCAACGACCTCGACGGAATCGACTTCATCTACAACGGGAGGCTGGGCGCCTTCGACATCGAGATCCATCCGTACTATGGAGGCGGTCGCATTCCGTTCCCCCAGGGCAAAGCACGCCTGAAGGAGGTGTTCGGCGTGAACCTGGGGCTGAGCCGCGGCGATTTCTCGCTGCACCTGGGTCACGGCGAAGGCACGTTCACGCTGGAGCGCGGCGACACATTGTTCCTCGCGGTCTCGAACATTCTGCAACTGACCGGCCAGGGCGGGGTGATTGCCGACCTGTCGGGCACGCACGGTCGTACGCGCTTCGATTCCGTCGGCGTGCAGTGGGACGACGGCAGCTGGCAGCTCATCGGCGAGTTCGCGCGGCGCAAGACCAACCGCTACGTTGTGAGCGCACACGGCTGGTACCTGAGCCTGGGCAGGCGCTTCGGCCCGGTGATGCCGTACGTGGTGGTGGCGCACCAGACGCTGGATGAACAGTTTGCCGAGGCCAGACTGCCGCCCGGGCGGCTTGCAGCCGCGTGGAACCTGTTCCAGGTATCGCGCAACAACGCCCAGCGCAGCGTCACCCTGGGTGCCCGCTGGGAGCTCGCCGCCTACGCCGCCGTGAAGGCGGAAGTCACGCAGGCCAGGCCGGACGATGACGCCTGGGGCTCATATGCCCCGCGGGGCGACGCGCAGACGACTCGCATAGGCGGGCGTACGCTGAACACGTTCAGCCTGTCGCTTGACCTGAGTTTCTGAGGGAGCGCCGGTGATTCGCTTGGTTCGCGCCTGTTTCCTCCTCGTTTCGCTGCTGGCAGCGCCCTGCGCGCTCGCCCAGATCGTCATCGTCGCGGGCGCCCGCAGCCCGCTGCCCGACCTCACGCCCGAGCAGGCGGAGCAGTTCTACCTCGGCCGCGCGCACACGCTGCCCGACGGCAGCGTCGTGACCCTGGCAGACCTGCCCACGGGAGCGGTGCGCGACCAGTTCTACCAGCAACTGACGCGCAAGAACGCCAACCAGATCCGCGCCCATTGGTCACGCATGGTGTTCACCGGGCGCGCGCTGCCGCCCCAGCAGGCGGAGAGCGTGGCCCAGCTGCGGCTGTGGCTCGCGGCGCAGCCCAACCTCATCGGCTACATGCCCGCCGCCGAGGCGGACGGGCGCGTGAGGGTGCTGTTGCGCCTGCCCTGACCCCTCTGCTTTGAGGCGCCCGGCCCCGACTCGGGAGCCTCGGGAGCTCAGCGCGGCGCGACGACCTGAAGCGCCAGTTCACCGACACCGGCGACGACGCCGCGCAGGCGATCGCCGACGACGACCGGCCCGACACCCTCCGGCGTCCCCGTGAAGATCAGGTCGCCCGCTTCCAGGCGGTAGTAGCGGGAGAAGAAGGCGATGATCTCGGGGATCGTCCAGATCATGTCGGAAAGGTCGCCGCGCTGGCGCATCTCGCCGTTGATGTCGAGGCGGATCTCGCCCGCATCGAGGACGCGCCCCGCAGCCGGGACGATCTGCGAGATCGGCGCGGCGCAGTCGAAGGCCTTGCCGCTGTCCCACGGCCGGCCGAGGGCCTTCGCTTCGGCCTGCAGGTCGCGGCGCGTCATGTCCAGCCCCACGGCGTAGCCCCAGATGCAGGCGCGCGCAGCGTCGGGCGTGAGATTGCTGCCGCCCGCCCCGAGTGCGACGACGAGTTCGATCTCGTGGTGGACGTCGCTACTGGCCGGCGGATAGGGAAACTCGCCGCAACTGCCCGTGGGAACGGGCAAGACGGCATCGGCCGGCTTGGTGAAGAAGAAGGGCAGCTCGCGGCTCGGATCCCCGCCCATCTCGCGTGCATGCGCGGCGTAGTTGCGCGCGATGCAGTAGATGCGGCGCACAGGAAACAATCCGCCTCCCGCGACGGGCACGGCGGGACGCGGGGCGGCTTCGATCACATAGGCTTCGGACATCTCTCGGTTCTCCGGAATCCGCGGCGGCCTTGCGCGCCGGGACGGACGCGTAAGGCGATGCATGGGCGTGGGCGTGATGGGTGGCGATCAGAACACAGGGGAGTTGACCGGGCAAGCGCTCGATGTTGTAATGCGAATCGTTCCTATTTGCTTTACCGCTCACATCATGCAGGCACAGGCCCATCCGCATTACCCCGTTCCCCGCTCCGCGGAAGCCGCGCCGCACGCCCGCGATGCCGGCCATCCGGCAAGTGCCGTGATTCCCAGCGAACGGCTGCTGCTCGGCCAGACCTGCGTGACGATCGACCATGACGGCATCCGCTACGTGCTCCGCGCGACGCGTGCCGGGAAACTTATCCTGACGAAGTAATCCGCCCCCACCACCACGACAAACGGAACAACGAGGCTAGACTATGTATGTCTGCATCTGCAACGCAGTGACCGAACGCCACATCGGCGAGGCAGTCAGCGAGGGCGTCTCGACCTTGCGCGAGCTGCGGACCCGGCTTGGCGTCGCAGGCGAATGCGGCCGCTGCGCGACCTGCGCACGCGACTGCCTGCGCACAGCGATGGCGGAACAGACGGCGACCGCAAAACCGGTGATGGCCGGCTTCGCGCCCTCGTATTTCCTTGCCGTGGAGGCCGTATGAAAGGCGACAAGAAAGTCATTCAATACCTCAACAAGCAGCTGACCATCGAACTCACCGCAATCAACCAGTACTTCCTGCATGCGCGCATGTACAAGAACTGGGGCCTCGGCAAACTCGGCCATCACGAGTACGAAGAGTCGATCGAGGAGATGAAGCACGCCGACAAGCTGATCGAGCGCGTGCTGTTCCTAGAGGGGCTGCCGAACCTGCAGAACCTCAACAAGCTGATGATCGGCGAGAACGTTCCCGAATGCCTGCAGGGCGACCTCAAGCTCGAACAGGGCGGACGCACGGAGCTGATCGAGGCGATCGCGTACTGCGAGTCCTGCAAGGACTACGTGTCGCGGGAAGTCTTCGAGGAGATCCTCGAGGACACCGAGGAGCACATCGACTACCTGGAAACGCAACTCGAACTGATCGACAAGGTCGGACTGCAGAACTACCTGCAGTCGCAGATGGGCAGCGCGAGCTGACGCGCGCCCACCCTTTGCGCCGCCCCTGGCAGTGCCGGCGCACTCAAACACCCGCAAGCCAGTTCTCCCGCAGAACGAGCCAGCGTCATTGATCGAACGGAGAACTGGCAAACATGCATTCCCGAACCGTGGGTGATCTCAAGGATCCGGCGCTGCCGCACGGCCCCGCCTTTGCCACGCACCGCCTCGTGCTGTACCTGGCGTTCGCGGCGCTGCTCATCGATCAGCTGATCCGCTGAGCGCTGCGACCAGTCCGGCTATATATGGCCCAATCCCACGCCCTGCCGTCGGCGTCCTGCGCGCCACAGCTGAATCCCTCGGGGCGTCGGTCGCTCAGTTTTGCGCCGCCGCGCGAGCCGGCAGCGCCGCAGGAGGCGGTCACCGCGCGCGCCGCGCGCAGAGGCCGCCGCGCGCAGCCGCTGCTCCTCGCGCTAGTGGTGCTCGCCCACGCCGCAGGCCTCGCGGGCCTGGCGCAGCTCGCCCGGCAACCCGTCGCCGAGGCCGAGACGCCGATTTCGGTCGCCTTGATCGAGCTGCCCGTGCCCGTGCCGACCGTGGCGCCGCCCCCGCCCCGGCCCGTCGTCGAACCGCCGCCGAAGCCGGCCCCGCGCCCGCAGACGCGCGCACCGAAACCCGCACCGAAGGTGACCGAGGCGCCGACTGCGATCCGCAGCGAAACGCCTCCGCCGCAGGCGACGCCGGAACCCGTACGCGAGACCGTCGCGCCGACACCTCCGGCCCCGCCCGCAGCGCCGGCGCGCCCTGCCCCCGAAGCGCCGCCTGCCGTAATTGCCGCCCGTTTCGACGCGGCCTACCTGAACAACCCCGCGCCCGCCTACCCGCCGCTGTCGCGCCGCATGCGCGAAGAGGGCAAGGTGATGCTGCGCGTGCAGGTGACCGCGGAGGGCTTGCCCGCGCAGGTCGATCTGGCGGAGAGTTCAGGCTACGCACGCCTCGACACGGCGGCCCGCGAGGCGGTGCAGCGTTGGCGCTTCGTGCCGGCCAAACAGGGCGGGCAGCCCGTCGCCGCGGCGGTCATCGTCCCCATCGTCTTCAAACTCGAAGGAAACTGAACATGCTCACCGACACTTTCGGGCTGTCCCACCTTTGGGCCCAGTCGGATATCGTCATCAAACTCGTCGCCTTCACCCTCGTGGTGATGTCGGTCGCAAGCTGGTACCTGATCGCCGTGCGCACGACGCGCCAGTTGCGCGCGCGTCGCTTCGACAGCGCGGTCGAGGGCTTCTGGAGTGCGGCCAGCCTCGACGAAGGCCTGCGTCGCGTGTCGCAGGTGGCGCCGGACTCGCCCTTCGAGGCGCTTGCGCGCCAGGGCGCGGCCGCGGCCGAGCACCTGCGCCGCCATACCGCCGCGGACACGCTGGGCGGCAAGCTCGACGCCGAAGAATTCGTCACGCGCGCGCTGCGCAAGTCGATCGCCCTGTCGACCGCGCAACTCGAATCGGGACTCACGGTGCTCGCCTCCATCGGCTCGACCGCGCCCTTCGTCGGCCTGTTCGGAACCGTGTGGGGCATCTACCATGCCCTGATCGGCATCAGCACCTCGGGCGTCGCAACGCTCGACAAGGTCGCCGGCCCCGTCGGCGAGGCTCTGATCATGACGGCCTTCGGCCTGTTCGTCGCGATTCCGGCCGTGCTCGCGTACAACACCTTCACGCGGGCGAATCGTCTCGAGCTCTCCGAACTCGATGCGTTCGCGCACGACCTGCTGGCGTGGTTCACGACCGGGACGCGGCTTGCGAGCGCCCCCGCCGAACAGGCCCCGCGCGCCGTCGCACCGGCGGCTGCGGCGGCTACGGCGGCCAAGCTCGCGGGAGCGGCGTGATGGCCTTCGGCAGCTTCAACGAGCAGGGCAGCTCGGCGCCGATGAGCGAGATCAACATGGTCCCCCTCATCGACGTGATGCTGGTGCTGCTGATCGTGTTCATGATCACGGCGCCGCTGCTCACGCACTCGGTCAAGATCGACCTGCCGACGGCGGCGAGCCAGTCCAGCAACGAGAAGCCCGACACCGTGACGCTGGCGCTCGACGCGGCCGGCGCCCTGTACTGGAACGACCAGAAGATCGGCGACGAGGAACTGGGCACGCGACTCGCCGCGGCCGCGGCCCAGCCGGTGCAGCCCGAACTGCACCTGCGCGCCGACCGCGAGACGCGCTATCAGAAGCTCGCCGAGATCATGTCGGCGGCGCGCGCCGCAGGCATCCAGAAGATGGGCTTCATCACCGTTCCCGAGCACTGACCCGGGGGGCAAACCCCTCCCGTGGGAGCGGCTTCGGCCGCGAATGGGCGGCGTCGCTTGTGACGCTGTCGATTCGCGGCCGAAGCCGCTCCCACATATCTTCCGCGCCCTCGCCGCATTCCGCGCTCCCGATCGCGTCGGGAACCCCTGCCTTCATTACGATACAAAGCGACATAATTCATTCGCTATCCTTGCGAAGTGGCGCATGCACCCGCACGGAACGAATATCCATTTGCCAACCCGTGGCGCGGCGGGGGAAGATCCGCCGCGATCCGCCACAATCCTGAAACCTGCCGAACGAGAACATGACATCCACCCCCGCGTCCAAACCGCGCCGACTGCGCCGCGCCGTGATTGCCCTCGTCACCCTCGGTGTACTGGGAGCGGGCGGATGGTTCGCGTGGACCCGGTATTTCGCGCCGCCCGACGAGATGGCGCGCTACCAATTTGCGACCGTGACGCGCGGGGACATCGAGGACGTCGTCACGGCCACCGGCACGCTGCAGCCGCGGGATTACGTAGATGTCGGCGCGCAGGTGTCGGGCCAGCTGAAGAAGATCCATGTCGAGGTCGGGTCGGAAGTGAAGGCGGGCGATCTGCTCGCCGAGATCGACCCGGTGGTGCTGCAGAGCCGCGTCGACGCGACCCGTGCGCAACTGCGCAACCTGCGCGCGCAGCTGATGGACCGCGAGGCGAGCCGGACGCTGGCCGATGTGCAGGTGAAGCGCCAGCGCAACCTGATGGCCGAGGACGCCACGACGCGCGAGAGCCTGCAGAACGCCGAGGCGGCGCTGCTGTCGGCGCAGGCGCAGGTCGAGGCGATCAAGGCGCAGATCGACCAGACCGACTCCAACCTGCGCGCGGACGAGGCCAACCTGAACTACGCGCGCATCTACGCGCCGATGTCCGGCACCGTCGTGTCGATCACCGCGCGCCAGGGCCAGACGCTGATCGCGAGCCAGCAGGCGCCTGTCATCCTGCGCGTCGCGGACCTGTCGACGATGACGGTGCAGACCCAGGTCTCGGAGGCGGACGTGAGCCGCCTGCGCCTCGGCATGGACGCCTACTTCACCATCCTCGGCGGCGAGGGGCGGCGCTGGGAGGGCAAGCTACGCAAGGTCGAGCCGACGCCGGTGGTGCAGAACAACGTCGTGCTCTACAACGCGCTGTTCGACGTCTCCAACCCGAACCAGGCGCTGATGACGCAGATGACGGCACAGGTGTTCTTCGTCGTCGCGTCGGCGAAGGACACGCTGCTCGTGCCGATGTCGGCGCTGGCCGCCGGCCGCAGCGGGCGCGCGGAGCGCATGAAGACGGCGGGGGGCGGGGA
>NZ_WTVS01000071.1 GCF_012911005.2 Aromatoleum toluolicum | reverse complement strand
GGGATGGGTTATTCGGCGGATGCAAGACCCATCCCCATCCTGTCCTTCCCCTTGAAGGGGAAGGAACCTACTAACAGCGTGCAGTGCCGTGTTACCGCCGCAAGCAGCTGCGCGGAAGGCCTTGGCTGTTGCACGAGAGCAGATACTCGTTGACCTTCAATGAAAAATGAACGAGTATTCATTCAGCGAGCTGCGAGGCGTTTCCGGATCTCCGGGCGCCGCGGTCTCGCCGGGTCGTGACAAGCGAACGTGGAGGATGTGATGGCGGCAGATTCTGGTCGTGTGCTCGCGGGCAAACACGTGGTCATCACCGGCGGCGGCCGCGGCATCGGTGCCGCGATCGCCGCCGCGCTGGCCGGGCAGGGGGCGAAGCTGACGCTGATGGGGCGCACCCTCGCGCAGCTCGAGGAGCGCGCCGCGACGCTGCGCACCGTCGGCGGCGAGTCCTGCCAAGTGCATTGCGAGGCGGTTGACGTCGCGGACGAGGCCTCGGTCGTCGCGGCCTTCGCCGCCGCCACGCGCCGCCTCGGTCCCGTCGCGGTACTGGTCAACAACGCCGGCCAGGCGGGCAGTGCGCCTTTCCTGCGTACCGACCGGGCGCTGTGGCAGCAGATGCTGGATGTGAATCTCACCGGCACCTATCTCGCGACCCGCGCCGCGCTGCCCGACATGCTCGCGGCCGGCTGGGGCCGCATCATCAACGTCGCCAGTACCGCGGGGGAGAAGGGCTATCCCTACGTCTCCGCCTACTGCGCGGCCAAGCACGGGGTCATCGGCATGACGCGCGCGCTGGCGCTGGAAGTGGCGCACAAGCACGTCACCGTGAATGCGGTGTGCCCCGGCTACACCGACACCGACATCGTGCGCGACGCGATCGCGAACATCCGCGAGAAGACCGGCCGCAGCGAGGCCGAGGCGCTCGCCGAACTGGCGAAACACAACCCGCAGGGCCGCCTGGTACGCCCGGAAGAGGTCGCGAACGCGGTGCTGTGGCTGTGCCTGCCCGGTTCCGACGCGATCACCGGCCAGGCGATCTCGGTGTCCGGCGGCGAGGTGATGTAACCCCAGGAACGCAAGCAGGACCGAGCGGCACAGACCCGCCCGAGCGGGCGCCGCAGCGACGACAACCATGAGGAGGGCGGGCGCCTGCGGCGCACCGACCCGAGAGGAGACGCAAGGATGAGCGATCGGACCTATCTGGAGTGGCCCTTCTTCGATGAGCGCCACCGCGGCATGCAGGTCGAACTGGAGGCCTGGGCCGCCGCCCACATCGACGGCCACCCGCACGGCGACCTCGACGACGCCTGCCGTGCGCTGGTCAGGAAGCTCGGCGCCGACGGCTGGCTGCGCTACATGGTCGGCGGCACGGCCTATGGTGGTCGCTTCGACAAGATCGACACCCGCGCCGTGTGTCTGCTGCGCGAAACGCTGGCGCGCCATTCCGGCCTCGCCGATTTCGCGCTGGGCATGCAGGGGCTGGGCTCGGGCGCGATCACGCTGCACGGCAGCGATGCGCAGAAACGGAAGTACCTGAGCGAAGTCGCCGCCGGCCGCGCGATCCCGGCCTTCGCGTTGTCGGAGCCGGACTCGGGTTCGGACGTCGCGGCGATGGCGTGCAGCGCGCGCCGCGACGGCAAGGATTACGTACTGGACGGCGAGAAGACCTGGATCTCCAATGGCGGCATCGCCGACTTCTACGTCGTGTTTGCCCGCACCGGCGAGGCGCCGGGCGCGCGCGGCCTGTCGGCCTTCATCGTCGAAGCCAACGTGCCCGGCTTCGACATCGCCGAGCGCATCGACGTGATCGCGCCGCACCCGCTCGCGCGCCTGCGCTTTTCCGGCTGTCGCGTGCCTGCGGCGAACATGGTGGGCGAGCCGGGGCAGGGCTTCAAGGTCGCGATGGAGACGCTCGACATCTTCCGCACCTCGGTCGCCGCCGCCGCGCTCGGCTTCGCGCGCCGTGCGCTCGACGAAGGCCTGCGCCGCGCGACCACGCGCGACATGTTCGGCAAGAAGCTCGCCGACTTCCAGATCACGCAGGCCAAGCTCGCGCAGATGGCGACCCACGTCGACACCGCCGCGCTGCTCACCTACCGCGCCGCGTGGATGCGCGACCAGGGCAAGAACATCACCGGCGCCGCGGCGATGGCCAAGATGACCTCCACCGAGACCGCGCAGCAGGTGATCGACGCCGCGGTGCAGCTGTGGGGTGGCTGCGGCGTCGTCAGCGAGCACCCGGTCGAGCGCCTGTACCGCGAGATCCGCGCGCTGCGCATCTACGAGGGGGCGACCGAGGTGCAGCAGCTCATCATCGCCCGGCAGACCCTCTCCGCATACGAGCAGGAACAGGCCGCCTGAGCCTGGCAAGGGTTCGCGGCGGGCGCCGTGTGGCGCCTGCCGCGGCCATTTTTCTCTGCATGGTGAATGAGTGAACATTCATCCAGTTTATGCATCGAGGAGGAGACAGAACATGCATGCAAGCATTGTGAGCCTGGACGCAGCCGCGCGGCTGCGCCACAAGGAGCTTTCCCCCAGGGGCGCCCCCGCCAGCGACGCGGACGCCGGCGTGCAGCTCGAGCCCGGCTCGATCGAGCACGTCGCCCACCCCGAAGCCCTGCCGCACGGGCCGTGGGGCCGGCGGCTGTATGCGGCGAGCAGGGTGTCCGCGCTGATGGGCGGCACGGTGTTCATGCTGCTGATCGGCATGTCGCTCATCTCCATCGTCGGGCGCAAGCTGTTCGCGTTGCCGGTGCCGGGCGACTTCGAGGTGCTGCAGATGGGCGCGGCGGTCGCGTCGGCGACCTTCTTCTCCTACTGCCAGATGGTAGACGGCCACGTGCGCGTCGACTTCTTCACCAACTGGCTGCCGCTGCGCCTGCGCTCGCTGTTCGATGGCATCGCGGCGCTGCTGATGGGGGCGGTCGCTCTGCTGATCGCGTGGCGCACGGGCGTTGCGGCGGTGGCGTCCTATGAGTCGGGCGAGTCCTCGCTGATGCTGGGCTGGCCGGGCTGGGTGTCGATCGCGCTGATCGTGCCGGCCTTCCTGCTATTCGCGACCACCAGCCTGTACATCGCGGGGCGCCGCTTCCGCGTCGTGGCCGGAGGTGCGCAATGAGCGGCATCGAGATCGGCGCGACGATGTTCGCGATCCTGCTGGTGCTGCTGGTGCTGCGCGTGCATATCGGCATCACGATGTTCCTCGTCGGCGCCGGCGGCTACCTGACGATGATGGGCGGCGAGTTTGCCCCCTTCCTCAACATGCTGAAGAACCTCGCCTACGCGCGGCTCTCCAACTACGATCTCGCCGTCATCCCGATGTTCCTGCTGATGGGCCAGTTCGCGACCCACGGCGGCCTGTCGCGCGCGCTGTTCCGCTGCGTGAGCTCGCTCGTCGGACACTGGCGCGGCGGCGTCGCGATCGCCTCGACCGGCGCCTGTGCGGGCTTCGGCGCCATCTGCGGCTCCTCGCTCGCGACCGCGGCGACGATGGGGCAGGTCGCGCTGCCGGAACTCAAGCGCTGCAACTACTCGGGTGCATTGGCGACTGGCGCGCTGGCCGCCGGCGGCACGCTCGGCATCCTGATCCCGCCCTCGGTGCCGCTGGTGATCTACGCGGTGCTCACGCAGGAGTCGATCGGCAAGCTCTTCATGGCGGCGGTGTTGCCGGGCCTGATCGCGATGCTCGGCTACATGCTGGTGATCCGCATCATCGTCACGCTCAAGCCCGAGGCCGGTCCGGCCGGCCCGCGCGTGCCGCTGGCGGAGAAGCTGCGCTCGATCGCCAATGTCACCCCGGTGGCGCTGATCTTCCTCGTCGTCATCGTCGGCATCTACGGCGGCTGGGCGAACCCGACCGAAGCGGCCTCGATCGGCGCGGCGGCCTGCGGCATCCTCGCGGTCGTCACGGGCGGCATGCGCGGCGAGGGCATCCGCGAAAGCGTGCTCGGCGCCGCCGAGGCCACCGCGATGATCTTCCTCGTGCTGCTGGGCGCCGACATGCTCAACACCGGCCTCGCGCTCACGCAGATGCCCGTAGAGCTCGCGAACTGGGTCAGGGACAGCGGCCTGTCGCCGCTGCTGGTGCTGACGACGATCCTGCTGATCTACATCTTCCTCGGCTGCGTCATGGACGCGCTGGCGATGATCCTGCTGACCATTCCCATCTTCTACCCGATGGTGATGGGGCTGGAGTTCTGGGGGCTGACGCCGGACGAGAAGTCGATCTGGTTCGGCATCCTCGTGCTGATGGTGGTCGAGATCGGCCTCGTGCATCCGCCGGTCGGCATGAACATCTACATCATCAACAAGGCCGCCAAGGACGTGCCGCTCACCGACACCTTCCGCGGGGTGATGCCCTTCCTCGCATCGGACCTCGCGCGCATCACGCTGCTGCTGTTCTTCCCTGCCATCTCGCTGTACCTGGTGCGGACCTTCGGCGGCTGAACGCCCGGGCCCGCCCATCCACAACAAAGGAGACGCGATGAATACCGGAAAACTGCTCAAGCCGCTGCTGGCGGCCCTGCTGCTCGCGGGCGGCGCCGCCCAGGCGCAATCGGACAAGGTCGTGACGCTGCGCGTGCATCACTTCCTGCCGCCCTCGTCGAACACGCAGGTCAAGTTCCTCGAGCCGTGGTGCGCCAAGATCGGCGCCGAGTCGGGCGGACGCCTGAAGTGCCAGATCTACCCGGCGATGCAGATGGGTGGCACGCCCGCCCAGCTCTTCGACCAGGCCAAGGACGGGGTCGCTGACATCGTGTGGGCGCTGCCGGGCTACCAGGCGGGGCGTTTCCTCGTCACGGAAGCCTTCGAACTGCCCTTCATGGGCGTGTCGGGTGAAAAGTCGAGCCGCGCGCTGTGGACCTACGCAACGAAGAACGCGACCGCCGAGTTCAAGGGCGTACGCCCGCTGGTGTTCCACGTCATCGCGGGCATGGCGCTGCACACCACGACCAAGCAGGTGCGGACGATGGGCGATCTCAGCGGCATGAAGCTGCGCGCGCCCACCCGCCTGGCGACACGCATGCTCAGCGCCCTCGGGGCGACGCCGGTGCCGATGCCGGTGCCGATGGTCACCGAGAGCCTCGCCAAGGGCGTGATCGACGGCGCGATGATCCCATGGGAAGTCGTGCCGGCGATGAAGGTCCAGGAAGTCGTCAAATTCCATACCGAAACCGACCCCAGCCTGCCGCTGATGTCGACCTCCGCCTTCATCCTGGCGATGAACCCGGCGAAGTACGACAGCCTGCCGCCCGAGCTGAAGAAGGTCATCGACGCCAACAGCGGCCCCGAGGTGTCCGCGTGGGCCGGCAAGATCTGGGACGATGCGACGCTCACCGGGCGGCAGGCGGGCCTCGAGCGCAAGAACACCTTCTATACCGTGCCCGCCGACGAGGTGGGCAAGTGGCAGAAGGCGTCCGAGTCGGTTGCGGCGGACTGGGTCAAGGAGGTCAGCGCCAAGGGCTACGACGGGCAGAAGCTGCTGGCCGAAGCGCAGGCCCTCCTCAAGAATTGAGCGGCGTGCGGCCTGCCTTGCTCCCCGGCGTGCCCGCCGGGGATCCCTTCGGTCGTTCAGGAGCAGACATGAGTTTTGACAATACCGCGCGCTGCGGCGCGATGAACGCCGCCGATGAGATCATCGGCCGCCCCCTCGCGCTGGGCCTCGCTGGACAACCCGCGATCGTCGGCGCCGGCCGTTCGGTCACCTACGGCGAACTCGATGCGCTGGTCAATCGCACCGGCAACGCGCTGAAGGCGCACGGCGTCGCCCGCGGCGAGCGCGTCCTCTTCCTGATGGACGATTCGCCCGAGATGGTGGCGGGCTACCTCGGCACGATGCGCATCGGCGCGGTCGCCGTGGCCCTCAACGTGCGCCTCGCGCCGCGCGACGTGCGCTACGTGATCGAGGACAGCGACTGCCGCCTGCTGTTCGTCGATTGCGAATTCGCCCACCTCTACCAGGAGATCGCCGCCGAACTCGCCGACCCGCCGCAGCTCGTCGTGCGCGGTGCCGCGCCACGCACCGGCGGGGTGGCGCTCGACGAGTTCCTCGCGGGCCAGCCCGACACGCTGGCATCCGAGCCGGCAGCACCCGACGACATCGCCTTCTGGGTGTATTCCTCGGGCACCACGGGGCGGCCCAAGGCGGTGATGCACGCGCATGCGTGCGTGCTGATCGCCGAGCGCATGGAGGCCGAGTACTTCGGCGTGCGCCCCGGCGACCGCATCTTCGCCACGTCGAAGATGTTCTTCGGCTGGGCGCTCGGCCATTCGCTGATGGGCGGGTTGCGCTGCGGCGCGACCGTCATCGTCGCCGCCGGCTGGCCCGACCCCGTGCGCATGATCCAGGTGGTCGAAGAGCATCGCCCGACGCTCTTCTTCAGCACGCCGGTGATGTACCGCAACCTGCTGCGCGAAGGGGCAGGGGAGAGCGAGGCCTTCCGCGAAGTGCGCCACTTCCTGTCGGCCGGCGAAAAACTGCCCGAGACGCTGTACCAGTCCTGGCTCGAAGCGACCGGCAAGCCCCTCGTCGACGGCATCGGCGCTTCGGAGACGATCTTCCTCTTCCTCGTCAATGACGGAGAGGTGCAGCGGCCCGGCTCCTGCGGCAGGCCGGTGCCGTGGGCCGAGGTGCGCCTCGTCGACGAGACCGGCGCGGACGTTGTCGAGCCCGGCGTGCCCGGCCAGATCGCGATCCGCATGACTTCGCAGTTCAGCGGCTACTGGAAGCAGCCCGAGCAGACGAAGCGCGCGCTGCGCGACGGCTGGTACTTCCCCGGCGACATGTTCAGCTTCGACAGCGACGGCTACTGGTACCACAACGGCCGCGCCGACGACATGCTGAAGATCTCGGGGCAGTGGGTGAGCCCGTCCGAGATCGAGGCCTGCGCGATGACCGCGCCCGGCGTCGCCGAAGCCGTCGTCGTCGGTGTGCCGCAGGAGGACGGCCTGACGCGCCTCGTGCTGGTGGCCGTGGCGAAGGAGCCGTCGGCGAGCCATTCGCGACTGTCCACGCAGGTGCAGGACACCCTGATGGCCAACCTCTCGATCTACAAATGCCCGCGCACGGTGCGTTTCGTGGACGAGCTGCCGCGCACCGCGACCGGCAAGATCCAGAAATTCCGCCTGCGCGAACTGCTCCAGGCGGGGCGGCTGTAGGGACTCCTCGCACCTGCTCGCGGGGTCCCTTCCCCTTCAAGGGGGCGAGGGCGGGGTTTCGCAGAGCACCGCTCTGCGCCGTCCGAGCGGGCAGGCTGTGCAAAGCCTGCCCTCCGGACAGGATGGGGATGGGCCATCAGCGGCGCATGCCAACAGCGCGGACGACCGACGCCACGAACAGGTCCTTCGGCGGGTGCCCCAACCGGCGTGCCCGATCGTGCGCCGCCGCTCGCGAACTATCTCGCGAATTGATTGATCATTCAGTCCAAACGGCCGGATCTCCGGCCGTTTGCATTCATGCGTCGGGCATTGAAATGCCCGTGACAACGCTTTAGCACAACCGGAGACGGTATTCATGGGGTTCTTCCGATTTTCGCGTAAAGGGGTTGACTAAATTCAGTGACTGAACAATCATTCATTCAACTGCCGGTGTCGCAGAAAACGCGACGCTGCAGCAAACAGGTAGCGGGGCGACGTTCGCGGCGATAGCCGGGCGCCCCGGAAACGCAAGACGGGTGAATCAGGAGACAGACAAATGAACCTGCAAGGCAAAACGGCCGTCGTCACGGGCGGTGCATCGGGGATCGGGTATGCGACGGCGGAGACGCTGGCGCGGGCGGGCGCGCGCGTCGTGATCGGCGACATCGACGAGGCCAAGGGCGCGACCGCGGCCGGCATGCTCGCCGAACAGCGCCTCGACGTCGACTTCGTCCGGCTCGACGTCACCGACATCGACTCCATCCACGCCTTCCGCGACGAAACCTATCGCCGCCGGCCCCAGGTCGACATCGTCGCCAACGTCGCCGGCTGGGGCAAGATCCAGCCCTTCATGGAGAACACCCCGGACTTCTGGCGCAAGGTCATCGACCTCAACCTGCTCGGACCGGTCGCGGTGTCGCACGCCTTCCTGCAGCAGATGATCGAGCGCGGCTCGGGCAAGATCGTCACCGTGTCGAGCGACGCCGGCCGCGTCGGCAGCCTCGGCGAGACCGTGTATTCGGGCGCCAAGGGCGGGGCGATCGCCTTCACCAAGTCGCTCGCCCGCGAGGTCGCGCGCTACAACATCAACGTCAACTGCGTGTGCCCCGGCCCGACCGACACGCCGCTGCTGCAGGCGGTGCCCGAGAAGCACCGCGAGGCCTTCATCAAGGCCACGCCGATGCGCCGCCTCGCCAAGCCGTCCGAGCTCGCCGACGCCGTACTGTTCTTCGCCAGCGACCGCGCGAGCTTCATCACCGGCCAGGTCATCAGCGTCAGCGGCGGACTCACGCTCGCAGGCTGAGTGAATGTTCAGTCGCAAGAGTGTCTGCCTGTCGGCTTCACGAGGTGATGTCAGGTTGATTGCTGCACGGTAACGCCCTCCCCTTCAAGGGGAGGGCTGGGGTGGGGATGGGTTAAGCACGCGTCACAGAAACCCATCCCCCTCCTGGCCTCCCCCTGAAGGGGGAGGAAAGCAGGCTCCACTCACCTACCCCATCTGTCTCAAGGAGAATCACATGTACAAGCTCAAAGCCGCCGAATGGCGTCCGGAACACTTCAAGCTCGAAGTCGCCGACCGTGTCGCGACCATCACGCTCAACCGCCCCGAGCGCAAGAATCCGCTCACCTTCGAGAGCTACGCCGAACTGCGCGACACCTTCATCAAGCTGCAGTACGCCGAGGACGTGCGTGCGGTCGTGATGACCGGCGCGGGCGGCAACTTCTGCTCGGGCGGCGACGTGCACGACATCATCGGCCCGCTGACCAAGATGGACACGAGCGGCCTGCTGGCCTTCACGCGCATGACCGGCAACCTGGTCAAGGAGATGCGCAACTGCCCGCAGCCCATCATCTCGGCGGTCGACGGCGTGTGCGCCGGCGCCGGCGCGATCATCTCGATGGCCTCGGATATGCGCTACGCGACGCCCGAGGCGAAGACCGCCTTCCTGTTCGTGCGCGTGGGCCTCGCCGGCTGCGACATGGGCGCGTGCAGCATCCTGCCGCGCATCATCGGCCAGGGCCGCGCCTCCGAGCTGCTCTACACCGGCCGCTCGATGAGCGCCGAGGAGGGCCGCGCCTGGGGCTACTTCAACGACGTCGTGCCGGCCGAGAAGGTGCTGGCGAAGGCGCAGGAGGTGGCGCTGTCGCTCGCCAATGGCCCGGCCTTCGCGCATTCGATGACGAAGAAGTGCCTGCATCAGGAATGGAACCAGACCATCGAGCAGGCGCTCGAGACCGAGGCCGAAGCCCAGGCCATCTGCATGCAGACGCAGGACTTCACGCGCGCCTACAACGCCTTCGTGAACAAGCAGGTGCCGAAGTTCGAAGGTAATTGACGTTCCGGCGCACCGGGCGGCCGTCCCCGCGGCCCGGTTGCGCCCTGTCGTACGGTCGCGCGTGGTGCAGCCAAGCGCCGGCCGTTTCCCGGGGCGTCGCGTCAACGGCCGGTGCGATCCTGCCAACGATATCTCCTCCGATGTGCGCAGAGGCCGGCGACGCCCCGCTTTTTCGAATTGACTGCAGTTCCCGAGGACATCGCAATGATTTCGCTGAGGATTGAGGATTCTGTCGCAACCGTGACGCTGTGCCGCTCGCCGGTCAACGCGATCAACGAGGAATGGATCGCCGCATTCGATCGCATCCTCGCCGAACTCGAGCACACGCCGCGCGTCAATGTGTTGTGGATCCGCAGCGCCGAGCGCGTGTTCTGCGCCGGCGCCGACCTCGACGTGATCGGCTCGCTGTTCGGCACCGAGGCCGGGCGGGTGGAGATGATCGCCATCACGCGGCGCATGCAGCAGCTCTATGCCCGCCTCGAACGTCTGCCGCAGGTCACGATCGCCGAGATCGGCGGCGCGGCGATGGGCGGCGGCTTCGAGCTCGCGCTGGCGTGCGACCTGCGCGTCGTCGCCGACACCGCCAAGGTCGGCCTGCCCGAGGCGCGCCTGGGCCTGCTCCCGGCCGCGGGCGGCACGCAGCGCATGACGCGCATCTGCGGCGAGGCCGTCGCGCGACGCCTGATCCTCGGCGCCGAGGTCGTCGCCGGCGCGGAGGCCGTGAGGCTCGGCTGCGCGCACTGGGTGGCTCCGGCCGCCGAACTGGAAGAGTTCACGCGCGAAGTCGTCACGCGCATCGCCGCGCTGCCGGCGCTGGCCCTGTCCGAGTGCAAGCGCTGCATCACGGTCGCGGTAGAAGGCAATGAAGACGGCTACGCAGTCGAACTCGCCGGCAGCGCGGCCCTGCTGGCGGACGGCGAAACGCAGGCGCGCGTGCAAGGCTTCCTGAACCGTCAGTAAGGCCGGGGCGACGGCGACGCGGAAACCCGGCTGCACCGGTGGCACAATACGGCGTACGGCCCGATGCCGGACAGTTGTGGCAATGGTTCACCCGAGGGAATGGACATGAGTTCAGCAGAAAGCGTCAAAAGCGTCGTAACGGACCCGAAGCTGGTCGAGGAGCGCCGTCACCAGATCATCAGCGCGGCCACCAAGCTCTTCTCCGAGCAGGGCTACTACACGACGACGATTCTGCAGATCGCCCGCGAGGCCAAGGTCAGCACCGGCCTGATCTACCAGTACTTCGGCGACAAGGACGACATCCTGTTCCTGACGCTGAAGAACGTGCTCGACACCTATGAACAGGAGATCCCGCGCCAGATCGAAGGCCTGACACATCCCGTCGAGCGCCTGTGCCGCGCGGTGTGGGCCTACTGCGCGGTCGTCGACGCCCAGCGCGACGCAACGGTGCTCGCCTACCGCTCGACCAAGTCCCTGCGCGCCGACCGGCGCGTGCTGATCAAGGACGGCGAGACGCGCACCAACCGCATGATCGAGAAGTCGATCCGCGCGTGCACGGCCGGCGGCTTCATGCGGCCGGTGAACGAATATCTCCTGTGCTACCAGATCGTCAATTTCGCCCACGCCTGGGCGCTCAAGCACTGGGCCTTCGTCGACCGCTTCAGCCTCGCCGAATACGTCGAGGAAGGCCTGCTGCTCCTCGTCGAACCCTTCCTCACCACCAAGGGCAAGACCGCAATGGCGAAAGTCCCGCGGAGCGCCGAGGCGCTGGTGCGCGAACCCACCTGAAGGCGGGTTTGCGCGCCGAGGTTACGCAAGACGTACGCGCGTGGTCCCCTCGTTCCCGCCTCCGGCCCTTCTGGCTATTGCCGGTCAGCGACAGCGGCCATGAACTGAGCGCGTCGTCTATGGCGCTGCGGGCGCGAGGACGGTGTAAGCGGGACGATGGTCGGAGCCGAACTGCGGCCCGACGCCCGCCGCGAGGACGCGCCAGTGGGGCGTCACAACGATCTGATCGATGGGAATCAGTGGAAAGTGGGCGGGCCATGTCGGTGTCAGGTCCGTCGCGCGGCGCAATCCGTGAGCGCGGAAGGGCCGCATGGCCGAGGACCACGGGGTGGCGTTGAAGTCGCCGGCAAGCACGGCGGGAAGGCCGGTCGCAGCCACCCACCGCGCTTCCGACTCGAACAGGGCGTCGCGCAGTGCGTGATACTCGGCGCTGACGGGGGGCATCGGATGCACGGCGCCGAGCGCGACACGCCGCTCGCCCCAGCGGACGAGTGCCCGGTAGTGCAAGGTTTGGTCGGCCGGCGCGCGCGCTTCGGACTCGGTGATGGCGTGGCGCGACAGCACCGCCAGGCCAAAGGGGTCCGTGCGTGCCTGAATCAGCCGGTGCGGAAAATGCTCCCACTGCTCGAGTTGTTTCATCGTCGATGGCGTGACCTCCTGAACGATGACAATGTCGGCGTCCAGCGACTCCACCCAGCGACGAAGGGCCGAGACGTCGCGATTCTCGGCGTGGAGGTTGGCTGTCACCACGGTCAGGGGCTGGGAAACGGGTGAGGCGATCGCATGGGGCTCGGGGCTCGCCGAAATCCATCCGCCGGCCAGCACGGCCATGCAGGGCAGCGCCCAGCCATAGGCGCGGAACATCAGCAGCCACGTCGCGCATATTGCGCCGATGGTGAGGTACACCCACTGCCAGTGGGCTGCAAGGTCGAGCACCCAGGCGAGCGTCGAGGGTAAGCGGTGCTGCTGGTCCGCGAAAAGCGGCAACGATGCGCCTGCCGCGCTCAGGAGCAGCAGCGCTTTGGCACGACGCGTAATGGCGGCGATCAGAGGAGCCATCGGGACGGTGCTCGGGGACTGCCACATGACCGCTTCGGCTCCCCCGTCGTCCACGCCGCGTCAATCGCAAGAGTCGTCGTCATGCATGACATCCTGGATGAATGGGTGAGGATCGTCCGGGAGAGTATCCGTTCAACGCGCCTGTGCGAGGACCCCTGCCGCTGCCTGGTGCTCCGCTGTCCGCGAACCTGACCGGCCTTGATGATTGCCACTGCCGCCGCCGGCTTCTTCGGCCGCGGAAAGTCGCGTAGCCGCTCTTGATTCCGCATCACCCTGTGCGCGGTGCGATGCCGGATCTCGGCAAGGTGCTTGACGCGGTCCCGCATCTCGTCATCGAGCTTCACGGATACCGTTTTGGCAGCGACGGTCGGCATGACTCGCTCTCGGTTATTGCTGATTGGTAACGCCTTGTCGTACTGGCCGACTCTTCACCGCCCGCTCACCTTCACCCCATCCCGCAGCCGGTCGTCCGGATGCACGACCACGCTGGCGCCCTCCGCGAGTCCCGACATCACCTGCGCCGCGAGCCCGTTGCGCTGGCCGGTGTCGACGCGCCGGCGCACCGCGCGGCCTTCCTCTAAAGCGAACACCGCCCAGCCTTCGCCGTCGCGGAACAGCGCGCTCGCGGGCACCTGCAGCACATCCTGGTCTTCCCACAGCACGAAGCTCGCTTCGACGCGGTAGCCGTCGCCGAGGCGCTGCCACTGCTCGGTCGGTGACGTGAAATCGACGATCACCCACACGCGCTGTTCCTCGACGCCCAGCGCCGACACCTTGGTGAAGCCGGCCGGCTCGACGACGCGCACCTTGCCTTCGAGCGCCCCTTCGCCGCCCCAGCGCTCGAACAGCACGCGCGTGCCGGGGCGGATGCGCACGGCGTCGGCGGAGAGCACGTCGACCTCGACTTCCAGCGCGCGCGGATCGCCGATCTCGACCAGCGCTTGGCCGACCTCGACCGCCCCTTCGCTCTTGCGCGGGATCTTCAGCACCCGCCCGGCGACCGGCGCACGCACCAGCAGCGGCTCGCCCCGCCCGCTGGCCGCGGCGTAGCCCAGCGCGGTGCGCGCGGCTTCCAGCTCGTGACGCGCGGTGGCGACATTGAAGCGTGCCGAGCGCAGCTCGGCTGCGGCGCGTTCGTCCTCGGCTGCGGCGCGGTCCTCGGCGTCCAAGGTGACGTGGCCGGCCGCGCGCAGGCGGCGGATGCGTTCCAGCTCCCTGCGCGCGAGCGTCGCGCCGGCCTCGGCTGCCTGCACGCGCTGCCCGACCGCCGCGAGGTTCGCCTGCGTCGCCGCGACCCGCGCCTCGGCCTCGGCGCGCCGGCGCGCGTCCAGCACCTCGGAGCGCTGCGCCTCCAGCACGACCAGCGCCGCGCCGGCCTCGACCGCGTCGCCCACTTCCAGCTCGATGCGTCGCGCGTAGCCGTCGACCGGCGCGGCGACGACGTAGCGGTCGGCGACGCGCGTGCGGCCTTCCTGTTCGACCGCGACGCGCATCGGTGCGCGTACCGCGCTGCCGAGGTCGACGACCACCGGCTGCGGGCGGAAGCCCGAATACAGCCCCCATGCGATCGCCGCGACGATAAGCGCGAACACGATCTGCCTGCGCCACTGCACCTTGGTCTTCATGTCCTCACTCCGGTGTCTTCAATACGGCGACGAGATCCAGATGGTCGAGGCGCCGCCGCACCGCGAGCCCCGACAGCGCGGCCGACACGAGCACCACCGCGACCGCGAACGCATAGGTCTGCGGCACCAGCACGACCGGCACGCGGAACAGCTCGGTCTGCATGGTGTGCGCGATGTAGTAGCACATCCCCTCGCCCAGCCACAGCCCGACCGGGATCGCGGCGAGCGTCAGGATACCCAGCTCGCCGAGCAGGATGTAGCCGATCTCGCCGCGCGTGAAGCCCAGCACACGCAGGCTCGCGAGCTCGCGCCCGCGCTCGGTGAGCGCGATGCGGGCGCTGTTGTAGACGACGCCGAAGGCGATGATCACGGCGAACACCGTCGATACGTAGGTGAAGAACAGCATCGTCTCGTCCATCAGGCGATTGAAGTTGCGGATCTCCTGCACGCGCTCGGCGACCCCGGCGACGCGCGGAATGCCTTTCAGTTCGCCGTACAGCGCGTGCAACTGCGCCGCATCGACGGCCAGCCACGCGCCCGAGATCGTCGGCCCCTCGTGCATGAAGTGGTTGAGTGCCGTGAGCTCCATGTAGGCCGACACGCCCAGGTACTCCTTCACCAGTCCCGCGACCGTCGCCTCGCGCAGCGGCCGGTTGCCCTCCATCACCTCGACGACGATGCGGTCGCCGGCGCGCACGCCCAGCATCTTGCCGAGATGGTCGGTGAGCAGGATGCCGTCTGCGGGCAGCGCGACCTGCCGCAGGTCCGCGTCGAGCAGGCGCTGCAGCTCGCCGCCCGCCTCGATGCCGCGGATCGTGGTGCGGTGCTCGAGGTGGCCGTGGCGCAGGCGCACCGGCACCGAGCGGAACATCTCGACATGCTCCACCCCCGGCAGGCCCATCAGGTCGAAGCGCGCGCGGTAGGCGGTGGGGTCGGTGAATGCCACCGACAGGTCCTCGCGCTGCGCCATGCCGTAATGCACGTTCATCATGTAGCCGACGGTGTCGCGCTGGAACAGGCCGGTGAGGATGATGCCGCACGCGAGCGCGATGCCGACCACGGTCAGCGCAGACTTCAGCGGCCGGCGCCAGATGTGGCGCAGGATCATGCGCGTCGGCTGCGACAGCCAGGGCTTGAGGCCGAGCTTCTCGATCGCCGTCTCGCGGTAGCGCGCCGGCGGCTCGGGTCGCATCGCCTGCGCGGGCTTCAGGCTCGCCGCGCGCCACACGGCGACGACGGTGCCCGCACCGGCCGCAATGAGGCTCGCGCCCGCGGCCTCGACGATGGTCATCGGCTCGAGGCTGAACTTGAGCCACGGGAAGTAGTAGAACTCCATGTAGATCCGCGACAGCGCCGCCCCCAGCCACACCCCCAGCACCGTGCCGCCGAGGACCCCCGCGCCGGTGATCACCGCGACGAGCTTCAGGTAATGCAGCATCACCGCTGCGTTGCCGTAGCCGAAGGCCTTCAGCGTCGCGATCTGCTCGCGCTGCATCGTCACCAGCCGCCCGATCACGACATTGAGCAGGAAGGCCGCGACGCCCATGAACATGGTCGGGAACAGGCTCGCGAGCGTGCCGAGCTGGTCCAGCTCCTGCGTCAGGAAGCGGTGCGAGAGCTGGTCCTTGCGCGCGTAGGCGCCGAGTCCGCCGAAGGGCGTGATCAGCGCATCGACGTGGTCGATCACGTCCTGCGCGTCGGCGCCCGGACGCAGGCTCAGCGCGACATCGTTGAACGCGCCGTCGAGATCGTAGGCCTGCCCCAGCGCCTTGCGCCCCATCCACATCACGCCGTAGCGCTTGGTGTCGGGAAAGGCCGAGCCGGGTCGTAGTTGCTGCACGAACTCGGGCGACAGCGCGGTGCCGACCACGGTCAGCGCCTGCCGCCGGCCGTTGAGGATGGCGTGGAAGCGGCTGCCCGGATGCAGCGTGTGCGCCTTCGCGAAGGGCGTGCTGACGACGACCTCGTCCGCGCGCCCCGGCTGCGGCAGCCGTCCCTCGCGCAGGTGCAGGCCGTTGAGGCCGTGCGGGGCATCGTCGGCGAGCGACACCATGCGCGCGCTGACGGGCTCCGGAAAATCCGGCATGTCGAGCCGCACCGGCTGCACGACACGCGTCTCCACGCGCTCGACCCCCGGAATGGCCACGATGCGCGCGCGCAGCGACTCCGGCGCGCGCTTCAGGGTCGCGAACACCTCGGCGAAGCGGTACTCGCGGTAGTAGGCGTCCTGCGTCACGCGCAGCGCCCCGAGCGTGGACAGGAACATCACGTAGGTGCCCACGCCGCACATCACCACCAGCGCGATCGCCACCGCCTGCCCGCGCATGTGCCACAGGTCGCGCCACAGCTTGCGGTCGAGCGCGCGCATGGCTACCAGCTCAACTCGGACGCGGCCTTGCGGCTCGCGTTGCGCTCGATGCGCACGACGTGGCCGTCGCCGAAATGCACAACGCGGTCCGCCATCGCCGCGATCACCGCGTTGTGGGTGATCACCACCGTCGTCGTCCCCAGCTCGCGATTCACGCGTGCGATCACCTCCAGCACCATCACCCCGGTCTGCGCATCCAGCGCCCCGGTCGGCTCGTCGCACAACAGCACCTGCGGCCGCTTCGCCACTGCCCGCGCGATCGCCACGCGCTGCTGCTCGCCGCCCGACATCTGGCTCGGGAAGTGATCCATGCGCTGCGCGAGCCCAACCAGCGCCAGCGCCTCTTCGGGCGTCATCGGGTGTTGCGAGATCTCCGTCACCAGCGCGACGTTCTCGCGCGCGGTCAGGCTGGGGATCAGGTTGTAGAACTGGAACACGAAACCGACATGCTCGCGCCGGTATTGCGTCATTGCGGCGTCGTCATCGACAGTCAGGTCGTGATCCGCATAGCGCACGGTGCCGCTCGTCGGCGTGTCCAGCCCGCCGAGGATGTTGAGCAGCGTCGACTTGCCGCTCCCCGAGGGCCCCAGCAGCACGACAAGCTCGCCCGCCACGAGGTCGAGATCGACCCCGCGCAAGGCTTCCACGCGCACCTCGCCCATCTGGTAGATCTTGGTGAGGCCGCGCGCCTCGAAGATCGGGCGCGGAGAGGACGCAACGAGCGGGGGAGGGGCGGACTGCTCCGGCATGCGCTGCTCCGGCGGTGGTTACGCTGGGAGCATAGCGCGACACGCAGGCGATGTCGCGGCAGACACGAACCACAGGGCGGGAGCCGCGCAGCGTATCCGGCAACAACGCGTTCCCGCAGGATGGTTGTTGCGGTTGCAGTCATTGCTTAAACTGACTTCATTGACTAATGGAGGCCGGCATGGCGACCATGACCATCCGCAACATCGACGACCAGCTCAAGGCGCGGCTGCGGGTGCAGGCGGCCATCCACGGCCGGTCGATGGAAGACGAAGCCCGCGACATCCTTCGTGCCGCACTGTCGGTCGAGCCCGTTCGCGGCAGAAGCCTGGTGGAGGCCATTCGTGCCCGCATCGAACCGCTGGGGGGTGTCGACCTCGACCTGCCGGTCCGCGAAGCGATCCGTGATCCGGTGGACCTGGGCTGATGATCGTCCTGGACACCAACGTACTGTCGGAATTGCTGCGCCCGGTCCCGGACGCCGGCGTTATGTCGTGGCTCGCAGCGCAGCCCCGTTCGGCGCTGTTTACGACCACCGTGTCACGAGCCGAGATCTTTTACGGTGTCCGGGTATTGCCCGAGGAGGCGCGCAAGCAGGCGCTGCTGGCCGCGACGCGGGCGATTTTCGACGAAGACTTCGCCGGACAGGTGCTCAGTTTCGACAACGACGCCGCCGATGCGTACGCCGAGATCGCGGCATCGAGGCGGAGCGCAGGCAAACCCATTAGCCAGTTCGATGCAATGATCGCTGCCGCGGCACGATCCCGGGGGGCGAGCCTGGCGACACGAAACGTAAAGGACTTCGTCGATTGCGGCATCGCGGTGATCGATCCGTGGAAGGTGTAGACGGACGGGGACAGGACGGCAGCCGGAGTCGCATTCCCTTCTGATTCAATCGCCCCGCACCTGCACCTTCACCGCGCGTGACGGTGTCGCAAGGTTTTCGCCCCGCGTTCAGTCCTGGCGCGTCATCTCCAGCCGCAATAGGTCGAAGCCCCGGGCGGCAAGGCGCGCGCGCAATGCCTCCAAGGCCTGCGGTTCGACGGTCGGCGTGCGCGACAGGATCCACAGGTACTCGCGTTCCGGCTCGCTCACCGCCACGAGGCGGTAGTCCGCGTCGAGGTCGATCACCCAGTAGTCGCCCCAGACCCACGGCAGGAAGGACAGCCACGCCGGGGCGAAGCGCACTTTCAGCTGCGGCGAGTCGGCCGCGCCGATCTGGCGCGCCGTGCCGATCGCCTCGTCCATCCGCCCGTCGGCAGTCCGGCAACGGTTCGCCACCTGCACCTTCCCGTCCGTCAGCAAGCGGTACTCGGCCTGGGTGAAGCCTGCGCAGTGGCGCTGGAAGCGGTTCGGATACTTGGCGATCTCGTACCACGTGCCCATGTAGCGCGGTACATCCAGCGCAGCAATGGTCGAAAGGGCGGCCGGCGGCGTGTCCGCTTGCGCGGGCGGAACCTGCGTGCCCTGCAGGGTGACCGCGAGCAGGGCCCCCAGGATGGAGCGGGCAGTGGTGGTTCTACCGACGGTTGGCTGGCGTGCGGGTTTCATGGCGGCGGCGGGCGAAAACGGACATGTTAGCCTCTCCGGCCGGCCTTGATCAGCGCGCGGTGCGCCTTCGCTTCGAGGCGTTTCTTGACCGACGCGCGCGTCGGCCGCGTCGGGCGGCGCGCCTTGGGTACCTCGGCCGCCCGATTGACGAGCTCTTCGAGCCGGCGCATGGCTTCGGCGCGGTTCTTCTCCAGGCTGCGGAATTTCTGCGCCTTGATGATCACCACACCGTCCTGGCTGATGCGCCGGTCGCCCAGCGCCATCAGCCGCGCGCGCACCGCCTCGGGCAGCGACGAGGCCCCGATGTCGAAGCGCAGATGCACCGCGTTCGACACCTTGTTGACGTTCTGGCCGCCCGCGCCCTGGGCGCGGATGGCGGTCAGCTCGACCTCGTCGGGCGCGATGACGATGTGCGGCGACACTCAGCGCACGTCCAGCAGGCTGGCGTCCCAGGCGGCGTGTTTGTCGAAGCCGATCAGGTTCGCGACGGTGGCCGCGATGTTCGACAGGCCGGCGCCTTCGAGCGCTTTCAGCCCCAGCTTGCCGCCGCTGACGTTGTCGTAGAGGATCAATGGCACCGGGTTGAGGGTGTGCGCGGTCTTGGCCTTGAACGAGCCGTCGGGGTTCTTCGCGGGCTGCTTGGTCTTCTTGTCGAGCTCGAACATCTCGTCGGCGTTGCCGTGGTCGGCGGTGATCAGCGCGATGCCGCCGGCCGCGTCGATCGCGGGCAGCAGGCGTGACAGCGCGAGGTCGACCGCCTCGACCGCCATCGTCGCGGCGCGGAAGTGGCCGGAGTGGCCGACCATGTCGCCGTTGGCGTAGTTGCAGCGCAGGACCTTGTACTTACCCGACTGGACCGCGGCGATCATCGCGTCGGTGATCTCGGCGGCCTTCATCCACGGACGCTGCTCGAAGGGCACGACGTCGCTGGGGACTTCCTGCCAGGTCTCGCCGTCGAACTTGTTCGAGCGGTTGCCGTTCCAGAAGTAGGTCACGTGGCCGAACTTCTGCGTCTCGGAGCACGCGAACTGCGCGACGCCGCTCTTGGCGAACCATTCGCTCATGGTGTCGCGGATCGCCGGCGGATCGACGAGGAAGCGCTTCGGTAGCTTCAGATCGCCGTCGTACTGCAGCATTCCCGCATAGGTCACCTTGGGGGCGCGCACGCGGTCGAACTTGTCGAAATCCGCGCCTTCCTCGAACGCGCGCGTGATCTCGATCGCGCGGTCGCCGCGGAAGTTGTAGAAGACGACCGCGTCGCCGTCCTCGATCGTGCCGACCGGCTGGCCGTCCTTGCCGATGACGAAGGCGGGCAGGTCCTGGTCGATGGTGCCGGGGTGCTTCTCGCGCAGCGCGCGCACGGCCTGCGAGGCGCTGGCGAATTGCTCGCCGCGGCCCAGCACGTGGGTGTGCCAGCCCTGTTCGACCATCTTCCAGTTGGCGTCGTAGCGGTCCATCGTGATCGTCATGCGCCCGCCGCCCGAGGCGATCTGCGCATCGAAGCCGCCGGCCTGCAGTTCGGCGAGGAAGGCTTCGAAGGGTTCGAGGTATTCGAGCGCGCTGGTCTCGGGCACGTCGCGGCCGTCGATTAGGGCGTGGATGCGCACCGCCTGCACACCTTCGTCGCGCGCGCGCAACACCATCGCCTTGAGGTGGTCGATGTGGCTGTGCACGTTGCCGTCGGAGAACAGGCCGATGAAGTGCATCACGCCGCGGCCCGCCTTTGCGCCGGCGACGACCTGCTGCCATGCGGCACCCTGCCAGATGGCGCCCGAAGCGATCGCGTCAGCGACCAGCGCGGCGCCCTGCGCATACACCTGGCCCGCGCCGATCGCGTTGTGGCCGACTTCCGAGTTGCCCATGTCCTCGTCCGAGGGCATGCCGACCGCGGTGCCGTGCGCGCGCAGCAGCACGTGCGGGTAGCGGGCGAACAGCGAGTCGAGCGTCGGCTTCTTCGCCGCGGCGATCGCGCTGCCGACGTCGCTCTTGGGAACGCCGTAGCCGTCCATGACGATGACGACGACCGGGCCGGCGATGCCGGGGAAGGACGGGAGCTTTTGCAGCATTCTGGGGGTTCCTTCGTTGCTGGGGGCGGGAAACCCGACATTTTACTGAAGGTGCAGGCGGTGTTTCGCATGAGATCGCTGTGGTGGTCGGATTCGTGCGATTGCTGCGGGCGTCTGGCCTGGCGCGGACGGAGCCCGTATCCTGATCGCCGTGATCGCCCGCAAATACCTCTACCTCCTCGCTCTCGCACGCGAGCGGCATTTCGGCAAGGCCGCCGAGAGCTGCCATGTGTCGCCGTCGACGCTGTCCGCGGCGATCCGCGACCTCGAGGGTGAGCTGGGCGTCGCGCTGGTTGTGCGCGGGCAGCGCTTTGCGGGGCTCACCCCTGAGGGCGAATGCGTCGTCGCGCACGCGAAGCGCGTCGCGGCGGGGGCGGACGATCTGCGCCACGAGCTCGGGATGCTGCGCGACGGGCTGCGCGGGCCGCTGCGCATCGGCGTGATCCCGACCGCGCTGCCGGTCGTCGCCTCGCTCACCGAAGCTTTCGCCGACGCGCATCCGGCGGTGGCGATCGACGTGCGCTCGGCGAGCACGCAGGCGATCCTCAACGCGCTGCGCAATTTCGAACTGGAAGGCGGCGTCGTCTATGCGCATTCCGCCGACGCGGCGGACCTGCAGTATTGTGCGCTGTGGCGCGAGCAGCTCGTGTTCGTCACGGCCGCGTCCGCGCCGCCGACGGACGAGGCGATCGCGTGGGAAGCCGCCGCACGTCAGCCGCTGTGCCTCTTGTCGCGCGACATGCAGAACCGCCAGACCATAGACCGCGTGTTCGAGAGCCTCGAGTGCACGCCGCACGTGGGGCTGGAGACGAACTCGATCCTCAGTCTCCTCGCGCACGTTCGCACCGGACGCTGGTCTACGATCCTGCCGCGCAGCGTGCTGGGCCTCGTCGGTGCGCAATCGGAGTTGCGCGCGCTGCCGCTGGTGAAGCCCGCGGTCGCGTGGGAGACGGGCCTCGTGACGCTCAGGCGCGAACCCGCTTCGCCGCTCGTCGATGCCCTGCTCGCGGCGGCGGGGACGCTCGCCGGCCCGTTCGGAAAAAGCGAATAGGCCTTCGGCAGAAACCGCTTTCCTCGCCGGCGAGGGGGCACTATTGTTCCTCCGACTTGGCTGCGGCAGGGCGCGATGGACCGCATCGTCGTGCGGCGTTAGCGGACAGGGGACATTGCAGGACGGGCGTTCATCCCGCCCTGTCGCGAGGCGCAATCGTAGGGACGGCGAACAGCATGGCGAACATCGCGGAACAGCAAGGCAGGGCCGGCGGACTGGCAGGGCAGGGCGGTGATCCCGACGCCGTGCACGAGGTTTCAGGAGGAGGTCGTGGTGGAAAAGTCGGAAAGGGCGGCGGGGAGCGCGGTCGCAAGCGCGAACCGCTGCCCGAATCCGCGCACGCCGCCGCTGCCGCGGCGCTCGCGCCCGACCTCGACGCCGGCATCGCCCCGCGCGCCGACCGCCTGATCGAGTACCTGCACCGTCTGCAGGACACCCATGGCGCGCTCTTCGCCGATCACCTCGCCGCGCTCGCCGAGGCGCTGAAGCTCGCGCGCGCCGAGGTGTACGAGGTTGCGACCTTCTACCATCACTTCGATTTCGTCCCGGCCGGCGGCGAGGCTCCGCCGGCGCTCACGGTGCGCGTGTGCGATTCGCTCGGCTGTGCGATGGCGGGCGGGGCGGAACTCGCCGCGACGCTCGCGACCCGCCTCGGTGCCGACGTGCGCGTGCAGCGCGTGCCCTGTGTCGGCCGCTGCGACAGCGCGCCGGTCGCGGTCGTCGGCCAGCAGCCGGTGCTGCAGGCGGATGCCGACAAGGTCGCTGCGGCCGTCGCGAACGGCGAGCGCGAAGAGGCGGCACCGGACGCGATCCGTTTCGACGCCTATCGTGCGGCCGGCGGCTACCAGCTGTGGGAGGCAGTGCGCAGCGGCGCACGTGATCCCGAGGCGGTCATCATCGCGCTCGACGGCGCCGGCCTGCGCGGCCTCGGCGGCGCGGGCTTCCCCGCCGCGCGCAAGTGGCGCAGCGTCGCGGCCCAGCCCGCGCCGCGCAACATGGCGGTGAACATCGACGAAGGCGAACCTGGCACCTTCAAGGACCGCCACTACCTCGCCACCGACCCGCACCGCTTCATCGAAGGCATGCTGATCGCCGCGCGCGTCGTCGGTGTCAGTGGCATCTGGATCTACATCCGCGACGAGTACCCCGCGCTGCGGCGCCTCCTCGCCGAAGAGCTCGAGCGCGTGCGCGCCGAATGGCCGGACCTGCCGCCGATCGAACTGCGGCGCGGCGCCGGCGCCTACGTGTGCGGCGAGGAGTCGGCGATGATCGAATCGATCGAAGGCAAGCGCGGCATGCCGCGGCTGCGCCCGCCCTACGTCGCGGAGGTGGGCCTGTTCGGCCGGCCGACACTCGAGCACAACCTCGAGACGCTGTGGTGGGTGCGCGACATCGTCGAGCGCGGCGGCGACTGGTTCGCGAGCTTCGGGCGCAACGGCCGCAAGGGTTTGCGCAGCTTCTCGGTCAGCGGTCGCGTCGCGAAGCCCGGCGTCGTCGTCACCGATGCCGGCATCACGCTGCGCGAGCTCATAACCGAGCACTGCGGCGGCATGCTCCCGGGGCACGAGCTCTACGGCTATTTCCCCGGCGGCGCCTCGGGCGGCATCCTGCCCGCGCGCCTTGCCGACGTGCCGCTCGACTTCGACACGCTGGCGCCCTACGGCTGCTTTATCGGCTCGGCGGCGATCGTCGTGTTCTCGCAGGACGACAAGGCGCGGCTGCTGGCCGAAAACGCGATGAAATTCTTTGCCCACGAATCCTGCGGCCAATGCACCCCCTGTCGCGTCGGCACCGCGAAGGCGGCCGAGCTGATGAAGGCCCCCGAATGGGACGCCGGGCTGCTCACCGAACTCGGCAGGACGATGATGGACGCCTCGATCTGCGGCTTGGGCCAGGCCGCGCCAAACCCAATGCAATCCGTGCTGCGCTTCTTCCCGCAGGAAGTGGGCGCCGCGAAAGAGGAGGGTGACGCATGAACGCCACCGACATGATCCGCTTCGAACTCGACGGCCGCGAAATCGACGCCGCCCCCGGCGAATCGATCCTGCAGGCCGCGCGCCGCGCCGGCACCGACATCCCGCACCTGTGCTACACGGACGGCCTGCGCGCCGACGGCAACTGCCGCGCCTGCGTCGTCGAGATCGACGGTGAGCGCGTGCTCGCGCCCTCGTGCTGCCGCGCGCCCAAGCCCGGCATGAAGGTGAAGGCCGCGAGCGAGCGCGCCCGCGCGTCGCAGCGCATGGTGCTGGAACTCTTGCGTACCGACGTGCCGGCCGCAGCCGAAAAAGCCGACTCCGAACTCGCGCACTGGTGCGAGGAACTGGGCGTCACGGCATCCCGCTTCGCGTCGCGTGAAAACCCGACGCCGGACCGCAGCCATCCGGGCATCGCCGTGAACCTCGCCGCCTGCATCCAATGCACGCGCTGCCTGCGTGCCTGCCGCGAGGAACAGGTCAACGACGTGATCGGCCTCGCGCGCCGCGGTGCCGACACCGCGATCGTGTTCGATTTCAACGACCCGATGGGCACCTCCTCGTGCGTCGGCTGCGGCGAATGCGTGCAGGCCTGTCCGACCGGCGCCCTGCTGCCGGCGGCGCTCGTCGATGCCCCTGGGGCACCGGTCGCGACGCCCGCGCTCGTCCGCGGCGCGTTCGCGGAAGAAGAAGCCGAAGTGCCTCTCGTAGCCGCCACACCGATCGCCGCCCCCGCAACCCGCGCGATCGACTCGCTGTGCCCCTACTGCGGCGTCGGCTGCCAGACGACCTACCACGTCGCCGGCGACGGCCCCGAGGCGAGGATCGTCCACGTTGTCGGCCGCGACGGTCCGGCGAACGCCGGCCGCCTGTGCGTGAAGGGTCGCTACGGCTTCGGCTACCCGCGCCACGCGCACCGCCTCACGAAACCGCTGATCCGCAAGCCCGGCATCCCGAAATCCGTCAGCCTCGACCCCGCCAATCCGCTTGCGGCCTTCCGCGAGGCGAGCTGGGATGAGGCGCTCGACGCCGCCGCGGCCGGCCTCGCGCGCATCAAGGCCGAGCACGGCCCGCACGCGCTCGCCGGCTTCGGCTCCGCGAAAGGCAGCAACGAAGAGGCCTACCTCTTCCAGAAGCTCGTCCGCACCGGCTTCGGCACCCACAACGTCGACCACTGCACGCGCCTGTGCCATGCGTCGTCGGTTGCCGCGCTGCTCGAAGGCATCGGCTCGGGCGCGGTATCGAACCCGGTGCGCGACGTCGAGTTCGCCGACGTGATCGTCGTGATCGGCGCGAACCCGGCCGCGAATCACCCGGTCGCCGCATCCTTCATGAAGAATGCCGTCGAGCGCGGCGCCAAGCTGATCCTGATGGACCCGCGCGAAACCCCGCTCGCGCGCCACGCGCACCGCTACCTGCAGTTCCGCCCCGACGCCGACGTCACGCTGCTCTTGTCGCTCGCGTGCGTGATCATCGAGGAAGGGCTCACCGACGAGGCCTTCATCGCCGCGCGCACCGAAGGCTTCGACGCCTTCCGCGCCGCCGCGCTCGCGTTCCCGCCCGAGCGCGTCGAGGCGATCACCGGCATCCCCGCGGAGACTGCCCGCGAAGTCGCGCGCCTGTATGCGCAAGGCCCCAACAGCATGATCTTCTGGGGCATGGGCATCTCGCAGCACATCCACGGCACCGACAACTCGCGCTGCCTGATCGCGCTCGCGCTGATGACCGGTCAGATCGGCCGCTGCGGCACCGGCCTGCACCCGCTGCGCGGCCAGAACAACGTGCAGGGCGCGTCGGATGCGGGCCTGATCCCGATGATGTTCCCCGACTACCAGCGCGTCAGCGATCCGGCCGTGCGCGCCAAGTTCGAAGCCCTGTGGAACACGCCGCTCGCCGACAAGCCGGGCCTGACGGTCGTCGAGATCATGGACGCCGCGCTCGCCGGCGAGATCCGCGGCATGTACATCGAAGGCGAAAACCCGGCGATGTCCGACCCCGACCTCGCGCACGCGCGCGCCGCGTTGGGCGGCCTCGAGCATCTAGTGGTGCAGGATCTCTTCCTCACCGAAACCGCGATGCTCGCCGACGTCGTGCTGCCCGCCTCCAGCCTGATGGAGAAGACTGGCAGCTTCACCAACACCGACCGCCTCGTGCAGCTCTCGCAACCCGTGCTGCCGCTGCCCGGCGAGGCCAAACCCGACTGGTGGATCATCCAGCAGATCGCGCAACGCCTCGGCCTCGCGTGGGACTACGCCAGCCCCGCCGAGATCTTCGAGGAACTGCGCCAGGCGCTCCCCGCGTACGCCGGCATTACCTGGGCCCAGCTCGAAGCGGAAACTGCCGTCATCGCGCCCAAGTTTACCGAGGACGGTCCCTCCTACCCGGTGCTGTTCGAACAGGACTTTCCGACCGCGAACGGCCGCGCCCGCTTCGTCGCCGTCGCGCCGCTGCCGGCCGCCGAACTCCCCGACGAGGCCTATCCCTTCGTGCTCACCACCGGCCGCGTTCTCGAGCATTGGCACACCGGTTCGATGACCCGCCGCGCCAACGTCCTCGACGCCCTCGAGCCGCAGCCGTGGTGCACCGTGCATCCGGACGACCTGGCCACACTCGGCGTCGCCTCCGGTGCGACGATCACCCTCGAAACGCGCCGCGGCGCGATCACGCTCGCAGCGCGCGCCGACCGCGGCATGCAGAAGGGCTCGATCTTCATGCCCTTCTGTTACGTCGAAGCCGCCGCGAACCTCCTCACCCAGCCCGCCCTGGACC
>NZ_WTVS01000070.1 GCF_012911005.2 Aromatoleum toluolicum | reverse complement strand
GCCTCGCCCCCTCACATCCCGCGCCCCGTCCCCAGCCTGACCGCGGCTACCCGCCGCGGCCGGGCCGGCGTCGCTCCACTTCCGACAAGCCGCACGGATTGGCCACCCAACCTTCCGTGGGGGGGTAAACGTCTTGCCGCGCGAATTTATCCTGCCTGCGTCACAGATCTTGCCGCTGATCCTGACGCCGTCACCGAGCGGACCGACACGAAGAATGACCGCGGGCAAACAAGAAGGATGGGGAGATGAACAGGTTGAATTCAATCGACAAGCGCGGGCATCGCATAAGCGCATCACTTGCGACGACCATTCTGCTGGCGTACGGAAGCCAGGCAGGTGCTTTCGAATTCGAAACCGAAGGCGGCTGGCGCGGCAGCTTCAACAACACGCTGTCAGTCGGCGCGAGTTGGCGCACCGAGGCGCCCAGTGCGCGCCTGTACAGCAACGCGGACGGCATCCGCGCGGGCTATGGCCCCGGAGGCACCGGTGGTTCCAATACCGACAGCGGAAATCTGAACTGGGACAAGGGCGATCGGTTCGCGACGCCCCTCAAGCTGCTCTCCGAACTATCCCTGCGCAAGGGCGACATGGGCGCCTTCCTGCGTGCAAAAGCGTGGTACGACCAGGCCCTGAATGACGAGTCCGTGCGTGCCGGCAACGGCGACCAGGGGCACACGCCGCACGCCAGACTGTCGGACGCGAGCCAACCGGCCCTGAACCGCTACGACGGCGTTGCCCTGCTCGACGCTTACGTGTTCGACACCTTCCACGTCGCCGACAGACCCCTGCAGCTGCGCGCCGGCCGGCAGGTGGTCAATTGGGGCGAAAGCCTGTTCATCCAGGGCATCAACCAGCTCAACCCGATCGACATTCCGGCACTGACCAAGCCGGGAACGGAGGTCAAGGAAGCCCTGCTGCCGGTCTGGAGCCTCTACGGCAATCTGGGCCTGGGCGGCGGCGCGTCGCTCGAAGCCTTCTACCAGCTGAAGTGGGAACAGACGATTCTCGACAGCTGCGGCGGCTACTGGTCGCCCGTCGAATGGGCATTGTCGACCTCGCGCGGCTCGGGCTGCGAGGCCGCGACGACAACCCTTGGGGGGGACAACAACGCCGCCCAGTTCATGGCCGGCAACTACATGCCGCTCAGCAAGGGCAAGGACGGCAGCGATTCCGGCCAGTGGGGCCTTGCGTTCCGCATGCCGGTGGAGGCGATCGACTCCGAGCTCGGCGCCTACGCAATGAGGATCAACTCGCGGGTACCCATCGTCTCGGGCCGCACCGGGACGAGCCTGATCGGCACGCCCCTGCAGGCGGCAACGGGACTCATCAATCCCATTCCGGCGCTGGCGCCGTTCGGGCTGAAGTCCGCCAGCGCGTTCTGGGAATACCCCGACGGGATCAATATCTACGGTCTGAGCCTGTCGACCAACATCGCCGGCTGGTCGGTCGGTGCCGAATTCAGCCATACGCCGAACCAGCCGGTGCAGATCAACGGCAACGACCTGCTGCAGGGCCTGCTGACCGGCATCGGCCCGATGGGGGCAAAGGGCGTCTCGGCGACCCTGCGCGGCGCAGGCACCTACTTCTCCGGCTACGACCGCGTGGAGAAATCGCAATTCCAGGTGAACACGATCAAGGTCCTGCCCGGAATGCTCGGCGCATCGCAGGGCGTTCTGGTGGCCGAGGCGGGCATGCAGTGGAACAAGCTGCCGGGCAACGGAAGACGTTACGGCCGCGGATTCATCTTCGGATTCGCGTCGGACGCCAGCGTCCCCTTCGGCGGGAGCACCTGCACGAATCCCGTCGGGGCGCTGGTCAATCCGCAGCAGGACGGGTGTCGCGACGACGGTTTCGTGACGAAGTTCGCCTGGGGCTACCGGCTCAAGGCCTCGCTCGATTATCCGGGCCTGATCGCCGGCTTCACGGTGACCCCGAGCGTCTTCTGGGGGCATGACGTCAGCGGCCATTCCAGCGATGTCCAGTTCATCGAAGACCGTCAGGTCCTGAGCCTGGGCGTCAAGTTCGATTACCAGAAACGCTATGCGCTGGAACTGGGCTACACGACCTTCGGCAACGCCGCGAAGTTCGACGCCTTCCGCGACCGCGACTACTTCAGTGCCTCGGTCAGCGCGACCTTCTGAGACCCCGACCGGAGACGACGCATGAAATTCACGCACACCCTGATCGCGACCGCCACCTGCTGCGCATTCCTGAGCGGCCCCGTGGCCGCCGCCCTCACTGCGGCCGAGGCCGACCGACTCGGCAGGGACCTGACCGCGAGCGGCGCGGAAAAGGCCGGCAACAAGGACGGCTCGATTCCCGCATGGAACGGCGGCCTGACCAAGCCGCCGGCGGGCTGGCAGGCCGAGGCAGGCTATGCCGATCCCTTCGCCGACGAAAAGCCGGCCGTCACGATCAACGCCGCCAACGCCGATCAGTACAAGGACAGGCTTCCGGCCGGTCTGTCGGCGCTGCTGAAGAAATATCCGACTTTCAGCATGCCGGTGTATCCGACCCACCGCACGGCCGCGCTGCCGCAGGCGGTGCTCGACCAGGCGAAGGCCGAGTCGACGAAGATTTCGATGAACAAGAGCCACATCGAAGGCCGCGAGGGTTCGCACATTCCCTTCCCGATTCCGAAGAACGGCGAAGAGGCGATGTACAACCACCTGCTGCGCTACACCGGCGGCGGCTTCGAGCGCGAGTACGCCTGGTTTCCCGTGCGCGCGAGCGGCGACACGTACAAGGCGGGCGTCATCGAACGGGTGATCTCGCCGAAGAACTTCGAGCCGGTGCAGCGCGAGGATCTGGCCTTCGCGTTCTACGCCTGGTTCACCACCCCGGCCACCCTCGACGGCCAGGTCTATCTGGTGCACGAACCCGTCGATCAGGTGAAGGAGGCACGCTCGGCCTGGATCTACAACTCCGGCCTGCGCCGTGTCCGCCGTGCGCCCGACTTCGCCTACGACAACATCGCCGACGGCACCGAGGGCATGCGCACCACCGATCAGTACTACGGCTTCAACGGCGCCACGGACCGCTACGACTGGAAGCTGGTCGGCAAGAAGGAGCTATACGTTCCCTACAACACTTACCGGATCGGCGACAAGAAACTGAAGTACGCGGACATCCTCGACCGGAACACCGTGAAGAGCGATCTGATGCGCTATGAGCTGCATCGCGTGTGGGTGGTGGAGGCCACGCTGAAGGAAGGGCAGAAGCATGTGTACGGCCGCCGCACCTTCTACCTCGACGAGGACAGCTGGATGGTGCTGGTCGAGGACGCATACGACACGCGCGGACAGTTGTGGCGCGTGGGCGTGCATGGCTTCCGGCAGAACTACGATGCCGTCGTCCCGTGGCAGTCCGTGAATGTCTGGCACGACCTGTCGAACGGCAACTACATGGCCGGCAACCTCGACAACGAGGTGAAGCTGCCGATCCGCTACGGCATCAAGGCCCGCTGGTCCGATTTCCAGCCCGACGCGTTGCGCCGCGCGGGCACCCGCTGAACCGTCTCTCCTTTGGTGACTTCACCAGACCGTCAGATGCCTGACGGTCCCTTTTTTTTCTTGCTTCGCTCCGGAAGCGTGATGACTACGACCCCCTTGCTGACTGCAGCGCTCGCAGCGCTGGCAACGGTCATTGCCGCGCCGGCGGCCGTCCGCGCCGAACCGGCGCCCCTGGTGATCTCCGATGTGCCGATCCGCGCCGACCGCGTCCTCATCCTTGCTGCGCACGCCCGCGGCCCGAAGGTGATCGCGGTTGGCGAACGTGGCACGGTACTCGTATCCACGAACGACGGCGCAGACTGGAAAAGCCTGCGCTCGCAGAAGACCACCAGAACGCTGACGAGCGTCGTCGCGCTGGATGAAAAGGTCTGGATCGGCGCCGGACACGGCGGTGCGATGCTGCGCTCGGGGGACGGCGGGCGGACCGCACGGATGATCGAGACGGATGCCGGCAGCGACTCCTTTCTGGGCTTGACGGTGCTGGGTCCGACCACCCTCCTCGCCTACGGCGCATTCGGCCTGATGCTGCGCTCCGAGGACGCCGGGCTCACGTGGAAGCGGCAGGCCGTGCTCGACGAGGAGTTCGATCGCCACATCAACCGCGTCATTGTCGGCAAGGACATGCTCCTGCTCGTCGGCGAGTCGGGAACCCTGGCCCGCTCGACGGACGGCGGACTGAGCTGGAGGCGGCTGCCCTCGCCCTACGAGGGATCCTTCTTCGGCGCGGCCTTCACGCCCGAGGGCGCCATCCTCGTGTTCGGCATGCGCGGCAACATCTACCGCTCCGCCGACCGGGGATCGAGCTGGACCCGGATCGAGTTGGCCACCCGGCGTCCGGTCTTCGGTGCCACCACCCTGCGCGACGGCCGGATCGCGATCACCGGCGGTCAGGGCCTGCTTGCCATCAGCGCGGACGACGGCCGCAGCTTCCGTGTGCAACACGCCATCGCGGGCAGCATTGCCGGCGCATTCGAGCGCAGCGACGGGGAACTCGTGCTCTACGGCGAGCATGGCGTGTACGCCCTGCGCCCGGGCACCTGAGGAACCGGTCTTGGCGACACCGATACGCTTCGGAGAACATGAATGAATGACCCTGCATTCCTGCGCAACCGGACCGGCCGGGAAGCCGCTCCACTGCACAGCGACCCGATAGGCCGGATCTCCTATTCGATCTTTCGGCTGCGCAAGCCCCTGCTTACCCTGTTCGTGCTGATCACGCTCGTGCTCGGGTGGTCGGCGACGCACCTGAAGGTCAGCGCGGGTTTCTCGAAGATGATCCCGCTGCGGCATGAATACATGCAGACCTTCCTGCAGTACCAGAACGATTTCGGCGGCGCGAACAAGATCCTCGTCGCCGTCGCTGCGCGCGACGGGAACATCTACACGCAGTCCTTCATGGACACCCTGCGCAAGGTCACCGAGGAAGTCTTCTACATCCGCGGCGTCGAGCGCAGTTCGGTAACGTCCCTGTTCACGGCCAACGTCCGCTACAACGAGGTCGTCGAGGACGGATTCCGCGGCGGCAACATCGTCTCGTCTGACTACACCGGAACACCGCAACAGTTGCTCCTGATCCGCGAAAACGTGGCGAAGTCCGACTGGAACGGCCGCATCGTCGCCACCGACGGCAGCGCCGCGATGGTCGTGGCGACCCTGCAGGAAAATGATCCGGAGTCCGGCGGCCGTCTCGACCTGCAGGAGATCGCCCATAAGCTCGAAGAGATCCGCCGCACAACGGAAAACGACGCGGTGTCGGTGCACATCATCGGCTTCGCCAAAGCGATCGGGGACATCGCCGATGGCGCGGCCGGCGCGGTCGGCTACTTTGCCGTCGCATTCACGATCACGGCGATGCTGCTATTCTGGTACTCCGGCTCGGGCATGCTGACCTCGTATGCGCTGATCTGCGCCGTCGTCCCGGTCGTGTGGCTGCTCGGGTTGCTGCCGCTCCTCGGGCTCACGCTCGACCCGATGTCGATACTGGTCCCCTTCCTCATCTTCGCCATCGCCGTCTCCCATGCCGTGCAGATGACGAGCGCATGGAAGCAGGAGATGCTCGCGGGGGCCGACGGCGTGAGCGCGTCGCGCATCGCGTTCCGGAAGCTTTTCGTCCCGGGCGCGATCGCGCTGCTCGCAAACGCGATCGGCTTTCTCGTGATCGCCTTCGTCGAGATCGAGATGGTCCGCGAACTGACCATCACCGCGACCCTCGGCGTCACCGTGATGATCATCACCAACAAGCTGCTGCTGCCGATCCTGCTCTCCTACCGCCGCCTGTCGCCCGAACAGGCGCGACGGATGCAGGGACACGAGGGCAGCGCCGACCGATACTGGACTCGGCTCGGCCCGCTCGCGACGCGTCGGGTGGGAGGTGTCGCGATCGGGCTTGCCGTCCTCGCGCTCGCGGCCGGGCTCTATGTCGTGCGCGACCTGAAGATCGGCGATCTGGGCGACGGCGTTCCCGAGTTGCGGCCTGATTCGCGCTACAACCAAGACGTGCGCGAGATCACGCGCCGCTTCGCCATCGGAGTCGATGTGCTGCAAGTCATCGCCGAGGCGCGGGGCACGGAGTCGCCCTGCGTCGACCGAGCCGTAATGGACAGGATGGAGGAGTTCGAACTGGGGCTGCGGCAGAACGAGGGAGTCGCGGCGGTGCGCGGCCTTGCGGGCTTCGTCAAGGCGGTGACCCAGTCCTACGCGGAGACGAACCTGATGTGGCACACCCTGCCGGAGGATCGCGCCCAGATCGCCCAGGGGGTCGGCTTTGCGACCCGGCTCGGCAACGAACTCATGAATTCGACCTGCACCGCGATGCCGGTCTCCATCTTCACGCGCGACCACCAGGCCACCACGATCGACGACATCGTCCGCCAGATCAAGGCGTTCAAGGCCAGGTACGACACCCCGCAGCTCAACTTCCGCCTCGCCAGCGGCAACGTCGGCGTAATGGCCGGGACCAACGAATCGGTGGCAGCGGCCGACCGCTGGGTCAACCTTGCGCTCTTCGGGTCAGTGGGCCTGCTCTGCCTTGCCATGCTCCGTTCTCTTCCCGCCACCTTGTGCATCGTCCTGCCGCTGGCACTGGTCACGGTGCTGTGCAATGCGATGATGGCCCGGCTCGGCATCGGCGTGAAGGTCAATACCCTGCCCGTCGTCGCGCTCGGGGTCGGTGTCGGGGTCGACTACGGCATCTACCTCTTCGAGCGGATGAAGCACGAGATGGAGGCCGGCAGCGCGCTGCGGGAGGCCTTCGTCGAAGCCCTGAAGCAGCGCGGAACCGCCTCGGTGTTCACCGCCGTGACGATGACGGCCTCGATCGCGACCTGGGCCTTCTCACCGCTCAAGTTCCAGGCCGACATGGGCATCCTGCTGGCGTTCATGTTCCTCGTGAACGTCTTCGGCGCGATTCTGTTGCTGCCCGCGCTGGCCGCCTTCCTGATCCGCGCACCGAAGGAGCGCGCCACGGAGTGATTGCCGGGAGGAGGCAGACCTCAGGCCCGTTCGGGGGCCCGGTTCTCCCGCCCGTTCCTTGCCAGCGGCATCCAGTGCAGGAAGCCGAACAGCACGGTCAGGAGGATGCTGACCCACAGCGGCCCGCGATAGAGCCGGATGGTCTTGAACGCCACGAGCACTTCGACCATGTGCGCCCCGAGCAGGATCAACGCGGCGTACCTCACCGGAGCGGCGACGCTGGCCGGAATTTCGACGACGAGGCCCGCGAGGGCCAGTAGGTAGATGGCAAGGCAGCTGCCCTTGAGGAGGGTGGTCATGTTGGAACGTTCCCTGTTTGATCGGGTAGGAAGGGTTCTGCCGGATGGATCGCGATTGATCCCCGGCCGCACGGCGCGGCGGCGTGCCCGGCGCACGGACTGCGCCCGCGAGGCACGCCGACGGTTGCGCCTCATGCCATGTGCAGACCGCCGTTGGGATGCAGCGTGGCGCCGGTCATGTAGCCGGCGTAGTCGGAAGCGAGGTAGGCCACGAGGTGGCCGATTTCCTCGGGTGTGCCCAGGCGGCCCACCGGAATCTGCGCGATGAGCTTCTCGCGCACTTCGGGCTTGATCGCCAGGACCATGTCGGTGCCGATGTAGCCGGGGGCGATCGCGTTCACCGTGACCCCTTTGCGCGCCACTTCCTGCGCGATCGCCTTGGTGAAACCGAGCATGCCCGCCTTGGCGGCCGAATAGTTGGCCTGTCCGAACTGGCCCTTCACGCCATTCACCGAGGAGATGTTGATGATGCGCCCCCAGCCCCTCTCGGCCATACCCGGAAGCACCTGTCGCGTGACATTGAAGACGCTCGTGAGGTTCACGTCGATGACGGCGTCCCAGTCGGTCTTGCCCATCCGCGTGAATACCGAGTCGCGGGTAATGCCGGCGTTATTCACCAGTACGTCGATCGGGCCGTCTCGCGACTCGATTCCGGCCACCATGTCGCGGCAGGATTCGTAGTCCGATACGTCTCCCTCCGCGCAATGGAAGTCGAACCCTTCGCGCGCGTTCGTCACGCGCCATTCGTCCATGTCCGGAAAGCCCGGCAGGCAATTCGCGACTACGGCGAATCCGTTCCCGGCCAGGGAGCGGCAGATCGCCGTGCCCAAGCCACCCATTCCGCCCGTCACGAGGGCCACTCTCTTGGTCATGTCATCCTTCCTCGGCAAAGTCGAAATGCGACGTCGGCGCGCGATCAACGCGGTCCGCAAGTCATGATGCTTTCGTATCTCAGTCGATCGTCCACGTGTCACCGCTGTTGAATAGCTTGTCCAATGCGCCCTGCCCCTTGTGCGCACGGGCGTCGGCAGCGAGTTGCTGGTTGAGCGTTTCGTAGACAGGCGAATCGACCGCACGGAACACGCCCAGCGGGACCGGCAGCGGTGCCGCGAATTGCGAAAGGAAGAAGGCCAAACCACCGTTCGCCGCGGTCTCGTCATGCACCATGAGATCGGCCTCGGTGACGCCGTTTTCACCCACTGTCACGACTTCGGGCTCGAAACCGCGCATGCGGATCCCCTTGTTGCCGTCCTTCCCGAAGCGCATCGGTTTGCCATGCTCGAGCAGAATGCGCGCGTCGGCACGGCTCTCCCGGTCGCTCAGCGCGTTGTAGGCGCCGTCATTGAAGACGACGCAGTTCTGCAGCACTTCGACGAAGGCAGTCCCGGGGTGTTCGGCCGCGCGCTTCAGGGTTTCCAGAAGGTGCGGATGGTCGCTATCGACCGTGCGCGCAACGAAGGTCGCCCCTGCTCCCAGGGCCACCGAGACAGGGCTGAACGGGCGATCGATGCTCCCCAGCGGCGTGGTCTTGGTCTTCTTGCCGAACTCGGAGGTCGGCGAGTACTGCCCCTTCGTGAGACCGTAGATGCGGTTGTTCAACAGGATCATCTTGAGACCGATGTTGCGGCGCATCGCGTGGATGAAGTGGTTTCCCCCGATCGCGAGCGAGTCGCCGTCACCCGACACCACCCAAACCGACAGGTCGGGCCGTGCGAGCTTCAGTCCGCTGGCGATGGCCGGCGCGCGGCCGTGGATGCTGTGCATGCCGTAGGTTTCCATGTAGTACGGAAACCGGCTGGAACAGCCGATGCCGGAGATGAAGGCGAAGTTCTCACGCGGGATGCCCAGCGTCGGCAACAGTTTCTGGACCTGGGCCAGCAGGGCGTAGTCGCCGCATCCGGGGCACCAGCGCACATCCTGGTCCGACTCGAAGTCCTTCCTCGTCAGCGGCTTGATTTCTGTCATCTGGTTCATGGTCGGTTCCTCAGCACAGTTCCAGGATGCGATCGTGGATTTCGGAGACTTTGAACATCTTTCCCTGCATCTTCGACATGACGATCACATCGCGCAGGTAGCGCTCGCGCAGCAGCTTCGAGAGCTGACCGAGATTGAGTTCCGGTACCAGGACGGCCTTGTAGCGGGACATGATCTCGCCGAGGTCGTCGGGCAACGGGTTGAGGTGGCGCAGATGCACGTGCGCGACCGACTTCCCGGCAAGCACTGCTGCCTCGCGCGCCTGCACGATCGAGCCGTAGGTGCTGCCCCAGCCGACGATCAATAGGTCGCCGCTGTCCGGCCCTTCCACCGTGAGCGGCGGGATGTCCTCTGCGACACCGGCGACTTTGGCCGCGCGCACGGCGACCATGCGCTCATGGTTGATCGGGTCGTGCGAGATGTTGCCGGTCAGGTAGTTCTTTTCCAGGCCGCCGACGCGATGCTCCATGCCGGGCGTACCGGGACGCACCCAGGCGCGCGCGAGGTTTGCGTCACGCGCGTAGGGCTGGAAGCCTTCCGGATCGGTGCGGAACTTCACGTCCAACCGCGGCAGCGTCGCCGGGTCCGGAATCCGCCACGGCTCGGCCGCATTGCCGATACCGCCGTCGGACAGGAAGATCACCGGCGTCATGTACTTGACGGCGATGCGGAAGGCTTCGATCGCGCATTCGAAACAGTCGGCCGGCGAGCGGGCGGCGATGACCGGGATCGGGCATTCGCCGTTACGCCCATACACCGCCTGCAGCAGGTCGGACTGCTCGACCTTGGTCGGCAGGCCCGTGGACGGCCCCCCGCGCTGCACGTTGGTAATCACGAGCGGCAATTCCAGCATCACCGCGAGACCGAGCGCCTCGGTCTTCAATGCCATGCCGGGACCGGACGTGGTCGTCAGACCCAGCACGCCGCCGTAGGCCGCGCCGATCGCCGAGCAGATGCCGGCGATCTCGTCTTCCGCCTGGAAGGTCGTGATGTTGAAATGCTTGAGGGCCGACAACTCCTGCAGGATGTCCGTGGCCGGCGTGATCGGGTAGGAGCCGAGAAAGAGCGGCACGTTCGCCAGTTCGGATGCGGCCGCAAAACCCAGCGCGGCGGCATGGTTGCCGGTGATGCTGCGGTAGCGACCCGGCGGGATGTCAGCCGCGCGCACCTGATAGGTGCTGACGAACATCTCGGTCGATTCGGCATACGCATAGCCCGCGCGCAGCGCGATGACGTTCGCTTCGGCGATCTCAGGCTTCTTCGCGAATTTCGCGCGAATGTTCTCTTCCTCGGACTCCAGCGGGCGGCTGTAGAGGCACAGCATCAGGCCGAGTGCATAGTAGTTCTTGCACCGGCCGATTTCCTTCTTCGCAATCCCCGTGTCCTTCAGGGCCTGCGTCGTGAACTCGGAGATATCGATGCTGTAGAGACGAAAATCGGTCAGCGTCCCGTCTTCCAGCGGATTGCTCTGATAACCCGCCTTCTCCAGGTTCACCTTGTTGAACGCCCCGCTGTTCGCGATGATCATCCCGCCGTGCTTCACGTCCGACAGATTGGTCTTCAGCGCCGCCGGATTCATCGCGACCAGCACATCGGGGGTGTCGCCGGACGTGAACACCTGACCGGAGGAGAACTGGATCTGGTAGCCGGAAACGCCGAACAGCGTGCCGGTCGGGGCGCGGATTTCTGACGGGTAATCCGGGTGGGTCGCAAAATCATGACCGGCGCGGGCGACGGCCTTGGAGAACTCGTTGCCGGTAAGCTGCATGCCGTCGCCGGAATCCCCGACGAAGCGGATGACCACACTCTTGATCTCCTCTATTGGCCGGTTCTTCTGCATACCGGGGCTGCTCGCCTTGGGCGCGTCCACCGTCATGGTTTCAGTATTCATACAAGCACCTGATATCCGTTGTTAGAGTGAGGCAACCGAAGAACCCCGCAACTGCCGACGAATCGCCAGCCACGCAATACGCAGGTCATCCACGCCTCGATTGGCGGAATCGATTAAGCGCTTGGGGAACATGTGCAAGATTGACGGGGCGCGCCATGTTCTTGACTTTACGTCTCAGGCAAAGCGGGCAATTTACCCCCCGGCAATGGGAGTCCTAACAAAAGCTCTCACGCCGAAATCCCGCACTTGATGAGGCTTTCGGGCCGATTTCAAGAGCTCCGGCGGATCGATTTCAGGCATCCGCTCGACACCCCTCCCCCCCTTGGCTGGTGGGTCCCCACTACGCCCGCCGGCGTGCGGATCGGCTCTCATCCGCGCTCTGCGCCCGCCGCACCGCGCGCACGAAATGTCAAGCCGATGTCCCAACAGGTCAATCCCGGCTCCGCCAAAGTGCTTAACGTGATCACACACAAAAAGTAAGTATTTGACGGAGGAGACCCGCCATGAGCACGAACGGCCCCGAGACCGGGACGGCGCTCGCGCCCGGGAATTCTTCCGACCTACAGATCCTGTAACGATCGGCGGAATTCGACATGAGCTCACTAGAACAGCGCTTCCCGAACAAACGGGTCCTGATCACTGGCACCACCAGCGGCCTGGGCCGCGCCCTATCCATCGAGTTCGGACAGCGCGGTTGGAAGGTCGCCGTGAGTGGCCTTGATCCGGCCGCGGTCAAGCAAACCGCCGATCTGGTACGCGCCGCCGGCGGCGAAGCCATGGAACTGCAGCTCGACGTCACCAAACCCGAGGACTTCGCGGCCGCCGCCCGATGCATCACCGCCGGCTGGGGCGGTCTGGACGTGCTGGTGAATAACGCCGGAGTCTCCGACGGCGGCCGCTTGGAGGATGGCCTCTCGCTGGACAACTGGCGCCTGCTGATGGATGTGAACATGTGGAGCATCATTCACGGCTGCCGTGCATTCATTCCGGTGCTGCGGAAATGCGGCGGCGGCCACATCCTCAACGTCGCCTCGGGGGCCGGGCTCCTCTGCCTGCCGGAGATGGCCAGCTACAACGCCTCGAAGGCGGCCGCCATCGCCATCTCGGAAACCCTGAAGACCGAGCTGATCACCGACAACATCGACGTCACGGTGCTCTGCCCGACCGCCTTCCAGTCGAACATCGCCAACAACGAGCGGGTTGCCCAATGCACCAGCGTGGCCGCGCGGGGCATCATGGAAGAGATCAAGAAGTCGAAGGTGACGGCGGAGTCCGTCGCCCGCTACGCCATCCGCTCGATGGAAAAGGGCAAGCTCTATTCGCTGCCCCAGGCCGATGCCCGTTTGATGTGGGCCATCTCGCGGTGGCTGCCGGAGAACTACCGGAACCTGCTCACGACCCTGTTCAACCGCCGCCTGTGGCTGTTTGCCCCGGGAACCACCAGCGCAGCCGCCGCGGCGGGCAAGCCGGTCGGTAATTGACCCACGATATCGCCACGCATCCAAGCCCCGTGCGGAAGGAAAGACGATCATGACGAGCAGACGAGAGTTCTTCAAGAAGAGCGGCCTGATTGCTGGCGGCGTGGCCGCCGCCAGTGCATTGGGCGCAATGCCGCTTTCCAATCGCGGCGAATTCGACAAGCCGCATCCGAACGTCAAGGAAAATCAGGCCACGCTGCCCCCGAACGGCAAGAGTGTCGTTGTCGTGGGCGGAGGCCTGGCGGGGATGCAGGCCGGCGTCGAACTGGCCGCCCGCGGGTTCAAGGTCACGGTGCTCGAAAAGGCCGCCAACCCCGGCGGCAAGCTGCGTTCGTGGCGCGACAAGACCTGGGGCCCGGCGGATGACGACCCGTCCTTCCCGGGCTACATCCGGGAGCACGCCGTGCATGGCGTGTGGGGCTACTACCACAATCTGCGCGAATTCCTCGGGCGCTACGGCTGGCAACTGGCCGACACCATCGACGGCACCATCTACAACTACACGGACAAGACGCTCGGCACGGCGAAGATTCCCATGCCGAACTGGCCCGCGCCCTACGATCGCCTGCAACTGCTGCACTCGATGTCCGAATTCGGGCTGCTGTCCGCGGAGGACAAGAAGAACCTGACGACCGTCGTCGGCAAGCTCGCCAGCTACGACTACAACGATCCCAAACAGACGGCCTATCTGGACGGCATCTCGTTCGAGAACTACCTGAAGGGGATGAACTGCTACTCACCGGGAATTGCCGCATTCTTCACGTCGTTCTGCGAGCTCGGCTATTACGAAGGCATCGACAAGGCGTCCGCACTGACGCTCGCGCGCGAGACGATCCTGTTCGTGGGCAGCCCGAACGACCTGAAGATGAACTTCTACCGCAATCCGACGGCGGAAAGCTTCCTCAAGCCGATGGCCGACTATATCCGCGCGCATGGTGGGGAAGTCCGCTACTTCACCGAGGTGGACGGCGTCGATGTCTCCGACGGCCGGGTGATCGCGGTCAAGGCGCTGACGATCCCGCGGCAGGTGATCAAGCGCTGCTCGGTGTGCGGCAACCTGATCTTCGACGGCATGGAAGTCGGCCACGAGTGCCCCTACTGCGGCGCCAATGCCGACATGCTGCGGACGATTGCGGAGCACGAGCGCGCCGAGCGCCGGTTCGAGGCGGACTACTTCGTGTGTGCGCTCGATGGGCCGGGCCTGAACAGTTTTCTCGGCAAGAATCTGGAAGCCTTCAATCACGACTACTTCCGCAGGGCGTCGGACATCAAGTCGAAGTCGGTGTATGTGTGCAACATGTGGTTCGAGGGCAAGGGATATTGGGAAAAGGCCCTCGAGAAAATGAATCAGGGGCCAAGCCCCGTGCTGGTCACCACCGGCTACGAAAACATCAGCGTCATGATCAACCGCTCCATGCGTGCCAGGACCACCGACGGCAAGCACTGGGCATGGTCCGACGAATACATCGACAAGGATGTGACGGTCATCGAGGTTCATCTGCCGCGGGCGGAAAAGGTGTCCACGGCGAACAGCAAGGACATCGCGACCCTTTGCTACGAGGACATCAAGCATTTCATTCCGGATCTGCCCGAGTTCAAGGGCTGGTACGTCAACCGCTGGAATACGTACATGAACTGCGAGGTCGGCGAAGAGGCGAAGCGGCCGGCAGTGCAATCGCCCATCGACAATCTGCTGTTCATCGGCGACATCGTGTCCGTTCCGCACACCTGTCAGTGGATGGAAAAGACCAACGTCACCGCGAAATGGGCGACCAACCTGATCCTGGAGAAGGCCGGCCAGAAGGAAGGACGGATCACGATCCTCCCTTCGGCGATTCTGGGCTTGCCGACCAGAGCATTGACGGCGGGGAAATCGGTTTATCTGGCCGGCGACGAGCAGGCATAAACGACTGCATCACGAGGGGAAAGGGGCCGGGCATTCGCTGTGATGCAGGCCTCCTTCGTGGAATACCACCGCGTTCTTTAGGAGACTCCCATGCTGATGGACCGCCGTCCGTTCTTCTCGCAGGCTCGTTGCGAGCCCGTCGTCGCAGGTACCGTGCTGGACCACAATGGCCAACCACAGCCGACTCACATGCCCGGCGAGCGAGCCTTGACGATCTATCTCGACAAACGCGAGATCGTTACGCTGATGACCCTGGGACAGAATCCCGAGGCCCTCGTGCTGGGCTACCTGCGCAACCAGCGCCTCATCGACGATCTGTACGACATCAGCGAGATCCAGGTGAGCTGGGAGGTCAACGCCGCCGCCGTGAGCACACGCCGTGGCGATGCGGGAGAGCGCTGCGAAGAAGTGCTGCGCCGGCGCACGGTGACGTCGGGCTGCGGGCAGGGCACCCTGTTCGGCAATGCCCTCGAACGCCTCCAGACGCTGGGCGGCGGCTTCAAGGTCGCCCGCTCGAGCATCTTCGAATTGCTGGCCAAGGTCCGGCAGCTCGACACGGTGTACAAGCGCTCCGGCGCCGTTCATGGCTGCGTGCTGGCCGACGGCGCGGAGATCCTGCACCACGTTGAGGATATCGGCCGCCACAACGCCGTCGATTCGATCTCCGGCCTGATGTGGATGCGGGGCGAACAGGGAAGCGACAAGCTTTTCTACACGACCGGACGTCTGACTTCCGAAATGGTCATCAAGGGGGCCGAGATGGGCATCCCCGTTCTGATCTCGCGCTCGGGGACGACCGAGATGGGCCTCGATGTTGCCCGCCATTGCGGCGTGACGCTGATCGGGCGGGCGAAGCATGACCGCTTCCTGGTATTCAGCGGCAGCGAACGCGTCGAGTTCAATCGATAGGGAGCGGGAATCATGACCACAAAGAAGATCATCCCGATCAGCCAGGTACGGTCCTACACACCCGACGACATCGACGCCTTGCACGACCGCCTCGAGGGCGACGGCTACATGCGCATGATGCAGATCGGCGAGCCACGGCTTTCCGAGCTCGTCACGAAATACAAGGGCAAGGGTTACGAAGTCGAGGTCGTGCCCTTCGTGGACGATGGCGATGACGGCGAGCGCGTACCGACGGGCGGCGGCTGCGGCCCCGGATCCTGCAGTTCCGGCGCCAGCTCCAACGGCAGCGCCGGCGGCTGCGCGTCGGGCGGCTGCAGCTCGGCCGCCGGCACTCCGGTCCGTGATGCCCGAACACGGACGGTGGTTCCCGGCGTCAGCACCATCTACGTACGCATGCCGGCCCGTCCCGTCGAAGCGCGCACGGTGCCCTGACCCCGGCGCCAGAAACCCCTGCGCTAAAGCAATAACCTGAATTGCCTGCGCTGCCATTGCATTTCGCCGCAATATCGTATTGCTGGCGATAGTGGATTGACAGGCAGGATGCCCCCCACCAGCGAGGGGTGCATCCCGCCGCGTACCGCCGTAGGATATACCTCAGTCTCGGGACGGAACTTGGCGGGCGTACCCCCACAACGGACACCCCGAAACCGCGGAGGCGGATGCGTCGTCATCCCCCCTCCGCACCTTCAACTATAAGGAAGCCGGAGGCCGGTTCCCCACTTGTGGAACCCGGTCGACCAGGCAAATCCGGAGGGGACAACCGTGGCAACGCACGTCGCTGACGCAAGCGCGAACATTCCATACACACAGACCGTGTCGCGTTCCTTCGCGTGGATTGTTTTCGCACTGACTTTTGGCCTTTTGATTTCCGACTACATGTCGCGGCAGGTATTGAATGCCGTCTTTCCGGTGCTCAAGGCCGAATGGGGCCTGTCCGACACGCAACTCGGGTCCTTGAACAGCATCGTCGCCCTCCTCGTGGGGCTTCTGAGTTTTCCGCTGTCGGTACTGGCCGACCGCTGGGGGCGGGTTCGCAGCATCGTCCTGATGGCGGGCCTGTGGAGCCTTGCCACGTTGGCGTGTGCGTTGGCCGAAGGCTATGGCCAGATGTTCGCCGCACGCTTCTTCGTCGGGGTCGGCGAAGCGGCCTACGGCAGTGTGGGGATCGCGCTGATCCTGAGCGTCTTTCCGCCACACTTGCGCTCTTCGCTGACCGGAGCCTTCATGGCAGGCGGCGCGGTGGGGTCGGTGATGGGCATGGCGCTGGGCGGCGTGGTGTCCACGCACCTGGGCTGGCGCTGGGCCTTCGGAGCGATGGCCTTGTTCGGACTCGCCCTCGTCATCCTCTATGCCGCGATCGTCACCGAAACCCGCCTGTCCGCCGGAAAGAACGGGCGCGGCGCGGCAGACAAGGCCGGGGCTGCAGGACGCTCCGCCCCCCCATCGTTGCGCAGCCTGTTCTCCGCACTGTTTTCCTCAATCTCGGTCGTCTGCGCCTATGTCGGCAGCGGTCTGCAGCTCTTCACGATGGCGTCGATGATCGCCTGGCTGCCGAGCTACGCCAATCGCTACTACGGGCTGCCACCAGACAAGGCGGGTCTCGCGGCCGCGGCCTTCGTCCTCATCGGCGCGGTCGGCATGACCAGCTGCGGCATCATCACAGACCGCCTCAGCCGCGATTCTGCGGTCCGCAAATGGCTGATCGCGATCGTCTATTCGATCACCTCGTGCGTCCTTCTGGTCGCGGGCTTCCTGTTGCCACCGGGCCCGCTGCAATTTGCCGTAATAGGGCTCGGCATGTTCTTCGTGGCGGGAACCACCGGGCCTGCGGGCGCGATGGTCGCCAACCTTACGCCCACTTCGATCCATGCAACCGCCTTTGCGACACTGACCCTCGCCAACAACCTCCTGGGGCTCGCACCGGGCCCCTTCGTCACGGGGATACTTGCCGATCGCATCGGCCTGCTCGCCGCGATGCAACTGATACCGCTGGTCGCCCTAACGGCGTCCGTGGCTTTCGCCATCGGCTATTGCCATTACGGGGCCGACCTCATGCGCATTCGCGCACGGCATGCCATGAACCAACAGTGACGGATCGACGCGTGACAATGGTCGCTGACTGGCGTGAGCCTTTCGGTTATACGTTTCTGCTCTTGTCATTCGTGAGGAATCCCGTTTGGGCTACGCGATGCTTTCGTTTGTCCTCGATCGCGCGGATCCTCAATGAGCCTGGGGATCGGGCTGATCGTCGGTTTGGTGCTGGGCCTGACGGGCGCGGGTGGATCGATTTTCGCCGTGCCGTTGCTGATGGCGGGACTGGGTTATTCGATTACCCAGGCCGCGACCGTTTCACTGCTGGCCGTTGCGATATCGGCGGCGGTGGGGACCACCATGGCGTGGAAGCACAGTTACGTGCGTTACCGCGCAGCGTCGCTGATGGCGGCTGTGGGTGTCCTGTTCGCGCCGCTGGGAATCCGCGTCGCAGACGGGATGCAGCCGAACGTCCTGGCATTGATCTTCGCACTCGTGCTTGCCGTGGTCGCCGCACGCATGTTCTACACGGCTATGGTGTCGAAGGAAGACACCGCCGTGGTGCGGTCGGCGGTGGCGGGTGAAGGCCGGTCGTCCATCGGTCGAATCGGCAGTGTGAATCCCGCGACCGGGCGGCTGATCTGGACCCGCCCCGTCGCGATCACTGTTTCGCTGATTGGCGCAGTGACCGGCTTTCTCTCGGGATTGCTGGGCGTTGGCGGAGGATTCGTGATCGTCCCCGCCATTCGTTCCACCTTGCCGCTGTCGATGCACTCTGCAGTCGCGACCTCGCTGATGGCGATCGCGCTCACCAGCTCCGTCACCTTCATCAGCGGCATCCTGCAGGGACGCGCCGCGCCCTTGGCAACCGCGCTACCCTTTGTCGCCGGAGCCATCCTCGGCATGGTCCTGGGCCGCAGAGTGGCACCCCTGATCTCGGGCCCCGCGCTCCAGAAGGGCTTCGCGGTCACGGCCGGGATCATCGCGGTCGCCATGGCCATGAAGGCCCGGTCAGCGCTCTGAATGATTCGGCCCTACGAGCCGCATTTCCCACATGCGCTGATGATCCACGGCAGTCCGTCGAAGCGCCAACCGTTCACTTCGCCGCGTCGAAGGTTGGGCCCAACGTCACCCTCGAAACCGCACAGCACGGTGTATACGTTCAGGAAGCCGGCGTCTTCCAATGCGCCCCCTGCGGCCAGCGCTCGGTTTCCATCCCTGCAGATCAGCATCACCGGCCGGTCGTGCTTGCCATCCGCCAGTTTGGTGACCTCGGCAACGAAATGAGGGTTCACTTCCCACCCTGCCCCGTCGAGCCACGAAATTTGATGCGCACCGACGGGATGACCGACGAATCGATACTCCATTTCGCTTCGACAGTCGATGAACAGCGCATCGGTATGATCGCCAAGGAATTGCGCGGCTTCCTTCGCAAAAAGACTCTTCATCGCTACCTTCCCCTCGTCGATTGGGCAAGCCGCTGAGCGGCGGAGTCCGGGCAATTTGCGCCGGCAAGCGATACGTCGGCGTGTCCAAAATTTGCCCCGGAAGCACGGACAAATGATGCGGAGGCGACGCTGCCCTACCCTTGCCCGATGAGGACAAGGCCTTAACATTTCGCGACACCCCGAGAGCAGGCACTTGGCCTGAGCACTCGGGATGAGAGGTACTCGGTGCGATCTCGTGCAGAGCAGATCCACGTTCCGATTCGGGAGGTCACACGCAGCACGTCACGGCGCCGCCTCCCGGCACGCAATGGCTCAGAGCCCTGTCGTTGCTTCCATGCCTTCGACGACCGTCGCTGCCAAGCCTTCGGCCTGCGTCGCGACATGTGCCATATAGAAGGCCGCCTGCGCGATCTGCGCGCGATGGAACGCATCGTCGCCCTCGCCCTGCGCGAGCTTGCGATGGGCGGCGAGTGCCGCCTTGGCCCACATCCACGCCCCGCACGCGACACCGGCCAATGTCAGGAAGGGCACGGCGACCCACAGCCCCGCAGCGAGATCGGTCCGGGCCCGGTCGATCAGCTTCCAGGCGGCATTCTCGAAGCCGCTGATGCATGCGGCGAGGCGTGGCACGAAGGCTGCGATGGTCCGGTCTTCGACAAGCTTCAGTCTGTCCAGGTCTTCATGGATGCCGGCCAGCAGCAGCATCAGGCGCTCTCCGCCATCGCGCAGTATCTTGCGCATCAGCAGATCGTTCGCCTGGATGCCGGTCGTGCCCTCGTAGATCGTAAGGATGCGGGCATCGCGCAAGTGCTGGGCCGCGCCGGTTTCCTCGATGAAGCCCATGCCGCCGTGGATCTGTACGCCGAGGTGCGTCGAGTCGTTGCCGACTTCGGTGCTCCAGCCCTTCACGATCGGGATCAGGACATCGACCACCTGACGGGCACGTTCGCGCGTCACGGCATCCGGATGCGCATGGGCGACATCGAACTGGCCGGCAACCCAGTACGCGAGCATGCGTGCGGCCTGCGTGCGCGTCTGCATCAGCAGCAGCATGCGGCGCACATCGGGGTGCAGGGAGATGGGGACGTTGTCCGCACCGGTGACCGCGTCGCGCCCCTGCACGCGTTCGTCGGCGTAGGCTTGCGCCTGCTGGTAGGCGCGTTCGGCAATCGCGATGCCCTGCATGCCGACGCCGAAGCGGGCCTCGTTCATCATGATGAACATGTATTCGAGACCGCGGTTCGGCAGACCGACGAGATACCCGGTGGCCCCGCCGTGATCGCCGAAGGCCATCACGCAGGTCGGGCTGCCGTGGATCCCCAGCTTGTGCTCGAGCGAGACGCAGCGCACGTCGTTGCGCTCGCCGAGCGAACCGTCATCGTTGACGAGGAACTTCGGCACGACGAAGAGCGAGATGCCCTTCACGCCCGGAGGCGCGTCAGGCAGGCGCGCCAGCACGAGGTGGATGATGTTGTCGGCGAGCTCGTGTTCGCCGTAGGTAATGAAGATCTTCTGCCCGACGATGCGGTAGCTGCCGTCATTGGCGGGCTCGGCGCGCGTACGGATCGCCGCGATGTCCGAACCGGCCTGGGGCTCGGTGAGGTTCATCGTGCCGCTCCACTCGCCGGAAATCATCTTCGGCAGGTACTTCTGCTTCAGCTCGGCGGACCCGGCCGTCAGCAACGCCGCCGAGGCGCCATCGGTCAGCACCGGCAGCAGCGAGAAGGCGAGGTTCGACGACTGCACCATCTCGGTCACCGCCGTCGCCAGCAGCTTGGGCATGTTCTGCCCGCCGAATTCGGCCGGCGCGCCGATGGTGCTCCAGCCGCCCTCGCAAAAGGCACGGTAGGCCTCGCGCCAGCCATCGGGCGTGCGGACGACGCCATCCGCGACGCTGCAGCCCTGCGTATCGCCCACGCGATTCAGCGGGGCGATCACGTCGCCGGCGAACTTGGCCGCCTCGTCGAGGATCGCGGCCGCGAGGTCAGGCGTTGCCTCCTCGAAACCGGGCAGGCGGGCAATGTCGTCGAGGCCGACGAGGTCTTCGATGATGAAGCGCATTGTCTGGGTCGGTGCGACGTACTGGCTCATGAGAATTCTCCTTTGGGTGTCTTGTAGTATTTTCTGGAAGGTCAGGTCACAGCACTTCGAAGATGCCCGCCGCCCCCATGCCGGTGCCGATGCACATCGTGACCATGCCGTAGCGCTTGCCTGTGCGGCGCATGCCGTGCACGAGCGTGGCGGTGCGAATCGCACCGGTGGCGCCCAGCGGGTGGCCCAGCGCGATCGCGCCGCCCTGCGGGTTCACTTTCGCCGGGTCGATGTCGAGGCTGCGCATCACGGCGAGCGCCTGCGCAGCGAAGGCCTCGTTGAGCTCGAACCAGTCGATGTCGGCAAGGGTGAGGCCCGCGGCCTTCAGCGCGCGCGGGATCGCCTCGACCGGGCCAATGCCCATCACCTCGGGCGGCACGCCGGCGACCGCGAAGCTCACGAAGCGCGCGAGCGGCTCGACGTTGTAGCGCTTGACCGCAGCCTCGCTCATCAGCACCACCGAGGCGGCGCCGTCCGACATCTGCGAGGCGTTGCCGGCCGTGACCGCCCCCTTCGCGGCGAACACCGGACGCAGCTTCGCAAGCTGCTCGGGCGTCGTGCCGGCGCGCGGGCCTTCGTCACTGCGGCACAGGCGCTCGACGCGCTTGACGATTCCGTCACCGCCGGGAAGATGATCGGTGACCGCATACGGCGTGATCTCGGCGTCGAAATGCCCCGCCGCAATCGCAGCCAGCGCCTTGGCGTGGCTCGCCGCGGCGAAGGCGTCCTGGTCGGTGCCCGACACTTTCCAGCGCTCGGCCACCCGCTCGGCGGTAAGGCCCATGCCATAGGCGAGCGCGACGTGCTCGTCCTGCATCCACTTCGGGTTTGCGGCGTAGCCCTTGCCGAACATCTGCGGCATCACGCTCATCGACTCGACGCCGGCGCCGATCGCCACCTCGGCCTCTCCCAGACGGATGCGGTCGGCCGCCATTGCGACGGCGTTGAGACCGGAGGAACAGAAGCGGTTGATCGTGATCGCGGGCACAGTGTCCGGCAGCCCCGCCATCAGCACGCCGAGGCGCGCGACGTTCATGCCCTGCTCCCCTTCCGGGATTGCACAGCCGACGTACACGTCGCCGATCTCGTGCGCATCGAGTTGCGGCACCTGCGCAACGCTCGCCTGCAGCACATGGGCGAGCAGGTCATCCGGGCGGACATTCCGGAACATGCCGTTGCGTCTGGCAACCGGCGTACGGGTGGCGGCCACCAGATAGGCGTCCTGGAGTTTCAAAGTCATGGCGATGCGTCTCCGATCAGTTGCGCAGGGGCTTGCCGCTATCCAGCATGTGCCGGATGCGCGCCTGGGTTTCCGCGCTTCGGGCGAGCGCGACGAATTGCTGGCGTTCGATGTCGAGCAGCCACTGCTCGTCGACCAGCGAGCCGGAATCGACTTCGCCACCACACAGGGCGACCGCGGCCGCACGCGCGACGCGGTAGTCGTGGGCCGAGATGAAGCCGCCGTCGCGCAGGTTCACGAGCCCGGCTTCCAGGGTCGCGATGCCGCCGCGCCCGGCGACCTTCACGCCGCGCGGACGTGGCGGCGGGTAGTGCCCGGCTTCCGCGAGCGCGCGCGCCTTGCGGATTGCCACGTACAGCAGTTCGTGCGGGTTGAAGAGGATGGTGTCGGCAGGCTGCAGGAAGCCCATGTCGCGCGCCTCGTGCGCGCTCTTCGAGACCTTGGCCTTCGACAGGTGCGCGAAGGACGCATAGAGCGCGGCGTTCGGTTCCCCATACTGCTGGCGCGCGGCGATGCCGGCGGCCTGCAGCGCGAACTCCTTGCACCCGCCGCCCGCGGGAATCAGTCCGACACCGGCTTCGACGAGGCCCAGGTTAGACTCGACCGCGGCGACGCGTGCGGTGCAGTGCATCGCGAACTCGCAGCCGCCGCCGAGCGCCATGCCGTGCACCGCCGCAACGGTCGGCACGGCGCTGTAGCGCAGCGCGAGCGCGGTGCGCTGGAACTCGCGCACGTGGCGGTCGAGGGCGTCGAAGTCGCCCGCCTCAATGAAGTCCAGGATTTCCTTGAGGCTTGCCCCGGCGGCGAACGGCGGCGCGTTCCAGATCACGACGCCGGCGTACTGGCGTTCGGCGCGCGCGAGCGCTTCGGCGAGCCCCTCCAGCACCGGTCTTGCGAGCACGTGCATCTTCGTCTTGAGGCTGGCGATGAGGATGCCGGCGTCGATCGCGGGAAGCGTCCACAGGCGCAGTCCCTCGTTCTCCCATACCGTCTCGCCCTGTTCCCCGGCCTCCCCGAGCACGCGCTCCGGGAAGAGCTGGCGTCGATACACGGGCAGCGTCGAGCGCGGTTTCAACCGCCCCTCGGACGCCGACCACGAGCCTTCGGCAGCATGCACGCCGTTGCGCCCGTCGACCCACGCCGGCAGCGGCACGGCGGCCATCGTCGCGCCCACCGCAATGTCCTCGCGGAGCATCTGCGTGACCTTCGCCCAACCGGCCTCCTGCCACATCTCGAACGGCCCACGGGACCAGCCGTAGCCCCAGCGCAGCGCGAGATCGACGTCGCGCGCGGTGTCGGCGATTTCTTCAAGCGTCACCGCGCAGTAATGGAAGAGATCGCGCAGGCAGGACCACAGGAGCTGTGCGTGCGGATGCGGGCAGTCGCGCAGTTGCTGCAGGCGCCGGCCGGCATCGCGAATCCTGAGGATCTCGTCGACCTCCGGTGCGACGCGGCCCCCCGCCGGGCGGTATTCGCCCGAGACCGGGTCGAGCACCGTGATGTCGCGCCCCTGCTTGCGATACACACCGCCACCTGTCTTCTGGCCGAGCATGCCCCTGTCGATCAGCGCCGCGACCCAGCCCGGCACCGTGTAGTGGCACTGCCACGGATCGTCCGGCAGGGCGCTGCGCAGGCCGTCGATGACATAGCCCAGGGTATCGAGGCCGACGACGTCGAGCAGGCGGTAGGTCGCGCTCTTCGGTAGCCCGATCGCGGGGCCGGTGAGGGCATCGACCTCGTCGAAGGCAAGGCCCAGTCGTTCGGTGTGATGTGCGACCGTCAGCAGCCACATCACGCCGATGCGGTTGGCGACAAAGCTGGGGGTGTCCTTCGCACGCACGACGCCTTTGCCCAACCGCGAGACGAGCCACGGCTCGAGCCGGTCGAGTACGCCGTGGCGCGTCGCCGGGGCCGGGATCAGTTCGACGAGCGGCATGTAGCGCGGCGGATTGAAGAAATGCACGCCGCAGAAGTCCGCGCGCAGGGATTCGGGCAGCACCGCGGAGAGCTTCGCGAGCGACAGGCCGGAGGTGTTGCTGGCGATGATGGCGCCCGGTGCGAGGTGGGGTGCGATCTTGGCGTACAGGCTTTCCTTCCACTCGAGCTTCTCGGCGATCGCCTCGATCACGAGGTCGCACTCGCGCAGCAGTTCGAGGTGCTGGTCGTAGTTGGCAATGTCGATGTAATTCACGCGGTCGCGCGTCACGAAGGGTGCCGGCTCGAGCTTCTGCAGCCCCTTCAGCGCCTTCGTGACGATGCCGTTCGGGTCGCCGGACGGCGCCGCGAGGTCGAACAGCACCACCGGCACCCCGGCATTCGCGAGGTGCGCCGCGATCTGCGCGCCCATGACGCCCGCGCCGAGCACGGCGACTTTACGGAAAGTTGAATCGTTCAATGCCTGGGTCTCCTGTTCGAAGGTTCAAGCTGCGGCCCCGCAACGGGCCGCGAATAAAAAAGGGAGGTGTCCTGATCCCGGAGAGAGAGAGAGGAGAAGCACAGGTGGCCATGTGGACACCCCCCGCAAAAACGGTCGCTGCGCGATGAGTTGGCTGGGGCGCAAGTTGGCCCCGCACGCATCAGCCGAGATTCATCGTCTTCAGCTCGTCGGAAACCGCGAAGCGCGCCTTCGTCTTCGCCCTGACGTCGTTCACCGTGGCCCCCGGTGCGTGCTCGATCAGCACGAATTCACCGTGCGTAATGCGGAACACCGCGAGCTCGGTGATGACCATCGCCACCCGCCCCTTCGCTGTCAGGGGCAGGGTGCAGCGGTCGAGGATGCGCGGCTCACCTTCCTTCGTGCAGTGCTCCATCGCGACGATGACCTTGCGCGCGCCGGTGACGAGATCCATCGCACCGCCCATGCCCGGCACCATCTTGCCGGGCACCATCCAGTTCGCGAGATTGCCCTCCTCATCCACCTGCAGCCCGCCCAGCACGGTCACGTCGACGTGACCGCCACGGATCAGTGCGAAGGACATCGCGCTGTCGAACATCGCCGCGCCGGGCATCAGCCCGCAGGGCTGGCCACCGGCATTGACGACGCCGGGAAGCGGCTCGCCTTCGAGCGGCGCGAGGCCCAGGAACCCGTTTTCGGACTGCAACGTGATGTGCATCCCCGCCGGCAGATAGCGCGGGACCAGTGTGGGCAGACCGATGCCCAGATTGACGACGTAGCCATCCTGGAACTCCTGTGCGACGCGTCGTGCGATCACTTCCTTTGCCTCAGGCCTAGCGCCGGGCCGCCCCAAGGAGGCCTGAGCCCCCTCGGGGGGCAGCGAACAACGTGAGCGTGGGGGTAGTTTCATCTTCACTGCCTCCGCGCCAGGACGATCTTGTCCACCAGCGCCGCCGGGGTCATCACGAGATCGGGGTCGATCTCGCCGACGTCGACGATCTCATCGACTTCAGCGATCACCAGATCCGCGGCCAGCGCCATGATCGGGTTGAAGTTCCGCGCCGCGCGCTCGTACACCAGGTTGCCGGCGCGGTCGGCCCGCTTCGCCTTCAGGATCGCGACGTCTGCACGCAGCGGCAGCTCGACGAGGAAGGTCTTGCCGTCGACGACCATCTTCGCCTTCCCCTCCTCCACGACGGTACCGACACCGGTCGGCGTCAGCACGCCACCGAGCCCTGCCCCACCGCAGCGGATGCGCTCCGCGAGCGTGCCTTGCGGGACGAGGTCGACGTCCAGTTCGCCTGCGATCATCTTCTTGCCCGTGACCGGATTCGTGCCGATGTGCGACACCACGACTTTCTTTACATGACCATCGGAGATCAGCGGCCCGACGCCCGTCTCCGGCGCGGCCGTATCGTTGCCGATGAGAGTCAGGTTCTTCGTGCCCTGCTCGCGCAGCAGGGACACCAGGCCGTCGGGCGTCCCCACCCCCATGAAGCCACCGAACATCACGCTGATGCCGTCACGGAAGAGCGGCCCCACGTCGGACCAATCCACCTGTTTGTCCAAAGCCATCTGCCTATTCCTCTTGAATGCGGACGGCCGCGTCCCTCCCGGCCCGTCCTGCGGGCCGGGGGTCACCGTCTGCCAATGATTGGTTCGCGTTGCGCCCTGCAGTATCCGCTCAGCGCATCAACAGCAGCCCGCCCAGGATCAGCGCCGCGAGGAAGACCGTGTTCGCCGCAAGCATCGCCACCGGGCGCCAGCCCACCGCAGCCAGTTGCTGGAACGAGGTCTTGACCCCGAGCGCCGCGATCGCCACGACGAGGCACCAGCGCGACAGTTGGGAGGCGGCGTCGGTGACCGGCTTGGGGATGAGTCCCAGGCTGTTCACGACAACCAGCACCGCGAAGCCGACGAGGAAACCCGGCAGCACCGGCGGCTTCTTGCCGCTCGCCGTGCCGTCGCGGAAGAGCAGCGACACCACCGCCACCACCGGCAACAGCATCGCCACGCGGAAGAGCT
>NZ_WTVS01000006.1 GCF_012911005.2 Aromatoleum toluolicum | reverse complement strand
GGACAGGGGCATTGTGATTTCGAACAAAAACCGCCGATTGGAGCCTGAAATGCCCATCGTCTCTCACAATGTGAAATCAATCCCTCGGCCGCGGTGCCCGCGAGCTTGAAGTCCGACAGGCTGCTAGGAACAACTCTCTATTCGTTAGGTGTCCGCACCAATTGTTGGCGCGATATCCGAGGCCTACATTCCGACCGTCGGGGGATGGTTTCGCGTTGCAAGAGTAGGGGCCGCGTTAGGCGCGCCGACGACACCCGAACGGAGGAGACAAACTTATGAATATCGAGGCGAAGCCATGGTACCCCACGATTCTCGAGGTATCGCTTTGCATGATGCTTGCGGGATGCGGTGTATCGGCAGGTACGTCGAACATCAGCGCCGCCAGCTCTGCCGTAATCAAGCGGTCCGATGCCTTTCAGGCGGTTGCGGACAACGGGAAGACGACCATCGTGGTCGGCGCCAACGGCGTTGTGCTGACGTCCAATGATCGTGGCGTGAGTTGGACGCGACAACAACTGGATTCGAGTAGCTCGTTCATTGGTGTGACAGCCTGTCCGGACGGGAGCTTTGCTGCGCTGGATTTCTTTCATCGCGTGTGGGCCGCCGACGCGGCCGGTGGTGAATGGCTGGCTCGCGCGATCGACGAACCCGTCAACCCGCTCGCGATCACCTGCGACGCGACGAACCGCCTTTGGGTCGTCGGCAGCGGGAGCACGATTGCATCGAGTGTCGACCAGGGCGCGAACTGGAATATGACCGTTGTCGGCGACGACGCAATGCTCGCCAGCGTTCAGTTCCTCGACGAGCGCGAAGGTTTCGTTACCGGTGAATTCGGTGCGGTTTACCGCACCGTCGATGGCGGCGCGACATGGGAGGCACTGCCGAAGATCAGTGACGAGTTCTATCCGTATGCGGCTGTGTTCGTTGACCGTCAGCGAGGTTGGGTGGCGGGGCTCGCCGGGGTGGTCATGCAGACCACCGACGGCGGACAGAGCTGGATCAAGCAGGTCAATGAGGCGGGTGCGCCGATATACGGTTTGTCGCTGGACGGTGGTGGCGCGCCGGTGGGCGTAGGGATCAACGGTCTCGTGTTCCGGCTGAGCGGCGATCAGTGGAAGGTCGCCGATGCGCGCAGGACGACGTATTTGCGCGCCGCGATGCAGCTCGGCGAAGGGCGGGTTCTTCTCGCGGGTGGGGCAGGGGGCGTGGAGGTGACGACGCTCGTCGGCGACCACAAGGCTACGGCGAACAACTGAGCGAGGTTACGTGATGCGTCATCGTATTACCCATGCAGTCCATGAATTGGAGACTATCGTCTTCAGGTTTCCGCGTGCGATCCTCGCAGCAATCTTCCTGGTGACGGTCTTTTTTGCGCTCAAGGTTCCCGGACTGCAGATCTACTCGGCGTTCGAAGACCTGCTGCCGCAAAGCCACCCCTACATCAAGCTGCACAACGAGATTCGCGGCAGCTTCGGCGGTGCGAGCCAGATCGTCGTCGCGCTCGAGGTCGAGGACGGGGACATCTTCACCAATGAGACGTTGTCGCGCCTGCATCGGCTCACACAGGCGGTCGACAACCTGCCAGGCGTCAATCACAACCAGGTGTCGAGCCTCGCGCATCGCACGGTGCGCAAGATCTGGTTGACCGAGAGCGGTGAGATGATCTCGCGGCTCTACTACGATCCGGCGCAGCCGAAACTGACCGGCGAGGAACTCGCGACGCTCAGGACGGACGTCATGGCCAATCCGCGCGTCTATGGCCTGATGGTATCGCCGGATCTCAAGTCCGCGCTGATCAAGGCGCAGTTGAACGAGGCCGACAATATCGACTACGGCAAGACTTTTGCCGAGCTTCAGGCGGTGCGGGCGAGCGAGGCCGCGGACGGGGTGAGGATCTATGCAACCGGCAGTCCGGTGCTGATCGGCTGGGTTTACACGTACCTGTCTCAGATCATTCAGATCTTCCTGTACACGCTTGCGCTGATGGTGGCGCTGCTGGTGATCTATTTCCGGCGTCTGTACGGTGTGATGTTGCCGCTGCTGGGGGTGACATTGTCGTCGATCTGGGGCCTCGGTTTCGTCTCGCTGATGGGCTGGAATCTCGATCCGCTGAACTTGGTGATTCCGTTCCTCATTGCCGCTCGCGCGATGTCGCACAGCATCCAACTGGTCGAACGCTACTACTTTGAGCTTGGCCGGACGGGCGATTCGCGGCGAGCTGCGCGCGATGCGTTCGACGATCTGTTCAGGCCGGGATCGCTGGCGATCATCGTCGATACTGTCGGCATACTCGTGCTGACGCTCGGTGCCGCGCCGATCAACACGAAGATGGGTTATTACGCGGGCTTCTGGAGCTTCTCGGTGATATTCACGGTGCTCCTCGTCGTGCCGCTGCTGCTGCACGTGCTGCCGCCGCCGCGCGTCGCAGAAGCGCGTGAGAGCGTCCTGCGCAAAGTGATTGTCGGACTCTTCGGTGTGGTCGGCTCGCGTGGCGGATCGATAGCGGTGCTCGTCAGCGCAGCGGTGCTTGTTGCGATCGGATCGTGGCTGAGCCTCGGTGTGCAGATTGGCGAGGCCGAGCCGGGAAGCCCGCTGCTCTACCCCGAGCACGATTACAACGCGTCGTCGCGTGCGATCAATGAGCGCTTTCCGGGTTCGGAAGAGCTCTACGTCGTGGCGCGCACGGCCGAAAAGGGGGGGCTGAAGAATCCCGAGGTGCTGCGCGCGATCGAATCGTTCCAGAACACGATGCTGCACGATCCGAACGTCGGTGGTACGAAGGCGCTGCCGGGGCTGATCCGCTCTGTCAATGGCCTCATCCACAACACCGATCCGCGCTGGAACCAGATTCCGTCCGACGCGAACGAGATCGGGGGCCTGATGTTTACTTTCATGGCAGCAAGCCCGATCCCGGGCGCGTTGAACGAGTACACCAATTCCGACGAGAACCTCGCCAACGTGGTGTTTTACTACAAGGATCTCCAGGGGCAGACGATCGAGCGTGCGATAGCGCTGGCCGAGGCGGCCATCAGCGCGCCGGGGAATGCCGCCCCAGGACTGAGCATCGAGCTCGCCGGGGGGGCGATCGGGGTCAACGCGGCGATCAACGACGCAGTCAGGCACGATAACTTCCTCATTGTGCCGCTGGTGCTGACGCTCTCGTTCGCCTTCGTCTGGGCCTTCTACGCATCGCTGCACGCGGGATGGCTGATGGTGTTGCCGATGACCTTCGCCACGGTGCTGACCTATGCGTACATGAGCGTGATGCATATCGGCATGAACGTGAATACCGTACCGGTTATCGCGGTTGGTATTGGCGTCGGCATCGATTACGCAATCTACATCATGAACCGGATCCGCGAGGAAATGGCGGCTCTGCAGGATCTCGCGCAGGCGGTGATGAAGGCGATCGCGACGACCGGTTTCGCGGTCTCCTTCACGGCAATGACGCTGATTGCCGGCGTCGTCATGTGGATCGTGCTGTCGGATCTGCGCTTCCAATCCGACGCCGCTCTTCTGCTGTGCCTGATGCTGGTTTTCAACGTGGCGGCCGCTACGTTGCTCGTGCCGGCGTGGGTCATGATCTTCAAGCCGCGCTTCATCACGGCAGTCTATCTCGACGAGGACCAGGTTCTCCAGGTCCGCGAGCGGGGGTGGAAAGCGGACTGCACATTGATCGCACAACCGGCGTAACGGCGCCCGATCCGGTGCAAGACTCGAACCCAACTCGAATCCGGTCTTTCAGGGGAGGACAAGCGGTATGAAGACAGCAAGGGATATTTCGCGCCCGAAATTGAGCGTTCTCGCCGCCGCACTGCCGCTGACAGTGGGTGGGGCGGTGCAGGCAGCGGATGAAAATCTTCCGGATCTGGCTAGCAGCACAACGCCATGGGTCGCCGACGTGTATTACGAAAACCACACCGCGCGGCGGAGTCGGGCGGGGCTCGCGAAGTTCCGCAACACCCTGCAGGTCGAAGCCGACAGGCAGATGGGAGACGGCTGGGCTTTTCGCGGCATCCTGCGCGGTAGCTGGGATGGCGTGTATCAGTTGAACAAGGATGAGTACGGGCGCAACGCAGGTGGCGCGATCACGCTCGAGAACACAGCGGCACCGTTGTTGCCGCCTGTGCCGACGACCGCCGGCACGCCTCTCAACCTGACGCAGGTGCCGCACGGCGGCGGGATCAACAACCCGATCGGCACAGCGATCGGCTTGCCGCCGACTAACGCTTTGGGCTTCGATCTGGCGGCGAATCCGAACGATGGCATGCGCGTGCTGGGCGACCGTTGGCACAGGCCCGAGCGGGGCGCGGTCTTCGGCGTCCCAGTCCGGCCGTGCGACCGCGATTCGCGAGGCTGCCGCGACTTCGGCGGCTACGGGGATCTGAATCTGCGGGAACTCGAGACGCCGGAGTTCAACGATCGGCTCGATTTCCTGCGCGAATTTTATGCGAAGAAGACATTTCCGCTCGCCGATGGCACTGAGCTTTTCCTGAAGCTCGGTCGGCAGCAGGTGGTGTGGGGGCGCACCGATCTGTTCCGCGTGCTCGATGTCATCAATCCGGTCGACTACTCGCGCAACAATATTTACGATGAGTTGCAGGATATCCGCATCCCGATGTGGATCGCGCAGGCCGAGTACCGTATGGGCGCGAGCGAGTCGATGCAGGACCGCAACGTGCAGGTAGTGTGGAATTTCGACAAATTCCGGCCGAACAACCTCGGACAGTGCGGCACTCCGAACGTGATGCTCGACGCGGCTTGTTTCTTCCGCGGCTTCGCGAACCTGTGGGACAACGGGGGAACCGTTGCGAACTTCAGTCCCGTTCCGGCGGGGACTGCCGGCGCCTGGGCTGCGACGGATTTCGGGCCGCATCAGATCGGCGTCCGCAAAGTGCATCTGCCCGCGTGGTCGCTCTCGAACACGCAACTGGGCGTCAAGTACGAGGGGATCACGCAGGGCGGCCTCGCGTTTTCCCTGAATGCGCTGACCTACCGTTCGCAACTTCCAAGCCTGCATGCGTTCAGCGCTGGCGCCGTGAACCCCTTCACCGGCGGGACGGGCAATACGACCCCTCCGGCGGCCGGTGTTCCGGTGAGCCACCTGATCGCGTTCGACATCCATTACCCGCGGGTGAACCTCGTTGGCGGTTCGCTGGATTTCCAGATTCCCGATGCGAATGCAGCCATTCGTATGGAAGGCGCGCTGACGCATGGCGAGGAGTTCGTGAACACCGCGCGGCGCGAGTTGTACTCGAAGAACAGGGTGCTGCGCACCGTTATCGGAGTCGACCGGCCGACCTTCATTCCGTTCATCAGCACGACGCGGGCAACGCAGATTTCTGCGCAGTTGTTCTGGCAGCACATAATCGATCACGAACGACATGATGGCCCGCTTGGTACGGTGGGCATCGTCGATTGGGAAGACAACTTCATCGGCACGCTGCTGATCAAGGGATTCCTCGCCGGGGATCGGGTCAGCCCGCAGGTGATGGTGGCACGCGACTTCCGTGCCAAGGCACTCACCGTCGCGCCTCAGATCGAGTGGAGCGTCACCGACGACTTCAAGGTCACCCTCGGTGCCAACTTTAAATATACGAACGGGAGTAGCCACTACAAGTTCGACGACGCCCGTTCGTTCAACCCCTATCCGCCCTTCACGACCTATACGGCCGCGGGCCAGCCGTTTGTCCCGGGATCGGCGGGCTTGCCTGGTTTCGAGCCGACCGCACGCTTCCGCGCCGGACCGATCGGAACAGCGGTTGCGGAAGACGATATCTACGTGATGGTTCGCTACAAGTTCTGACGCACCATTTAAGAGGAGACAGTGGAAATGACCAGACATATTGCAGGGCATGGGGTGATCGTAGTGGCGCTGGCCTGTGCGGCGGGAACGCCGCACGCGGCGACCGAAGCGGATATCGAGAAATCCTTCTTCCCGTACATGCATGCCCTGCCGACGGCTCCCGGTGTTGCGCCCGGAACGGTGATCAACCAGGGGAACGTCGCGAATTTCGAGGGGGTCCTCGACCCGGGAATGCAGCGGTACATTCGGGAAGGGGCGGTCGAGATCACTGTCGGAGCAACGACCTCGTTCGACACCAATAAGAGCTATGTCGACGCGACCAAGGTGAACGCCGGCAAGGTGAAGCTCGGTGCAAAACCGGGTGAGCTGGTCGGCTATGTCGCAGGGCGTCCTTTCCCTGAAGAACCCGATGCAAAGGACCCGCGGGCCGGCGAGAAGCTTGCGTGGAACAACCGCTATGGCATGAACGCGTACGACGGCCTGGCGATCTCGCCGTTTTACTGGAAGTACATTAACATGGACAGCGGCAAGGTCGAGCGCAATATCCTGTTCGGTTTTCATTTCTTAAGGTATACGCATCGAGTAAGCCAGGCTCCGGTGCCGGAAATTACGCCGAACCCGTCGAAACTGTATCGCGCGACCTACGTGAAAGTATATGAACCGCAGGATGTCAAGAACACACAGCTGCTGATCCAGCGCTACGAGGACGACACGAAGCTGGACGACGCTTATCTCTATCTCGGTTTCCAGCGCCGCGTGCGCCGGTTGTCGACCGGACAGACTACGGACGCCTTTCTCGGCTCAGACATCATGATCGAGGACTTCGAGGGCTATAACGGCCGTATTTCGGACATGAACTGGAAGTACCAGGGCACGGCGAACATACTGATGCCTTTTTACAACCATAACGACATGAAGCTGTCCGATGAATACAAAGAGCCGGACGGCTACAAGTACGTCGCCTTCGGCGGAAAGGGCGGGTGCTTCCCCAGCGTCACGTGGCAGTTGCGCAAGGTGCACATCCTCGAATCGTCTCCGATCGACACCAATCATCCGGTGAGCAGACGGGTGCATTACATGGACGCGCAAACCTCGGTAATTAGCATGTCGCTTGTGCATGACCGCAAGGGTGATTTGTGGAAGACGTATGTTGTCGGATGGACGCATCCCGACTTCCACCTGGCCAAGAACAAGGGCAGCGGCATAACTCCGTTCGATGCGTTCACCATGATCGATATCCAGGCGAAGCACTGCACGACCGGACAGCTCAAGGCGCAACTGGACGCTCAGATGGTCCCGGTCAGCCTGTTTAACGTCCAGAACATGCGTGGCGGAAACTGAGTAGAAGATTTTTCTCGGGGTTCCTCTCCTCCCGTGGGAACTTTGCGCGCCTTTCGGCGCGTTTTTTTTACAGCCGAAATTGGCAGGGTATCCGCGCCTGTGCGGCCAGATTGTCGACACCGCCGCTCGACGTGAATTTCCGCCTTGGCGCGTGCGGGTGGGGGTTACCCTTAACAGTTAGGTGTCCGCACCAATTGTTGCGCCGCAACCAGGCGCGTTTAATTGGATCTACGTTGAAAATGAAACAAATGCTGCGGAGGCGTCATGTCAGATCAAAAGCCGAACAAGAAACCGGAGAAGAAGCCGGATATCACATTCTTTCATCCGGACCTGCTCGAGGTGCCCGCGGACGGCGGCGCGCCGTATCTCAAGGGGTATCGCTGCAAGGGGTGCGGCCAGCTGGATTTCCCCAAGCTGAGTCCGTGCCCGAGTTGCTGGGGCGAGGAGTTCGATGTCGTGCCGCTAAGCCGACGCGGGAAGCTCTACAGCTTCAGCGACAATTTCATTGGTCAGGCGGGAATGAAAACGCCATATTCGTTCGGCTACATCGATCTGCCCGAGAACCTGCGGATTTTCGCGCAGCTGGAAGGCGAGCCCGGCAGCTTCCGCTGCGACGAGGAGGTCGAACTGACCGTGGGGCCCGTTCGCGACAACCGCGACGGCGTTCCGCTGATCAGCTACAAGTTCCGCAAGGCATAAATCTCGGTGGGTGAAAGAAAATGAAACTGCAGCGCAAGGTCTATATCGCCGGGGTCGGCGAAACGAAATTCGGGCGGCACGAGGTCGATTTCGATGTGCTGGGCCGTGCCGCGGCATTCGAGGCGCTGAAGGCGTCGAATATCGACCGTCCGACGATGGTGCAGAGCGCCTACGTCGGCAATGGCACCAACGGAATGGTGATCGGTCAAACCGTGCTCAAGGATCTGGGCATGTGCGGACATCTTCCAATCATGACAGTCGAAAGCGCATGCTCCGCAGGGGGTATGGCAGTGCATCTGGCGGTGCGGGACGTGGCGATGGGGCTTGCCGACGTCGCGATCGGCATCGGCTGCGAGAATCACACGCTGCACATGGCGCAAGGCACTGCCTTTGCAACGGCCATGTCGGATATCGAAACGGTGCACGGCGCGGTCATGACCGGCAAGTACGCGATGCGCGCGCAGCGTTACATGTACGAGACCGGGGCCACGGCCGAGGATCTGGCGATGATCACCGTGAAGAACCGCCGCCACGCGACCAACAATCCGTATGCGTGGTTCAAGGGTGAGATTTCGGTCGAGGAGGTCGTCAATTCGCGCGTCGTCGCGTCTCCGCTGACGCTGCAGCAATGCTGTGGCATCGCCGATGGCGCCGGGGCGGTCGTCGTGTGCTCGGAAGAGATGGTGAAGAAGTTGGGCATCGACAAGCCGATTCTGGTGGCGGGCTCGGTCGTGCGGTCGGGGCCTTACCACAACCGGCCGCGCGACATAACGGGCGACGACATCACCGAGGAAACCGCAGCGCAGCTCTATGAAGAGTCGGGCATCGGTCCTGAGGATGTGAATATCGTCGAACTGCACGACGCTTTCACGATTGCCGAGCTGCTGTACTACGAATGCCTCGGCCTGTGTCCGAAGGGCGAAGGGCTGAAGTTCCTGCGCGACGGCAACACGACGCACGGGGGCAAGTGTGTCGTCAGTCCGCGTGGCGGCATGCTCTCGTATGGTCACCCGATCGGCGCTTCGGGGGCCGCCCAGATCGCCGCGAGCGTCAAGCAGATGCGCAACCAGTGTCCCGGCTATCAGGTCGATCCGGTGCCGCGTGTGGCGATGACGCACGTTACGGGTGGCGGGCTGTCTGGCACGGAACACGCGGCTTGCACGATGCACATGCTGGTGCGCGGCTGGTAACTGGGAGACGGCGATGGAATCGAAAGGCAAAGAAAGGGTGGCTCTGATCGTCAATGCCGACGATGCGGTGGGCGAGGCGGTTGCGCTGCGGCTCGCCGCGCCGGGTGTGCAACTCGCGCTCGTGGGCGCGGACGCCGGCCGGCTCGACGCTCTCGCATCGCGGCTGGCCGAGAAGGGGGTGGCGGTGATCGCGGTGGTGACGGGCGCAGTCGAGCCCGGTTCGATCCGCGATGCGGTCGCGCAGGTGATGGCGCGCTACGGGCGGATCGACATCTTGGTGCAGAACGAAAGCGTACTGACCGCCAAGGCGCTGCAGGACATTTCCGATGCGGACGTCGGCGCGGCGCTCGGCGCCGGCATCGCGGGCCCGTTCCACTACCTGCGCGAAGTCGTTCCGCTGATGCGCAAGTGTGGCTTCGGGCGCGTGGTCAATATCAGCGATATTCGTTATCTCGGCCTCGCGGCGAGCGCCAACGTCGCCGCTGCGCGTGCGGGTCTGTTCGGGCTCACACGGGCGCTCGCGCTCGAATCGGCGCGAGACGGCGTTACGGTGAGCACGGTCGTCATGGGCGATCTCGACACCGACGCGACGCCTGTGGCGGAGCGGGAAAAGCTCGCCGCCGGCATTCCCGTGAAGCGCTTGGGCAGGCCCTCTGACGTTGCCAACGCAGTCGGCTTTCTTGCGAGCGATAGTTCGAAGTATGTGACCGGGCAGACGCTTTTCGTCTGTGGCGGAAAGAGCGCGTACTTTTCGATGTCGATTTGATCACGGGGGCGGCAATGGGAATTCGCAACAGGGTCGCGCTGATCACAGGGTCGGCGAGCGGCATGGGTAGGCAGACGGCATTGCGCTTCGCCGAGCAGGGTGCGGCCGTCGTTATCAACGACATCAACGCGGAGAAGGTGCACGCGACGGTCGATGAGTTCAGCCGAAAGGGACATCGCGCGCTCGGCGCCGTCGCCGACATTAGCGACAAGGCGGCGGTCGACGCGATGGTGCAGCAGACGGTGAATGCCTTCGGCCGCATCGACATCCTCGTGAATAACGCGGGCATGGAGCGGGCCGGCGCGCTGCGCAAGCTTAGCGAGGCGGACTGGGATGTCACGCTCAATGTCAATCTGAAGGGCACCTTCCTGTGCTCGCAGGCGGTGCACGGCCACATGGTCGAGAACAAGCACGGGCGCATCGTCAACATCGCCTCCCGCGCATGGCTCGGCGGCGCGGGGCAGACTCCGTATTCGTCGGCGAAGGCCGGCGTCGTCGGCATGACGCGTACGCTTGCGATCGAGCTCGGCCGCGCCGGGATCACCGTCAATTGCGTTGCTCCGGGGCTGATCCACACGCCGATGTGGGAGGAACTGCCGGAGAAGGATCGGCAGTTCCTGTTGTCGCGGCAGCCGACCGGAAAGCTGGGCGATCCCGACGACATCGCCAACACGCTGCTCTTCCTCGCCGACGACGAGACGGGTTTCGTCACCGGCCAGGTGCTCTACGTGTGCGGCGGACGAAGCCTGTTCGCAGGCTGACGGCGGGTGCGCGCGACCCTCGACGGGCAGGAGAAATGTGAGATGGGACAGGACTTTTCGCGATTCAGGGTGCTGGACTTGACCGGCGAACTCGGGCCGTACGCGGCCAAGATGTTCGCCGGGCTGGGTGCTGACGTGATCCACGTGGAGTCGCCCGCGGGCGATCCGATGCGCCGCGTCGGCCCCTATTTCCGCAATGAACCCGGTGTGCAGGCGAGTCTACCGTACCTCTATTACAACGCGGGCAAGCGCGGCCTCGCGGTGGACCTCGAGAATGAGGAGGGGCGTGCGGTGTTCCGCCGGCTATGCGGCAGCGCCGACCTGCTCGTTGAGAGCTGCCGCTCGGGTTATCTGGACGGGCTCGGCCTGTCCTACGATGTGCTGAGTCGCGACAACGCCAGTCTGGTGCAGACCTCGGTCACTCCGTTCGGGCGCACCGGGCCGCTGGCGGCTTATCCCGGTTCGGATCTGACGTGTTCTGCGCTGAGCGGCTTTCTCTATCTCGCGGGCGTAGATGGCGACAAGCCGGTGCGCGCGCCGGACAACCAGGCGTACCGGATGGCCGAGGCGTATGCGGCCGTCGGTAGTGCGATCGCGCTGTTCAGCGCGCAGCGTACCGGGCGGGGCCAGGTGGTCGACGTGGCCTGCATCGAGGCCGAGGCGATGGCGCTCGAGAATGCGGCGCAGTTCTGGGACCTCGAGGGCAAAATCCGGCGCGGACGCGGGCGCGAGGCGGGCTGCGGGACACTGCATCCGTGCGTCGACGGCTACATCATGCTGGTCGCCATCATGGGGCGCAACAAGGGCATGTGGACGCCCTTCGTGCGCTGGCTCGAGGCCGAAGGGGTCGAGGAATGGAAGCTTCTCGACGACGACAAGTGGATCGATTTCGCGTACCGGTGCTCGACCGAGGGCTACGCGACCTTCTGCCGCGTCTTCGAGCGCTATACCAGAACCCGCAGCAAGGCCTACCTGTATGAAATGGGGCAGCGCTTCAGCGTCTCGGTGACGCCAGTCAGTAACGGCCGGGATCTGCTCGCGAACCCCCAGCTCTTGCACCGGAAATTCTGGAAGACTCAGTTCAACGAAACGCTCGGTGCGGACATTACCTACCCGGGCGCGCCGTACGAGTTCGGCGAGTTGCAATGGCAACTCGGACGCAATGCCCCGCGCATCGGTGAGCACACGCGGGAAATACTAACCGAATGTGGCTATTCGGGACTCGAGATCGATGAACTCGTGCGAACGGGGGCGGTGTATGTTGAACAGCGTTGAGGGTGCCCTGGAGGGCATTGTCGTGTGCGATTTTTCGTGGGTCGGCGCTGGGCCGATCGCCACGAGCGTACTGGCGCAATGCGGCGCGGACGTTATCAAAATCGAAAGCGTCAAGCGTCCCGACATACTGCGCCGTGGCGAGCCGTTCAAGGACGGCATCGGCACCGGCCTCGACCGCAGCGGCTACTTCGCCGCGCGCAACGCGAACAAGCGGGACATCGCGCTCGACATGAACAACCCGCTTGCGCGCGAGGTGGCGGTCCGGCTGATCGCGAAGAGCGACATCGTCATCAATAACTTCCGCGTCGGCCAGATGGAGAAATGGAAGCTCGGCTGGGAGGACGTGCAGAAGATCAATCCGCGCGCGATCTACGTGACGATGAGCATGCAGGGCACCGATGGCCCGCACAGCCGGTACATGGGCTACGGCGTGAACCTCAACGCGCTGTGCGGGCTGACCGCGCGTGCCGGCTTCCCCGGCGAGTTGCCCTTCGGCACCGGCACGAACTATACGGATCACGTGATGGTACCGACACATACCTTGTTTGGGATCATGGCGGCGCTGGTTGAGCGGGAGGTCAGCGGACGCGGCCAGACAGTCAGCCTGTCGCAGCTCGAATCGGCGATCTGCATGACGCCGAGCGCGCCAATGGCCTTCGCCGCCAACGGCGAGGCGCTCGGGCCGCTCGGCTACGGCGATCCGGAAGCAGTCCCGCACGGTATCTATACGACCCTGGGCTACCGCAAATGGATCGCGATCGCGGTCTTCGACGATGTTCAGTGGGCGGCGCTGCGGCGCGTGATGGGCAATCCGCCGTGGGCCGAGGAGGAGCGTTTCGCGACTGCCGCAATGCGACGCCGGTATGAGGTCGAGCTGAACGAGCGCATCGAATGCTGGACTGCGCAGCAGTACGGCGATTGGTTGATGGAGGCGCTGCTGAAGGTGGGGATCCCGGCAGGCGAGGTGCGGGATGCCCGCGAGGCGATCGAGGATGAGCATATGCGACGCCGCGGCTTCTGGGCTTATCTCGATCACCCCGAGGTCGGCGTCACGCTCTACAACCGCGCACCGATCGTGTTCTCGCGTACCCCGCTGGAAATGAAGACCGCTGCGCCGGCGATCGGGCAGCACACCCGCGATGTGCTCGGCGAGATGCTCGGCTATTCGCAGGACGAAATCGAGAATCTGGTCAGTCAGGAGGTGTTGGTGTGACTGTTGACGACCAGTGATGCGGGCGACCGTCGAGGCAGTCGCGTGACGGACGCGGATCGAGCCAGGAGGAGGACGAATCATGTACAAGCAACAACTGCGACAAGCCAGGGTCGGCAATTCCGCGCCAGCCGGTATCTCGCATCACGAGTGCCCCGAGTGCGGCATGACGGTGGCCATGGGCGAATACCACCCCTACGCGGCCTGCCTCATGGTCGGCGGCTGTCACGACTCGGCGATGATCCGCGAGGCGCTGATGGCTGTTTTCGAGGACGGCGTCAAGGCCGCTGCCGAGAAATGCCGCAACAACGGCAGCACGTCGATCGCGGACATGTTCGAGTCTTTGATGCGCTCCGACGCCGAATGAAGAAGCAGTTCGACGGATCGGCCCCGATAACTACAGGACAAGAGACGAAAAAATGGATTTTTCCTTATCCGAAGAACAGATGATGCTCAAGGAGGTGGCCCGGCGGTTCACCGCCAACGAGCTGATGCCGCTGGAAAAGGTCTTGCTGGAGCGGGAGATGCGGATGTGGACCGACGGGTACACGCTGCTGCCGGCCGCCGATCATGCTCGGCTGATGAACATGACCAGGGAGATGGGCTTCTGGGGCATCGAGGTCGACGAGAAACTTGGTGGACAGGGGCTCGGCATGTTCGCCAAGACCCTCGTTGTCGAGGAAATGTCGAAGTCGTTGATCGGTTTCTCGCATCACGGCTTCACGCTGCCGCCCGATGCCCCTAACCTCTATTACCTCGACGAGTGCGGCACGCCGGCGCAGCGTGAGAAATACCTGCGACGCTACTGCCGCGGGGAGATCGAATCCGCAATGATGGCGACCGAACCGGGCGCGGGCTCCGACATCAGCGGCCTCACAACCACGGCGGTGCGCGTTGACGGGCAGTGGGTCATCAACGGGTCGAAGATCTTCATCAGCAAGTGCGACAAGGACGATCTGTTCTTCATCTGCATCGCGGTGACTGACAGGGAGGCGGCGACCAAGCGGCGCTTGACTGCCTTCATCCTCGACAAGGATACGCCGGGACTGCGCATCGGCGCCGAGATTCCGGTGATCGGCGCGATGCCGACCTGGACCGTCTATCTCGATAACGTGCGGGTCGGCGACGACGCAGTGTTGGGCGAGGTCGGCGATGCCTTCATTCCGCTGCAGAACCGCTTCGGCGTGCGGCGGATCGAACTCGCGGCGCACTGCACCGGCATGGCCGAGCGGCTGATCCAGATGATGATCGAGCAGGCGAACCTGCGGAAGACCTTCGGCGAGCCGCTCGCCGAGCGTCAGACGGTGCAAAACTGGATCGCCGATTCGACCGTCGAACTCGAGCAGGTCCGGCTGCAGCTCTACTACACCGCCTGGAAGTCGGATCAGGGCCACAAGGATCTGCGCATCGAGGCGTCGTCCCTGAAGATCGCCGCGACCGAAATGCTCACGCGTGTCGCCGACCGCGCGATCCAGTTGCACGGTGGCCTCGGATTGTCGCGCGAGCTGGGCATCGAATACGTCTCGCGGATGGTGCGGATCTGGCGGATCGTCGAGGGCGCATCTGAAATTCATCGCATGTCGATCGCTAAGAAGTTGCTCGCGGACGGCCGCACCTACAGTCCGTTCATGGCCGCCTGAGGCGGGCCGGAGTAAAGGAAGAGAGGAGAACAGCAATGCCGGTAACGCTGGAAGTAAAGAATCACGTCGCCTACGTCACCCTGAACCGTCCGGAAGCGATGAACTCGCTCGACCCGGAATCGACCTGCGATCTCGCCGAAATCTGGGCGCGCGTGCGTACCGACCCCGACATCCGCGTGGCCGTGTTGTCCGGTGCGGGCGAAAAGGCGTTCTGCACAGGCACGGACATGAAGAAGGCACCGCCGCCCACCGAGTGCATGGCAGCGACCTATCTGCGCGAGGGCCAGCCGATCCTGCCGCACATGAAGATGTGGAAGCCGATCATCGCCGCGATCAACGGCTACGCGGTGGGTGGCGGGCTCGAGATGGCGCTTGCGTGCGACATGCGGATCGCCTCGTCGAATGCCAAGTTCGGGCTGACCGAAGTGAAGGTCGCGAGCCTCGCCGGCCTCAACGGCACGCAGGCGCTGCCGCGCGCGATCCCGCAGGCGGTGGCGATGAAGATGCTGCTGACGGGCGAGATGATCTCTGCGGAGGAGGCGCTGCGCTACGGGCTTGTCAGCGACGTGGTCGAGCCGTCGGCGCTCGCGGACCTGGCGCGAACGTACGCGGAGAAGATCGCCAGCGCGGCGCCGCTGAGCGTGCAGGCGACCAAGCAAGCCGCAGTGCTCGGCAAGGACATGCCGCTCGAGCACGGCATCCTTTACTCGCATCTGCTGTGGGGCGTGTTGCGTGACACCGAGGACCGCAAGGAGGGCTTCAAGGCCTTCGGCGAGCGGCGCGCGCCGGAGTTTCGCGGCGCCTGACCGGATGTTGGCAAATACCGGCGACCACGCAGCGGGGCGGCGGGCGCACGCCCCGCGCGTAAGGAGAAGCAAATGATGCGACTGAGCAGCAGCTGTTTCAGCGACGGCGGGCGTATACCTGAAACACATGCCTTCGGGGTGCCGGATGCCACCCAGCACGTGCGCTTCGGCGCGAACCGGAATCCCTCGTTCGAATGGGATGCGCCGCCGCCCGGCACGCGTTCCTTCGTGCTCTTGTGCCATGATCCGGATGTGCCGAGCCGCTTCGAACACGTCAACCGCGTCGACGTTGTGATACCCGAATCGATGCCGCGGGTCGATTTCTTCCACTGGGTATTGGTCGATCTGCCGCCGACGTGCCGCGGACTCTCGGAGGGTCGCTTCTCCGACGGTGTCATGCCGCGCGGAAAGCCGGGGCCCGCAGCGCGGCACGGTGCGCGGCACGGGCTCAACGATTTCACGCGCGGCTTTGCCGGGGATGCGCACATGGCGGGACTCTATTTCGGGTATGACGGTCCGTGCCCGCCGTGGAACGACGGGCGCGTGCATCGCTACATCTTTACGCTCTACGCAGTGGATCTGGATCGTTGCCCGCTGGAGGGGCAGTTCACCGGACCTGACGTGCTCCGGGCGATCGACGGCCGCGTCCTTGACCGCGCCTCGCTGACGGCGCGCTATACGCTCAACCCGCGGCTCAGCGCCGGCTGAGAGCGCCGTCGTCCCTGGTGGCAGCCGGACACTGCGTGCGGAAGCTCCTGCCGTTGCGGCGCTATCGCGTCCAGACGATCCGTCCACCGATCAGAGTCATGGCGACCCGTGCCCGAGCCAGGTCGTCGGCGGTAGTCCAATCACCTGCACCCTCGATCAGCACGAGGTCGGCACGCCGACCGGCCTCAATCGCCCCGGTCGCCTCTTCGTCGCAGCTCGCGCACGCGCTGCCCCACGTGTAGAGCCGCAGCGCGTCGGCGAGCGAAATCGCCTCCTCGACGGCAACCTCGCGGCCTGCATCGTCGCACCGCATGACAGCCGCCTTCAGGCCTTCGAGCGGCGCGCAGGACACCAGCGGCGCGTCGGAGCCGAACGCGAGCGGGATGCCGTGGCGAAGGAATGAGCGGAACGGGAACAGCGGGGGCTGCGCGGGGTCCGGCGGACACGCGTGCAGCGCCGGCGCCGCCAGCCGCAGCAGCGAAGGCTGCGCGACGACGATCGCGCCGCTCGCGGCTACGCGATCCAGCCATTCGCGCGGGCAGGCCGGGCAGTGTTCGAAGCGCGGGCGTAGCCGCGGCGCGAGGCCGTGAGCGGCAAACCAGTCCAGGGTGTTCAGCGACCGGTCGAGCAGTGCGAGGTCCGGCACGTGGAAGGCGAGCTGGAAGCCGGCGAGGTGCGCCGCGAGCGCGGTGGCGTCGAGCAGTTCCTGCGGCGGGGCCGGGTTGCCTGTGCTCTCGTCGAGCGCGATCTTCGCCGCGCCAATCCGCAGTTCGTCAGGCGCGCAGTCGCGATGGGTACTGCCCGTGCGCAGCCCCAAGTCTGCGAACGCTTCAATGCTGTCGGCGCCGGCGCACAAGGACACGCGCGGTCCGACGAGGCCGCGCCGCTTGTAATCGGCCATTGCGTGCCAATGCGCGGGCGTGTTCGACCAACTCGTGTCCTGCAGGCAGGTAATCCCCGATTCGAGGAAGACGCGGTCGGCGGCGCGCAGCCCGGCCTCGATCTCGTCCGGTGCGAGCGGTGGCAGCGCGGCGGCAACTTGGGCGTGGTTGCCGGATACGACGCCGTTGACGCCGCCACTCGCGGGATCACGCTGGATTGTGCCCGCGTCGGATGGTTCCGCCCGCTCGTCGATGCCGCACATCGCGAGCGCCCGGCTGTTGAGCACGCAATATTGCCCGGAGCGCTCGACGACGATTACCGGATGCGCGGGCGATGCGAGGTCGAGCTCCCAGCGAGTCGGCAGCCGCCGCTCGGCCAGGTATGCCGGATCGCAGTTCGCCGCGCGCAACCAGTTGCCGGGGCGCGTCTCGGCTACACGGGCGCGCAATCCGTCGATGAGATCCGCTATGCTCGCAACGCGCGGCGGCGCGCAATCGACATAGCGGGTGGTCATCGCGAAGGCAACCGGGTGGCAGTGCGCGTCGTTGAAGCCCGGAATCAGAGTCGCGCCTTGGCAGTCAACGAGCCGCGTGTGCGGCCCGGTGAGCGGCGCGCGCGCTGAGCGGTCGCCGACGTGCAGGATCCTGCCCTCGCGGATCGCGACGAGATCGGCGCCGCCCGCCCGCGCTCGGGGCGTGTAGGCGACCAGGTTGAACAGGATCAGGTCGGCAATCATTGCGCCTCGCCAACCACCGCCTCGCGTCGCTTGATCATCAGGTAGTACTTCAGCGCCTCGCGCAGCCCGATGTGGAAGGGGGTGTGCTCGAAACCGAACAGGCGGTCGATCTTTGCGCCGTCGTAGACGAGGGACTCATCGATCGGGAAGGGCAGCGGAATCTTCCTGCGCGTAATCTCCCCAACGGACAGCCGCTGCGTCGTGACATCCTTGCCGGTGATCCGACCGAGCGCTTCGACGATGCGTCCGTAGGACACCAGTTCGGGGGACGCGAGATTGAACGCTTCGCCGAAGACCCGCGGATCACCGATGCATGCCCAGATGAGGTGCGCCATGTCGACGACCCAGATGAAGTTGAAAAGCGACGCCTCCGTTTCCGGGATCACGATGGGGTCGCGGTTACGCAGACGGTCGAAAAAATACGTCTCGCGCGGTGCGTAGTTGTAATAACCATAGATGATCGCTGGTCGCAGCACGGTCAACGCGATCCCCAAGCGCTTGCACTCGCGGCGCGCAGCCTGCTCGGCGAGGCATTTGCCGTACCCGTACCCTGCGTATTCCCCCAGTTCCGGCTGCGGGCCGGCGAGCATCGGTGCGCTCTCGTCGACTGGCAGGCCCAAGGGCTTCCGGTACACCGTCGTCGTGCTGATCAGCAGATAGTGGGCGACGGAGCCGCGCAGGTTGCCGAGCAACGTTTCGACGTGCTCAGGGGTGTAAGCGCAGAAATCGACGACTGCATCCCATTCTCCATCCGGAATCGCATCACGGATCTGCCCGGGTCGCTCACGGTCGCCGACGTGCTCCGTGACGCCTTCTATGCGCAAGGGCAGGTTGCCGCGGTTGAAGACGTGTAGGTCGGCGTCCGGCATCTTCAGCGCTTCTTCCACGAATACCCGGCCGGAGAAATAACTGCCGCCGATCACCAGTACACGTATTGCCATGCAGGGTCTCCGTTGGCGCTCGTTCACCCGACCAGGACGCTCAGGCGCCGCAAAGCGGGGTCGTCGATTTTTTCGTGGATGAGCGGACCGTGATCGACGAGAAAGGGGCTGTCGGAGCCGGTCAGTCCCTCGGCCTGCATTTCGGCAATCGTAACCTCGCACAGCGCGTCGATGCGCGCGCGCTTCTCTTCTGCGTCGGCCGAGTGCACCAGGGCCTCGACCTGCGCATGGACGAAGCGACCCAGCTGCGGCAGCGTGAGCAAACCGCGGTGCAGCCACTTGTAGTAGGGCGCATAGCGACGGTTCAGCAAGTAGACGAGCGACATCACATCGTTGCAGAACTTGATCTCCGCGTATCGCGCCGCGAAGATCTCGCCGCGAGCGAGCGCGCGAGCGAAGTTGTACTGGCCCGACTGGCCTACCGACATGCAGCGGGCCCCGATCTTCGCGAGCCTCACGTCGTCGGGATAGAACGCGAGCAGCCGCCGCCGGCGTCGTGAAAAATCGTCGAGCGGGTCGTGGAAGACGCGGCCGGCGGTGCACGCCGCTAGATCCTTCTCCGGAACGCGCAACCAGTCAAAAAGAGTCTGCGGACCATCTGGATGGCGGAGATACTGCTTGTACCACTCGCCCGTCTTAAGCACGCCGACGCGCCCGCTGCCCCATTCGGTTGTCGCGCGCTCGAAGCCGGCGAACGATTTCGGCAGCCGCTCGTAGACCCGCTGTAGCGCGGGGCCGATCGCGACGTGGTCTGCGTCGGTGAGCCACAGGCAGAAGCCGGGACCCCAATCGTGGTCGCGGGACAGTTCGTCGTCGAACCCGAGGCAGTCCGAGCCATCGCCAGCGAGGCCGACCGCGATGCGATCGCGCCACGCGGCGAATTCTCCGTCGAGTAGTTCGCCACCGTAGCGCTCGAAATACCGCTCGGCGAGGGTCAGGCCGTTCATGGCGCGGCCGCGTAGTCGATGACTCCGACGGTTTCGCTGCCTGTGAAAGCCTGCTGCGCGATCAGTGCATCGAGCCGCCGACCGACCCCGGCATCGACGTATTTCTCGCCACACTGCTGGCACAGTCCGGCGGGCACCTTCTTGATGACGTACAGGCGTCCTTCCAGGCGGTAGTCGAAATTGCCGACAGTCACCTGCTTGATGGCTCCGCCGCAGAAGTAGCAGGTCGTGATCGGATCGGACATTGCAGCTATCCCCTCGGAGCGATGCAAGGCGGTGCGCCACAAGGGCGGCGCCGGGACGTAGGCGTGCGTGACGACAAGCCCGCCATCGGCCTGTGGTGCAGCGATCACGTGCACCGCTTTGCCGTCGTGGACGGCGCACAGCAGGTAGGCCGGGACTCGCTCAACGTGCCTGTGCTCCTCGATGATGCGGCCGGTGCGTAGCGCCGCTTCGATCTGCGCCCCGTTGACGGATCCGGCCATCAGCGAGCGGATCACGTGTTCGGACAGCACGTAGCGCGAGGCTTCGGCGCGTGCGGCGATCCACTCGGTTTCGCGGCCGGGGGCGGGAAGGGGCATGGCTTGGCCGAACACGGTTCCGACTACTGATAGACGCCAGTGAAAATTTCATTCTCGTCGGCGAACATTTTCTTGAACTTCGCACGTGCATCGGCGCGTACGCGTTCAGCTTGTTCATGATCCAGCCCGCGTCCCTGGATCCATTTTTCCAGATTGACGCCGCCGGGCAGCCATTTCTCCAGCGTCTCCCGTTCGTACATCCATGCCTTGTCCATGACGCCCAACGCGGCCAGGATTTCCCAAACCTCGTCCTTGGTTTCATCGTGGCAATAGACACACATGACGCAGCGGTTGAGCTGGAATTCAGTGATCAGCTTGCGGTCGTATTTGACCGCGGGAATCTTCTTTTCCTCGACATAAGGGTCCAGCTTCCTTGCCAGTTCCTCGACTTCCTCGCGCAGGCCGAACACAAGCCATTTTCCCCAATGTTCCAGATATTGCTTGTTGGTCAGCGGCGCGCCGCGCAGGTTGATGTAGTTGTAACGGTACTCGACGTGATCCAGAGGAACGACGAAGATGAAATGCGATTCCGGCCGGTCGACGATCATGTGACGCCCCCTTTCAGCCGCCGGCAATGGCCGGAATCACGTTGACGACATCGCCTGCGTCGAGTCTGGTGTTCATGCCATCCAGATGTACGGCGTTTCGGCCATTGATGAAGAATACGAACTGGGGCGAGATGCCTCCGCTGTCGTTCGTCAGTGCCGCGGCGAAGCCGGGATTGTGCTGGTCGATCAAGCTGATCAACGTGGCGACCGTGGCATTCGCCGGTGTATCGATGGCAAGCTCGCTTTGTTTGATGCCCAATACGCCGAGCAGATTCAGCCTGACGTCGATGTTCATGCCGTCTCTCCGTATTTCAATACGCTCTCGGCGTGATCCAGGTCGCGATAGCCGTTCTTGCATACCAGTCGACGCAGGGCCTCGAGCGCGAGATTGCGATTGGCGGCGACGGCTGCCTCGATATTCTCGAAATACAACTGCAATGTATGATCGCCGTAGGTTTCCAGTTCGCAGCCCAGATAGATTCCGAAGTTCCGGCCGTCGCCGGTTTCATCCATGCTGCGGCAACATCGCCGATAAAGGGCGGGATAGCGACGTCCCAACTCTTCCTGCCAATTGCTTTCCATCGTGACGATGATGTCGATCAACGGGCTGTTTGACAGTGGTGGAATCAGGTTGTCCATGCGCGCGTATTTTTCCGCAAGCAGGTTGCGGCCGACCGCCTCGGCCTGTTCCAGATCGGCAAGATAGGAGGCGAGCATCGGTTGCGTCCACGTCTCGAACAGACTGGAGCGGATCGTCTTGAAGTTGTCTGGAGCGCTCTGACAGGGGGCGTGCCGCGCGCTCCTGACGCGGACGAACATCTGCCATTCGGCTTCCAGCACGTGGTTGAGCAAGGACGAGTTCACTTCTGTGGCGTCCTCGATTCACGCATTTCACTGATGATCAACTCGCCAAACAACTTCGGCAATTGTTCGGTCTTGTCGACGAACTTCACGAGAGTGCCGTATTCGTCCCGTAGCGATTGCTTTGCGGACAGACTGCAACTGATGCCGAGCGTGAGCAGGCTGATACCGTTGCCCTTGCAATACTTGATGGCATCCGCCACGCCACACCCCCAATTCGAGGCGCCGTCGGTGATGTGGATCAGCAGCGTTTTTTTCCCCGGCGTGCGGGTATTCAATGCCGTGGCGATGATGGCTTCGCCGGAAGCAGTCCTTCCGTGCGGCAGCACCGTCAGCATGCGGCCACCACGATAGATCTCGGTGATGCGGCACGCGTTCTTGACATCGTTGTAGGCGAATAGTCGCGCGTTGCTCGTGTATTCCAGAATCGCGGTGAACAGCGTCTGGTAGATCATTTCCGCCTGGTCCCATTGCGTCGGGTCGGCCATCGACCCCGTCGCGTCCACCAGCAGTACGACATTCTTGCGCATGTCGAACTCATGATTCTTTTGTTGGAACACTGCGCCGGTGGTGTGGGCGCGGTAAAGCCGCCGACTATGAATCTTCCCCGAACTGAGGCCGCGGTTGAAGACGCTGCGGCGATCGGTGGCGTTCCGCACCACTTGCTCAAGCTTGTGCAAAAGGTGGCGATCGACGCGGTTGCGCGCCATCATGACGATGTCGTTGCCCTCAACTCGGGCGACGTTCTCGAAATTTGCCACGTTCCCTTTGATCTGATCGGTGAAATCGCGGTTCTTCTGCGGCAGCGCCGCCTCGATCAGGTTGGCGTAATTGACGATGGTGGCCTTGACTGCTGCTTGCTCCGCCTCTTCCTGGGCCAGTTCATCATCGCCCATGTCGGGGATCATGAAACGATCGCTGCGATCCCCGGGCCAGAAGCGGATGTTTTTGAGCACTTCGCACCAGAGTTTTTCATAGAGATCAAGGCGGAAATCGCGCCGATCGCTGACGCTCGAGAGCGCCGGGCAGTCGTGGCGCAGGGCGGGCACGATGCTGTTCATGGTCTGCATCGGCTTGCTGTAATACTGGTCCAGGCTACCCCGCATCACCAGGCCACCCAGGGTGAGATCGCTGTGACCCTGCTTGTAGAGTTCCGGGTCGCGATGGGCCGCCAAGCGCCACCACAGGTGCAACATCTCGGAGAGGGTGGGCGGCTTGATCAGGCTCTTCAGCGTCTTGACGATACGCCAGTCACGCGCCACCTCGGCGTAGTAACCGAGCACGCTCTTGTTGGCCAGGCCGTCGACGTAGACGGACTCGCAAAGGGTGAAGAACATGTCGAACTTGTATTCGTACTGCGTCGGGGGCTGGACGCGCAGCCTGAGCATCTCGCGCAGACGCTCTGACCACTCGACACGCTTGTACGCCTCTTGCACCATGATGCCGACCATCAGATCGGTTTTTCCCGCCGGAACCGGATACGTGCCCATGATCGGGGTTGGATCGAGGGCGAGCGCATTGTCGAGTTCCATTCCCGACCAGACGATTTCGCCGACGTTGCGTCCGATGAAGGTCGACAGTTTGCGAATCGCGACCAATAGCTTCACCAACTCGACGGACTCGATCGGGGATTTGTCGCGACGCCAGAAGTCCGAATAGCCTTCCTCACCTGGGATGACGAAGCGCTTGACGTCTCCCGCGCTGTTCATCAGCCGAAGTGTGGTGTCCTTGTTCTTGGCCATGGAAAACCTTAGGCGGCAATGTACTGAACGTATTCGGTCTTGCTCTTTTCCACCTTCCCCAGATTGACGTGCAGCGACAGCAAAACCGACTCGAGCGTCTTCTTGTCGGTTTGGAGACTCGTCACGATGGCCTCGCGCAGCGTACCTCCGGCGGCGATCATCTCGCCGAGCATCAGGATCTTGCGTGTGGAAACGTCGACGCCGAGGTCGGCATTGGCGCGAATGCTGTTCGCCACCGTGATGATTTCCCTGGCCTGCTCGTTTGTTACGCCGGTCTTCTTTTCCAGCACCTCCATTTCGACTTCGTTCGGCAGAAAATCCATGGTCGTGACATAGAAGCGGTCGCGCAGGGCCGGGTCGAGTAGCTCCGTGCCGACGAATTCGGCGCCCTCGTTCAGCGTCGCGAAGAAAACGACCCCGGGCGCCACTTGCAGCAGGCCCAGTTCGTCCATCCATACCTGTCGATCATCGGAGAGGATGGAGAACAGCATGTTCAACGCCTTCGGGTGTTCGGGGCGATTGATCTCCTCGAGATGGATGACGCAGTTGGGCGTCTGGATGGCCTGAGGGAAGAGGAACTGCTTGTAGCGCGTTTCCCCGTTCTCCAGCGCGTATTCACCAAACAATTGTCCCGGCTCGGACAGGATGCCGATCTGAAAGGTCGCCAGCGGCAGCCTGTTGACGGCGGCGTATTGCCGCACCAGAGAGGACTTGCCGCAGCCCTGTTTGCCGACCACCAAGACGTTGACGGGGTGCTTTTTGGATATCTTGGCGAATTTATCGAGAAAGCTCTGGTTTTCCGTACTTACATAGTAGTAGGGGTCCACTTCCGGGATGAACAAGCCATTTGTGCTAGGAGAGGTTTTCATGATCTATCGTCAACGCGGTCGGGAGGTAAGCCACTTCTGTCCGGTGTTCAGACGTGGTCGCGGAAGCTCAGTTTGCCTTCCTCATGCCTGGAGCAGGTCGTGTTCTCGACGTCCCTAAGCCAGCGTTTCCAGACTCCGCCCATGGCGTGGCGGTTGGCGGTGCACTGCCCACGGTGCGGATCGGTGGGGTCAGGGGTTTGCCACTTGCAGATCCGGCAGGGCTTCGCTGTGCCGACTTCGGTATACGGCTGGTTTTGCAAGCTCTTTTCCGCTTCCATGTTATGGCTCCAATATATTTGGTTTGACTATGGGTGGAGGGGCGCAGAACGCTGCCCCTCCGTTTGGCTGCTTTTTTCAGATTTCGACGTTTAGGAATTCGAGATCGGACGCGCTGAAGTCCTGTTCCTGACGGGCAATGATGGTGTTCTGCCCATAGGTTGGAAGGTCGACGAACCGGGCGCTGTAGCCGGACACGCGAACGATGAGATCACTGTGCTTCTCTGGTTCGCGCTGCGCCGCGCGCATTTCGTCGGTGCTGACGACGTTGAACTGAACATGATCGATGTTCAGTTCGTGCCAGGTCTTCATGTACGCGTTCCAGATCTCGAAACCGTGCTTGGAGCGCATGATGGGTACCGACAAGCGCTGGTTCAGCAGATTGGCCTTCTGGTTCTTCTGCACCTTGGACACCGAGCGCAACACCGCTGTCGGGCCTTTCTTGTCGGTGCCCATGTAGGGAGAAATGCCACCGTCGTCAGCCGCTTCGCCGCCGAAGCGGCCGTCGGGCGTCGGGCCCATGCGCGAACCCACTTCCATGTACAGGCCGACAGCCTGACCGGTCGGCAGGACCGGGGCACCAGAGTAGTTGGTGATCTTGCGCAATTCGCCGCCGATGACTTCCTCGTAGAATCGGGAGACGATGCTGTCGGCGTATTCGTCGTCGTTGCCCCACTTTGGCGCGCGCTTGAAGTCGACGCGCATTTCCTCGAAGCCTTCCCAGTTCGCCTTCAGTGCCTGGCTGAGTTGTTCCAGGGTGTACTTCTTCTCCTCGAACACCAGCTTCTTGATCGCCACGAGGGAGTTCGCCGCGACGACCGTCGAGACCTCGTTGTGCCAGGCGTTGGGTTGTTCGGACAGGGCGCAAGCGTCCATGCCGAATTCCATGCAGCCGTCGTCGATTGCCGACACGAAAGGTAACTGCAGGTAGCGCTGCTCGAAGTAGCGCGACACGTCCTTGGTGCTGATGCCAAGGTTGATCGCGTATTGATACTGCTTGCGGAAGGCCTCCCAGATGTCCTCGAAGGTCTTCAACGAGGAGAGTTCACCCGTCTTCGGGCCTAACTGCATGTCCGCGTACGACCAATCGTAGCCGTCGTTGAGCGTGATTTCCAGCACCTTGGCCGGGAAGACCGAACTGCCGCCTTCCGATCGGGTCTTTTGTGTCTTGCGGCGACCGTGAAGGCCGGGCGACATGCACAGCACGTTGACCCAGTTGTGGGCTTCCTCGTCGGTGGCGCCGTTGCCGTTGAGGCTGAATTTGGCATATTCCTTCATCTGCGCCGTGCCGATCTCGTCGTGCTTGATCGACGGATAGCCTAGACCGTCGCGGATGCACTCGAAAACCCATCGCAGCGTCTTTTCGCGACTCTTTTTGCTGTAGCGGAAGACGATGGAGGGCTCAGCAGTGCGGATCCGCTTGGTCGCTTCCAGGATGGCGTCGGTCATGTCGTTGCATGCGTCCTCGCCCTTGGCGTTCGTGCCGCCGACGGTGAGGATGAACAGGTCGTTCGAGCCCGGGAAGATTTCGCGATAGGCGCGCGACTTGCCGGCACCGTGCTCGGAAATCTTCAAACGTTCCATCTCGACGAGTTCCACCGCGCCCATGTGGTCCATCGGCTGGAACTTTTTGTCGATGACGGAGGCCTTGTAGTACGGCCACAGCAGGGTGTCTTCCTTCTGCGCGTAGCCGCTCGCGTAGCGCTCGATGGCGTGGCAGATCAGGAAGGTGAAGAACTTCGCCTGCATCGCGTCTTTGAGGCCCTTGCAGGGCTCGGCGGGAACGCGATGGCAGATGTCAGCAACTTCGAGCAGCTCGGCCTGACGCTTCGGATCGGTTTCAAAATTCTCGGCGACGATCCGGCACAGACGGCCTTGACGGCGCGCCCAGCTGATGACCGCCTTGCAGGCGATGACCATCGCCTTCCAGTGGTCGATCTTGGCGATGTTGTCTAGGCCCTTGGTGCCGTTCCACGGGAAGGTGGACATGTCGGCCTGGGCTTCGGCGATATGTTTCTCGGCGAGCTTGATGCGCGCCAGCAGGCCGTCCTCAAGGACGGTTTCGTAGGGCGGTACGATACTGTTGTAACCGGACGCGAAGGGGGGGGCCTCCATGCTGCTGACCTGGTACATACGGCCGAGGTCGGCCGGGTCGAAGTAGGGCTGGCACTTGCTTTGCAGGCTGTGCGGCTTCCAGTAATCATTGATCGCGGCAGCCTCGTCGGCCGGTTGAGGCGAGTAGTCGCTCCTCAGGTAGTCCTGAACCGCCATGTGGGACAATTCGGGATACAGCGGGAACATGTTCGGATCTTCGGCGTGGTAGCCGACGATGAATTCGTCCTCTTGAAGCACCAGGGTTGACTTGTTCAGAACATTCGCCAAGCCGAGCGCGCGGCGGATGACTTCCGGCTGACCCTCGCTAGCCTTGTGTGCTTCGGTCAGATAGCGCATGCGCTCGATGCCGGCCGTGACGCTCTTTTCGATGAACTCGCCTGCGGATGCGTGTTTCCAGCGGCAACGCTCCTTCAGCCGTTTGGTTCTTGCGGTCGACGGCTTTTGCAGATGCTCGTGCAACTCGTCGGATGGAATCTTTGCTTCGGCCGGATCTTCAGGTGTGAAATTGAGCGTTTTTCCCTTGTATTCCAGTACCTTGGCGCTTGCGATGTCATTCATGGCAGTCTCCTCGAACTTTGGTTTTATCGTTTCGCGTGAAAGGCTTCACATCGCGTGCTGTTCTCGAATATAGGTTTGGAGAGCCAGTATTTGCCTTTGTCATCTTCCTTTTCGCGCACGCAATCTGCCTTGCCGGCTTCGTAATCATCGGCATCCTTGGGAAGAGGAAAGAAGTTTGCGCACTGCTTACATGTGGTGGTTTCCATAGATGAGTCTCCTATTGTTTATGTAATACACCTTGTGGCGGCATCGCGATCAGTCTCGTCTTTGTCCGCCGTGATGCCAACCAAACCGCCAATCGTTACGTTCTTGATGCCTGCAAGCTTCAAACCTTTGACAAGAGGTACTACCTTCTCGGGCGGGTTCTCTTCCACACCTAAATATTGATATTCTTTTTCCCTGCCCAGGGAGCGATATTTTCCTTCTCCATAGACGTGGTAATTTAGAATATCGACACCCTCCAGCTGCATGGTATGGCGACTCAAATAACTAATATAGTCGTCGAAATCCTGGGGGGAATCATTGAATCCAGGGATCACGGGAATATGGATGCGGATGTTGGCCTTGGATCGCATGAGATGCTCGATGTTGTCGAGTATCGGCTGAAGTGGCCAACCAACGACTTCTTCATGTTTCTTTGGATTCAGCGATTTCAGGTCGACGATGAACAGATCGACAAATTCCAGCAGCGGCTGAATAACCTCCCAACGCTTGGGAAAGCAGGAAGTCTCGATGGCGACGTGGACGTTGCGCTCCTTGATTCTGCGCGCCAGCTCCAATGTGAACGAAGGATGGAAGAGAGGGTCGCCACCGCTGATGGTGACTCCGCCGCCGCTGTTGCGGTAAAAGGGGGAGTCGGACAGCGCTTCGCGCAGGATTTCCTCGACGCTCATGCGTTGCCCGACCGTGGTGCGCGCGTCCGTCAGGCAGGCGGCGACGCAACGCATGCAACGCTGACAGTCCGTGCGGTCGAGTTCGACGATCGTGCGGCCGTCCGAGTTGTGCACCAGGCGGGATGTTCCCGCGGGGCAGACGGCCATGCAGCGGCCGCAGCCGACGCAGCGCGCCGGGTAATAGTAGAACTCCTGTCTCACGTCCTGGGTTTCGGGGTTGTGGCACCACGGGCAACGTAGCGGGCAGCCCTTCAGGAAGATGGTCGTCCTGATCCCGGGCCCGTCCTGCAGGCTGAACCTCTGTATTTCGGTAACAACAGGAATTCTCACGACAGCCTCTGCGGTTCATTGCAAACCAAACAATTTTGGAAGCAGACGAGTATCATGCACCGGAGGAGTCAGGTTCGGCAGCGCGAGTCTGGCCCCGTGAATTGAATTTAAGCACCATTCGCCGAACGTGACCAATTGGTGCGAACACTTAAGCAAAGAGGGGTTGTCCCTAGTGCGGCCGCTGCGTCACGGGCGCACAATCGGAAGTGCTCAGGGTTGACGGGGTCGGATCGGCGGCCAATGGGGCCAGCGCGCGGTTAGATAGACCGGTTCCCGGGTTGCCGGTTGCGAGGAGGTAGTGCTCCATGAAGAATGACGTGGTCGCGGTGGAATTCGACGATGAGCAGGGCGAGGACGTCTCGGTCGGCTACGAGGCGATCTTCCGCAACACGCCCGTGGCCATCTGCCATCTCCGAAACCGCACGATCAAGCGCTGTAACCGACGATACGAGGAATTGTTCGGATACGAGCCCGGAGAACTCGACAACCAATCGGTCCGGGTGCACTACCCGAGCGACGAATCGTTTTCGACAATCGGCCGGAAGTACGGCCATTTTTTCGAGCGCGAGCACACTTTCAAGGACGAGCGTCCGTTCGTTCGGAAGGATGGCACCTTGATCTGGTGCATCGTCACTGGCACGCTGCTCGACCCGCGCAACCTGCAACTCGGAAGTATCTGGGTGGTGCAGGACATCTCCGAGCACAAGCGGATCGAGGATGAATTGAAGGCCGACGTCGAGAAGCTCGAAATCGTCGTGCAGCAGCGGACGGTGGAGCTTAGCCGGCACGTTGCGAGCCTGGAGGAGGAAGTCGCGACGCGCCAGCGCGCCGAGGAGGCCGCGAACGAAAATCGCGAGAAATACCAGAAGCTCTTCCACATGCTGCCGATCGGGATTTCGATCACCGATCCGCAGGGCGACATCCTCGAGGCCAATTGCCAATTCGCGGAGATGGCCGGCTTGCGGCGCGCCTCGCCCGAGAGCTGGCGGAAACTGCCGCTGCGCTTCTTCCTGCACGACGGAACGGAGATCCCGCGGCACCGCCTGCCGTGGCAGATCCGCGATTTTCAGAAGGATTCGATCAACAACATCGAAATCGGGATGCGCGACGAGAAGGCGCGCAAGCTGCGCTGGCTGAGCGTCAGCTCGTCGCTGATCGAGCGCAAGGACCGGCAGTTCGTCGTCGCCGCCTTCACCGACATTACCTACCGCAAGCGCATCGAAGAGCTCGAACGGCTGCGCCACGCGGAGCTCACGCGGCTCGGCCGGATCAACTCGATGGCCGAAATGGCGGCCGCCCTCGCGCACCAGATGGGGCAGCCGCTGGTGTCGGCGGTCAATTACCTGAACGGCTGCATGCTCCGTCTCGAGCGGGTCGAAGGCGTGGGGGAGATTTCGGAGTCCATGGGGTTCGCGCTGAAGTATCTCGAGCAAGCGGGCGAGATACTGCGCCACGTCAAGGAGTTCGTCTGCAAGCATAAACCGGACAAGGAGCCCGAGAACATCAACGAGGTGATCAAGGATGCGCTCTCGTTCCTCAATTTCGAGGTCCGTCGTCATGATGTCAGTGTCGACCTCCGATTACTGGAGGATCCACCGCTGGTGCCGCTGTGCAAGGTAGAGATCCAGCAAGTCTTGTTCAACCTGATGAAGAACGGCATGGAGGCGATGACGGGCCTGCCATCCGAGGCGCGCAAGCTCGTCATCGGAAGCGAGATAGTCGGCGAGGGTGGGGCGATGAAGGTTTTCGTCCAGGACCACGGCACGGGCCTGGAGAAGCGGTCCGCGAAGCGTGTGTTTGAACCATACTTTTCCACGAAGCCCGATGGGATGGGCATTGGCTTGACGATCTGCCGCTCGATCGTCGAGTCGCACGGCGGGCAGCTTTCGTTTTCGAGGATCGGCAGGGGGGGATCACGGTTTCAATTCACCTTGCCGATGTAGGAGAGGTCCGCGCCGACATGAAGACCGAAGAGTCTCGGGCGGCGAAGGCCATGAACAAAGGAGGAGACAATGCAGGTCGAAAACCTTTCGCCGACCGTGTTCGTCGTCGATGATGAAGAGTCGGTCCGCCATTCGTTGAGCTGGTTGCTTGGTTCGATCGCGCTAGACGTGAAGATGTACGACTCGCCGCAAGCGTTTCTCGACGCGGATATTTCAGGTTCCTACGGTTGCCTGATCCTTGACGTGAGAATGCAGGCGCTTAGCGGGCTGCAGCTTCAAGAGATCTTGTGCCAGCGCGGCTTCAATTTGCCGATCATTTTTCTCTCGGCATACGGGGATGCGCAGATGGGCGCGCAGGCGATCAAGAAGGGCGCAATAGATTTCTTGCAGAAGCCCTATCGCAATCAGGATCTGCTTGATGCGGTCAATGCTGCGCTGACTCAGAGTAAGGAGGCGATCGGCAAGCAAAGTGAGCGCGACAAATATCGTGATTGCCTGGAAAGCCTCTCACTGAGGGAAAAGGAAATCTTCGATCTCGTCGTCGATGGAAATAGCAGCAAGGAAATCGCCCGACTTCTCGGGATCAGCCCCAAAACCGTGGAGGCGCATAGGGGGCGGCTGATGAGCAAGCTGGGCGTCCGCTCGTTGGGCGAGCTGATTCAACTGTCGATGCTCACGAAAAGCCACTGCCTCGAGTGTAAGTGGGCATCCCGGCCCGCGCGGTGATGCTCGAAGTCAGGTATCCATCAATTCCGTACATCACGAAATACTCTTGTAATTTATATTATTATACACAACTCTTCACCACCAACGCGCCGACCGAAATATCCATTGACCTTCAATCACTTACACCAAGCGATTGTAAACTCAGCGTAAAATGCGTCTACTCTTACAGTTTGGGTGACCGATTGGCGACGAAGGCCTGGGTGGCGGAGGAATTTTCGGGGATGGCGCTGGGTGACGAGAAACTGGACAAGCGGGCGAAGGTGCTGATGGAATGGTTGTTGGCCAATCCGCGGAGACGGTGGCCGCGTACCGCTTTCTGGACAACCCGAGGTCGACTGGCTGGCGAACGTTCAGAATGCGGCGTTCTCACTTAAAATTGCCAACCTTCTCTGAAGTGCCGAGAGGCAAATCCATTGGAACATCTCCAGACATCATGAGAAAGCTGAACAAGAAGGAAGAGCAGAGGAAGGCCAGTACCGAGAATATACTGGGCTGTGCGCTCGATCTTTTCGTCAAAAATGGTTACCGTGCGACAACGATCGACATGATCGCGGCAAGAGCAGGATTGACCAAGGGTGCGATCTATTTCTATTTCAAGACCAAAGACGCAATCATGCTGATGCTCCTTGAGGAAGCAGAAAAGTACATTGTTGATCCGATCGATGAGTACATGGCGAACGCGGGTCCGCTCGCCGACGCGAAGCTGGTGAAATTCATCAACATGCAAGCACTCCTAGGGGTGACTAAGCCGCAGCATGTCCTATTGCTTATTCTTGTGTCCATCGATTTTTCCGGTACCGGAGATGATATTGAGAAAAGGGCTAAGGCCATTTACCGTCGGATGTATGGGCACGTCGAACAGTTGATCGCACAAGGCCAAACCGAAGGTGTATTTCGGTCCGATTCCGGTAGTGATGAACTGGCATCAATCGTGATGGCGGCCCATGACGGAGTACTCATTGAATGGTATCGGAGGCCGAACGAACTAACGGGAAAGACCCTTACCAAAGCATTGAGATCGGTACTTCTCAATGGCTTGATTGTGGATAGAGGCTCCTGCAAAAATCCGACATTCTGAAATGTGAGGCGTTTGCCCGCCGAGAGCGGGATTTCGGTTGGACGCATGTCCCTCTGGCTCGGATTACAGCGCGTCACCGACTTCGCCGCGGGCCTGCGTCACTCCCGTGAGCTCGGTGAGCTTTGAGATGTGTGTAATGGAATGGGCTCACCCGTGGCTACGTAAGGATGGGGTTCGTGGAGCGCTTGCTGTTGAGTTGCCTGCGGGATCAGTCATGAGCCGCATTTCTGAGCTTAAAGCGCTGGATCTTGCCAGTCGCGGTCTTCGGCAACTCATCAACAAAATGGATCCATCGGGGATACTTGTATGGCGCGAGGGCGGTCTTGCAGAGAGTTCGGATATCCTCGGCAAGCAGTTCTCCGGCGTATGCCGCAATCTTGAGTACGATCCATGCCTCGGGCTTGATGAGACCCGCATCGTCCGCCCGACCGGTTACCGCCGCCTCGAGTACGTCCGGATGGGAAATCAGGGCCGCTTCGATCTCGAATGGAGATACCCAGATTCCCCCGACTTTGAGCATGTCATCATTACGTCCGCAGTAGTAATAATAGCCATCGCTATCGCGGTAATAGGTATCGCCGGTATCGAGCCAGCCATCGACAATCGAGGATGCAGTTTTCGCCGGATTGTTCCAGTAGCGCCGGGTCACCGATGGCCCCTTGACCAACAGGCGACCGGGGCTGTCGTCGAGAATTGCATCTCCGTTTTCGTCAATAATTCGCAGTTGGTAGCCGGGAACTGCACGACCGCTGGAATTGGGACGAATGTCGTCGATTGTGTTTGATATATAGATATGGAGGGCTTCTGTCGAGCCGATGCCATCGGTGATGGGTGCGGGTGCGATTTGCCTCCAGCGTCGCTGCAATTCTTCAGGCAACGCTTCACCGCCGGAAACGCAGCGACGCAGCGTCACCACGTGTTCCGACTTCAACAGGGATGAAGCCAGCAATGCAGAGAAGTAGGTCGGCACCGCGGCGAAAATGGTCGGCTTGAATCGGGCGAAAAGCTCGGCGGTAATCGGCGGCAGGGGACGACGGGCGTCAAGCACTGCTGTGCCGCCGACCCAAAGCGGGAACGTCATGCCGCACCCCAGTCCGTAGGCGAAGAAAAGCCTGGGGATCGAGTAATAGATATCGCTCACGTTTCCACCGAGAATTCCGACGTTATAGAGCTGACTGGTGGCGACAATATCGCGGTGGGCGTGGACCACTCCCTTCGGCCGGCCAGTGGTTCCGGAGGAATACAGCCAAAAACAATCGTCATCCGCAGCAGCCGGACTTGCGGCCAGCGTTGGTGACTCATCGCGCGCCAGTTCGGCCAGACTTCCGGCAACGTGACGCGCCGGTAATACATGCTGCAGCGGAGTTTCGGCCATGATCGCAGCGGTGATCTGGTCTTTGAACTCTTCGGAATACACCAGCACATTCGCGCCCGAATCGGCAATGATGAACTTGTAGTCTTCCGATGTCAGCATGGTGTTAAGGGGCACCGGGATGATCCCCGTTTTGATGCATCCCCAGAACACGTAGTAGAATTCCGGCGCATCCTTGATGACCATCAGCACCCGGTCTCCCGCGAGCAAACCGATTTTTTTCAAGGCGTTGCCGTACCGGTTGACGTTCGTGACGAGAGTTTCGTAATTGACAGTTTCATCGACGGTAAGGATCGCAGTCTTTTTTCCCCGTCCCTCGTCCAGATGGCGATCGATCAAGGCACTTGCCACATTGAAGGTGTGTGGGAATTGCAGCTCCGGACCATTGTTGCCTTGGTTAATACGCACTTGTCGCATGGTCGGTTTCCTCAATGCGCATCAACATAGTGACCCTGATGCTTCGGCAGCAAACGCTGCGCTAAAGCGCCTGGCGCTCCAAGACGCAGAGCACTATGGTTGAAATTCTCGAACATGGTTTCCCCTCGTGTAGATCAATTGGTCAAAAGACGTACTAACCGGATAGTATGCAATAGATCTGTTTGGCCCTTCTTTGCCGGTACTAGAGATAATGAAAACTTGGGCGGGGCCTCAAACGCCGAGAAAATTTTTCAACACTTCCGGTTGCGACCGTAGCGCCTCGCGGTCGCCCTCGAACACCACGTTGCCTTTCACCAGAATTACATTGCGATCGGTGATCGACGAGATGGCGCGAAAGTTCTTGTCGACGATGATCGTGGCGATACCGGTGTCCCTGATGGCACCAATTACAGTCCAGATCTCGCGGCAGATGATTGGCGCTAACCCTTCGGTAGCCTCGTCGAGAATGAGCAGGTCCGGATTGGTCATCAATGCGCGGCCGATGGTCAGCATCTGCTGCTCGCCGCCCGAAAGCTGTCCGCCGCCATGGCCTAGCCGTTCACCAAGACGCGGGAAAGTTTTCAGTGCACGCTCGAAGGTCCAGTCCCGCCGACCGCCCACGCCGGGCCGGGCTGCCATGACGAGATTCTCGCGCACCGAGAGGTTAGGGAAAATTCCCCGCCCCTCCGGCACGTATGCGACGCCGTGGCGAGCAATTCGACACGGCTGGGAGCGGGTAGTGACGTGACCGTTGATCCGGATCTCGCCCTTGTGCGAGGGCACGACCCCCATCAGCGTCTTCAACAGCGTTGTTTTACCCATGCCGTTTCGGCCCATTAGACCGACCGTCTCGCCGCGGCGCACCGTAAAGTCAATGCCACGGAGGATGTGACTAGCGCCATAATAAGTATGGATCCCGCGAGCTTCAAGCAACGAGTGGTTCATGGCTCTCATCCTCCTCTGCACCGAGATAGGCTTCCTGAACGGCGGCACTCGCACGGATTGCCCCGGGGCTGCCCGACTCCAGCACTGTGCCGTTGACCATGACAGTCACGACATCGGCGACCGCAAACACGGCATCCATGTCGTGTTCGACCAGTAAAATCGCGTGATCCTCTGCGAGTTTCTTGAGCAACCGCACCATGGCCGCCGACTCCGTGGCCCCCATTCCGGCCAAGGGTTCATCAAGCAATAGCACCTGGGGTTCAGTGGCGAGCGCCATGGCGATTTCGAGTTGGCGCTGCTCGCCATGGGACAGTATGGCTGCCATGTCATTCCTGCGGTGTGTCAGCTCCCCCATGGCAAGCACCTTCTCGGCCAGTTCCAAGGTGTCGCCACAAGCGAGTGCGTGGCGGAACAGGTGAAACGCATGCGGGCGGCGCGACTGGGCAGCAAGGCGCGCGTTCTCGAATACCGTAAATGCGGGAAAGATATTCGTCTTCTGGTAGGTTCGCCCCACGCCCATGCGCGAAATTTTCTCCGGAGACAGTCCCTCGATCGCGCACCCGGCCAGGCTCACTTCTCCACCGCTTGGCTTTAGATCGCCCGAGAGAAGGTTGATGAAGGTGGACTTGCCCGCCCCATTGGGGCCGAGCAGCGCGTGCACTTGCCCCGCGTAAAAGTCGAGGGACACTTGGTTGACTGCGGCAAGCCCACCAAAGTGCTTGGTCAACTCGGTGGTGCGAAGAATGGGTTCAGACATGGTCCTTTTCCGGTGTGGTTCGAGTATCGGTGTGCGCCCTCAATCGGTATCGTGTAAGGGAAAAGCCACTCAGGCCATGGGGAAGCATCAACGCAACCAGCACGATGAAGCTGCCCATCAGGACTTGCCAATGCTTGGTGAGGCCGGTTAAGAACTCTTGAAGCAGCACTAGGGTGAACGCTCCCGTGACAGGCCCCGTGAGGCTGCCCATGCCGCCCAGGATCACCATCATCAGGACGTTGCCCGACTGGTGCCAGCCCAGCAACTCCGGGTTGACGAAGCCGAACTGCAGCGCGCCCAGATAGCCGGCCAAGCCGGCCACGGTGCCGGCGAGGGTAAAGGCGGCGAGCTTGTAACGATAGACCGGAAAACCCAGCGAACGCATGCGGTGCTCGTTGGACTTGATGCCTGCCAAGGCGTGGCCAAAGCTCGATCGCAGCACAGCCCGCAACAGAAAGTAGACTCCAAGCATCACTGCCAGAACCACGTAGTAGAAGTGGGCCGGACTGTTGAGGTCGAAGGGCTTCCATCCGAATATCACCGCTTCGGGCTTCAACATGATGAGCATGCCATCCGATCCGCCGGCGAACTCTGCGTCGTGGACAAAGTAATAGAGCATCTGGGCTAACGCCAGCGTCACCATGATGAAGTACACGCCCGACGTTCTCAGCGCCAGAGCGCCAACGACAAGCGCGAGTAATGTGGCGGCACACAGGGCGGCGGGCAGCGTCAGCCACACATTGCCCGCCTCGTATTGGGGCATAAGCAAGGCTGCAACGTAGCCGGCGACACCGAAGAATGCGGCGTGACCGAGGCTGACCAAGCCGGCGTAGCCCACCAACAGGTCGAGGCTCATGGCGAAGACAGCCATGACCATGATCTTGGTCAGAAGCTGGATATAGAACTCGCCCCCGTAGAGAGGATAGATTGCGAGCCCCGCCACAGCGGAAAACAGAAAGAAGCGTCGCAACTGTTGAGTCATGTCAGCGCCCGCCCACAGCAAACAAGCCTCGGGGGCGCCACAGAAGAACGGCGGCCATTAGCAGGTATGCGGACATGCTGGCGATCTGGGGTAATACGATCTTGCCAAACGTGTCGGCCATGCCAATCATCAGTGCCGCAAGTAGTGTCCCCTTGACCGAGCCGATGCCGCCGACGACTACCACAACGAAGGAGATGATCAGGATCTGCCCCCCCATGTTCGGGTAAACGGTAGAGATAGGTGCGGCGATCATGCCGGCGAAGGCCGCTAGGGCGAGCCCCAGAGCGAACACAAGCGTGTAAACGAGTTTGATGTCGATTCCCAGCACTTGGACCATTTCCCGGTTGGATGCACCGGCGCGGATCATCATGCCTAGTCTGGTGTGTTGGATGAGCCAGTAGATCAGCATGGCGACTACTAGGCAGGTTGCCGAAATCACCAGCCGATAGACCGGATAGCTTAGGGTGTCCGTGAGTGGGATCGCCGCACTGAACACGGCGGGGATTGCCACGCTGTGCACATCATCACCGAAGGTCATGCTGCGCAACTCTTCGAAGATCATGATGAGTCCGAAGGTGAGTAACACCTGGTAGAGGTGGTCACGGTGGTAGAGCCGCCGGAAAACGGTCCACTCGAGGATCACCCCTATCAGGGTACTTACCACAAGCCCCAAGAGAATGGCACTGAACAGGCTGCCTGTCGCGGCAGCGAACGCCCATGCAAGGTAGGCGCCGATCATGTAAAAGCTGCCATGGGCGAGGTTGATGATACCCATGATGCCGAAGATCATGGTCAGCCCGCTGGCCACCAGAAACAGCAGTAGCCCATACTGCAGCCCATTCAGTACCTGGATCAGAAACGTGTAGACATCCATTTCCGCGCATCCTTTGATGAGGCACGGAGCCTCGTGGTCAGCGCCCCCGGCGACCGCGCCGCCGGGGGCGTCACGTGCCCGGATCGGAATCCGGGGTGATGGCGTCATGCCATCTTGCAACCGCGTACCGGGTCGGCGAGAGCCTTGGCCGCTATCCCCACCACCCGGTTCTGCCCCCCCTCGACCTTGCGCAGATAGATGTCCTGGATCGGGTTATGCGCTCTGGACATCGTAAACTTGCCGCGTGGGCTGTCGATCGTGGCCTTTTCCATGGCCGCGATGATCTCCGCTCTTGCGCCCGCGTCGCCCTTGACTGGGTCGAGGCCAGCCGCCAGCAGTTGCGCGGTGTCGTAACCCTGCACCGCGTACACGTCGGGATCGTATCCGTAGGCCTTCCTGTAGGCCACGCGGAAAGCATTGTCGCGTGGAGTCCCCAAGTCGTCGGCGTAGTGCAACGTGGTATGGACTCCCTCGGCTGAGTCGCCTTGGGCGGCGAGTGTTCCGTCGGTAAGGAATCCTGAACCGTAGAGGGGAATGGTGTTCTTGAGTCCCGCCGCGGCGTAGTCCTTGACGAACTTTACTGCGCCCGCACCAGCGAAAAATACGAACACCGCGTCGGGTTTGAGGGCCGCGATTTCAGTGAGATACGCCTGGAACTCGACGTTGGGGAAAGGCAGGAACATTTCCTTGACGATCTTGCCCCCCGCGGCTTCATAGCCTTCTTTGAAAGCGCGTGCGGATTCCTCGCCGAAGGCGTACTTCCATGTGATGATGGCCACGCGCTTGTGTCCCCGTTCGACCATGACCTTGCCCATGGGGAAGGCCGTCTGATATGTGGAGAACGAGGCACGGAAAATGTTGGGCGCGCACATGGGGCCAGTGGCTGCGTCGGTACCGGCGTTCGGAATAATGGTGATCGTGCCTGCTTCGCGCGCCACCTTCACCATGCCCATGGCGACGCCCGAATGCACGGTTCCGACCAAGAAATCGACCTTGTCACGCACGATGAGCCGGTGAGTATTCTCGGGGGCCTTAGCGGGATCGGACTCGTCGTCGACTACAACGTACTCAACCTCGCGGCCGGCCAGCCTGCCGCCCTGTTCGGCGATGTACAACTTAAAAGCGTTGGTGATGCTATTGCCCGGTGGCGCGAACGTGCCGGTGTAAGGGAGCATCAGACCAACCTTGATCTTGGCGGTATTGCCAATGGCAAAGTGGGCGGGCAGCAGCGTGCCGGCGGTGATAATTCCGGTTGCCTTGAGAAAATCCCGACGGCTCGTTTTTTTCTGTGCAGTCATCTCTCCCTCCTGGACGATGAAGACGGGCACCGGCGCCCCTGCGCGCGGCACTATGTCGGGGGAAATTCAGTCATTGCGGAAAACGGCGTTTCCGCGAGCTCGCCAACAAAAGGTCTGACAGCCCCGGTCCCCACATGCGGCTACCATATACCGGCTGGCTGGTATGTGTCAACGACTGATACGGAAGACCTCGAAATCGGAGGGAGGAAAATGGGAAAAGGACCTTTGAGAGCATGGACGGCGCATGGCGAGGAGATGGTATTACGGTAAGTGCTCCACGACCTCATCCTTCCGTGACTCTCTACGTTGTGATCAGACACGTGCTACAAGTTCGGACAGTTTATGTGCTCCCTACAGGCGCACTAAATGCGGTTGACAGCAACAAGATTTTGCTGTTAGATACTGGGCAGCTGGTATGTTGTGCGGAGTGGAAGAGCCGCGGGAGCCTGCGCCTCTCGATGCTCTGACGGTATCAAAGCGGAAGTGAACGCGGAAAGCGGGCGAAGCGCGTTTCCATTAAACAAGTGAGGAGGAGAACGTCAAATGACTTTAGCGACCCAGACGACCGGCGAAGGAAAAGTCCTTGTCGGACGAGGAGTGTACGATGGCGCACGTTTGTTCCGAGAGTGGTTCGACAGTTTGACCGAGGTCGCCAAGCGAGGAGAGGGAGCCGCCTACTGTTTTATCGCCGGGAATGTAATCGAAATTCTTCGGACCTTCGATATTCCTGCGACTTTTCCGGAAATCAATTCTCTGCAGACCGCGTTTCGAAATGTTTCCCGCGACTATATCGATGACGCGGAAGATTACGGCTATTCGCCTGACATCTGCGGATATGTGAAAATCGGCGTAGCACTTCAGCGCCGAAATGGCGAGCATCCGATGGGGAAAATCCCGAAACCAAAAATCGGCATGATCAATAACTACTGCAATACATTTATAAAGTGGGGTGAGATCTGGGAGCGGACCTATGACTGTCCGATGATTAATCTCGATTATCCGATGACGCGCTCAGCCGGAGAAAAGCCGAAACGCGGAACGCAGAAATTCGAGTACGAAAAAGCCTACCTTAAGGGGCAGATCGAGGAAGCCATTAGCGTTTGTGAGAGAATTACAGGCAAGAAATTCGACATCGACAAGTTTCGACAGATTCTCGCGTTTTCGAATGACGTAAACGCTGGTTTGAAGCGGGTTCTCGAACTCAACAGAAACAAACCTGCCGTGTTCAATGCGTTGACGGATGGGAATATTTACATGGGTGTTGCCAACGCCTTGCGTGGCACCGAGGTTGCCAGTAAGTACTTCAAGGATCTTGTCGAAGAGCTAGAATATCGCGTCGCGCATGGTATTGGCGCGCTGGATAAGAGCACCGAAGGTACCGTGCCGATGAAGCAGACCTTTCGTCTCGCTCTCGTCGGCACACCTTGCTATCCAATCTATCGGCAATTTAATGAGATGTTCTCAAGGTGGGGGGGCGTATTCGTATATTCGTCGTACCTCGATTTCGCCTCGACTGGTGCGTTGACCGGTTATCAGTACGATCTCAATGACCCGATCGACAGCTACGCGGAAGGGCAACTGATCATGCATGCGTCGGGTTCCGATAGCGTGTTTCACGAGTCCGATAACCTAAAGAAACTGGCTCCGGAGCTCGGGCTTGACGGCGTAGTTTTCCATCCGGTCAAGAGTTGTCGTACCGTTTCTACCGGCCAGGCGGACATGCGCCGCATTGTTGCGAACGAAATGGGACTGCCGACCCTATTTATCGAGTCGGATCTGGTTGATCCCGATGTGGTGGCCGAAGCGCCGATGAGAAATCGCGTTGATGCCTTTTTCGAAGGTCTCATTTCCCGTCGCCAGCAACAGACGGCGTCCGCCTAACCAGAGAAATGGAGTAGTCAATGGCAAAGAAATACTTCACCGGTTGGGAGGGTAAGCCTCTCAAAGAAATCTTCGACCTCTGTCGTGAGTTGGTCGAGGATCCCGCATATCCCACGGTCAAAGCCTGGCGTGCAGACGGCGGCCGTGTCATCGGTCACTTTCAGGTGTATTTCCCGGAAGAGATCGCGCACGCCGCTGGATTATTGCCCGTACGCATCCGCGGTGCGCAGACAGATGGTAATGAATCCGAGTCTCATTTCGGTTCATATCTGTGCTCTATCATCAAGACTTCCCTCGATATTGCGCTTACAAGGGACATTGAGCTGGATCTGTTTGTTACCCACCCGATCTGCGATGCGGCACGCAACCTCGCACCGATTTGGGGGCGAAATTTCGACTACAAATGCCAGATTTTGTACTTGCCGCAGAACCCGAACTCAAAGCATTCGAAGAGCTATCTCGCGAATGAATACAGACGCTTGCTTGGAGATATCGAATCGGTCGCTGGGCGCAAAGTTACTGAACAGGAACTGCGCGCATCGATCAATCTCTATAACCATTCGCGCCGTCTCATGCGCGACCTCTACGTCATTCGCAAGAATCAACCATGGCTCTTGGGTGCGGATGAGTCGATGGCGCTAGTCGGCCTGGCAGGTATCCTGCCGCGGTCTGAATTTGTCGAATTGTTGGAAGCGGTTATTCCGATGATCAAAGATCGGTCGGCGAGTCGGCAGGACAAAATGCGGGTCGTGCTTGAGGGGGGATTCTGCGAAACCCCGCCGTTCGACCTGCTTCAAACCATCACGCGCTCATGCTATGTCGTGGATGACGACGTCTTTATCGGGCTTCGTTTCATTGTCGAAGACGTGGTCGACTCAGGTGATGCTCTTGCCGATTTGGCTGATGCATATATCGATCGCTCGTCCTATAGCCCGGTACAGCACGATCAGCGCAAGCCGAAGGAGCACATGCTTCTAGAACGCGTGCGCAACGCTGATGCTGAAACGGTGATCCTTGCTTCGGCCAAGATGTGCGAGCCAGGTCTAGAGGAACAGGTCGCCTATTCGAAGGCGTTGGAGGAGGCTAAAATCCCCTATTTCATTTCAGAATTCGAGGAGAATCAGAATACCTTCGACCAGTTGGCGATCCAACTAGAGACCTTCGTTGAAAACATCATGTTCGATTGATCGCAGACGGGAGAAACAAGCATGAAATACACAGGTGGCGTGGACGTCGGTTCCACCCAGACCAAGGCGGTTATCCTAAACGAGGATCAGGAAATTGTTGGCCGGGCCCTGATCTTTACAGGTGCCGATGTCATCCAGGCAGCACATAACGCCTTTGATCAGGCGCTTGCCAGTGCGAAGCTTAAGCGGTCGCACGTGGGGTATGTGATCGGGACCGGGTATGGCCGCTACAAGGTAACCTTCGGTGATCGCCAGGTAACCGAAATCTCGTGCCACGGACGCGGGGCGTCCCACATGTTTCCGGGTACGCAGACGGTGATTGACATGGGGGGGCAGGACACCAAGGCGATCCGGGTGGCCCCCAATGGGGAGATTACTGATTTTTGCATGAACGACAAATGCGCGGCTGGTACCGGGCGGTTTTTGGGTGCCGCGGCCGATGCGTTACGCATTCCGCTTGGAGAGCTAGGTCAGGTTTCGCTCAAGTCCGAGAAGCCTGTCCGCATCTCCACCACGTGTACTGTTTTTGCCGAAGCCGAGGTCTTGTCATGGCTGGGAAAAGGCAAGAAGGTGGAAGACATTCTGTGGGGCGTGCATCAGTCTATCGCCGCACGTGCCATCGGCTTGCTGCGCCGCGTAGGCATTGCCTCCGAGATCACCTTCACTGGTGGGGTGGCCAAAAATGTCGGCATGATCAAGGCGCTGGAGGAAAAGCTCGAAATGAAACTGAACGTCAGCGACGACAGCCATTTCATGGGGGCACTGGGGGCTGCGCTCTTTGCCCTCGGCAGTTTGCAGGCCGGCGAGAAGTCGGCGACACAGGAGGCTTGAACTATGGTCTATACGATTGGTGTGGATATCGGTTCCACGTATATAAAAGGGCTCGTGCTGGACGAAGACTCGAATGTTGTAGCCCGTCATATGAGGCCGACAGGCGCCGATCTGCAGGGAACTGCGGAACTGGTGGTCAACGAGACGGCCGAGCAAGCAAAGATCAATAAGCGCGATCTGGCCTATTGCATTACCACTGGTTATGGTCGCTATCAGTATTCCGGTCGGGACTTGCAGGTTACAGATTTGACCGCCACGGCCCGGGGTGCGGTTTTTCTGTTTCCTGAGACGCGTACAGTGCTTGACATTGGTGGCCAGACCATGAAGGCGAGTCGCCTTGACGGTTTTCATAAGGTTCGAACCTTTCGCCTGAACGACAAGTGCGCATCGGGTACCGGCATGTTTCTTGAAAAGACCGTGCGTTATATGGGCTATGACACGGCCGGCATCGACGGACTATTGAACAGCGCCAAGGAAGCTGCCTCCATTTCCGGGGTTTGTACCGTGTTTGCCGAGTCGGAGGTTATCAATCACCTGAGCAACAGCGTGCCGCCCGAAGACATCATGTACGGCGCGGGCATGTCGCTGACCAAGCGCAGTGTGCAGTTGCTGAAGCGTATCAATGTTGAGCCTCAAATTACCTTGGTCGGTGGAATTATGCGCTGGGGCGTGATGGCCAAGGCGATTCGCGATGAGCTCAATTTGGACGCGAACGTCGCGCCAGGTGACATGCCGCAGTTTACCGCCGCGCTGGGTTGCGCCATCCTTGGTCACATTCGTGTGAAGAAGCTGAGAGGTTCCGGTGCCGATCGCCGAGCGGCGTAAAAAGGTTCTTGTTGTCCGTCACGCGGACGACGGGAGCCGGCTTGGTGGGTGCCACGCACCCACGGGCAATGTTCTCGGCTGTCGTTTGTCTGTAGATGTTGGGCTCAAGGAGCAGGGCTGGGAATGGCGTTGTAACGCTAATGGATCCCAGCTGCGTCAGATCACTGATTCTTACCTGGAACTAGGTTTCGAGGTTCGAACGAAGCCGCTCGATCTTAGGGCCTTAAGCGAAAACTGTGCAGGATGTAAAGAAGTGCTCGGCGATTCTGTAGCTGTGTTCGTTAAGCAGGCGAGGTGACGCGCAGTTTCGTTGTTCTTGGGTTTGTTTCATTGCCCGCTGAAGTGGAGAATCCGACCTTGGTCCGCCGCCGTAGCGGAGCTGGAACCTGCTACGGCGAGCAGTTCCGACGGGAGGGGGCGCACGTGGTTGAGCGCATCGTTAGGTGTTGTAATAAAAATGGGACTGTACGTTGACAAGACAAACCGACTGTATAGTATACGCAAGAAGGCATTGGCGGCGAGCACTTTAGCCTCGTGCATGCGGGGGATGACGTTGACCTGCCGAACGGACGAGCGTGTCCGTCGATAACGAAATTGCTGCCGGTTACCGAGGGAGAAAACATGGCAATCGATTTTCACTGCAATCTGTTCACGTCGGAAGCCATTGATAAGTGGTGGTATGGACAGCCGGAAATGCTACGACTCATCAAGTGGTGGCGGATGGAAGAGCGCATCCAGGGCAAGTCCGTCGGCGAGTTCATTGCCATGATGGATGAGGCAGGTCTCGACAAGGCGTTCATACCCGCGATCCGCATGATGTCCTATCAGAAAAAGACCATGGTCTGGGACATCACTGAGGAGGAAGTGCATGCCGTAGTCAGTCAATATCCGGATCGCCTGGTAGGCCTGTGCGGGTTCAATCCCCTGCAGAAATTGGAAAGCGTACGCAGGGTGGAGCGGGCCGTGAAGGAGTTCGGGTTCAAGGGCGTCTACATCCATACTTACGGCTTTGGCATTCCTCTGAACGATCGCCTCTACTACCCCTTGTACGCCAAATGCGTCGAGCTGGGTATTCCGGTGTCCATGCAGGTGGGTCATTCGGCCGAGCATATGCCGAACGAATTGGGGCGTCCGATCTACCTGGACATCGTCGCGCTTGATTTTCCCGAGCTGAAGCTGATCGGCGCCCATACGGGATGGCCTTGGACGGAGGAGATGATCTCGCTCGCCTGGAAGCACGAGAACGTCTATCTGGGCATCGATGCACACCATCCCAAATATCTCGAGCCCACCCTGATCCACTTCATGAAGACCCGCGGCCAGAACAAGGTCATCTACGGGACGAATTACCCGGCCGTCCTGCATAGCGAGTCCATTGCATGCATCAAGAACGACCTCGGTCTGAGCGAAAAGGTGGCGCAGAAGATCCTGCACGGGAACGCTGCGGCCGTGTATGGGCTGTAGCCGGAAACCGGAAATGACGACCAGCGAAAACGATATTGTTGCAATCAGCGCCGCTCGCACGCCGCTTGGCAGTTTTGGCGGCAGCTTGCGCGAAGTTCCTGTATGGGAACTGGGTGCGATCGCTATTCGGGCGGCTCTCGAGCGTGCCGCACTGCCCTCCGATCAGATTGACCAGTTGATCTTTGCCAACTGCCGGCAGGCCGGAAATGGTCCCAATCCTGCGCGCACCGCGGCGGTGAAGGGCGGCATCCCGGTTGAAGCGCCTTCCTTCACAGTCAATATGGCCTGCCCCTCAGGCATGAAATCCGTGATGCTCGCCGCCCAGGAGCTTGGCAGCGGTAATGCTCGATTCATTGTCGCCGGGGGCATGGAATCGATGAGCACCATGCCGTACTTGCTGAAGAACGTCCGCTGGGAAGGGTTCAAGCTCGGTGACAAGACCCTGCTTGACGGTTGGGCGGATACGCTCGATCCCTTGTGCGGCTTTGGCATGGGCATGACGGCGGAGAATCTTGTGGCCAAGTACGGCATCACCCGCGAGGAAATGGACGAGTTTGCGCTCGCCTCGCACGATGGAGCGGCCAAGGCGCGGCGCGGCGGGCTCACCGCGAGCGAGATCGTTCCTGTGACGTTGCCGGCGACACGAAGCCAGGACGAAATGACGCTTTTCCTTGACGAGGCGATTCGGCCAGACACCAGCTTGGAGAGCTTGGCGAAGCTCAAACCGGTCTTCAAGAAAGATGGCAGCGTGACGGCAGGCAACGCCTGCAGCATGGGCGATGGCGCTTGCGCAATCGTGCTGACCACGCGCGCTATGGCCAAATTCCTGGGACGCCCGCCCATGTTTTCCCTGGTGGCGTCGGCGCAGACTGCAGTAGAGCCTGCTCACATGGGCGATGGGCCCGGTCTTGCGATTCCCATGGTGTTGAAGAAGGCAGGCATGACGCTGAGCGACATTGACTTCATTGAGGTCAACGAGGCATTCGCTGCGCAGATGCTCGCGAACGAGCGCGTGCTCCGCTGGGACCGAGCCAAGGTTAACGTGTACGGGGGGGCGATTGCACTCAGCCACCCGACAGGTATGTCCGGTGCACGGCTGTTAATGACGCTCGGCAACATATTGCAGCGCGAGAACGGCGAATTGGGCGTAGCGTCGATCTGCGGTGGCGGCGGGGTCACCACAGCCATCGTGATCCGCCGCGAATCTTGATGGGACGGCCATGGCAAACGAAATCGTGCTGAAAAAGCGAAGCGACGGAATCGCGATCGTGACGCTCAATCGCCCTGAGGCCATGAACGCCATCAATCGCGCGATGGTGCGCAAGCTGCGCGATGCGATTCGGGACGTGGAGAGCGACGAGGCTGTCGATGTGATCATCGTCGCTGGCTCGGGCGGCAAGGCTTTTTGTGTCGGCATCGACCTCAAGGAGCGCCAGACCCTGAGCGACGAGGAAGCCGCCGTCTTGCGCCTCGAAGAGATGTTCCCGATGTACAGCGAGTTTGAGGCCAAGCGCAAACCGTCCATCGCCGTGGTCGATGGCCATTGCTTGGCCGGGGGTTTCGAAATCGCACTGGCCTGCGACCTGATATTCGCCACGCCGCGCTCGACCTTCGGTTTGCCTGAGGTGAAATGGGGTTTGATCCCAGCGGCGGGGGGGTGCCGCAAGCTGCCGAAGTTGATCGGCGCTGCGCGAGCTAAGGAACTGATTCTGACCGCATCCACCTTCGACGCGGTCGCGGCGGAGCGAATGGGGGTGATTAACCGTATCGTCTCCGGCGAGGAACTGATGCCGCAGGCGCTGGAAATGGCGCAATGCATCCGGGGCAACGTCCAAGTGGCCGTCCGGGGTGCCAAGCGCTGCATGGATCATGCGCTCGATATGGAGCATTCCGAGTCGTTCGATATCGACATATCCAATGGTTGCTACGCAGCGAAGGAACGCAAGGAAGGCGTCTCCCAATTTGCCGGGCGCAAGCCGGCGCACTCTTGAGAGAATAAGGTCATGGAAAAGATCGCGGTCATCGGGGCAGGGGCCATGGGGCGGCAGATAGCGCTGCAGTGCGCACTCAGCGGCCTGAAAACGGTACTCAACGACAGCCGCAAGGAAAGTCTGGAGCAGGCGGCGGACTTCGTTCGAGAGCATTTGGACAAGCGCGTCGCCAAGGGGCGCATCAGCAGCGAGCAGAGGGCTACGGCGCTCGGCAATCTCGATTTGGCGCCGGACTTGGCCGCTGCCGCCGATGCTGATCTGATAATCGAAGCCATCGTCGAAAAATTCGAACCGAAGGCTGAACTGTTCCGCACACTCGATCGACTTTGTCCGCCGCAGACGATTTTCGGCACCAACAGCTCGAATATCCGGGGCTCACGCTTGGCAGGAGTCACCGCGCGACCGCAGCGAGTGCTTAACATACATTTCTTCAACCCGGCACTCGTGATGGAACTAGTGGAGGTCGTAGTGCATCCCGCTGTGCCGGCAGAGATCATTGAAGAGGTGCTAGCGTTTTGCCGCAGCATCGGAAAGACCCCGGTGGTGCTGCGCAAGGAAATCCCGGGGTTCATCGTCAACCGCATCTTCCGGGCGCTGACGCGTGAGGCGGTCAGCCTCTACGAGGAGGGTTACGCCTCGGCCGAGGACATCGATCTTGCCGTGACCAAGGGGCTTGGGCACCCGATGGGGCCCCTGCGCCTGCTCGATACGACCGGAATCGACGTGTCGTATCTGGCACGTATGGATGAATACGAAGAGACCAGCGTCGAATCGGCCAAACCTAACCGCCTTCTGAAGGAGATGTACGAGCGTGGCGAGTGGGGGAAGAAGTCCGGGAAGGGTTTCTACATCTACGGGGACGACAAAGCAAAGTAATCGCGGCGCGCCCGTGAGGGGAAGCGGGCTGTGTTTTTTTGGGATATTCAACATCCTAGCCAACTAGTATTTGTGGAGGTCTTTCATGGCGATTCAAGCATATCGCTGGGTGATGAAGGCGGTCGGCCAGCCTATGGAACGGGAATTGTTCGACCCGGGCGCTCCTGGACCGGGCGAGGTCGTTATCGAAGTGGCGGGCTGCGGCGTCTGTCACACCGATCTCGGTTTCTACTACGATGGGGTACGCACAAATCATCCGCTGCCATTGACGCTTGGCCATGAAATCAGCGGCCATGTGGTGGCGGCCGGTAAGGGCGCCGACGAGTGGATGCGTCGCGCGGTCATCGTGCCGGCGATGTTCCAATGCGGCGAGTGCGATCCCTGCAAACGTGGCAAGGGCACTCTCTGTAGCAACGAAAGGATGCCTGGCAACGATATCGATGGAGGCTTCGCCACGCATATCCGGGTGCCAGCTCGAGGTCTCGTGCCGGTCGACGAGTCGCGACTGCGCGATGTCGGGCTGTCGCTGGCATCGGTGGCCGTGGTCGCGGATGCTGTGACGACGCCGTACCAGGCAGTGCTGCAATCTGGCTTGGGGCCGGGCGACATAGCTATCGTCAACGGCGTCGGTGGGGTAGGGGGTTATTGCGTACAGATTGCCCGCGCGATGGGTGCGACAGTCGTCGCGATCGATGTCGATCCGGCCAAGCTGAAAATGATTGCCGATTACGGTGCCGCCCTAACCCTGAACGCCCGGGAAGTCGACAGCCGCGAACAGAAGAAGCGCATCGCGGCGTTTGCGCGGGAGCGCGGATTGCGCCCCATCGAATGGACCATCTTCGAGTGCTCGGGCACGCGCGCCGGCCAGGAAAGCGCCTTCAGCCTGCTGGTGCGCGGCGGCACCCTCTGCGTGGTTGGCTTCACCCTGGACAAGGTCGAAGTGCGGCTTTCCAATTTCATGGCACTGCATGCCCGCGCGCTCGGCAACTGGGGATGCCTGCTCAAGAACTACGCCCCTGCCCTCGACCTTGTGCTGGAGGACAAGGTGAAGATCGCGCCGTTCGTGGAGGAGTTGCCCCTGGACCTGATCAACGAGGTCTTCCAGGCGGCACACGACCGCCGCTTGGTGCGCCGCGCAGTGCTGGTTCCCTAGACGAATGCTATTCGAGAATCGACCATGAGAAGCGTTACTGACCAGATTGCGCGCCACAGGGCACCCAGGCAGTTGACCGATCACGGGGTGGCTCCCGACGTCGTAGTGCCGGGCGTCGCCTATGAAAAACGCCCGGCGAGAACGCCGCGCGGCGACCTGGCCCAGGGTATCTACCACGCCTGGATCACCATCGACAATCAGGCGCAGTTCAACTCCTACAGCGTCGACATGCTCAAGGGCATCCAGTGGGCGTTGAAGACAGCCAGCAACGCTCGGGATGTCGTCAGCGTCGTCCTGACAGGCGCGGGCAGCAAAGCGTTCTGCACCGGCGGCAACGCGACGGATTTTGCCCGCTACTACGCCCGCAACCCGCAGGAATTCCGCCAATTCATGCGCCTGTTCAATGATACGGTGTCGGCGGTCATGGTGTGCGAGAAACCTGTGATTTGCCGGGTGAACGGCATGCGCACCGGCGGCGCTCAGGAACTGGGATTGGCCTGCGACTTCACCATCGCCCAGGACTTGGCCTTGTTCGGACTCGCCGGTCCGAAGCACGGGGGAGCGATGATCGGCGGGGCGACGGACTTCCTGCCGGTGATGATCGGTGCGGAAGCCGCACTCGCGGTAGGCACGCTATGCGAGTCCCTCTCGGCCCACAAGGCGCGCCGCCTCGGCATGATCACTGCCGTGGTGCCGGCCCTCAAGGTGGACGGCAATTTCGTACCCAATCCGTTGGTGGTCACCGACCGTTGCGTCGACGAGTTCGGAGAATTGGTACTGGGCGAGCCGAAGACTGGCGAGGCGCTCCTGCAGGGAAAGGCGCTTCTCGCTCTCGGCGAGGTTGACCTGAGCCTGCTCGATGCCAAGGTCGAAGAACTGTGCGCCAAGTTCGTGACCATGTTCCCGGATAGCCTGACCAAGAGCCTCGAAGCCCTGCGCAAACCCAAGATCGAGGCCTGGAACCGCAACAAGGAAGACAACCGCGCCTGGCTCGCTTTGAACATGATGACCGAAGCCTGCGCCGGTTTTCGCGCTTTTGCCGAAGGTAGCAAGGAAGCAGGGCGCGAAATCGATTTCGTGGCTCTGCGGCAGGCCCTTGCCAAGGGCGCCCCCTGGACGCCTGATCTGATCGACAACTTGATGCCCCACACTAGAAACTGAGGAGACCCCAGAGATGACCGACACACCGCTTGAAGTCCGGCTCGACCGCGGCGCGAAGCTGCTGCGGCTTCGGCTCAACCGTCCTAAAGCTAATATTGTCGATGCTCAAATGATCGCAGCGCTCAGTCAGGCGCTCGACGCGCATGCCGAGGACCGCAATCTGTCGGCGGTGCTGCTCGAGCATGCTGGGCCGCACTTCAGCTTCGGCGCGAGCATCGAGGAGCATTTCCCCGATCAGATGACAGGAATGCTCGCTGTACTTCACGGCCTAATCAAGCGAATGCTCGATTTCCCGCGCCCGATACTGGTCGCGGTGCGCGGCCAGTGTCTGGGTGGGGGAATGGAGGTCGCCCTTGCGGGCAGTCTGATCTTCGCGGCAGAGGATGCAATATTCGGTCAGCCTGAAATCAAGTTGGGTTTCTTTGCACCTGCCGCCAGTTGTCTTCTCCCCGAGCGCATCGGCCAGGGCGCTGCCGACGATTTGCTGTTCTCCGGGCGCAGCGTTTCAGCGCCAGAGGCGATGCGGCTCGGGCTCGTCAACTGCGTGGCAGAAGACCCAGTGGCTGCCGCGGTCGCCTATTTTGATGAACATCTGGCCGGGCTCAGCACCAACGCACTTCGCTTCGCCGTCAAGGCGGCGCGCGGGGCTATGACACGCCGTGTGATGGAACGCCTCGACGAACTCGAAAAGATATGTGGGCAAGACCTCATCAATAGCGTTGATGCGCTTGAAGGTTTGCTCGCGTTTCAGGAAAAGCGGCCTCCGCGTTGGAAAAATCGCTAACACGTGTTGAGCGAAGATGACGACCCGCGCAGCACGGAAATTGGGCGTGATGTTATCCCGTAAATATGTCAGGTGACTGCATCGAATCAGAGGATCTATTTCGGTTCGACAAGAGTCGACTTACTCATTCATTCATTGATGTAATCGGCTTTAACAGGGTGTTAATTTAATGTATTTCGCAGCATCGATGCTGATTGTGCGGTTGATATAATTACGTCCGCATTACGAGCTTGATTATTCCGACGCGCGGCATCGACCACGGACAGAACGCCTTGTTCAGCTACGTAAATATCGAAGGCCGAATTGGCCCTGACCATCCGTTGCGCCGGATCAAGACGCTGGGCGGTCCGGTATGTGATCGCTCGACGTTCAGCGCCAATCTCGATCGACTCCTCAAGGAGAGCGTGATGCGCGAGTTGTTCGGTGGCGTGGTGGTGGTCGCCGAATTGGCCGAACTGATGTCGGAAGATCATTTCAGCCCCGACGGTTCGTTGCTGCGGGCGTGGGCTTCGCACAAGAGTCTGACGGCGCGTGATGTCTCGGACGAGCCGCCTGGACCGGACGCCACGTCTCGGAGTCGGTTGTTTTTTGCAAGAAGCCGCAACACGCGGCGCCTTTTTGAGAGAGGGATGCATGGCCTTGTTGATTACAGATGAGTGCACTAGTTGCGGTGCCTGCCAAACGGAATGCCCGAACGAGGCGATTACTCAAGGAAATGATATTTATGTGATCGCCCCGAATTTGTGCACAGAATGTGTAGGTCATTTTGACGAGTCGCAATGCGTCCACGTCTGTCCGGTAGACTCGATTGTTGCGGACCCCGATCACGTCGAAACGAAGGCTGAACTGCGTGCGAAAGCGGCTCGATTGTAAGCAGTGGGATCGACATTCGCCAAGTTCCGTACTTCACGGGCGGTTTTTGGTGCTCGAGGCAAGAGAGGGGTTCGCTAAGTCAGTAGGTTGAACGAAGATCAAGGCAGGTACGCTTCAAGCAGCTGATAGGCAATCAAAATGGCGGAAGGGACGCCGCGAGTGCGCGGTGACACAGGTCGTCGCTTCGACCGAGGAGGAATGTATGTCCGAGCTGGAGCATGTATTCGTAAATGAGCGGGAAAATAAGGCGGTGCGCGGCGACGCCATGTCAGGGACGGAGCGACTGCGCGAGCGTGTCGTCGAGACGCTCGACAGCGTCGTGATCCGCTTCGTCGGCGACTCCGGTGACGGCATGCAGCTGACAGGCTCGGAGTTTTCGCGAGCGGTCGCGAAAGCCGGCCACGGCTTCGCGACGCATCCCGATTACCCGTCGGAGATTCGTGCTCCGACCGGAACGGTGTTCGGCGTGTCCGGCTACCAGATTCAGTATGGTGCGGGCCAGGTGTTCACATCGGGGGACGCGCCCGACGCGCTGGTCGCAATGAATCCGGCGGCGCTGAGGACGAACATTTCCGACGTCAAGCACGGTGGCATCGTCATCGTTAACGTCGGCGCCTTCACCGACGCGAGCCTAGTAAAGGCCGGCTATACCTCTAATCCGCTCGAGGACGGCAGCCTCGACGGCTACCGCATATTCCACATCGATATCTCGGCACTGACCGCCGCGGCGCTGCGGGACTCGGGGCTGTCGAAGAAGGAGGTCGCGCGCTGCAAGAACTATTTCGCGCTCGGCCTGATGCTGTGCCTTTATGGCCGGTCGATCGAGGACGAAATCGACGATATCCACCAAAAGTTCGCGAAGACCCCCCAATTTGCCGACGCGAACGTTGAGGCGCTGCGTGCCGGCTTCGCGTATGCGGACGCCGCCGAGATCTTCGCCGCGAGCTACCATGTGCGCGAAGCGGCCGCCGAGCCCGGCGTCTATCGGAGCATCACTGGCAACCACGCTGCGGCGCTCGGCTTCGTCGCCGCATCTGAGCTCTCAGGCGTGGGGCTCTTCCTCGGCTCGTACCCGATCACGCCGGCGACCGACATCCTGCACGAACTGTCGGCGCTGAAGCATTTCGACGTCACGACATTCCAGGCCGAGGACGAAATCGCCGGCATTTGCTCGACGATCGGTGCGGCCTATGGTGGCGCGCTCGCCCTGACGACGACCTCCGGTCCGGGCATGGCGCTGAAGACCGAGGCGTTGGGCCTCGCAGTGATGCTCGAGCTACCGTTGGTGATCGTCAACGTGCAGCGCGGCGGTCCCTCGACCGGTTTGCCGACGAAGATCGAACAATCGGACCTGCTGCAGGCGGTCTACGGGCGCAACGGCGAGTGCCCGATTCCGGTCATCTCCGCGCGCTCGCCCTCCGACTGCTTCGACTGCGCGCTCGAGGCTTTCCGCATCGCCGTCAAATACATGACGCCGGTGATCCTGCTGACCGATGGCGGCATTGCGAATGCGGCCGAGCCGTGGCGCATCCCCGATGTGGCCCGTCTGCCGAAACTCGAAGTGCGCTATCGCACCGATGCGGAAGGTTTCCAGCCGTATGCGCGCGACGAGAATCTGGCGCGTGCCTGGGTGCTGCCGGGCACGCGCGGGATGGAACATCGCGTCGGCGGCCTCGAAAAGGACTTCCTGTCGGGCAACATCTCGCACGACCCGATGAATCACCAACGCATGGTTGCGGTGCGCGCAGCGAAAGTCGCGCGTACTGCGCAGGATATCCCGCCGACACGCGTCGAGGGGCCGGCGAGCGGCGAGCTCCTCGTCGTTGGCTGGGGCAGCACCTACGGCACGATCGCGCAGGCGCGCGAAATAGCCGAGGCCGACGGGCGCTCGGTCGCGCACGTGCATCTGCGCCATTTGCACCCGCTGCCGCCGGACTTGGGCGAGGTGCTGGCGCGCTACAAGACAGTCCTGGTACCGGAACTAAATATGGGGCAACTCTCGAAGCTGCTGCGGGAGCAGTTCCTGCGCGACGTCGTGCCGCTCACCAAGGTGCAGGGCAAGCCCTTCAAGGTCAGCGAAGTCCACGACCGCATCCTCGAACTGAGCTGAGGTGCGCCGCGTCCCCATGCTCCCCTTACAGGAAAACATCATGAATGACCTGTCCGTACCTGTCGCACTGACGAAAAAAGACTTCGAATCGAACCAGGACGTGCGCTGGTGCCCTGGCTGTGGCGACTACTCGATCCTCGCGCAGGTCCAGAAGCTGCTGCCGACGCTCGGCATCCCGCGCGAGAACTTCGCGTTCATCTCCGGTATCGGTTGCTCGAGCCGCTTCCCCTACTACATGGAAACCTACGGGATACACAGCATCCACGGCCGCGCACCAGCGATCGCGAGCGGCCTGAAGCTCACCCGGCCCGAGCTGTCGGTATGGGTCGTCACCGGTGACGGGGACGCGCTCGCGATCGGCGGGAATCACTTCATTCACGCGATGCGCCGCAACGTCGACCTGAAGGTGATTCTTCTCAATAACCGCATTTACGGGCTGACAAAGGGACAATACTCGCCGACGTCCGAGTTCGGCAAGAGGACGAAGAGCACGCCGCTCGGCAGCATCGACCGGCCGTTCTCCCCAGTGTCGCTCGCGCTCGGCGCGGGCGCGACGTTCGTCGCACGCACCGTCGACAGCGATCAGCCGCATCTCGCGTCGGTGCTTGCGCGCGCCGCCGTGCACAAGGGCACCGCGTTCGTCGAGGTGCTGCAGAACTGCATCGTGTTCAACGACGGCGCGCACAATGCGCTGACCGAGAAGGCCACGCGCGACGACGCACGGCTCATGCTCGAGCACGGTAAGCCGCTCGTGTTCGGGAAAAATCGCGATCAGGGTATCAGGCTCGCCGGCATGGCTCCGGAGGTTATCAAGCTCGGCGACGGCGCGGTGAGCGAGGCGGAGCTCGTCGTCCATGACGAGCATGCGATGCACAGCGGGCTCGCATTCTTCCTGTCGCAGTTCGAGTCCCCGGAGCTGCCTGTGCCGCTCGGCGTGTTCCGCGCAGTGCGTCAACCGACTTGCGACGAGCTGAACGCGCATCTGCATGAAGCTACGCGCGAAGCGAAGGGGCGCGGGCGGCTCGCGGATCTGCTACACGGCGGCGACACATGGACGATCGTCTGACGAGTTCAAGCTAGACGAAGGTAGAGGGCGATCCTGACAGTATATGAGACCGATGATTGCGAGACCCCCGTGGCCCTTGGACAATATGAATTTTGGCGAGCGGTGACTTCGCTATGTATCCGGGGCGAACCGACTGGCGCAACGGTGGAGGTGTTGAAATGATTCTCAACGAGGAGCAATCGTTCATCCGTGAAACAGCTCGAAAAATAGCGCGCGACCGCTTGGCGCCCACTGCGGCTATGCGCGACCGTAATTGCCGTTTTCCTGCTGAGGAACTCGCCGAGTTAGGAACATTGGGCTTCATGGGCATGGTGGTGCCACGGGAGTGGGACGGTGCGGAAACCGATTATGTCTCTTATGTGGCGGCAATCATGGAAATTGCTGCCGGCGACGGTCCGATTTCGACCATCATGGGCGAACACACATCGGTATGCTGCCTGCCGGTGCTCACCTATGGTACGGACGAGCAGAAGAACCGCTTCCTTCGTCCTATGGCGCGTGGGGAGATGATTGGCTGTTTCTGCCTGACGGAGCCAGAAGCAGGATCCGACCCGGCCTCCATGAAGACGCTAGCGCGCAAGGATGGCCGTTCGGGGTATGTCATCTCGGGTACCAAGCAATTCATCACCTCGGGGCGGAATGCGAGCGTGGGCATTGTCTTCGCTGTTACCGACCCAACCGCCGGCAAGAAGGGAATTTCTGCCTTCGTTGTGCCCACCAATACCCCGGGGTGGACCGTGACCCGCGTTGAGGAAAAGATGGGCCAGCGCTCGTCCGATACATGCTCCCTCACATTCGATGACATGTGGGTTTCGGCCGATAGCCTCTTGGGCAGAGAAGGCGAAGGGCTGCGAGTTGCGTTCTCCCACCTTGACGGCGGGCGTCTTGGCATCGCGGCCCAGTCGGTGGGTATGGGGCGTGCGGCGTTTGAGCACGCCTTGGGTTATGCCAAGGAACGCCGGCAATTCGGCAAACTCCTCATCGAGCATCAGGCAGTTGCATTCCGCCTCGCCGATATGGCCACGCGGCTCGAAGCGGCTGAGCAGTTGGTGCTACACGTCGCGGCCATGCGTGACGCCGGATTACCCTGCGTCAAAGAAGCATCGATGGCGAAGGTGCTCGCGAGCGAAACGGCTGAGCGGGTCTGCTCGGATGCGATCCAGACCTTGGGAGGATACGGCTACCTGGCTGATTTTCCACTCGAGCGGATCTACCGGGATGTTCGAGTTTGTCAGATATACGAGGGCACTGGAGACATGCAGCGATTGGTCATTGCACGTGCCCTAACGGGATAAAGAGCGAGGAAACAACAATGGTCCGTCTGCTGGGATAAATTAATTTGCGTTTCTCAAGCCCCGGCATCGGTTATCGAATTGATGGAGTTGTCTTTCATTCGGCGATTTCTGATGCAGTTAAACGCTTAGTGAAGTTCTGCATTGCGCTCGGGAAAGTACCGGGTGATCCTGAGCAAGGAAATATCCGGTTTCATCGTGAATCGCATATTTCGTGATCTGATCCGCGAGGCCTCGAGTCTCTGAGAGAAGGAGGCGCATGCATCGGCCGACGATGTCGATCTCGACGTGGTCAGGGGACTAGGGTGTCAAATATGCCATTGGGATTCAGAAGAAATTGATGTTTCCTACTTGGCGCGAATGAATGCAACGAAACCGGTCTTACTTCGGCCAAGCCCAACCGATCGGCAAGGAGATGTACGCGGGGCGGTTGGGGTAAGAAGTCTGGCAAAGGATTCTGAACGTAAGAGGGAGACAAGAAGTAATGACTACTCCGCGCGGCAAGAGACTCCAACTGTCGCACCTCCAAGACCTACGTTCGGCTTTGCCAGATGCGCCACGCATAGTGCTCCACTCCGCGTGTGCCGAGCCTCCGCGCTTGACTCAGCAACTGAGTGAGGCAGCCGAGGTGTTCCGTGGGGCGACCGTGTATGGGCTCATGCCGATGGGCGAAGCGCCCTATGCTGGCATAGAGGCAGCCAAGCATCTTTCGATCCAGGCGCTGTTTCCGGGAAAGGGATTGCGTGAGCCGATCAATTCAGGCCGCGCTTCTTTTCGGCGCTGCACGCTGTCCGAAATTCCGACCCTTTTCATCAGCGGTGAGATCAGGGCCGATCTCCTGCTACTACAGGTCTCTACGCCCGACGAAAATGGGAGAATGTCTCTCGGGGTGTCGGTCGACTATATGCGGGCGGTCCTTGCTCAGGATCCAATCGTCGTTGCGGAAGTGAACCCGCAGATGCCATTTACCTGCGGAGACACGGCGTTGCTGCCCGAGGAGGTCGATTTCGTCGTTAATGCAAATCGCGGCCCACAGGTCGTGCGCGCTGCCGACACGGACGAAACTGACGATGTTGACCGGACAATCGCAGGAAATATAGCAGGTCTCATCTCGTCTGGAGCCGTGTTGCAGGCTGGCATCGGAGCCTTGCCGGATCTGGTGTTCACCGAACTGAGCCACCTATACGATTTGGGGATCCATAGCGGCATCATCACCGATGGCGTTCGGCCGCTGATCGAGCGCGGTGTCGTGACTAACGCGACGAAGAAGGTGTTGCCGGGTAAGACGGTCACAACGATGGCTGCAGGTACCCGATCCTTCTATGGTTTTCTCGACCATAACCCGTTGGTCGAATTTCATCCCTGCTCGTTTACACACGCACTTGATGTCCTCGCGGCCATTGATGGGCTCGTTGCGATCAACAGCGTTTTGCAGGTCGATATAAATGGCAGTGCCAACGCTGAGCAGATCGGTGGTCGCGTGATCTCAACGCCCGGAGGATTGCCCGACTTTGCAAGGGGCGCATCAGCAGCGAAGGGCGGTATGAGCATCATCGCACTCCGTGCAGCAACCAAAGGGGGGGCGGTCAGCAACATTGTCACTACGTTCGGTCGGGGAGTCCCCACGACAATCGGTGCGCAAGACATTGATTACGTGGTGACCGAGTATGGGGTTGCTCGACTGCGAAATAAATCGCCTGCGCAGCGGGCACTAGAGCTCAGTGCCGTGGCACATCCGGATTTCCGAGCCGCGCTACGGCGCGGCGAGACATTCAATAGAACGATGGAGAATTCATGATCGAGTCGCTTGAGCTTACATCCATCCCCGCCGAGGACGAGGGTCTGCGAGTCTCGGTGCGTGCATTTCTTGACGAAGCCCTCGAAGGGGTGCCCGCCGATGTCCGTGCCCGGTCCTGGATGGGCTACGACGCCGACTTTAGTCGCCGGCTTGCCGCGAAAGGGTGGCTCGGTTTGACTCTGCCGAAGGAATACGGCGGCGGCGGACGAAGTTCGTTCGCGCGCTTTGTCGTCGTGGAGGAGCTGCTCTCTGCAGGGGCTCCCGTCACCGCTCACTGGATTGCCGACCGCCAGAGCGGCCCCTTGATCCATAAATATGGGTCCGAAGCGCAGAAGAAATACTATCTGCCTAGGATCTGCCGCGCGGAAGCTTTTTTTTGCATCGGTATGAGTGAGCCTAACTCGGGTTCGGATCTCGCCAGCGTGACAACTCGGGCGGTGAGGACGGATAGCGGCTGGAAGCTGAACGGACGCAAGATCTGGACGACAAACGCTTACCGTTCCCACTACATGATTGCACTTGTGCGCACATCGGGGGAACCGGCGGATCGGAACAAGGGCTTGTCCCAGATGATCGTTGATCTCTCTTTGCAGGGCGTGACTGTGCGGCCGATTCACGATATCACGGGGGATGCTCATTTCTGTGAAGTCTTTTTCGACGACGTGATGCTAGGTCACGATGCGCTGATCGGTGCAGAGGGGTCCGGTTGGGAGCAAGTGACGGCGGAACTTGCGTTCGAACGCAGTGGGCCCGAGCGCATTTATTCCACGCTGGTTCTCTTTGACGAGTGGCTTGCTTTCCTCTGTCGTGATACGCGTGTCGATGATGGGCGTGTCGCGTTACTCGGGCGCATGGCGAGCCAACTATGCGTGCTGCGTGCGATGGCCATTTCGGTCACGGAAAAACTAGCGCGGGGTGAGAGTCCGGTGATTGAGGCCGCGCTAGTCAAGGACTTGGGAACGGAATTCGAGCAGCAGATGCCGCTGCTGATTGCTGACAGCCTGGGGGGCGATCCGGATCGTCCGGTGCCATCCGTCTTGTTGAAAACCCTGGCATACGTGACACAAATTTCTCCTTCATTCTCTCTGCGAGGCGGCACGCGGGAAATCCTGCGTGGAATGATCGCCCGTGGGCTCGGACTTCGGTAGAGGACAGCGGTCATGCAAGAAATCATATCCGACGCGATAGAGCAACTGCTCGCTCATTGCTGTACGCCGAATCATGTGCGCCGTATCGAGAGGGGAGAGGGCGGCACGAAGGAACGTGCCGCACTTTGGGGGGCATTACAGGAGTCCGGCTTTACCGACGCCTTGGTGGCTGAAGCGATGGGGGGGGCAGGATTGAGTCTGTCCGATGTCTATCCGATCGCCTTTGTTGCTGGTCGCCATGCCTTGCCGCTACCGTTAATACAGACCATATTGGTCCGAGGAATCATGTCCGAGACCAACGCCGAGCTTCCAGAGGGGTCTATAACGATTGCTGGAGACGTCGCGGTGACTCCGGACGGAACAATCATATCGAATTACGTGCCGTTTGGTGAAGTGGCTGACTGGGTCTTGGTGGATTTCGGCGATCGGGCGCAGCTATTGCCTGCGACCGGTGCCCAAAGGCACATTGCCGGGGGGTGCGGGAGCGTCAATGCCCGAATGCGATGGGCGAAACAGCCGATTTCTGGCAACGAACTTCCTGGATCCAACTGGCGGGCATATGGAGCGTGTCTGATCTCTGCAATGCTCGCCGGATCCATGGCGCGGATTCTGCAAATGACGATAGGGTATGCCAATGATCGAGTGCAATTCGGCAGGCCGATCGCAAAGCTTCAAATCATCCAGCAGCAGATCAGTGTCATGGCAGAGCAGGTTTTTGCGGCCCGAATGTCGGCCCAGATCGGTTTCAGTGCCGACGGGATAAGTCCAAAATTGATGGCTGCCGCTGTGGCAAAGCAACGTACCAGCGAGGTGGTCGGCACAGTGTCGTCAATTGCGCATTCCGTCCACGGCGCAATGGGGTTTACAGAGGAATATGATTTGCAACTTTTCACACGCCGGATGCACGAGTGGCGCCTCGCGTATGGCACGGAGGTATATTGGTCAAAGGTCGTCGGGCGCGAACTCCTTGCCACCGGTGCGTCACGAACTCTGGATTTCGTACGTCGGAGCCTTGCCGGTTGATCTGTCCAATCCAATTTGATATTGAGAGACGAATAATGGGTAGTTTCCTGCTGGTCGATAAGAACGGGCCCGTGATCACGATGACCATGAATCAGCCCGAACTCCGGAATGTGCTGACAGGCAATTCCGCCGTCGAAGACTTCGTCGATGCATGTTCCCGAATCGCCCGTGATCCGACGGTTCGTGCCGTCATCCTTACTGGTGCGGGAACGATGTTTTGCGCGGGCGGAAATTTGAAGGACATGCAGCGCTATTCGAAGGAGAAAGTGGATCCGATCACGATCAGCGACGAATATCGGCGGGGAATTCAGCGGCTCCCGCTGGCACTCTACAATCTTGAGGTGCCCGTGATTGCGGCAGTAAATGGAGGGGCGATCGGCGCAGGATGCGACCTAGCATGCATGTGCGATATCCGGATCGCCGCTACGTCAGCATATTTCGCGGAGTCCTTTGTGAAGCTCGGGATTGTTCCGGGCGATGGGGGGGCTTGGTTACTGCCGCGTGTAGTAGGTCAATCGCGGGCGGCGGAAATGTCCTTTACGGGCGATCCAATTTCCGCGCAAGAGGCTCTCGAGTGCGGTCTGGTGTCTCGTGTAGTGCCTGGTGAGGAGTTGCTGGATGTGGCTAACAAGTTGGCCCAGCGTATTGTTTGCAATCCTGGCCCTGCACTACGTATGACGAAACGACTTCTGCGGGAGGGGCAGTACGTGCGCTTGGAGTCCCTATTGGAGCTTTCAGCAACCTACCAAGCACTAGCGCACAAGACTTCCGAGCATGAGGAGGCTGTCGCGGCATTCCTCGAAAAACGCTCGCCGCGCTTTGAGTAGGGGGCTCGAGTAACCCGAGGTTTTCAATGAATCCCGCCGTGTAACCATGATTGCGACCGAATTCGGTGAAATTTCTCTGGCAAATCAACTCGTTTACCGGCGGTGTCGCCCTGCTTTTGCCTCGAATCGCATCGGGCATCGGCAATTCGGCTCATTTAGGGCGTCTGAAAGCCTCGATTCCGGCCTCCAGGAAATAGACCAGCCGCTTCAAGTTGTAGCAGGCCGCCATCATCGTCATCGCAAAATTTGCTTGCGCCTGGCCGATGGTGCGCAGCAGTTTGCCGCTCATCTGTTCGAGCGCTCCGAACACATGCTCGACCCGTGCACGCGTCTTGGCGATGCGTTTGTTGCGCCGCTGCTGGCATTCGGACAACGTCTTGTTGCGCTTGCCCTTCGTCTGGATCTGGTTTCGGAAGCCGTTATCTTTCAGCCAGGGGTCACGTCCCTCCGACGGGTAGCCCTGGTCGGCATAGACAGCGCGGCTCGTGTTGCTCGTGTCGAAGACGTTGTCAAAGTGCTGGCTGTCGTGCGTGCTGGCGGTCTCGATCTCGCGGATGATCTTGTACTTCTTGTCGACGTTGATCGAGAGCTTGTAGCCGAAGTGGCTCTTGTCGTGCTTCTTGGTCCACGTGGCGGCGGTGTCCTTCTGGCGCCGATTCGCCGGCTTTCAGTCGGCGGGCATGCGGTCGAGCTAATGGTACTCCATCTGCTCAACGGACAGGTTGTACAGGCGCTTCAACACGAGGATACGCACCATCGTCTCGATCGGGTACGGCGGACGCCCGCCCTGCGCGCTGATCGGGCGCGGCGCGACGCGATCAATCTCAGCCGCGAGCGCTGCGAAGTCGATGTACGACTTGATCTCGGCCAGCGGATCGCCCAGCGAGTCGTTCTTCTTGCGGTGGTGTTCGTCAGCGAACAGGTCAGTCTTGATGGCGCTTCGCGATTTCATCGGACAGGGCTGCGGCAGGTTTCAGGACGATGTAATTTTACGAAGGGCGGGCGGGCCGAGGTTTTTCGAGGCGCCCCATATTCGTTTATCTACCGATGACCGCCAGCCTGCCGCTTGCCATCCTGATCACCGCGCTGGTCGCCCTCGGGCCCTTGTCGATGGGCTTCTACCTGCCGGCGCTGCCGGCGATCGGCGAGGCCCTGGGTGCCGATGTTGCGAACACTCAGCTCACGCTGTCGGTGTTCCTGTTCGGGTTTGCCGCCGGCCAGCTCGCCTACGGCCCGCTGTCGGACCGCTTCGGGCGTCGGCCGGTGCTGCTCTTCGGCGTCGGTCTTTACGTGCTGGCCTCGGTCGCATGTACGCTCGCGAATTCGATCGAAACGCTGATCGCGGCGCGCTTCCTGCAGGCGCTCGGAGCCTGCGCGGGGCCGGTGCTCGGACGGGTGGTGGTGCGTGACGTGTACGGCCCGCACGACGCCGCCCGCATGCTTTCCTACATCGGTACCGCGATGGCATTGGCGCCGTTGTTGGGTCCCGTAGTCGGCGGTTGGTTGACGGTATGGTCAGGCTGGCGCGCGACCTTCGTGTTCCTCACCGGCTATTCGGCGCTGCTTGCGCTGGGGCTGTGGTTCGTGCTCCCCGAGACGAACAATCACCGCGATCCTGCGGCGACGAACCCTGCCCGCATGGCGCACAATTTCCTGACCCTGTTGCGCGACGGGCGTTACCGCGGCGTGCTGCTGTGCAACGGGCTTGCCTATTCGGGGCTGTTCGCCTTCATCTCGGCGTCCCCCTTTGTGTTCATCAACATGTTCGGTTTTTCGCCGCAGGAGATGGGCCTCGCGTTCGGCGTGATGGTGTCGGGTTACATGTGCGGCTCGACGACCTCGGGCCGGCTGTCTCGGCGGCTGGGGTCGGAGCGCTTGTTGCGCTGGGGCTCGGCGCTGAGCGCGGTGGCCGGGGTCGCGATGCTGGCGCTGGCGCTCTCGGGCGTGCATCGCCCGATGGCGGTGATCGTGCCGATGTGGTTCTCTGCCGCCGCGATCGGTCTCACGATGCCTAACGCGGCGGCGATCGGGCTGGCGAACTATCCGTACATGACCGGATCGGCGGCCTCGCTGATGGGCTTCTCGCAGATGGGGCTGGCGGCGCTGGCCGGCATCTTCGTCGGCCACTCCTTGGGCGATACCGTGGTGCCGATGGCGCTGGTGATGGCCTTGGGGGGGCTCGCTGGCTTCGGTAGCTATCTTGTGTGGGTGCGTCAGCCCGTTCGCTGACCGCGCGGGGCCACTTTCGGGGCTATTGTCGACGCGCATCCAAAATTACCGTAAGCACCCGGTGAACACACCTTCTCCCGGCCCCCTAGCCCGGATATTTCATCGGAGGTATCGGCGGAACCGCCGGAAGGCGCTCTAATACAGGTGTCGAAGCCGTATGTAGAGGAGTTCCGCCGATGCCGAAGTGTACCGCGAATGAACTGAGCTTTGGGCGCCTGGGTCGGCGCCGGATTGAAGCCAACTTCGAGGGCGGAGCGCTCAGTTCGGACGGAGGCCTGATGCTGCTGCGACAGGTGGACCAGCGCATCGGCCTGTCGGCTGCGGTGGCGAAAGCGCTGCACGATCCACGCCAGTGCGTACACGTGTCGGAATCAACGGTTCCACGCGAGCCCAGAACTCGTCCGATACCTTCCAGCTTGCCGTAAGCGCCCGCCCGAGCAGACCGGACGCTTACAGTTTGCCAAACGTCGCGCCAATTTCGACCTCTCATCGATCAGGACGTCATGGTCGGTGAATGACAAAATTTTCGCAAGGTATTTGCGGATAAGTTCTTACTAAGAAGTGTGTTGGTTAGCGTACATTGAGTAATGCCGGCGTGCGATAATTGCGCATGGAAAAGAGAGACGGTCGCTCCCTGTCGCATGCCACGCTCGAAGAGATTCGGATTCGGGCGGTGCAGCGTGTTGAAGCGGGCGAGTCGCCCGAAGTCGTGGTCAAGGCGCTCGGGTTTTCGCGCCCGCGCATCTACGAGTGACTGGCGCTGTACCGCGAGGGCGGGGTTGATGCGCTGCGTGCCAAGCCGGTGCCGGGCGCGAAGCCCAAACTCGACGGCAAGGCGCTTGATTGGCTGTACCGGACGATCACGCTGTCGAACCCGCAGCAGTTCAAGTTCGAGTTTGCGCTGTGGACACGGGCGATGGTTCGGGAGTTGATCCGCAGCCAGTTCAAGGTGGCGATGTCGGAGATCAGCGTTGGGCGCCTGCTGCGCAAGCAGGGGCTTTCGCCGCAACGTCCGCTGATGCGCGCCTATCAGCGCGATCCGGCGCTGGTGACCGACTGGATCAAACACGAATTTCCGCGCATTCGCGCCGAAGCCAAGTCGGCCGGGGCGGAGATCTTCTTCGGCGACGAGGCCGCGGTGCGCTCGGACTACCACACCGGCACGACCTGGGCGCCGGTGGGGGTCACGCCGGTGGTGAAGACGACCGGTGCCCGCTTCAAGCTCAATCTGATCTCCGCCATCAGCCCGAAGGGGCAGTTGCGGTTCATGTGTACTGAGGGGAACGTCACCGCGGACGTCTTCATCGAGTTTCTGAAGCGACTGATGCAGGGCACAACGCGGCCAATCTTCTTGGTGGTCGATGGTCATCCGGTGCATCGCAGCGCCAAAGTCCGGAAGTTCGTCGAAGGACTCGACGGACGGCTGCGCCTGTTTCGGTTGCCGGCCTACGCGCCCGATCTGAATCCCGACGAGCACGTCTGGGCGCATCTGAAAAGCCACAAGCTCGGCCGCAGCATCATCAAGGGGCCCGAGCAGATGAAGAAACTTGCGCTGCGCTTCATGCGCTCGCTGCAGAAAACCCCCGATATCGTTCGCGCATTCTTCAGGCATCCGAGCACCCGCTACGCGGCCGAATAGAATGTACGGTAACCAACGCACTTTTTAGTAGTAATAGCCCGAGCGATTCCGCATCGTCGTCGCCCCGGTGGTTTGCAGCCGGGCAAATCCGGCATAGCGCCCGTTCCGATTGTTTGCAGCAGGTCTCCGTCGGCCGCCGCAGCATTCCGCCATCCAGACGACTGCGAAACGGCGTGATGACATTCCCTAGCAATCCGACGAACGACTGCCGCCGCGCGCCGGCCCTGGCCCTGACGCTGGCCCTTGCGCTGGGCAGTGCGACGCCCGCAGCAGCGGGCGATACCGCCCCGGAGCGCGCACAGCTGGCGGCCCTGGTCCGCCAGCTCGACATGCTCGAGCGGACGGCCCAGTACGGCGCGAGCCTCGCTCGGGATGAGCGCGCCCGTTATCACTTCGACTACGCCCGCCTGCACCAGGACGTCGAGCGCATCCGCGCCGGCATCAACGACTACCTGACGCCGCAGCGCGCTCAACCGCGCGATCCGGTCCCGCTGGTCGGCGACTACCGCCGCGAAACCGCGAATGCGGAGCAAGCGCCATGACGCCCTCCGCCGATCAGGTCGCCGCCTTCCAGGCCAACGGCGGTTTCACGCCCGCGACCGTCTCCACCGTCGTCCTCGGCTTCGTCTTCGCCGTCCTTTTGCTGTGGGGCGTGTGGGCGATGCGTACCGCCTATGTCGGTTGGGCCGAGAACCGACTGACCCAGCGCCAGTTCCTCGGCGTGGTCGTGCGCTTCGTCGCAATGTACCTGGTGCTGAGCTTCTTCCTCCTGTCCTGACCCCCACGAAAGGTTGAATCGCTATGAATCCTTCCTCGACTTCTCATCGCACCGGGCGCATTGCCGCCGTGCTCGTTCCGCCGGTCTTCGCGGCCACGCCGCTGGCTTCAGTCGCGGCGGGCCTGCCGACCATGGAGGACCCATCGCGCGGCGCGGGCAGCGGCATCATGCAGACGCTGCAGAACTACGGCTACGACATCGTGCTGCTGATTGCGCTGCTCGTGGTCGCCTCGATGTTCGTCGGGGTCTGCTACCACGCCTATACACGCTATTCGGAGATCCACACCGGCCGCGCCACCTGGGGCCAGTTCGGCCTCACAGTGGCGGTGGGCGCCATCCTGCTGGTCGTCGGCATCTGGCTGCTGACCAAGGCCACCGGCGTGCTGTAAGGGCCGGCACCGATGGCCGGCTACCCGGAGAGTCCGCGGGAGACACCGCGCGATGGGCTCGTGACCTTCTTGCCGCATCGCCTGAACCGCCATCCGGTGGTCGTGCGCGGGTTGACCGCCGACGAGCTGTGGGTCTGCGCCGGTTTGTCGGCCGCGGCAGGTTTCCTGGTCGGGGTGCCGCTGGCCTGGCTGACCCGCAGCATCGCCATGTTGCCCACGTTGATCGTCGTCGGCGTCGGGATCGGCGTCTTCGCGGGCGGCGGCTTCATGCGCCGGCAGAAGCGCGGCCGGCCCGACACCTGGCTGTACCGTCAGCTCCAGTGGTGGCTCGCGCTGCGCTATCCCGCGCTGGCGGCCCATATGGGCGGGCAGTCCCAGATCACCCGCTCGGGCTGGTGGACCACGCGGCGTCAGCACTCTTTCACGTCCATCCATCGAGGTGCGGCATGAGCCGGTTCAAGAACGAAGTCACGCACCTGCAGGCGCACGTCAAGACCTTGCGCTTCGGCGCCACCGCGCTCTTCGTTGTGGCCTTGCTGCTCGGTTTCGGCTGGTGGAGCGCACCGAAGAGCCTGACCATCCACGTGCCCCCGGACCTGCGTTCGGGCAGTACCCGCAAGTGGTGGGACGTCCCTCCGGAGAGCGTCTACGCCTTTACCTTCTACATCTGGCAGCAGGCCCAACGCTGGCCGACCAACGGCGAGGAGGACTACCCGCGCAACCTCAAGGCGCTGTCCGCCTACCTCACGCCGAGTTGCCGGTCCTTCCTGCAGCAGGACTACGAATTCCGGCGTGGCAACGGCGAGCTGCGTCAGCGCGTGCGCGGCATCTACGAGATTCCCGGCCGGGGCTACGGGGACGATCCCACTTCGCGCGTCCGGGCCGCATCGGCGAACGACTGGATCGTCACGCTGGACGTAAGTGCCGACGAGTACCTGGGTTCCGAGCAGGTCAAGCGTGCGCTGGTGCGCTATGCGCTGAAGGTCGTGCGCATGGACGTCGACCCGGAGCGCAACCCCTTCGGTCTCGCCCTGGATTGCTACGCGAGCGCGCCGCAGCGTATTGAACCGTTGCCGGCACCGGCGTCGGCCAGCCAACCGGCAGTCGCCACCAAACTGCAAGGAGGAGCCCCATGAAGCGCCTTGTCCTGCCGGCCCTGGCCGGCCTCCTGCTCAGCATGGGGCTCGTCTCAACCGGTGAGGCCGTGGAGGTCCTGCGTTGGGAGCGTCTACCCCTGGCCGTGCCCCTCGTGGTCGGACAGGAACGCGTGATCTTCATCGACCGCAACGTGCGCATCGGCGTGCCGGAAAGCGTCGGTGCGCACCTGCGTGTGCAGAGCGCGGGCGGCGCGATCTACCTGCGCGCGAGCGAACCGATCCCGCCTTCGCGGCTGCAACTGCAGGACGTGGAGTCCGGCGCGCTGATCCTGCTCGACGTCGCGGCCGAGCCGGCCAAAGCCGGCCAAACACCGCTGGAGCCCGTGCGCATCGTCGAAGGCGATGGATTGCCGTCGCGTGGCACCGGCCAGGCCAGTGCCACCGCAAATGAGGAGGAACCCCGCGACACGGCCAGCGCAGCCACGCGACGCGCGACCCCGGTGCCCGTGGTACTGACGCGCCATGCGGCGCAGAACCTCTATGCCCCCCTGCGGGCGGTCGAGCCCGTGCCCGGTATCGACCGCGTCAACCTACGCCGCGATCTGCCGCTGGACACTTTGCTGCCTACGCTCCCGGTGCGCGCACGGGCGCTGGCCGCGTGGCGGCTTGAAGACCAGTGGGTGACGGCCGTGAAGCTCACCAACACCTCCGCACGCAGGCTGGACCTCGATCCGCGCGCCCTGCAGGGCGATTTCCTCGCGGCGACCTTCCAGCACACGACCCTGGGGCCCGCCGGCCGCTCGACCGACACCACCGTGGTCTTCCTCGTCACGCGCGGCCATGGCCTGGCCGAGTCGCTACTGCCGGCAGTGGCACCCATCGACGCGATGGTGAACCTGCCGCCGGAAGCCGCTGCCGGCCAGCCCGAAGGAGGGGCGCGCGATGAAGAGTAATCCGCTGCTCAAGTGGCTGCTGATCCCGATGGTGCTGCTGCTGGTGTTCGTCGGCGTCAAGCTCGCATCAAACGAGCGCGGCACCAAGTCCGCGCCGCCCGGCACCGCCAGCCAGCTCACGCCGGAAGAGATGAAGGCCCTGGGCATCGAGGGCGACACGCCGCGCGATACCGTCGCCACGCTGGTGGCCCAGGTCAAGCAGTTGCGCAACGAACTGCAGACCTCCCTCAACGACAACAAGAACCAGAAGGCCGAAAATGAGCGCCTGCGCGCACGCGAGAGCGCGATCGACCAGCGCATCCAGACTGCGCTGGACGGCGAGCGTGGCCGCCTGCAGCAGGACCGCGATCAAGCAGCTGGCGACCGCCAGCAGACTCAGAATCTGCTGCAGGAACTTCAGCGGCGCCTCGACGGCCTCTCCGGCAAGGGCGGCCAACCCGATCTACCCGTCGGGCTTGGCCTGGAGGAGGGTGACGGCAAGAATTTCGTCGGCGGCCAGGGTAGCGGGATTCATGGGAGCGGCAGTGGCACGCGTTGGCTCGAACCCGACGACGCCAAGCCCCAGGCCAAGAACAGCGGCGCCGGCAGCACGCCGAGCTTCCCGACGAGTTTCGGGCCGGCCCAGAAAACCCTGTCCAGTGCTGCGGATACTATCGCCGACGCCGGCAGCCGCACCGTGGGCGCCTCCACCAGGCCTGTCTACACGGTGCCGTCGAACTCGACGCTGATGGGGTCGATTGCCATGACGGCGCTGATCGGGCGCGTGCCGATCGACGGCACGGTGAACGACCCATACCCGTTCAAGGTGTTGATCGGCCCAGACAATCTGACCGCCAACGGCATCGACATTCCCGACGTGGCTGGCGCCGTCGTCAGCGGCACGGCTTCGGGCGACTGGACGCTCTCGTGCGTGCGCGGCCAGATCCGCAGCGTGACCTTCGTGTTCCAGGACGGGACGATCCGCACCGTGCCGGAGAACGGCGCGCGCAGCCAGGGCGGCAACAGCAGCGCGGGCGGCAGCGCCACCCAGGGCGGCCTGGGCTGGATCAGCGATCCCTACGGCATCCCATGCGTCTCCGGCGAGCGGCGCAGCAACGCCCAGCAGTACCTCGGCTCGCAGGCGCTGATCACCGCGGCAGGTGCGGGCGCCGCTTCGCTCATCAAGTCCGACAACGGCAGCGTGGCCGTCGTCTCCAACAGCAACGGCTCGCTCGGCACGGTCGGCATCTCGGGCAACGAGGCCATGGGCCGCATCCTGGCCGGTGGCGTGCGCGACATGGCCGATTGGGTCAACAAGCTCTACGGCCAGGCCTTCGCCGCCATCTACGTGCAGCCAGGCGCGAAGGTCGCCGTCCACCTGGAGCAACCCCTCAACATCGACTACGACGCCAAGGGGCGCCGGGTCAATCACCGCATCGGAGAAGCCCATGCGTCGGAACTGGACTGATACGGTCGTGGCCATGCTCGTGGCCACGGCGCTGGGCGGCTGTGCCACCAGCAAGGACAAGGTGCTGCCGCATGGCGATCACACCATGCTAGATGTCTGGAACCAGGAGACCGGCGGCAGCGCGGGCGGGGGCCAGCCGGCCCGGCAACTGCTCGATGCGCGCCAGGGCCTGCGCCGGCCGCTGACCGAGGCCGACGTGCAGGCCGTCCCCGCGAACAACGCGGCCTACACCCGCACGGCGGCCAACGAAATCCACCGCCAGTTCCACCGGCTGCCGAACCCGGACCTGGTGATGTACGTCTTCCCGCACCTGGCCGGCAGCGACCCCGTGCCGGTACCCGGCTACACCACGGTGTTTCCGCTCTACCAACGGGTGCAGTACGCCATGCCGGGCGAGCGTCTGGAGGACTACTGATGGCCTGGACCGTTCCCTTCCTGCGGGCACGTCAGGCTGAAACGCCAGCCGACGACGCCTGGACGCGGCACGTGTCGATGCTGACCGAGCATGGCATCAGCGAGCCCGGCAGTGCGCTGGCCGTCCGCCGCCGCAAGCCGGCCACCGAGGCGGACGCCCAGGCGCTCTACGACGTGGCTCCGTCCTTCGCCGATCTGTTGCCCTGGGCCGAGTACCTGCCCGGCTCGAAGAGCATGCTGCTCGAGGATGGCCTGTCGGTGGCGGCTTTCTTCGAGCTGGCTCCGGTCGGCACCGAAGGCCGCGAGCTGGCCTGGCTGTGGCAGGCGCGAGACGCGCTGGAGAACGCGCTGCAGGACTCCTTCGACGAACTCGACGAGAACCCCTGGGTGGTCCAGCTCTATGCCCAGGACGAGGCGAACTGGGACGGTTATCTGCGCGGGCTGGCCAGCTACGTGCGGCCGCGCGCCCAAGGCAGCGCTTTCAGCGAGTTTTACCTGCGCTTCTTCGCCCACCACCTGCGCGCGATCACCAAGCCCGGTGGCCTGTTCGAAGACACCACGGTGACGCGCCTGCCATGGCGCGGCCAGATCCGGCGGGTGCGCATGGTGGTCTATCGGCGCACGCCCATGTCTGCGTCGTCCGGCCGCGGCCAGTCGCCCGAGCAGGCGCTGACGACGATCTGCGACCGGCTCGTGGGCGGCCTCGCGAACGCGGGTGTGAAGGCACGTCGCATGGACGCCGCCGACATCCAAGACTGGCTGCTGCGCTGGTTCAACCCCCATCCGACTTGTCTCGGCCCGAACGTCGAGGACCGGGAACGCTTCTACGCGCTGACCCGCTATCCAACGGAGCATGAGGAGGGTGAAATCGAGCTGGCCAGCGGAGATTTCGCCCAGCGCCTGTTCTTCGGACAGCCGCGCTCGGATGTGGAGAATGGCGTCTGGTTCCTCGACGGCCTGCCGCACCGGGTCATCGTCATGGACCGCCTGCGCATGCCACCGCCGACGGGACACCTCACCGGGGAGACCCGCAAGGGTGGCGATGCGGTCAATGCGCTGTTCGACCAGATGCCGGAAGACACGGTGATGTGCCTGACGCTCGTGGCCACGCCTCAGGACGTGCTGGAAGCGTACCTGAACCACCTGAGCAGGAAGTCGGTCGGCGAGACCCTCGCTTCGGAGCAGACCCGCCAGGACGTCCAGCAGGCGCGCAGCCTGATCGGCAGTGCGCACAAGCTCTATCGCGGCGCGCTGGCATTTTACCTGCGCGGTCGCGATCTGGCGCAGCTCGACGCCCGCGGCTTGCAACTGGTCAACGTCATGCTCAATGCCGGCCTGCAGCCGGTGCGCGAGGAAGACGAGGTGGCGCCGCTCAACAGCTACCTGCGCTGGCTGCCCTGTGTGTTCGACCCGGCCCTCGACAAGCGCCAGTGGTACACCCAGCTCATGTTCGCGCAACACGCCGCGAACCTCGCGCCGGTCTGGGGCCGCAGCCAGGGGACGGGGCATCCGGGTATCACCTTCTTCAACCGCGGCGGCGGTCCGATCACCTTCGATCCCTTGAATCGCCTCGACCGGCAGATGAACGCGCACCTGTTCCTGTTCGGCCCGACGGGTTCAGGCAAGAGCGCGACCCTCAACAATATCCTGAACCAGGTCACGGCGATCTACCGGCCGCGCCTTTTCATCGTCGAGGCGGGCAACTCGTTCGGCCTGTTTGGCGACTTCGCGGCGCGGCTGGGGCTGACGGTGCATCGCGTGAAGCTCGCACCCGGCGCAGGGGTCAGTCTCGCTCCGTTCGCCGATGCACACCGCCTGGTGGAGACGCCCAGCCAGGTGCAGACCCTCGACGCCGACGCCCTGGACGAGGACCGCGAGGAAGCAGCGCAGGTCGCCGATGCCGACGAGCAGCGCGATGTGCTGGGCGAACTGGAGATCACCGCGCGGCTGATGATCACCGGCGGCGAGGACAAGGAAGAGGCCCGCATGACGCGCGCCGACCGCAGCCTGATCCGCCAGTGCATCCTCGACGCGGCTCAGCGCTGCGTGGCGGAGAAACGCACGGTGCTCACGCGCGACGTGCGCGATGCGCTGCGCGAACGCGCCCGCGATGCGACGCTACCGGAGGCACGGCGCACCCGGTTGCTGGAGATGGCCGACGCCATGGACATGTTCTGCCAAGGCGTCGACGGCGAGATGTTCGACCGCCCCGGAACGCCCTGGCCCGAGGCCGACATCACCATCGTCGATCTGGCGACCTTCGCCCGCGAGGGCTACAACGCCCAGCTCTCGATCGCCTACATCAGCCTCATCAACACGGTGAACAACATCGCCGAGCGCGATCAGTTTCTCGGGCGGCCCATCATCAACGTCACCGACGAGGGCCACATCATCACCAAGAACCCGCTGCTCGCTCCCTACGTGGTCAAGATCACCAAGATGTGGCGCAAGCTCGGCGCCTGGTACTGGCTGGCGACCCAGAACATCGACGATCTGCCGAAGGCGGCCGAACCGATGCTCAACATGATCGAGTGGTGGATCTGCCTCTCCATGCCGCCGGATGAGGTGGAAAAGATCGCGCGCTTCCGCGAGCTGAGCCCGGCGCAGAAAGCGCTGATGCTGTCGGCGCGCAAGGAGGCCGGCAAGTTCAGCGAGGGCGTGATCCTGTCCAAGTCGATGGAAGTGCTGTTCCGCGCGGTGCCGCCCAGCCTATACCTGGCGCTGGCCCAGACCGAGCCGGAAGAGAAGGCCGAGCGCTTCCAGTTGATCCAGCAATACGGCATCGGTGAGCTGGATGCGGCCTTCAAGGTCGCCGAGAAGATCGACCGTGCCCGCGGCATCGAGCCGCTGGCGCTCGATGCGTTGGCGTGACGGGGAGGCGACGATGCACCTGCCCGGATTCGTTCGATCCCGCCGTTTCGTTCTGCTCGCGTTGCTGATGGTCGCCTTGCTTCTGGGCTCTGTCGCTTGGACGTTCCTGCGCCCACATGCCGCGGCACAAGTTGAAGCTCGCCCCCCGAGCCACGCAGAGACGCCACCATCGACGCCTTCACCACCAGCGACGCCTTCAACACCAGCGACGCCTTCAACACCAGCGACGCCTTCCGGGCCGCCCTGGCGCCATGGTCGGCCCGACGCACGTTTCACGGTGGTCGAGTACGCGGATCTGGAATGCCCGTTCTGCCGGACGTACTTCCCTGTGCTCAAGCGCTGGATCGACGAGCATCCCGAGGTGAACTGGCAATGGCATCACCTGCCGCTGGCCATGCACGAGCCGGCGGCCTCCGCCGAAGCACGCCTGGTCGAGTGCATCGGTGAGGCCAGGGGCGCCGCCGCGTTCTGGCAGGCCGTGGATTGGGTCTACGCTCACACGCGCGGCGACGGGCAGGGCCTGCCCGAAGGACTGCGCTATCCCGACCTCACGCCTGCTGTGCAGCACTGTCTCGCCAGCGACCGGCCCGACGCGGTGGTCCGCGCCCAAGCTGCGGAAGCGGAAAAGAACGGCATCACCGCCACGCCGATACTGCAACTGCGCGACCGCGAGACCGACAAGGTGATCCTGCTGCACGGCCCCGTCGAAGGCGACGCGCTGCTATCGGCCCTCGATCTGCTCGCCGCTGGTGACAAGACCGGCGTGGAGTCGTCACAAACCCGAGACATGCCCGCCGCGTCCGTCGGCGACATGCCTAGGTAGCCCCCGATCTTCAAGGCTACGGCGCGTCGTTACCGCGCTGATCGAACCCGTTCGCTTCGCATCCTTGCCCGCGAACAGCTGCCACGCCTGTGGTGGTGGATGCCCGTTCGTCCACTGTCCCATCCCCATCGTCCCCTGGAGGGTTTGCCCTCCCGGGGCAGGCGCCCTCCGATCTCATCCATTGGAGGTTCGCCATGTCTTGTGTCGTCGCCGACTCCCGCCCGGAGTCGCTCACCCTGATCGTCGCCCAGCACGAGGACTGGATCATCCAGCAGGCCATCACTTTGCTGGAGAAGCGCGTCTTCAAAGCTGGCCCGTCTCTGGGCAGTCCCGCCGCCGTGCGCGACTATCTGCGTCTGAAATTGGTCGTGGAGCCCAACGAAGTCTTCGCCGTCGTGTTCCTCGACAGCCAGCACCAGGTGCTCGCCTTCGAGCCGCTGTTCAGGGGCTCGGTCGACCAGACCTCGGTGTATCCGCGGGTGGTCGTCCAGCGTGCCTTGGCCCTCAACGCCTCGGCGCTGATCCTGGCGCACCAACACCCCTCGGGGGTGACAGAGCCCTCGATCGCCGATCGTGCGCTCACGGAGCGGTTGAAAGCCGCCCTGGCCATGGTCGACGTGCGTGTGGTGGATCACTTCATCGTCGGCAAGGGCAACCCATACTCCTTCGCCGAAGCCGGCCTGCTGTAGCTCTCCGCTATCCCGGTATGTGCCGTTCATCCCCATGGGAGCCCTCGGGCTCCCTTTCTTTCGGCAGCGCCCCTGCAAAACGGGGATTTCCCGGCGTCGGATTCTTTGTCGCTCCACGAGCGTCATTGGATTCGACTATGACCTGCATCGACACCACTGAGGCGCCACATGCAGTTTTCACCTTATGGCTTTCTTCCTGACCTTGCTTCGTGGAAATCCATGGCTGTCGCGGTGGCTGCGTGGTCGTGCATGGCCTTGTTCAGCCCGCTCGCAGCAGCCGATGTGCTGGTCGTCACCGACAGCCATCACCCGATCAAGACCATGGGTGGCGAGCGAATCATCGAGCTGGACCTGCCGGCCCGGATCGAGGCCGAACTCTCCGCCGGCCTGCCGGCCGATCCAGGCCAGGCCGAGGCCATCGTGCAGCAGCGGTTGCGTGAGGGGAAAGAGACACTGCAGCGCCGGATCGGGCGTGCCTACCAAGATGTCGCCGATGCCTGGGGCCTGGGCATTGCCGCGATTCCCGCGGTGGTGGTCGATCGCCGCTACGTCGTCTATGGCGAGCCCGACGTGGCACGCGCCGTCGCTCGTATCGATGCCCACCGGAGCGCACGGCCATGACCCGCCTGCCGACCGCGCCGTCCGGGCGCCTGCGGACAGCCATGGCCTCGCTGCTGCTCTGCGGCGCCACGTCGACCTTCGCCCTGGACACGGCGACCATCATTTCCTCGGCCGTGTCGCCGAATTGCCTGGAGTACCGCGTCGTCGGCATCTGCTACTGGTTGTTCTGCACCATGTTCGGTTGCTCGGTACGCACCTCGGTCAAGGTGCGCCACTACGTACCCGATGCCGTGGTGTCCAGCTACTCGAACACCGGCGAAAACCCATGGGTGGAAGTGCGGGCGATGAGCATGCCCAATCCCACAGCACGGGCCGGCGGTGATGGCACGACCAACCACGACAACGAGAACAACCTGGCCAAGTTCAAGAACGCGGACGTGATCGGGCATCCCGCGGGCTCGGTGTTCAGCCAGTTCGCCAGTGCATCCGGGTACACCTGCCAGGGCGCCGGCACCGCCTTCATGCCGTACCTTTTGAGCACGCTCGACACGCTGGCCTGGCGCTACAACATCCCCGAGATGGTGTACCCGGAAGCGCTGATCCCCGGCATGCGCGAGATCGGCGGCCGCACGACGCTGAACCTGTGGGGCAACGTCTATCCGCGCGGCGGCTTCCTGCACCAGACCGACGACTACAAGAGCGGCGCCGTGGTGGCGCAGCGCGCGGGCGACGTCGTGACGCGGCGCGCCCAGCCCCACGTCTACCAGCCGCTGCTCGCGACCGCGCGCGCCGGCTACTGGCCCGCCGGTGCCCTGGTGGAAGGCGATGCCTCCACCGGCAAATGGCAGGAACTGACGCCGACCCTCTCGAACACCTGCGCGGTGTTCCCGCACACCAACACGCGCGTGCAAGCCCGGCAAGGCGACTACGCCTGGGCACTGTGGCGGCCCTATGCCTGCTGCCGACGCCGGGGGCAGGTCTTCCTCGGCAGCGTTGATTTCCAGTGAGGTGTCTCCGATGAAAGCACTCATTTCCCGCTTCACTCAGCGTGCCAAGCCCTACACCCTGGCCGTCGCGCTCGCCTGTGCCGTAACGGCGGCCGGTGTCGCCTGGGCGCAGACCCGCATCGACCGCAGCAGCGTCAGCGTGAATGGCAGCGTCATCGGCGATGACGTGCTCTACAGCATCGGTGGCGGCAGGGCCGTGTCCATGGGCGGTGCTGGGAACATGCAGAGCATCGGCGTGGGGATCGGCTGGAACAGCAACCTGATCTGCGGAAACATGAGCATCACGACCACGCTGCAGAACCAGCTCAACGGCATCACCAACGGCTTCCAAGCGATCATGAGCACCGTGATCCAGAACGCCACCAGTGCGGTGGCGTCGCTGCCGGCGCTGATCATCCAGCGCGCCGATCCGGGCCTCTACAACCTGCTCACCAACGGCGTCCTGCAGGCTCGCCTGGACTTCGACCGCTCGAAGATGACCTGCCGGGCCATCGCCAACCGCCTGGCGGACATGGCGGGTGGGCAGGCCGGGTGGGACCAGCTCGCCGAGGGCATGGCACTGCGCGATGCGGTGAGCAGCACCGATGCCGTGTCGGCCGTCGAGCAGGCCGAGTCGAACAGGGGCAACAACGGCGTGCCCTGGGTCGGCGGCGGCAACGCGGGCGGATCGGGCCAGAGTGCGATCAAGGTGGTGGGCGACATGACGCGCGCGGGCTACAACCTGCTCAACGGGCGCAGCGCGACGGACACCTCGTCGATCCCGCGCACTTCCTGCGGCAACCGGCTGACCTGCCAGACCTGGTCCTCGCCTGGTGCGGCTGCAGCCTGGGCGACGCGCGTGCTGGGCGAACGTGAGCAGCGCACCTGCGATAGCTGCACCAAGACCCAGACCACTCCCGGGGTCGGGCTCACGCCGGTGATCCAGGAGGAGTACGAGACCAAGCTGCAGGCGTTGCAGGAACTGGTGACCGGTGCGAAGCCGACGACGGTAGCGAACCTGGAAGCGGCCGGCAGCAATTCGCTGCCGATCACCCGCGGCGTGATCGAGGCCTTGCGCGACGAGCCCGACCAGGACCTGCTGGGCAAGCGCCTGGCGTCGGAGGCGGCGCTGTCCAGCGTGCTGGAGAAGGCACTGCTGTTGCAGCGGACGCTGCTGACCGGCAAGAAAGAGCCGAACGTCGCGGCCAACGAGCTGGCCGTGAAGGCGGTCGACCAGGAGAACAGCGCGCTGGAGCAGGAGATCAACAACCTCAAGACCGAGCTGGAGCTGCGGCGCACGCTGGCGGGCAACTCCGCGATGGCCATCGTCCAGCGCCACGGCACCCGCGCCGGTGGCTCGCGCGGCATCTTCGAGGGCGACACCACGCGCGACCGGCTCAAGGAAGTCCAGAAGCCCCGGAGCACGCCATGACCGGCCGCACGTGGCTGCGGTGGCCTACGTGGCTGTTCAACCGTCGCGTGGGCGTCGCACTGCTATGGACGCTGCTGGTGGCCGGAATCGCGGTGGCCGTGAATGTAGTCGGCATTCACATCGTCGGCGGCATCGACGGCTGGGAGCAGTGGCTGCGTGCGCATTCCGCCCTCTTCCACGTCTGGCGGTTGCTTCTCTACGCAGCGACGGCCTATGGCTGGTGGTGGATGCGTCGGCGCCTGCTGCAACGCGAGCCGTCGGCCGAAGCGCATCACCGCCTGCTGCGCGTCGAGATCGCGGCCGTGACGACCATCGTGCTGCTCGAAGCCAGTCAGCTGCTGCGCCATGGCTGAGGCGGGGAGGATGCCATGACCCTCTACACGACCGACTACCTGGAGTATTACCTGACCCTGGTGGGCTGGCTGGTCAACAACGGCATCTGGAACATCCTCGTCGCCAGCGGCGTGTTCGCGCTGCCGTTCGTCGCCATCGTCATCCAGGAGTGGCTGCGGGCGCGCGCGGAAGGCGCGGACGAGGGCAACAAAGGTGTGCTGTCCTCGATGCGCATCGAGAACCGCGTCTGGGTGGCGATCGTGGTCATCATGTTCGCCGGCATCCCCTTCATTCCGGTGGATCTGAGCACGATCCGCTTCGATACGACCCGCTCCGCCCAGTGCCAGGTCAGCGTTCCGCAGCCGAAGGACACCGGCTGGTCCAACGCCTACACCACGCTCAACAACCAGAGCGCGCTGGTGCCGGTGTGGTGGTTCTTCATGCACGCCATCTCCAAGGCCGTCACGGGCGCCGCGGTGGCAGCGATTCCCTGCGGGACCGATCTGCGGCAGATGCGCATGGACGTCGATTCCACCCGCATCAACGACCCGGTGCTGGCGCAGGAGGTCGGTGATTTCGTGCACGACTGCTATGGACCTTCGCGCGCCAAGCTGTTCATGAGCCGGCCGACGCTCTCCGACGAGCAGATGAACGACGTGACCTGGATCGGCTCGAGCTACTTCCTCGACACAGCCGGCTTCTACGACACCTACCACTCGAGCACCCCGCGCACGGCCTGGCCTTACGACGCCACCCGCGACGCGGGGCTGGCCCAAGTGGACAGCGGCGGCGGCTATCCGAGCTGCCGGCAGTGGTGGTCGGACGGCAACAGCGGGCTGCGCGCCCGCCTGCTGGCCCAAGTCGATCCCGATCTGCTCTCTCGCATCGGCCGCTGGGCGGGGTTCCTGTCGCAGAACGAGGTCAACGACTCGGTGATCCGCGCCGTCGTCTCTCCCCGGCAGCAGAAGATGAACCAAGGCGCCGTCTATACCGACTACGGCGGACAGATCGAGAAGACGCTGCCCAACATCGTGACCCGCGGTGCCGGCGACCTCGGGATGACCGTAGGCTCGCTGGGCTTCTTTCCGGCCATGGACGTGGTCCGCCAGGCGTTGCCGATGGTGCTGTCGCTGCTCAAGATGGCGCTGGTCATCTGCATCCCGCTGGTGCTGGTGGTCGGTACCTACGAGCTGAAGGCCCTGGTCGCGGTGAGCTGCGCGGAATTCGCGCTGTTCTTCGTGGACTTCTGGTTCCAGCTCGCGCGCTGGCTCGACAGTACGATCCTCGATGCGCTCTATGGCTGGGGCTTCGGCGCGAGCCGGCCGCATTCGAACTTCGATCCCCTGATCGGCCTGAACAATGCCTTCGGGGATATGCTGCTGAACTTCGTCATGGCGACGATGTTCATCGTGCTGCCGGGATTCTGGGTGGCTGCGCTGGGATGGGTTGGCGTTCGGGCCGGCAATGTCCTGAACGGGCTTGCCGTTGCAACCGGCGACGCGAAATCAGCAGGAGGGAGCGGTTCGCGGCTCGCGATCTCGTCTGCCAAGGGATCCGCCAAGTGAAGGTGATCCCGATTCAGTCGCTAGCCTAAGGATTGTCGGGATCACCCATGTCGCGGCGCCACTCGCTTTTGTCATACAAGCCAAAGCCGCCGTGCCCCTCGCGCCATTCCGGCTTGCTCTCGTCCTCCGCGTTCCAAGCTGCTGGGTCGCGCACGCTCCAACCAGCAAGAGCCAGCAGGGCAAGCAGCGCCGCCAGCCAGAGTGAGGCGTAGGCCAGCACACCGAGCACAACCAGCTTGATGACGAGCAGCACCGCCGAGGCCACACCAGGCGCCCATCCTTGCACAATCAGCAGGCCGTGCGCCTTCCGGTCAAGTCGCACAATTCCCCGCCACATCCGACCCAGCGTCCGGCCGGCGCGTTCCGCGAAGTTGGTGTGTGCAGTGGGTTTCATGGTGGCTACCAAGTACGTTTCAAGGATTCTCCGGTGCACGCCAATCCGTCTGGCTCGCCGCCACCAGCGCCGCCCAATCGTTCGGCGGGTTGCCTCGGCCCAGCATTTTCTCGAACACCGCATAGGGGTCGGATCTGCTGCCCGCCGCCCGCAGGGTCTGCTCGTCGTTGACCCAGGCGAACACGATCGCCTTCACCTTGGAGTCGTAGCGGAAAAACAGGCGGAATCGCCGCCCGATCTTCGCGCGCCGCCAGTGGCGATAGGCCGGCCCCAGGGTGTTGCCCTGGCGGTACTCGTCCCGCGCGGGATCGCTCGGCACGACCTCCATGATCAACTGGCTCAACGCCCGAAACAGCTTGACGTTGGCGTTGCCCTCGAATCCTTGCGGGTCGCTCTGTTCGGCCCGCTCCGCGGCCACCTGCAGCTTGCGCAACTGCTCGATCACGCCCTCGTGGAACAAGAGCGTCCAGCCGTGCCGCTGCATCAGAGCGCCACTTCGCCGTCGATGTCTTCATCGAGATTGACCGCGTGGCCGGCATTCGCCAACATGGCTCGGGCCAGATCATCCGGCAGGGACTGGACGTGCCGACCGGCCCGGATGTCGGCCTCCAGCAGGCCCAGGAAGGCCTCGATGGCCGGGTCTTCGTGTTCGGCGTCCGCGCGGGTCACGATAATTTCGCCTCCGCGCAGGTCGAAGGCCACTTTTCCGCCGGCGTCCACGCCCAGTGCCTGCCGAATGGGCTTGGGCAGTGTGATCTGGCCCTTGGAGGTCAGCGTGGCGACTTCATGGATCTCAGGCATGGCTGTTCTCCTGATGACAATACTTGCATGGTAAGGAATATTCCTTACATCGTCAATCTGCTTGAGCATGGGACCTCCGTCCAGTTGAAAGAGAAGGCCCCATCGTAGGCCCGGCACAGGCCGCCTTCCCGCCAGAATCCGATTTGGGCCAGTCCCCCATTGGCTGTGGCTCGGCTGCCTTCGCTGCCCTATACCAAAGGCTTTCCGACAAAGGACAAAGGGCTGGGAAGGGGCAAGGGAACGGGGTCAAGGGGAAAGGCCCTACCCGAAAGGGCCAAGAGGCTCCCCCGAACAGCCCGCCATCCAGGATTCGCCATGCTCTCGCTGTTCCAACGCAAACGGATGCCACCTGCCACCGCAGTCACGCCCACTCCCTCCGCCGAGCCCCCCAAAGGGCTGACGCGGACGGAATCGGCCGCATCACTGCTGGCGACACCGCGCCGGCAGAAGCTGCTGGAACACATCTGGCAGCGCACGTCCGTCTCCCGTGACCAGTTCGCCACGCTGTATCGGGCGCCACTGGAGCGCTACGCCGAGCTGGTCCAGAATTTCCCAGCCTCGGAAAGCCACCACCACGCCTACCCGGGCGGCATGCTGGACCACGGCCTGGAAATCGTGGCCTACGCGCTGAAGCTGCGACAGCCCCATCTCCTGCCGGCCGGTGCCACGCCGGAAACCCAGGCCGCCCAGGCCGAGGCCTGGACCGCCGGCATCGCCTACGCAGCACTGCTGCACGACGTCGGCAAGGTCGCCGTCGACCTGCATGTCGAGTATGCCGACGGCACGATCTGGCATCCCTGGCATGGTCCGCTCCGGAAGCCGTACCGCTTCCGCTACCACAAGGCGCGCGAATACCGGCTGCACAGCGCAGCCACCGGGCTGCTCTACGCCCGACTGCTCGACGCCGGTATCTTCGACTGGCTCAGCGGATATCCCGACCTGTGGTCGGCACTCCTGTACGTGCTGGCCGGCCAGTACGAGCATGCCGGCATGCTCGGGGAACTGGTCGTGCAGGCCGATCAGGCCTCGGTCGCCCAGGCGCTGGGCGGTGATCCGGCCAAGGCGCTGGCGGCCCCCCGCCATGCGCTCCAACGCAAGCTCCTCGACGGATTGCGCTACCTGCTCAAGGAAGAGTTCAAGCTGAACCAGCCCCAGGCCTCGGACGGATGGCTGACCCAGGACGCGCTGTGGCTGGTCAGCAAAACGGTCTCGGACAAGCTGCGCGCCCATCTGTTGGTCCAGGGCGTCGATGGCATTCCGTCCAGCAACACCGCCGTCTTCAACGTGCTGCAGGATCATGGCATTGCGCAGCCGACGCCGGAGGGAAAGGCTATCTGGAAGGCCACCATCACCAGCGACGCGGGCTGGTCTCACACCTTCACGCTCCTGCGCCTCGCGCCATCCCTGATCTGGGAAGGTAATCAGCGGCCCACACCGTTCGCCGGCACAGTGACGGTGGTGCAGGAAGAGGGGGAACCAACAGTTTCCGCGTCGTTGCCCGCCGTACCGGACTCGGCCGCCTCCGAGCCTCTGTCGGCGCAGCCAGCCGGCGAAGGCGTCGAGGCGCTTCTGGATCTGCTCGACACTCCAGATATCGCATCGGCCGTTCTCTCGTCGACCTCCGAAATGTTTTCTCCAACCCTGGAAGAGCCGCCTCTTGAGTCAGGTGAATCAAGGTTACCGGCCGACTCGGCGGCGTCTGCGTCGACTCCAGGATTGGAGGAAACGCCGTCAGGCGAGCATTTCGTCGCCTGGCTGCGCCGGCATATCGAAGAGCGCAAGCTCATCATCAACGACACCAAGGCATTGGTGCATACGGTCGCCGATACCGTCTATCTGGTCAGCCCTGGCGTGTTCCAGCGTTACGCTCAGGAACATCCAAGAACTGCCTTCCTTGCCAAGCAAGACCAACTGGCCGATTGGCAATGGGTGCAAAAACGCTTCGAGAAGCTGCAATTGCACCGCAAGCAGCAGAATGGTCTGAACATCTGGATATGCGCAGTCACAGGGCCGCGGAAATCGCGGAGACTCCACGGCTACCTGCTGGAAGACCCGCGAGTCCTGTTCAGCGATATGCCACCGAACAACCCTTACCTGTCGGTATCTGCTGCCGCCGATCCTGTGTAGGAAGGCACCTATCGGCAACCCACCCATGAATCACGGAGCGAGTCCAACGTACGAGATCGTCCAAAGGAAGGTCACCACGATGATACAGCCGCCAGTGACGCATGGTCTCCCGCATCGCTTTCGCCGCTCTGTCACTCACGGCAGGAGAGAAACTGACAAAGAGCCCGCCCCTGCAAGCCGACTTCGAGGGGACTCCCCTCATCTTTGGTAAAGCATCGCTTCCACCTCGTCATTGGCGGTTGCGTTCGTAGCACACGATGCCCTGGTACTTGGCAATGAGCACCTGTTCGCCCAGGGCAATCGCATGAATGCGGCTACTCCAGACCGAAGAGGTGAGCGCGGTATTCGTCGGATGTTGCGGCAATAAGCCTGCGCAGCTTGATTCCGCCTTTGCGGGGGATGGGATCGAGGCGAATGAGGTTCAGCGTGATGTGCTTGAGCACAGCCAAGTTGTGAGCGGCGTGGCCCGTGCGGGCGCGCATCTGGTCGTCGCCGAAGACGACGTCCATGCACCAGTGCAGACGGTTCTCGACGGCCCAGTGCGAGCGGACGGCGTGGGCTAGGCGCTGCGCATCGGGCGGCAGGCTGCTGATGTAGCAGCGCCGCTCGGAGGTGGTCTTGCCTTTGATCGTGCGCTCGGATTCGATGACGACGAAGGATTTGAGATCAGGCCACTGTGCCGGATTGTGCAGGCAGTCGAGCTGATCGAAGGCAAAGCAGCGGCGATGCTCGATGCGTCCGTGGTTCTTGTCGATGTCCTGGTAGAAACTGTGGGGCGTCTTGGCAGGCGCAGTTGCCTTGAACTGGGTAAAAAAATCGCCGATCGCCTCGGCGAGCGTCGGATGGTTGTCCTTGACCGCCAGGACATAGTCGGCGTTCTTGTTGCGAATTGCCTGCGCAATGTTGGCCTGCGTGCCCATCGCATCGATCGTCACGATACAGCCTTCGAGGGCCAGCGTTTGCAGCAGCGTCGGAATCGCCATCTTCTCGTTGGATTTTTGCGCCGTGGCCGTCTGCCCCAGCACCAGCCCTGCACCGGCCGCAAAGGCGCTCACCAAATGCAACGCGGTCGCATCGACCTTGCCCGTGCGCCGACTGGTCTTGCCGTCGATGGCGACCACCGCATCAGGCCCCAGTGCGGGCAGGATGCTGCTGACCCAGCGCCGGAAGGCGGCTTCGAATTCGCTCGGATCGATCAGCCCGAACAGCCGGCCAAACGTGTCATGCGACGGAATGCCGTGTTCGAGCTTCAGGTAACGCCGAAACCACGCGAGCTTCTCGTTTGCCCACCCTTCGATCTCGACGAAGGTATCGGCTCCGGCAAGGACGCCATTGACCGCCACTACCAGCACCTCCACCAGATCGTGCGCGTCTTCCTCGCCTGACGCGGGTCGCTGATCGACACAAACACGTCCGCCAACCGCAACCGGCCTTCCGTCTCCATGAGTCGCCCCAAAAAGACAGAAAACTACACAAAACAAACGCTTGTGAACAGCCCCTTCGTAACATCATGATTGTCAACGACAATTCTCACGGGGCGCCACCGCGGATTCATGCGATTGCCCTGCCTGTTCGCCGGGCTCGGCGCGGGATGCCAACGTCCATAGTCCATAGTGTCCACCATCGAACTTGGTGGACACGATCTTCAGCGGATGACCGCGCCATGGGACAGGTGAGTTTTCCGGGCGCTTACGCTATGTCGGCCAGCCATTCGCTCATGCCGTTGAGGAATGGCTTGGCGCTGAAGTCCAAATCGCCAAGCACAGCGAGTTGCATTCCTTTGCCGTCATGCCTCAGCTATGGGTCGTCGAGCGGTCATTCGCCTGGATCGAGAAATGCCGCCGCCACTGGAAAAACTGCGAGCGGAAACTCAACACCAGCTTGCAGTTCGTCCACTTGGCCTTCATCGCACTACTGCTCAAAGGATTGTGAACAGGTTCTCAGTAGGCTGGATGGTGCAAACCACATCTGACAGCGATATACTGATCGTTCGTTAAGTTTATCGGAAGGGCCACCAATCTATGATCCGCCAGCCGATTAGGATCATTCGCAAGCGAAAAACGCGGGAAGAGATTCTTGAGCTATCGACGCCTTTGTTTGCGCGGCACGGTTATGACGGCGTCTCGATGCGCGATATCGCTGCCGCCGTCGGCCTCACCCAGGCGGCGCTTTACTACCACTTCGCCGACAAGAACCAGCTCTATCTCGATACAGTGGCCTACGAATTCCGGGAAAGAGTGGCCGCACTGAAAGACATGCTGGCCGGCAACGGCACCCCATGGAAACGGCTTGAATGCTTTGTTGCGGGGCTCGCCCGGATGATGGCCTCGGACAAGGACTTTCTGCGGCTGGTGCAGTGGGTACTGCTGGACACCAACGAGGCGCGTCAGAGTACCTTGGCCAAACAGGTATTCAGGGACATGTTCGTTGCCGTCCACGATCTCGCCAGCGAGTTGGACCCACATGTGGATGCCCACCTGCTCGCGATGTCGATCTTTGGCCTGGTGATCTTCCATTTCCAAGCCGGTGCAACCCGTAAGTTCATGCCAGGACGCCGGCCCCAGCAGGACAACCCCGAGGTATTGGCACGCCACGTATGCGATCTGCTGCGAGGGAGGCTGGCCTCAGCCGATGGGGAGGCACGCTGAGGATGGGGCGCCTGGACAAGCTCATACCGATACCCGGCCCCGCACACGCCGGATTTTCCACACTCTCACTTTGAAAAGGAGCAGCGACCATGGCCAAATCCACTTCCACTTCGAATGCGGCGCAGGAATCCGTTGCGGAGAAGAATCCGCCCGTCACCGCCGAGGAACGCTATCGAATGATCGCGGAGGCCGCCTATTTTCGCGCGGAAAAGAGCGGCTTTGTGGGCGGCAACGTGGCAGAGGACTGGCTGGAGGCCGAGGCCGAGATCGACCGGATGCTCAAGGAGCAGGGACGTCTTCCCTCCATGACGCCAGAGGAACTCGAGCAACGCGTACAAGGCGCACTTGCCACCGACCCGGCCGCGGTCGCCTCTCAGGTGCGTGCGATCACGCTCGATGCTCTCACGCGCGGGCATCTTGATGCCGATGCACTCAAACGCGTGACGGCGGCCGTGGTCAGAGGCGCCCGCGAAGGCGCCGTGCCGCTCGGGGAACGCGGCGGACAAGCGCTGAAAGAGGCGATGCGCGGTCTGGACGAGGCGCTGGCCGGCGCAGCGGAGGCCGCACAATTGGCCATTCAGGAGGCCACGGGTCGCACCAGTGAGTTCTCCCGGCAGGGGCTGAAGCAGGCGGCGGACGAACTGGCCACGCTGCAGACGCTGTTCATCGAAACGCTGCAGGACGCAGCGCGCGATACCCGGGGCACTGTCCAGGCCACCTTCACCGAGCTTGCCGAACATGCCCGCAGCAGTGGCTCGGCCGTCGGCCAACGTACCCGGATCGCGCTCGAGCAACTGACCCAGGCCGTTACGGCAGGTGCGCGCGAACAGGCCAAGAAAGGGGCGGAGGTCGTGCGCCATGAAGCCGCGCTGCTGGCCGGTCTGGCCGCCGGCCTGCTCCAAGGCATCGCTGCCCGCCTGGAATCGAAAGAGACCGGCAAGGACGTTTGATGCTATGGCAAGCGATCGGCGCCGTCTGCGACCTGGGCCGCCTGCATGACATCGCCTCAGTCCTGATCCGCTACGGCTTCGGCGATCTGGTGCGGCGGATCGGCATGGCGGGCGCCCTGGAACGTGCCGGCCGCGCCCTGCACTGGCACGAACCGGAGGAACTGGCGCGGCTGGAGCCGCCGGCCCGCTTGCGCCGGGCGCTGGAGGAGCTGGGGCCGAGCTTCGTCAAGCTGGGGCAGATCCTCGCCACCCGCGTAGATCTGTTCCCGCCGGAATGGATCGCCGAGTTCAGCAAGCTGCAGGACGCGGCGCCCGCCATCCCTTTCGCCGAGCTGCTGCCGCAACTGACGGAGGACCTGGGCGAGCCGCCCGAGGCCATCTTTCCGCGCCTGGAGATGCAGGCGCTTGCGGCGGCCTCGCTGGCCCAGGTGCATCGCGCCTGGCTTGCTGACGGCACGGCGGTCATCCTCAAGGTGCGGCGCCCCGGCATCCGGCCGATCGTGGAGGCTGACCTGCGCCTGCTGGCCCGTCTCGCCGAGATCGTCGAGGCGGAAGCGCCCGAGTTGCGCCGCTACCGGCCGCGGGAGGTGGTGCGCCATTTCACCCTGTCGCTGCGCCGCGAACTGGATTTTTCCGCCGAGGGCCGCAGCGCCGAGCGCATCGCCGCCCACTTCGCGGATCACCCCGAGATCGTCGTTCCCCGCATCCACTGGCCGTGGACCGGCGGGCGGCTCAATGTGCAGGACTATGTCGATGGCATTGCCGGCCGCGACCTGGCCGCCGTGGACGCGGCCGGCCTCGACCGCAGGCTGCTGGCCCGTCGCGGTGCCCGGGCCGTGCTCAAGATGATGCTCGAAGATGGCTTCTTCCACGCCGACCCGCATCCCGGTAACGTTTTCTACCTGCCGGACAACCGCATCGCCTTCATTGACTTCGGCATGGTCGGGCGCCTTTCCGAGGAGCGCCGCTATCAGCTGGCCGTGCTGTTGCACGGTCTCGTCAGCCACGATGCGGAGAAGGTGGCCGAAGTGCTGCTGGACTGGAGCGGCGGCGCCGAGATCGACAGCGAGACCTTGCAGCCCGAGATCGACGCCTTCGCCGACCAGTATCACGGCGTGCCGCTCAAGAACCTCGATCTGGGCGCCATGCTCTCCGACCTGGTCGCCATCCTGCGCGAGCACGGCCTCACCCTGCCGCCCGACCTGGCGCTGCTGATCAAGGCCTTCATCGCCCTGGAGGGACTGGGGCGCCAGCTCGACCCCGACTTCGACATGGCGGGCGAGGCTACGCCGTTTCTCGAACGGGTGCTGCTCGCCCACGCCGCGCCCGGCGCCCTGGTCTGGCGCGGCTGGCGCGCCTTGCGCGACACGCTTGCCCTCGTCGCCGGGCTGCCGCAAGACCTGCGCCAGCTCCTGCGCGCCGCGCGGCGCGGCAAGCTCCTGGTGCAAGTCGAGGTCCTGCCCCTCAAGCATTTCGGCGACCGTCTCGACCGCGCCGCCAGCCGCCTGGCGATCAGCGTCGTCACCGCCGCCCTGATCATCGGCTCGGCCATCGTCATGACCGTCGAGCGCGAGCCCGGCCTGCCATCTTTCGGCTTGCTCGGCTTCATCGCCGCCGTCATCGGCGGCATCTGGGTGCTGTTCTCCATCTGGCGTGGCGGCAAGGGCTAGAGATGGCGAAACCCGCACCCGAAACCGTTCCCAATCCGCCCGCGCGCAAGGTCGGCCTGGCGCTGGGCAGCGGTTCAGCGCGCGGGCTGGCGCACATCGGCGTGCTGCGCGCCATCGAGGAGGCCGGGATCAAGGTCGATCTGGTCGCCGGCACCAGCATAGGCGCGGTGGTGGGCGCGGTATATGCCGCCGGCAAGATCGGGGGCTTGGCCGATCGTTTTCGCGCCTTCGATTGGCGCCAGATCGCCGGTCTGCTCGACCCCGTTCTCCCCCGCTCGGGCCTGATCGACGGGCAAAGAATCGCGGACTTCGTGCGCGCCCATGTGGCAGCGGCAAACATCGAGGACCTGCCGATTCCCTTCCGCGCCGTGGCCACCTGCATCATGAGCGGCGAGGAGGTGGCGTGCGCCTCGGGCGACCTGATCGATGCGGTGCGTGCCAGCATCTCGGTGCCCGGCATCTTCACGCCGGTGCGCAGCAATGGCCGCATTCTCGTCGACGGCGGTCTGGTCAACCCGGTGCCGGTGAGCGTGGTGCGTGCCATGGGCGCTGGCCTGGTCATCGCCGTCGACCTCAACCACGACATCGTGGCGAGCCGGGTATCCCGCCAAGATTCGAACTCACAGGGAACATTCCATACCCAGGCCATGGCGCGCCTGATGGCAAGCCTGCGAACAAACCCCGGCTTGGCCCAGTTCGAAGCCTGGCTGCACAAGGAGCCGGAACCGCTGCCGGGCATCTTCGACGTGCTGCTGAGCTCGATCTACATCATGCAGGCGCGCATGACCCAGGCCAGCCTGCGGCAGGACAAGTCGGACATCCTCATCCGCCCGCCGCTGGGCGCGGTGCGTTTCATGGAGTTCGACCGCGCCGAGGAAATCATCGAGATCGGCTACCGCAGCGCGGCGCAGCAATTGGCCCGCTGGGCAGGAGCGCCCACTGATGACTGACAGGCATCCCATGAACTTCCCCGAGGCTGTGATGACGGGCGTCCGCGCCGCCATTACAGGCGCCCTGACCTGCGAGGCCGCCCCCGTCCAGCTTGCCTTGCGCCTGTTGCTGTCAGGCCAGCAGATTCCGATCCGGGCGCTGGTGACCAGCAGCTTCCATCCCGGGCAGGCGGGCATCGATGCCGGCACGGCCCTGGACCTGATCCATCTCAGCCTGCAGCAATTGCATGCCCACGTCGATGCGGCGAGCGGCCCATCCGCGCATCTCGGCAACGCCGCCACCGTGCTGGCGGGCGACTACTTGACCACCGGGGCCTTCCGCCTGCTGGTGCGCTGCGCTGACCTGCAAGTCCTCGCCCTGGTTTCTAATGCGGTCAACCGTGCCGCGGAATTGGAGGCCGCCAATCTGAGCCCGGCGCGAGATGGCGTCGATGACCCGACGCAGCGGGTGCGAACCCGTCAACGGTTGGCGGCGCCGCTGGGCGGGGCGGCCGGTGCCACAGGGGCTGCGCTCGCGGGCTACCCGGAACCGCTCGCCGGCGTCGCTCGGCGCTACGGCGAAACCCTCGTGGCGAGCCACGTGTTGCTGCAAGAAGCCAATGCCATGGAGCGCTGCGAGGCACGCACCGCCCTCCTGTGCGCCGCGCGCGACCTGTGCCGTCAGGCGACGCAGGAGGCGCGCACCCTTGCGACGGCCACAGGGAACGGCCGTCCACTCGAACTGGCTGAACGGATCGCTGCCAGCATCGAGGCTGGAGGCAGTGAAAAGTAATCATGAATTTAATGAGCCCCAACCCTCAGCCGGCCCGCGTGACAAGCCAGCAGGGAATGAAAATGGACGCGTCCTTGCCACCGAAGAAGATCGTCATTTTCTATTCGTCGATCGGCTACGGGCACATCAGCGCTGCTCAAGCCATAAGGGCTGAAATACATCGACAATCCCGGCGCACCGAGGTGGTTCTACAGGACATTCGCGCCTTCATGCACCCGGTTTGGCGGAGAGTCGACGAACGCCTGTACTGGTTCGTCGCCAGCAACTTGCCCGAGTGCTTCGAGAGCCTGTTCGACGCGACGCAAACCGGAGGCAACCGCATTCCCTCGCTGTCGATGCTGCCCACTGACTACCCTGAGGGGAAAGTTAACGCCTACCTGACCCAAGAGGCGCCGGACGTCATCCTGTCGACCCACTACGGCGCCGCCCAGGTGCTGGGAACGCTGCGCGAAAAGGGGTTCCTGGCCAATCGAAGAATCGGATGGCTGCATACGGACTTTTTCGAGGGCTACTTTCCACGTATCTCCAAGCTGATTGATCGCACCTTTCTGGCGCACCCGGAACTGGAATCGCGCTGGCTGGCGGCAGGCGTGCCACCGGACAAGGTAATCACCAGCGGGATGCCGGTGCAGTTTGAGGCGGTGTCCGCAGTCGCTCGCCAGGACATCCGCGCGCGTATCGGGTTATCGCCGGACATTCCCACCCTGACGCTCGCGGGCGGCAAGGAAGGCCAGGGGGACTATGCGGGCATCATCGACGGCGTGATGCGTCATGTTCCCGGCAGCCTGCAGATCATCGCCGCCTGTGGCGCGAATGCGCGCCTGCGCGCCAGGCTGGAGGAGCTGCGCGGAAGCCTGCCGTCGCGGCTAACACTGAAGGTCGTGGGACTGGTGCCACGATCCGACATGACTGCGTACATGGGTGCCGCCGACGTCCTGATCACCAAGGCGGGAGGACTGACGCCGGCGGAAGCGTTCACGATCGGCGTGCCGACTATCCTCCTCGATGTCATCAGCGGCCACGAGCGCGAGAACGCCGCCCTGTTCGTGCGCCAAGGGCTGGCCAGTTTTGCTGGCAATGCGGAAGACGCGGGAAGACTGGTCGAGGAAATCCTCTCCGATCCGGTCCGACGGGAAGAAATCCTCACCGCCCAACGGCAGTACAGAGAGCGGACGAACATCGTCAGCATCGCCCGGTTCGCACTGGACGACGCGGAGGATCCCGTACATCCATTGCCGACTTACGGGGTCGAAGATGGCGCGCCGGTGCTCGGTATCGACGCAGCGCTCGCACGACTCGACGCCGAGTCACCGGCCGAGGTCGAGTTGCTGCTTTCCTACGCGACCTCGCAGACGCCGGAGCGGCTCGTCCGCGAAAATCCGTTCGGACACCTTGCCATCCGTATCGAGGGCGTCGTTTATAGCGCGAACTACATCGCGGACCCTTCCGTCGATCCAAATTTTCTCCAGCACGTGAGCCTTGCGGACTATTTGTACGGTGTCACTCGTCCGTCCCCATCGCAAGTTCATACCAACACCTATGGCATGGCCTACGGCCGCGAGACGCTCGGTTTGCGCGTCCGGGGCGTTCCCCCCGAAAGCCGCGCCGCGATGGTGGCCGAGGCGCGCCGCCAGGAAGGCGCGTTCCGGGATGGCAGCCTGCAATGGCACCGGAGCGATTTCAATTGCGCGGACGTCGTGGCGCAGATGCTTGCGGCCGGTGGCTATGGCCGCCGCTCCCTCGGCAACCGGATAGGGCTGCCGAGCATGCCTTTGGACGTGTTCGAGGGCATCCGAGCACGGTTCGAAGAAGACCCGTCGTTGCAGGAGGAATTGATCGCCTACCGTTTGCTGCCTGGAACTCAGGCGCCTTATCGCTTTTCCCGTTTTCCGCTCTCGATGTGGCAGCCATTGCGCTCGATGGCGCGCGTGCTCAGCGACGCGTCTCGCGACGAGCTTGAGCAGGCAACAACCCGACAGGTCACTGGGTATTTCAGCGATTCCCGGCTTTATGTCGAGGACTTGCGGGCCTGCCGGTCGGCATCGGGAACCGAGGATATCCCGCTTGTCGAGCGTCCTCCCCTGGCACTGGAGGAGGCGATCCTCGCCGACTTGCGGCGTGTGCTCGCGGTGTACTTGGAACTTCCGTTCCAGCGGATCGGGCGCTTGGAGGGTCGCCCTGCCATCAAGGGGTTTGACGCGCTCGTCAATCGGGGACTCGAACTCGCCCGGCTGGCGACGGAGCATGCCGAAGACGGTCTGCTCCGTCTTCGCGCGGACCGGCTGCGCGCGCTATTCAACCGGCTCGTGGAAGACTACGGGCAGATCGACCCGCAGCGCTTCGAATTGCGTCACGTCCAGGTCTACTTGGCGCAGCTACGGGCGTTCGAGTCGGTGCTGGGACGGGAGCTGTTGCCCCCGGGCGCTTCGTGGACCGACAGAGTGCGGACATCGCTGCATGTTTGGTGGCGTCAAAAGGTGGTGTTTGCTCGCCGCGTTGCCCAGGTGTATTTCCGCAAAAGAGAGAAGTAACTTGCCTTCACCACGCCCCCATTCAATGTGGCTCTCGCACGTTCTGTCCGGCGCTCTTCTGTCTTTCGGCAGCACACCGGCATTCGGTGCCGATCAGCTCGGCAAACAGTTTCAGATGCGGATGCCCCAGCCGGAGCGCGCTGCCTACGAGGCCGCTCCGCACCGGCCGCCGCAACACTCGCGGCACCGACAAGGCCGCGTCCGCAGAATGGCTGGCCCGCGTCCTGCTAATCACCATTTAAAGTCCAATCGGAAAAACCCGCCCCATGAAAAGAAAAAACCTGCTCACACACATGGCGCCGCTGGCGCTCTACGCTCTCTTGACCGGATGCGGTAAAGCGCCGGAGGCCCCGACTCAAATCGACGCCAAGACCTGGAATCTTCCGGTCATGACGGCGACCGCCAGTGCACCGGTCGAGTACACTACGGTCGGCTCGGTGGTGTCCGATCAGCGCGTCGAGGTCGCCTCGCGGCTGAGCGGTTATATCCGCGAGATCCGGGTGCAGGAGGGTGAACGGGTGCGGCGCGGCCAGGTGCTTGCCCGCCTCGATGCCGCGGACGTGGAAGGCGGCATCCGCCAAACGCGCGCGGCCCAAGGCGCAGCCGAGGCCGCCTTCCGGGATGCGCAGACCGACCGCGAGCGATTCGAGCGCCTGTTCGAACGCGGCAGCGTCTCGGAAAACGAGATGCGCAAGGTGCGCCTGAAGTTTGACGCCGCCCGCGAGGTCCTGAACCAGGCGCGCGCCGGTCTCGACACGGCGCTGGCCCAGCGCGCCTATGCCGAAATCGTCAGCCCCGTGGCCGGCACGGTGGTGGCCCGCCTGAAACGGGCCGGCGATCTCGCTGTGCCCGGCATGCCGTTGTTGACCGTGGAGTCGGGGCGTGGCCTGCTGTTCGAGACCTTCGTGGCGGAAGGCCAGGTCGCCGCCATGGGCGAGGGCAAGCCGGCGGTGGTCAGCCTTGACCGCCTGCCCACGCCCTTGGAAGGCACGGTGACCCGGGTGGTTCCCTCCGGCGATCCTGTTACTCGCAGCTACCAGGTCAAGATCGCGCTGCCAGAGACGGTAGGGCTGATGCCGGGGATGTTCGGCCGCGCAGTCTTCACGGTCGGGGAAAGCCCCTCGCCGGTGGTGCCGCGGCGGGCGCTGGCCGAGCGCGGCGGGCTCACCGGCGTTTTCGTGCTGGACGGCGAGGGCCGGGCGCTGTTCCGCTGGCTGCGCACCGGCCGCGAATGGCCCGACCGGGTCGAGGTGAGCGCCGGTCTGGCAGCCGACGAGCGCTTGGTGGCAGCGGTCGAGCCCGCCCTGCGCGACGGCGACCGCGTCATGCCGGCGGAGGCGCCGTGATGACCGACCGCAGACTCAACAGCGCCGGACGCCTGGCCGAGATATTCGTTTCCTCCAAACTGACCGTGCTGTTCATGCTCGCCTGTGCGCTGCTGGGCCTGCTGGCAATGGCGCTCACCCCGCGCGAGGAAAACCCGCAGATCGTGGTGCCCGGCGCCGAGGTGCGGGTGGCCCTGCCCGGCGCCTCCCCCGAAGAGGTGGAGGAACTAGTGATCCGGCCACTGGAGGGTATCGTCAAGCAGATCCCGGGGGTGGACCACACCTACGCCACGGCAATGAACTCGCTGGGCGTGCTGATGGTGCAGTTCAAGGTAGGGGAGAACAAGGAGAAATCCCTGGTCAAGCTCTACGACCGCGTGCTCGGCCAGCGCGACCGCCTGCCCCTCGGGGCGATGGAGCCGCTCATCCGCAGTGTGGACGTAGACGACGTGCCCATCGTCACGGTCACTCTGGCCTCGGAGCGCTATGACGACTATGCGCTGAAGCGGCTGGCCGACCGCATGCTGGAGGGGCTGCGCAGCCTGGAGGCGGTATCCACCACTTTCGTGCAGGGTGGCCGCGACCGGGAGATGCGCATCGAACTAGACCCGCAGCGCCTGCAGTCCTTTGGCGTGACGCTGGACCAGGTGCGCGCCTTCCTGAGCGCGGGCAACGTCGCCGCTCCCCTGGGCACGGTGGTGCAGCAGGGCGAGAACCGCCAGGTGTACCTGGACGGCTTCCTCGCCTCGGCGGAGGAGCTCGGGCGCCTGATCGTCGGCAACCACGCCGGCCGCCCCATCTACCTGGGCGAGGTGGCGCGCGTCGTCGACGGCCCCCCCGAAGAGCGGGATAAACTGAGCCGCATGGCCTTCGGTCCGGCCGATGCGCGCTTCGGCAAGGTGCAGCAGGCGGAGATGCCGGCGGTGACACTGGCTGTGGCCAAGAAGGCCGGCACCAATGCCGTGGTCGTTGCTGATGAGGTGCTCGCCCGCATCGAGCGGATGCGGGTGCAATTCGTACCGGCCGACGTCGAGCTCGTGGTGACCCGCAACGACGGCCAGAAGGCGGACGCCGCCGTCAACGGCCTGATCGAGCACCTGGGCATCGCCGTGCTGGCCGTGTTCCTGGTGACCGCCGTCTTCCTGGGGCTGAAGGAGGCGCTGATCGTGGGCGTGACGGTGCCGCTGATTCTGGCGCTCACCCTGGGCGCGGCCTATTTCGGGAGCCTGACCATCAACCGCGTCTCCCTGTTCGCGCTGATCCTATCGCTCGGGCTGCTGGTCGATGCCGCGATCGTCGTCATCGAGAACATCCACCGCCGCTACGCCCGCCTCGGCCAGGAGGACAAGGCGCGGGCCACGGTGCAGGCGGTCAACGAGATCGGCTCCCCCACCAACCTGGCGACGCTGGCGGTGATGCTGGTGTTCGGCTCGCTGCTGATCGTCTCCGGCATGACGGGGCAGTATTTCTATCCGGTCGCCTTCAACGTCCCCGTCGCCATGGCCGCCTCCCTGCTGGTGGCCTATGCCGTCGTGCCCTGGGCGGCCAACCGCTGGCTCAAACCGGGCGAGGGGCACGACCTGGAAGACCACGACACCGGGGACCGCCTGCACCGCTTCTACCACGCGCTCATGGCGCCCTTGGTGGACCGCCCGCCCAGACGGCGGGGCGTCTTTCTGCTGGCCGCCCTGGCGATCGTGCTCTCCCTGTTCCAGGCCGCCTGGCAGTTCGTGCGCCCGGCGGGTCTGAGCGGGCCGCAGACCTGGTTCGGCGTCGAGATGGCGATGATGCCCAAGGACGACAAGAATACCTTCAACATCACCTTCGACCTGCCGGAGACCACCCCGGTAGAAACCACCGATCGCCTCGCCCGTGAGATCGGTGCCCTGTTGCGCCAGAACCCCGACGTGAGCGATTACCAGAGCTGGATCGGCCAGGCCGGTGTGATCGACTTCAATGGCCTGCTGCGCGGCGCCGGCAGCAAGCAGGGACCGCATGTGGGGGAAGTCCGCGTCAACCTCCGGGACAAAACGGCGCGCGACAAGACCTCAATCGATATCGTTCGCGAGCTGCGTCCCGCGGTGCAGGCCATCGCCGCGCGCTTCCCCGGCAGTACCGTGCAGCTGGTGGAAGACCCGCCGGGGCCGCCGGTGCGCGCCACGGTGCTGGCCGAAATCTACGGCACCGACCCGCAGCAACTGCGCGCGCTCTCCGGGCAGGTCAAAGCGGCCTTCGGGCAAACCTACGACATGGTCGAAGTCACCGACACCGAGGTCGAGGATGTGTACCAACACCGCCTGACCGTCGACCGGGAAAAGGCCGCGCTCTCCGGGCTGACCGTCGCCGAGGTGGCCGTCGCGCTGCGCCGCTTGATCGACGGCGAGGCATTGGGGCGCGCCCATGTTCAAGGCGAAAAGAACCCCGTGCCCATCCGCTTGCAAATCCCGCGCAGCCACCAAATCGACCCCGAACTGCTGACACGGGTGTCGCTGACCAATCGGCAGGGCCAGCGGGTGCCGTTGTCGGAACTGGTGCAGGTGGCGCCCGCCCGGGCCGACCGGCCCATCCTGCACAAGGATGGCGAGCGCGTCACCTTCGTGGGCGGCGAGCTCGAATCCACCGCCCCCGTCTACGCGGTGCTCGATCTCGACCGGCGCCTGGACGGCCTGGCGCTGGCCGACGGCAGCCGCCTTGTGACCGGCAACCTGCGCTTCAAGCCGGTGGCGCCCGACACCCTGGACGGCCCCCGCCTGCTCTGGGATGGCGAACTGCGCATGACGCTCGATACCTACCGCGACATGCTGGGTGCCCTGGGGCTGGCGATCACCTTCATCTTCCTGGTGCTGGTGGCCTATTACCAGTCCTTCAGCCTGCCGCTGGTCGCTATGGCGGCGATCCCCCTGGGGCTGGCCGGTGTCTTTCCGGGACACTGGCTCATGGGGCAGCCGTTCAACGCCACCTCCATGATCGGCATCATCGCCCTGGCCGGCGTGGTGGTGCGCAACTCGCTGCTCATCATCGACTTCGTGCTCGACTACCGGCGCCAGGGCATGGACCTGCGCGAAGCCATCCTCGAAGCCGGTGCGGTGCGCCTGCGTCCCATCCTGCTGACGGCGCTGGCCATCGTCCTGGGCAGCGCCGTGATGCTCGCCGACCCGGTGTTCGGCGGCCTGGCCATCTCGCTGATCTTCGGCACGCTGGTCTCCACCGTGCTCACCCTGATCGTCGTGCCCCTGCTGCTCTATCTGCTGCTGCGCCACAAACAGCGCAAAGAAGCGGCCACAAAAGAAGGAACAACATGAATTCCGCTCATCACCCAAAAAGACTCCGCGGCCTGCTGCCGCTGGCAGGCCTGGCCGCCGCGCTGCTCGCGGGCAACGCCGCTGCCGAATCCCTGCCGCAGGCATGGGACACCGCCCTGGGCGTGGACCGCGGCCTGAAGGCGGCGCGCGAAAACACCGGCGCCGCCGAGAGCCTGCTGGAGGCTGCCCGATCCAGCAGCCTGCCCAGCGTGAGTCTGGAGGCAGGCTATATCGCCCTCGACAAGACGCCGGCGTTCAGGGCCGACCTGCTCGGCCAGTCGCTGCAGATGCCGATGGCCCAGCAAGACAGCGCCGCCTACAAGGCCATGGCGACCCTGCCGCTCTACACCGGGGGCCGCATCGAGCGCGGCATCGATGCGGCGGCGGCGGGCCTGGAGGCGGCGAGGCTGGGCGAGACGGCCGACGTGCAGAACCTCAAGCTGCGCGTGGCCGATGCCTACGTCAACGGGCTGCGCGCCGGCCGGATGCTGAAGGTCGCCGAAAGCCATGTCGAGAGTCTGTCGGCCCATGCTCGCGATGTGGGAAACCTGCACGAGCAGGGCATGGTGGCCAGGAGCGACCTGCTCTCCGTGCGGGTCGCCCTGGCCGATGCACGGCAAAAGGCCCTGCAGGCGGCCAATGCCCTGGATCTGGCCCGCGCGGCCTACAACCGGCTGCTGGGGCGACCGCTTGACCAGGCCGTCAGCTTGGATGAACTGGCCCCCGATGCGGGTCGGGTACCCTTGGCGCGCTTGACCGAGCGGGCGCTCGTCCAGCGCAGCGAATTGGCCGCGCTGGCCGGACAGATCGAGGCCTTACGCCATCAGGCGGCAGCCGTGCGCGGAGAAAATCGTCCGCAGATTGCGCTGTCCGGCGGCTATGGCTACCAGCAAAACCGCTATCAGGTGCATGAAGGGCAGTGGATGGTCACCCTGGGAGCCCGATGGAACGTGTTCGATGGCGGTGTGGCCGGTCACCGCGCCGGCGCGGTCGAGCGCCAGGCGGCAGCGTTGACGGAGCAGCGCGAGGAGCTCGCCTCGGTGGTCGCCCTGCAGGTGCGCCAGACTTGGCTCGACGTGGAGGAAACGGGAAAGCGCATCGAGGTCACCCGCTCGGCCATCGACCAGGCCGAGGAAAACCTGCGCGTGGTGCGCGACCGCTATGCCAACGGCCTGTCCACCCATACCGAGGTGCTGGACGCCGAAACCCTGCGCGTCAACAGCGAGGCCAATCACGCCGCCGCGCACTATGACGCCGCGCTGGCTGGACTGCGACTGAAGCGTGCCGTGGGCGATCTTTAGAGAGGGAGCCAGCGTGAAGAAAAACATCCCGTCCGTTGGGCTCGTTTCCGGATTGACCGTGCTGGCCCTGCTCGCCGTCGCGGGTTGGTGGTTCTGGCTGCGCACGCCGCCGCTGCCTGATGGACTGATCCAAGCCAACGGCCGTATCGAGGGCGATCACTATGCCGTCGCCGGCAAGATGCCGGGTAAGGTGGCTGATCTCCCTGCCCGCGAAGGGGATAGCACGCAGAAGGGCAAGGTGCTCGCCCGCCTGGACGATGCCCAGGTCCGCGCCAGACTCGATCAGGCCCGCCAGGCGGCAAGCGCCATGGAGGCGCAATGGCGGGCTGCGCAGACGGCGCTCGCAGTCGCGCGCAAGGACCTGCCCCTGGCGATCCAAACCGCCGAGGCCAACCTCGCCCATGCCCGCGCGCAGCTCGCCTCGGCCCACTCCAGCGCGGAGCAGGCGGCGCGGGATGCCGAGCGCTTCCGCAGGCTGGCCGAGGCGGGAACGGTGGATCGGCACCGTTACGAGCAGATGGCGCTGGCCGCCGAGGTTGCGGCCAACCAGGCGCGCTCGGCCGAAGAGGCCGTGCGCGTGGCGGAAAGGCAGCTTGCCCAGGCGCGTCTGGGCGATGAACGGCTGCGCGCCAGGGAGGATGAAGTCAAGGCCCTGGCCGCCCAGCTCGATCAGGCGCGGGCCGCGCTGAAAGAGGCCGAGAGCGTGCTCGCCGATCTCGCCATTGTCGCGCCTGCCGACGGCATCATCACCCAGCGTCTGGTGAATGCGGGCGAGGTGGTCGGCGCGGGTGCGCCGCTTTTCGACATCGTCGATCTCGACCGCCTCTATCTCAAGGCCTATGTGCCGGAGAAGGACATCGGCAAGGTGCGCCTGGGGCTGCCGGCGCGGGTGTACACCGACGCCTTCCCCGACCGGCCGTTCCCCGCCACGGTGCGCTACATCGCCGCGCGGGCGGAGTTCACGCCGAAGGAGGTGCAAACACCGGACGAGCGGGTCAAGCTGGTCTATGCGGTCAAGCTGTATCTGGATGTAAACCCGGAGCACCGCCTCACGCCGGGGCTGCCGGCCGATGCCATCATCCGTTGGCGCGAGGACACCCCATGGGCGAAGCCGCGCCGCTAACGCCCGCGCCGGCCGTCCGGGTGCAGGGTTTCGGCAAGCGCTATCGCCGGCAGGCGGCGGTCGCCGGGGTCGATCTCGAGGTGCGGCGCGGTGAAATCTACGGCCTCATCGGGCCGGACGGCGCCGGCAAGTCCAGCCTCATGAAGGCCGTCGCCGGGGTGCTCGCCTTCGAGGAGGGCTCGATCGAAATGTTCGGCATCCGCATCGATTCGGAGGCGGCGGCCGAGCGGGTGAAGGGCCGGCTCGGCTTCATGCCCCAGGGCCTGGGCCTCAACCTCTATCCCGAGCTGTCGGTGGAAGAAAACATCGACTTTTTCGCCCGCCTGCGCGGCGTGCCGGCCGCAGAGATTGCCGCGCGCAAGGCGAAGCTCCTGGCCATGACGCGGCTCGACCGCTTCACCGGCCGGCCGATGAAACACCTCTCCGGCGGCATGAAGCAGAAGCTCGGCCTCGTCTGCACCCTGATCCACGAGCCGGAGCTCATCGTCCTGGACGAGCCCACCACCGGTGTCGATCCGGTCTCGCGCCGGGATTTCTGGGCCATCCTCGCCGAGCTGTTGCGCGAGAATGGCATCACCGCCCTGATCTCCACCGCCTACATGGACGAGGCCGAGCGCTTCCACCGCCTGTCCCTGATGCACGGCGGGCGCGTGCTTGCGAGCGGCGAACCCGATGCGATCCGGGCCCGGACGCCGGGCAGCGTGGTGGAACTCGAGGCCGAGCCGCAGGTGGAGGCGCTGGACCGCATCCAGGCCAGCCTTGCGCAGGCGGAGTCGGTGGGGCCGCGGCTGCGGGTGTTCGTGGACGACGCGGAGCCCGAAGCCGCCGTCGGCACGGTAGCCGGGCTCCTCAAGGGACTGTCTCTGCGGGACCTGCACGCCACCACGCCCGATCTCGAGGACGCCTTCGTCGCCCTCCTGCGCCGGCAGCGGCTGGTCGAGGAGAGGGCCGTTGCCAAACCTCGGGCCGGCGACGGCGATCCGCCTGGCGACGATGTCGCCATCCTCGCCAAGGATCTGACGCGGGATTTCGACGGCTTCCGTGCCGTGGATCGCGCGAGCTTCACCGTCCATCAGGGCGATATCTTCGGTCTGGTGGGCGCCAACGGTGCCGGCAAGACCACGCTGATCAAGATGCTCACCGGCATTCTGCCGCCCAGCGATGGCGAGGGGCGGGTGGCCGGGGCCGACATGCACTTTGCCGCGCAGGCGATCAAGGCGCGCATCGGCTACACCTCCCAGGCGTTTTCCCTGTATCAGGACCTGAGCGTGCTGGAGAACCTGCGCCTCTATGCCCGCATCTACGGCGTAGCGCGGCACGCGGCTGGCGAGCGCATCGAACAGGTGGCGGAGCTGACCGGGCTTACGGGCCGCGAGCGGCAGCTGGCGGGCCGCCTGCCGCTGGGCATCCGCCAGCGCCTGGCGCTCGCCTGCGCCCTGGTGCATCGGCCGCGCATCCTGTTCCTGGACGAACCCACCTCCGGCGTGGACCCGATCGGCCGGCGCCGCTTCTGGGACATCCTCGTCCATCTCGCCCGCGTGGAGCAGGTCGCCATCCTCATCACCACCCACTACATGAGCGAGGCCGAGCATTGCGACCGCCTGGCCCTGATGCACGCCGGACGGATCGTCGCCGACGACCCGCCCGCGGCATTGAAGCAGGCCCTGCGCGAGGAGGCCGGCGAGCTGCTGGAGGTCGCCACCGACCGGCCGCTGGCCGCCATGGCGCTGCTGGAGCAGGCGGGCTTCGCGGGGGTGGCGCTGTTCGGCCGGCACATCCATCTGTTTGCCCGCGATGCGCACACCGCGACGCGCGAGATTCAGACCATCCTCGCCGGCCGCGGCATCGGGCTCGCCGGCGTGACACCGCGCCCGCCCTCGCTGGAGGATGTGTTCGTCTACCGGATCACGGCCTTGGAACAGGGGGAGCAGCGGCTATGAACCTCGCACGCATCGCGGCGCTGGCCCACAAGGAGTGGCGCGAGATCGTGCGCGACCGCCTGTTTCTCGCGCTGGCCTTCGTGGTGCCCGCTGCGCTGATGCTGGTCTTCGGCTACGGCCTGTCGCTCGACGTGGAGCATATCCCGTTCGCGGTGGTGGACCATGACCGCAGCGCCCTCTCGCGCGACTACACCCACCGCTTCATCGACTCGCGCTACTTCGACTACCGGGGCCATGTGAAGAGCGAACGCGAGCTCGACCCCCTGCTCGCCGACAGCCGCATCCGCTTCGCCATCGTGGTTCCGCCAAAATTCGAGGAGAACCTCATGGCGGGGCGGCCCGCGGCGGTGCAGAGCCTGATCGACGGCACCTTCCCGTTTCGCGCCTCGACCAGCAAGGCCTACGTCATCGCCATCAACGCGGCCTTCAACGGCGAACTGCTGGCCGCCTATATCAGCCGCCGCTTCGGCGTCGCGCCGGAACGGGCGGCGGCGCTCGCCCAGCCGGTGCGGGTGCAGCTGCGCTATCTCTACAACCAGGAGCTCAAGAGCACCTGGTCGATCGCCACGGCGCTGGTCATGCTGGTGCTGATGGTGGCGCCTCCATTCCTCACCGCGCTGGGGGTGGTGCGCGAGAAGGAGAGCGGCTCCATCTACAACATCTATGCCTCCACCGTCACCCGCGGCGAATTCCTGGCCGGCAAGCTCCTGCCCTACGTGGGTATCTCCATCGTCAACAGCCTCATTCTGTGGGCGCTCGCCACCGGTCTGTTCGGCGTGCCGTTCAAGGGCGATCCGCTGTTCTTCTTCCTCTCCTCGGTGATCTATGTCACCTGCACCACGGGCATCGGCCTGCTCGCCTCGCTCATCGTGCGCACCCAGGTGGCGGCGATGATGCTGACCGTAGTCATGACCATCATCCCCTCCGTGCTGTACTCGGGCCTGCTGGTGCCCATCGCCTCCATGGACCCGCAGGGGCAATTCGAGGCGCACCTGTTTCCCGCCATGTATTTCACCGACATCGCCTTGGGCAGCTTCCTCAAGGGGGTGGGCCTGGAACAGCTCTGGGGCAAGGCATTGGCGCTGGCCATTTACGCGGCCGTGCTGTGGCTGATCAGCTTCGCGCTCTTTCACAAAAGACCGCGCACATGAACTCAAGGTTGACACTCTGGTGGTCGCGGCTGGCAGCGATGACAGTCAAGGAGCTGCTGCAGCTCTTTCGCGACGGCTTTCTGATGTTCGCCATCGTCTTCCTGTTCACCGCCGACATCTACATGACCCGCAATGTGCGCCTGGAGCTCAACCATGCCACGGTGGTGGTGCACGATGCCGATCACAGCGCCGCCTCCCGCGAGCTGATCTACCGCTTCCGTCCGCCTTATTTCCAGCTGGGCGGCGAGATCCAGGACAGCCGCGAAGGGCAGGCGCTGCTGGACCAGGGGCAGGCGCTGGCGGTGCTGGACATCCCTCCCTACTTTCAGCGTGACCTGCAGAGCGGCCGGCCCACGGACGTGCAGGTTCTGGTGGACACCAGCAACACCGTGCTGGGGACGCTGGCCGCCAGCTACAGTGGCCAGATCATCGGTCGCTACGGCTTCGAGGCGGCGCTGGCGCGCATGGGGGCGAGCGAGGCGAGCCTCGACACTGTCCCCATGATCCAGGACCAGCACCGCGTCTGGTACAACCCGAACCAGAACGATGCCTGGTTCATCCCCATCTCGGAGCTGCTGACCGTCATCACCGTCATGGCCATCATGCTGCCGGCCGCCGCCGCGGTGCGCGAGAAGGAGCGCGGCACCATCGAGCAACTGCTGGTTTCGCCGCTGACCCCGGCGCTGATCCTGCTGCCCAAGGTGATCTCCATGACCCTGGTGATCCTCGCGGGCACCGCAATCTCCCTGTTCCTGGTCCTGGTGCCGGTCTTCGGCGTGCCCATCAAGGGCAGCCTGCCGCTGTTTTTCGCCGTGACCACCCTCTACACCGTCGCCACCTCCGGGCTCGGTCTCTACATCGCCACCCTGAGCCGCAACCTGGCCCAGGCGGCGATGCTGGCCATTTTCATCCTCATGCCCATGGTCTTCCTGTCCGGCGCCTGGACCCCGCCCGAGGCCATGCCCGCCGGACTGCGCGAGACAATGTACCTCTCGCCGCTTTATTACTTCATCGAGATGGGCTACGGCATCCTGCTCAAGGGCGCGGGGCTCGACGTGCTGTGGGATTCGCTGCTGGGATTGACGCTGCTGGGGGTGGGGATCTTCGGTATTGGCGTGCGCAGGTTCAGGCGGCAGTTTGGCTAGGCCATGACGTGAACCGGGTGACGAGCACCCTCTGTTCATCGGGCCACGTGATGTAGATCAGCTTCTGCCGCGCCGCCATGCGATGACCGATCGTCCCTGTCGATCACCGCGGCGTGCGAGGTGGCCGGCTAAGCGGCGCGGGTAGGGTAGTCCGTGTAGCCTTTCTCGCCGGGAGTGTAGAAAGTGTCGAAGTCCGGCGCGTTGAGCGCCAACCCCTGTTGCCACCGGTCGGGCAGGTCCGGGTTGGCGAGAAAATCACGCCCGACCGCGATCAGATCCGCGCGGCCGGCGTTCAGATCGTCCTGGGCGCGCTGCGCGTCATAAGCGCCGACCAGGATGACGGGGCCGCCGAAGGCCGCGCGCATGGCCTGCTTGATCTGCTCCGGCACTGCAGGCGCGCCCATGGCGGAATGATCCACGATGTGTAGATACGCCAGCCCCAGCTTGCCCAATTGCTCGGCCAGGTAGGTGTAGTCGGCCTCCATTTCCGCGTAAGGCGGCATGTCGTTGAACACGCCGTAGGGCGAGAGGCGAATGCCCACCCTGGAGGCGCCGATGGCCTCTGCCGTGGCCCTGGCCACTTCCAGCACGAAACGGGCGCGGTTTTCGATCGGGCCGCCGTAGTCGTCGCTGCGCTGGTTGCTGGTGGGGCGGATGAACTGCTCCAGCAGGTAGCCGTTGGCGCCGTGCAGCTCGACCCCGTCGAAACCGGCAGCAATGGCGTTTTGGGCCGCCTTGACGAAATCCTGCCGGGTGCGGGCGATGTCGTCGAGGCTCATCGCCCGGGGCGCCGGGTGCGGCTGCATGCCGGCGCGGTCGGTGTAGATCTCGCCGGCGGCGGCGATGGCCGAGGGAGCCAGTACCTGCGCGCCCTGCGGCAGATTGTGCGGATGGCCAATACGTCCGGTGTGCATGAACTGGACGAAGATCTTGGCGCCGCGGCTGTGAACCGCGCCGGTGACGCCCTTCCAGCCGGCCACCTGGGCCTCTGAGAACAGCCCTGGAATGCGCGGATAACCCAGGCCTTCGGGCGAGGGGCTGGTGCCTTCGGTGATGATCAGCCCGGCCAAGGCGCGCTGCGCATAATACTCGGCCATCAGCGCGTTGGGCAGATTCTCGATGGCGCGGTTGCGCGTCATCGGCGCCATGACGATGCGGTTCTGTAGCCGGTGGCCGGCGACGGTGGCCGGTGAGTACAAATCACGGTTGTTTTGAGTCACTGCTTTCTCCTCATTCATGGATGACGATGGTTGAAGGTAGATTTATATGGCCGCAGGCAAAGTCCCAGGAGGTGCGCAGGATGCCCAGCAGGATGTCGATCTCGGCGATGTCCCGGGGCGCGTAGGCCATCACGGCATTGGCCGGGATGTAGCCCGCCTCGGCCATGGGATGTGGCTCGCCCCAGCCTTTGCTGACCAGCTCCAGGGGCAGAATCAGGTGCATCGAACCGTCATCAGCCGGATGCACATGGGCGAACTCGCGACCGACCATGAAGGCTTGGGGCGGACCACATGCGCGCTCATGGGATAGCACCAGAGCCTCGGCCCCGGGGACCGAGATTCTCGATGGCTCGCTGCGCACGAAGGCAACTCGATGCGTGTACCTTGAAGGTCCGGTGCACCTCCGGAGCGCTGTTCTGGCTGATCTGGGTGTGCGGTGCACAAGGCGTGGTCCGCGGACGTTCGCCCGGGCGTGGCGGAAATTCGAAGCTCATGGCCTGCCTCCATACCTCCATATTCAAAGGCACTCTCCACGGTGCCCATGACGTGATCTTCCAGCATCTTGCGGCGTGGCTCGCCAGCGGCGGCGCCAGCCACCACATGCAGGGGTAACAGATGTTCCTCACGCGTGTCGGCGGCGACCGCCTCCAGCCAGGCATCGAATTCACGGCTCGCACCCGGCTGCGCCCGTGCATACCCGCTATCATCTCCTGCATGTTGTGGAAGCTGTTGTCCGAGCCGATGATCAGCACCCCTTCCTCGCGCAACGGGGCGAGCGCCGCGCCTGCGGTCAAGTGAACGTCGAGGCCGAGGCCGGCTTTGAGCGACGTCTGCGCGCATGGAAATCTTGCTTTGGGAGGGGCGATCTTCAGTGGCACGAACACCCCGTGGTCGAAGCCCTGTCCGTCGAAGGCGGTGGCGATGGCTGCGGCCTCGAGCAGCCCGCTCGCTCGGCCAGCCATGGCGCACCCGGCGCCGGCCAGGTGAGTTCGTAAGTGTCGGGTGGATCCAGCCCATGAAAAAACGGGGCCCGCCGCAGTGAGGGAGGTAGCGCGTGGGCTGGCGGCGCATGGGCTCAGCTTGTCAGGGCCGTGCGGTTCACCGCCAGCCAGTCGCCCAGGCTTTGCGGTTCACGGCCAGCGAAGTATGTCACCGCATCGGTGACCACGTTCATGTGCCCTGCGCGCACGTTGGCATCAAAGGCGACCATGAGCTCAACGAATGGGTGGGGACCCCTGCGTCGCGCATCCCGGCCGCGAGCGCGTCGTCGGAGACCTGGACCACCTCGATGGGCTTGCCCAGTTGCTTGCTGGTCGCGGTTGCCAGCGCGTCAACGGTCAAGGCCACAGGGCCGGTGATGTCCTGGATCGATGACTGGTCCTCTGTGAGCAGGGCGCCTGTGGCCGCTGCCGCGCAGTCGAGGCGCGTCACATAGCCCACTGTCCCATCGCCGGCCGCGGTGTACCAGCGCCCCGACGCAAGCACCGAGGGCATCGTGAACAGCAGGTTGTCGAAATACCAGTTGTTACGCAGAATGGTGTAAGGGATGCCGGTGGCGATGACCGCCTCCTCACTGCTGCGATGGTCCGGCGCGAAGGGGATCAGACTTTCAGGTCCAGGGTTGGTCATCGAGGTGTAGAGGATATGCCCGACGCCAGCCTTGGCGGCCGCCTCGATCGCCGCCTTCTGCTGGCGGGCGAGCTTGCCAGGTTCACCCAAAGCATCGGTGGCAACGATCAGCAATCGATCGATACCCTCGAAGGCTTCGTCCAGGCTGACTGGGTCGTCGAAATCCACCCTGATTTTTGACTCGGCGAGCCCGCTGATCCGCACCGGGAACCGGCTCCCTGCGGTCACGTACCGGGCGCCTTGGGCGTTGAGCGCCCGCAGCACCTGAGTGGCAAACTTGCCCGAAGCGCCGGTGATGAAAATCCGTGCGTCGCGAAAATGGGGCATAGCATTACCTTTCAGGTTACAATAAAGAACTTGGTGCATTCTAGGAACTGTCGTCAAACTGCACAAGAAGGCACGCGTATGTCGCAAGGTAATCATAAGGGAACCACTCCACTGCCTTTGCCCACCCACGGCGAAAGTTGCCCGGTGCGTGATGTGCTTGATCGGCTGGGGGACAAGTGGTCGGTCTTGATTTTGATCACCCTTGCCAACAACTCCATGCGCTTCAATGAACTCCTCCGCGCCGTACCCGACATCTCCCGTCGAATGCTCGCCGAAACCTTGCGTCATCTCGAACGCGACGGGCTCGTCTGGCGCGAGGTGACCTCCACCACGCCGCCAGCGGTGCGTTACGGACTCACGGCGCTCGGCACCTCGCTCATGCCCCCGCTCACCGCACTCATCGCTTGGGCGGAGCACCACCAGCCGGCGATCGCCGTCGCACGTGCCAGATTTCAGGCGCAAGTGCCGACGCAAGCGTCAGTCAGGTAGGCCAAGCGTAACCGGTAACTGCCCGGCGTACTTGCCTACGCCTGTGGATTTTGCAAAGGCGATCGGAGAGGATTGCTAGCGAAGAGTTGCTTCCACATGCGTGGCGTCAGTTCGTGGACCTGACTGGCCGGATGCTGACCAACTCGCTGCAGGACATCGACCAGATAGTCATACGAATCGATTTCGTGCAGGCGGCAAGTGACGATCAGGCATCTGCATGATGCCGACCTGCCTGGCGCCGAGTTCGGTCCAGCAGAACAGCCAGTTCCGGCGCTTATCGAAATATTTCGATAAGCGCCGTTATCCTCGGTCAACTATTAGGCAAGCTACGCCGTCGCGAGCGTTCTCCTGTACGGTGGTCCGCATGCACAGGTTTGCATAATTCAGAGGCTTTCGAGGAATTTGAGGACGGCGTCGCTTGGGCGATAGCGTTTGCGTTTGGTCTCCGGGGGCGCGAGGGTCGCGAGGGCACGTTCCTTCATTGCCAGATCAGCCTCGACATAGCCATGGGTCGTGACCGGGCTCTCGTGACCCAGCCACAAGGCGATGACCGTGATGTCGACACCGGCCTGCACAGATGCATGGCCGTCGTGTGCCTCCAGGAATGGGGCGATATTCTGCGCCCCGCCAGCCGCGGACACTGCGTCGTCGCGGCCGTGATCGCGAGGGCAAGTCGGTCGGCCACATTCGTGCGAGTCATCGGTCGCCCGCTGCGGTTGGGGACCAGGGGCTGGTCTGCACGCAAGTCTGCATACTTCAACCAGTGACCGATTTCGGCCGCCGTCTCCTTCCACAGCGGCACGGTTCGTTGCTTGCGCCCCTTGCCCTGCAAGCGCACCGAGGACGTCGTGGCGAGCGTGACATCGGCCACCCGGATGCCGATCATTTCGGAAACTCGCGCGCCGGTGTTGTAGAGCAACGCGAACATGACCCGATCACGGTGACCACATCAGGTGCTCGTGTCGGGGGCGGCGAGAACGGCTTGAACCTCATCGCGGGAGAGATACTCGAGCAGGGGCCGCTCGAAGCGTTTCATGGGTATCGCCAGGACCTGCTGTGCGTGTAGATGTGCGGGACGAGGCGCCGGTGCGCCGGGCCGAAGAGCCCCTGCGGCGGCATCTCCGTCGCCGGATCGTCGCGCAGGCAGAAACGTGCGAAGCCACGCAGAACCTCGTTACGACTCGCCCACATGAGCGGATTCCGCCGCCGCGACGAGCGGGCCCATGCGATGGCCAGCGCCACCGTCAGGTGATCTGCCGTGCCGGCTTCGTCAGCAAAGCGGGCAAACGATTGAAGCTGCGTGGCATCGATGCTGAGCTTGAATCCGTGACGACGCCGATACGCCAGATACGTCTCGACCCGAGTCATCCATGAAACCAGGGCGTTCATGGCAGACTCCCGGGCCACAGCAGGGCCACGGTCCACAACCCTTCCAGATCGACGCGGGCGTAGGTGTTGGCCGTGTCGAGGCTTTGGTGGCGCAGAAGATCGGCGATCTCTTTGACGGAAGGCCGAGCGCCTGTTCGACGTGCTCGATCCTTCGACTCTCGAAGAACGGGAAACAGATTTCGTCGAGTTCGCCGTAGACCGGCCAGAAGTACGCCGCTTTCAACTTCCCCGGCCCCGCACGCCGGGCCTTGATCGGCGTCTCGTCCATCGCCTTGACGCACGAGGCGCGAATCGAGTCGAACTGCGTGGTGTAGATCGGCTCGAGCAACCCGATGCCTTGTTGCCCGATTCTAGGCCTTGCAGTTCGACGCGCTTGAAAGGCGGGGCCGGCGCGTCAGTGTTGAGCTGAGCGTGCTTCCAGATGTACGCCCCTGAGCAGGGTTCGTCTTCCCAAAAGATCATCGCTTGGGCCAGTCGTTCGTACCAGAGCACTTAGTGGTGCTCTTGCAATGCTGCGCTGCAGCGTGCGAACCTCCAAAAAATCGATTATCGTTAATCGACACTCGTGACAAGTACGTCGCCAGTCGAGCAGCAGCGCCGCCACAAGTGCGATGTGCTGTCTCTAGGCGCTTTCGAAGGTCAATTTCAGAAAAGATAGGTGAGAAGAGCGATGAATCAGCCAGCGTTGGGTAAAGAAGCAATTGGCATTGACCTTTTTGCGGCCGGCGTTGCGTCGCCTAAAGGAAAGCCGCGCAGTCTGATTGAGTCAGTTATGCACAGGCTTCGATGCGAAATTGTGCAAGGAGTCTTGTCGGCAGGATCGAGACTGCTGATTGATGACCTTCAGAGGCGTTTCGATGTAAGTGGCGGGACAGTGCGTGAAGCCCTGAGCCTCCTGGTTTCTGATGGCTTGGTGCATGCCAAGACCCAGCGAGGCTTTTTCGTGGCGCCAATGTCGTTGCAAGACTTGGAGGGGCTCACTCGAACCCGCATAGCGCTTGAGTGTGAATCTGTTCGCGAAAGTGTGAAGTGTGGTGGCTCTGAATGGGAAAGCAATTTGGTTGCCGCATATAGCGAACTCGCTCGGTCCGATGAGCACGTAATGCGTAACCCTGATGACGAGTTTGACCAATGGGAGATAGCGAATCGCAATTTCCACCGTTCACTTATTAGCGCCTGTTCGTCCGATTGGACCTTCAGATTCTTGGCTGTTCTGAATATTCACCTCGAGCGCTACCGGCGCCTTACGTCGCCCCACACTTTGCCCGAGAGAAATGTCCACGCGGAGCACGAGCTCATTTTTCAAAGTGCGCTTGCGCGTGACGCCGAACAATGTTCCCTGCTGCTGCGTCAGCACATTGAGTCGTCGGTCAGTGTAGTTCGGCAGTTTGCATTGCTGCGGTGAAGCACCTACGCCGCAAGCTAAATTTATAGGTGCGTTTAACAGCTCTTCACCAAGGGCAATTGAGGAGATAAATATGAGTTCGTCAATGAACGAAGTTTCACAAGCCACGATTAGGCTTTCTCGAAAGTGGAGTCCCGAGGAGATTCGTGGCCTCGTCGACGAAGAACTAGGGCTGCTTGACCCACGTATCTACAGTGACCAGGATCTGTATGAACTGGAACTAGAACGGATTTTCGCTCGTTCGTGGCTGCTGGTTTGCCACGAGGGGCATATTCCAAATCCAGGTGACTACATCACGACGTATATGGGCGAAGACCCGGTTATCGTGGTTCGCCAAAGGGATCGCTCCATCAAAGTGTTTCTGAATCAGTGCCGTCACCGTGGGATGGTCATTGAGCGCTCAACTTATGGTAATGCAAAGTCCTTTACTTGCACCTATCACGGCTGGGCCTACGACATCGCAGGCAATCTTGTCAATGTTCCGTTTGAAAAGGAAGCCTTCTGTGACAAGAAAGAAGGGGACTGTGGTTTCGAAAAAGCCGACTGGGGTCCGCTGCAGGCGCGGGTAGATACCTACAAGGGCTTGGTATTTGCCAACTGGGATGCAAAAGCGCCGCCCTTGATTGACTATCTCAGTGACGCCACTCCATACATGGATGTGATGTTTGATCGCACCGAAGCTGGCACCGAAGTGATTACCGGGATGCAGCGGACCGTCATTCCATGCAATTGGAAATTTGCCGCGGAACAGTTTTGTAGCGACATGTATCACGCGTGCACCATGTCGCATGTGGCCGGGGTCGTTTCCAGCCTACGTCCCGATCAAGACCTATCCGACGTAAAGCTGCCTGTTACTGGGAACCAATTCCGCGCGGCGTGGGGTGGCCATGGAACGGGATGGTTCAATGACGACTTCTCCCTGCTGTACGCAATTATGGGGCCAAAAGTTGTGGACTATTGGACAAAGGGTCCGGCCGCTGAACGCGCACAGGTGCGGCTTGGCAACAAACTGCCAGCTAACCGCATGGTTGCGCAACACATGACAATTTTCCCGACCTGTTCATTCCTGCCGGGCATCAATACTGTTCGTACTTGGCATCCACGTGGACCGAACGAACTCGAAGTCTGGTCGTTCATTGTTGTTGATGCTGATGCCCCCGCAGAAATCAAGGACGAATATCGCCGAATGAACATCATGACCTTCAACCAGGGCGGAACCTACGAGCAGGACGATGGTGAAAACTGGGTTGAAGTACAGCGTGTCTTGCGGGGGCATATGGCCCGCAGTCGACCGTTCTGCGCCTCAATGGGGGTCGGTAAGCCTAATGCAAACAATCCGGATTTCCCCGGGAAGACCAGTTATGTCTATGGTGAGGAGGCTGCGCGCGGTATGTATCACCACTGGAGCCGCATGATGTCCGAGCCGAGCTGGGAAACCCTCAGGCCGTAATTAACCGCCGCCCAAGTCGTTATCCCTGCCGCACTAACCAAATAGATCTACTCGTCAGGCCAGACCTGCCGAAACGTCGATCCAAACGAAATAATGGAGACGTTCCATGTCCATAGAATTGACACAACCGTTTAATTATCTCGAAAAGCCTGTGAGTCTTGAGCTCCAAAACGCAGTCGAACAGTTTTACTATCGGGAAGCGCAACTTCTTGATCATCGTAAATATCAAGAATGGTTAACCCTGCTCACTGAGGACATCCATTATTGGGTTCCAATTCGGACCACTCAGACCACAAAGAATTCGAACCTGGAATACTACGGTCCGGGATGTAACGCCCACTTCGACGAAGACCACAGTCGATTGACTGCCCGTATCCGTGGCAGGTTGTCAGGCCTTAACTGGACCGAAGACCCCCCTTCCCGATCCCGTCACATGATCACTAATGTGATTGTGCGCGAAGTGTCAGCTGAGAAGCTCGAAGTGAGTTCCGCCTTCTTGTGCTATCGCAATCGTCTTGAACGAATGACTGACATTTACGTCGGGGAGCGTCGCGATATTCTCCTGCGGGTAAATGATGGTCTGGGTTTCAAGATCGACAAGCGCACAGTATTGCTCGATCAAGGCACGATCACGGCCAACAATCTGAGCATGTTCTTCTAAGGCTGGGGTATCGGAGAACCGACGACAGGGTTCGCACCTGGGGTGTGAATCCTGTCGTTCAGGAGGAAGCAATGAACGATAAAGCAATCCGCCGTTTCCTGGCTGCAATCGGCATCTTTTATTTACTAAATTTTTTGGGACTGCTTCCTGCCCGTAGTGCTGCCGTCCTGATGCTGATGTACCCCTCTGTCGCGAATGGCTTTCAAGGGGAACTCATGATGCTGCTTCAGGATGCATGGCTCGTGGTCGGGATGCAGCTTGGCGCTGTGGGTGTGCTTGCCCTTTGGGCCCTGCGCGAACCCATTCGCTATGCAGGCATTATTCCTGTCGTTGTGCTCATCGAGATTTTTGACGCAATGTGGGATGTCTATAGCATAGTCTTAAGTGGCGAGACCCTGTGGTTTGGGCTTACTACACTTGCTATTCATTTGGTGTGGATCATATGGGGAATCAGCCTCTGGCGCCAGGTAGGCGACCGCTTGAACCAAGCCCATGCTGTTGATGCAGAAAAAAATTGAGCGGATTCAAAAGTTAAGTCCAATCTACGAGGTGAAGAATTATGAGTTTTGAGAAAGTTTGTGAGGTTAGTGATATCCCTGTCGGCGAAGCGCTCAAAATTTCCGGCGAAGAATTCGATGTCGCGATCTTCAATGTGGACGGAGAGCTATTTGCAACACAAGATCGTTGCACTCACGGCGATTGGTCTCTGTCCGAGGGAGGGTACTTGGACGGGGATGTCGTTGAGTGTTCGCTGCACTGCGGGAAATTCTGCGTTCGGACAGGAAAAGTCAAAGCATATCCACCGACTAAACCGCTGAAAGTCTTTCCGATACATGTAGAAGGAAATGCTGTGTACATCGATTTTAGCGCCGGAGATATTGTCCAATGATCAAGAGTATCGTCATTGTTGGCGCGGGACACGCCGGGACAACGGCTGCGCGCGCCATTCGCGCAAGGGGATATGCCGGACGGATTCATCTGATCGGCAACGAATCCCGGCTGCCCTATGATCGCCCATCATTGTCAAAAGGGGTTCTAGGGGGGGCGCAGGAGACTCCGCCTCTGCTGATGGAGGCCGCTTGGTTTGAGAGCGAAGGGATTGAACTGCATCTGGGCGACCCCGTATTTGCGATCAACGCCAAGGAGCGCCTTGTAACCCTGCACTCAGGTTTGAGCCTGGACTTCGACCGGCTTTTGTTCGCCACCGGAATGCGACCGCGCAAGCTGTCTATTCCTGGCGGCAATCTGGAAGGCGTGTTCAGCCTTCGCAACTTCGCGGATTGCGCCGCGTTACGCCAGGCCTTCACGGCGGCGAAATCCCTCGTAATTATCGGTGGGGGTCTGATCGGCTGTGAAGTGGCTACCTCCGCGCGCAAAGCGGGACTTGAAGTCACGATCCTGGAATGCGCCGATGAGTTACTGACGCGCGTTCTAGGCCGGCAAGTTGGCGCGTGGTGCCGCGAGCAACTCGAGGCAATGGGCGTTCGAATCGAATTGAATGCGCATATTTCGCATCTTAGCGGTGAACGCAGTGTGCGTTCGCTGGTGTTTGCTGATGGCAGAGAGTTGGAAGCCGAACTCGTATTGGCCAGCATTGGCGGCGATCCGGAAGATACCCTGTTGAAGGCAGCTGGCGTCGCCTGCAATCAAGGCGTAGTGGTCGATGCGTGCGGACAAACATCATCGCCCGATATTTACGCCGCTGGCGACGTAGCTGTGTGGCCCCTAAGGCACGGGGGCCGCCGCGCGCTAGAGACCTATATCAACTCGCAGCAACAGGCGGAAGCGGCGGTAGCCGCGATGCTAGGCGAATACAATCCGGTGCCCCAAGTCGCTACATCGTGGACCGAGATCGCAGGGCACCGCATCCAGATGATTGGGGATATGCAGGGACCCGGTGAATATGTGCAGCGTGGCGAGTTCGAACCCAATCAGCAAACCGTGCTGTTCCGGGTCTTGGACGGCAAGGCGCTGGCTGCGGTGGCGATTAATGCGACCAAGGACTTCGGTGGCGTAAGCCGTTTAGTGATGTCCGAAATAGAGATAGTGCCTGACCACCTCGCTGATACGGAAATAAGCATCCGCGAACTACTCAAGGGGAATGCGGCGCGAACCGTAACCGCCTAGATGATGACTACGGACAAAATATGGAATGTATGTCGCGCTTCAATTTGGAGATAGCAAGATGAATCTGAAAGATCAGGTTGTCTTTATTACAGGCGGTGCATCTGGGCTTGGTCGTGCGCTCGTCGAACGCTTCGTTACGGAAGGTGCAAAGGTGGGGGTGCTCGACAGATGCGAGAAAGGCATCCAAGAGCTAGAGTCGATGCATCCAGGGCGGGTGATCGGAGTCGCGGGTGATGCCCGCTTGCTGGCTGACAATAAAACCGCAGTCCAGCGGTGCGTGGATTCCTTTGGAAAGATCAATACTCTGATTCCCAATGTTGGAATCTGGGATTACAACACCCCGTTGGTGGATATCCCAGACGAAAGGATCGATGAGTCTTTCGACGAAATCTTTCATATCAATGTCAAATCCGGTCTCCTCGCGGTGAAGGCTGCTCTTCCTTATCTCGTTTCGAGTCGGGGGGGGGTCATATTCACGATTTCAAATGCTGGCTTTTATCCCAATGGCGGCGGCCCGCTATATACCGCATCGAAGCATGCACTGATTGGTGTTGTAAAAGAGCTTGCTTATGAACTGGCTCCCTATGTCCGCGTCAATGGTGTAGCGCCTGGAGGCATGGCAACGGATTTACGCGGCCCGCAATCGTTGGGCATGGGGGATCGTTCCATTTCGAGTATTCCGCTTAGCGAATTACTTGAATCCGTCCTCCCAATTGGTCGAATGCCCGATGTGAGGGAGTACACCGGAGCGTATGTATTTTTTGCCAACCACGGAGATGCAGCTCCAGCCACCGGCGCTGTTCTCAACTACGACGGTGGGATGGGCGTTCGCGGCCTCTTCTCTGCAGTTGGTGGCAAAGATCTTGAAGAGAAACTGAAACTACAGAAGTGATTCATAACCAACCAAGGAGAAATAGGATGGAGATCAAGGCATTGGGTTATATGGGGTTTTCCGTAAACGATGTTCCGGAATGGCGGCGGTATCTCACCAAGCTGGCCGGTTTGATGGAAACGCCATGCTCAACAGATGAACAGGCCCGTTTTCGAATGGATTCGAGAAGCTGGCGTATTGGCGTAGAACAAGGCGACTTGGATGATCTGGCATTCGCAGGATTTGAAGTTGCTAATCCTAGCGCTCTAGAAAAAATGCGTGTCCGACTTCAGGAAGCTGGAGTAAAAATCATAAGCGATGTTGGCGATCTCGCGAAAAAGCGCGATGTGCTTGATCTGATTGCCTTCAAAGACCCGTTCGGCATGCAAATAGAAATCTTCTATGGCGCGGGGGATTCCTACGAAAAACCCTTTGTTTCGCCAACGGGCGTAACAGGCTTTCAAACGGGAGAGCAAGGGTTGGGGCACTATTTTTATGCCGTTCCAGATGTTGTCAAGGGTTTGTCATTTTACGTTGACGTGCTTGGCTTCAAATTGTCGGACGTAATCGATATTCCTTTAGGTCCGGATATGACGGTACGTGGCCACTTTCTGCATTGTAATGGACGTCACCATACCATGGCAATCGCTGAAGCCCCCATGCCTAAGCGCATCCACCATTTCATGCTCCAAGCCGCCACGCTGGATGACGTTGGGCATGCATGTGATCGTTTGGACGGTTTTGATGACCAAACTACCGATTCCAATCTTGGAGTTGCAGAAGAAAAGCCCAATAGCTACCTGACCACCACTATTGGCAGACATGTAAACGACCATATGGTTTCATTTTATGCCCGGACGCCATCAGGATTCGAAATGGAATTTGGTTGGGGCGCTCGTGCTGTTGACGATTGCAACTGGACAATGACCCGCCACAGTCGCACAGCCATGTGGGGGCACAAGTCGCTCCGGAAACAAAAATAGCGTGTGATCAAACTATTCTTCCCAAACGGTGGATTTTCAGATGTTTGGGGGGGATAGGAAAACGCCTTTAGGACAAAGTGAGAGCTGTGTGATTTTCTAAACAAAAGCTAGCGGTCTATGACGGCAGACGGTGGATTTACTAAAGTTCCGAATAGGAGATTGAATGGCATGATGGATGAAGATATTGTCACCAAGCTGGGAGACGAGCTTTACGACGCATTATGTGCAAAAAGAATGCTCGAGCCTTTGAGCAACCGTTATCCCAGTATCTCAATTGATGACGCTTACAGGATTCAGTTACGGATGATTTCCTGCCGCCAAAAAGCAGGAGAGAGAATTGTTGGAAAGAAAATTGGAATCACAAGTCGGCCTGTAATGGATCTGCTCAAGGTCTATCAGCCTGATTTCGGGTATTTGCTCGATGGAATGTCTATCAGTGACGGAGCGCGCATTCCAATTGAATCGCTTATTCAGCCAAAAATTGAAGGCGAAATTGCCTTTGTGTTAAAGCGCGACTTGATGGGGCCAGGAATCAGCGCAGCCGAAGTCCTTGCGGCTACCGATTTTGTTATGCCTTGCTTTGAAATTGTCGATTCGCGTATTCGGGACTGGAAAATCCAGATACAGGATACGGTCGCAGACAACGCTTCCTGCGGCCTATTCGTGCTCGGAAACACCATGGCCGATCCGAGGAAGCTTGATCTAACAACTTGTGGCATGGTCTTGGAAAAGAATGGTGAGATTGTGGCGACAGGAGCAGGGGCGGCGGCGTTGGGGTCTCCTATCAATGCTGTAGTTTGGTTGGGGAATACACTTGGTGGCCTGGGAATTCCACTTAAGGCAGGAGAAATTATTCTTTCTGGGGCGCTTGCGAGTATGTTTAGTGTTCATGCAGGCGACCATTATCGTGTGGCAATTGGAGGTATCGGTAGTTGTTCCGTCTCCTTTGTCTGACTGGATAGCCATTGACGTGGGGTTATTGGATGCCACTAAGTCACTATGCCGCTCCTTGTGTTGCGGTATTCCTCAGCAATACTGATTTCCAATAGGCTAAGTTTGCAGAGGGACGTGCCATGCAAATAACGCCACCCCCAAAAGAATTGTGTATATGTGCATGTTAAATCTATGCTTTATGAATTGGAGTTTTGATGAACAAGATTAAGTGCGCCCTGATCGGCCCGGGCAACATCGGCACCGATCTTCTGTACAAACTTAAGCGCAGCCCCTTCCTCGAACCGGTGTGGATGATCGGCATCGACCCCGAATCCGAAGGCCTCAAGCGCGCCGCCGACATGGGCCTCAAGACCTGTGCCACCGGCGTCGATGGCTTCCTGCCGCATGTCCTCGCCGATAGCATCCAGATCGCCTTCGATGCGACCAGCGCCTACGTCCATGCCGAGAATAGTCGTAAGCTCAATGAGCTCGGCGTCCTGATGATCGACCTGACGCCGGCGGCCATCGGCCCCTACTGCGTGCCGCCGGTCAACCTCGTCGAGCACGTCGGCAAGCGCGAAATGAACGTCAATATGGTCACCTGCGGCGGACAAGCCACCATCCCGATGGTTGCAGCCGTCTCCCGTGTCCAGCCGGTCGCTTACGGCGAAATCGTCGCCACTGTCTCTTCGAAGAGCGCCGGCCCCGGCACCCGCAAGAATATCGACGAATTCACCCGCACGACCGCCAGTGCTGTCGAAAAGGTTGGCGGCGCCAAAAAAGGCAAGGCCATCATCATCATCAACCCGGCCGAACCACCGCTTGTCATGCGCGACACCGTGCATTGCCTGACCGAAACCGCGCCTGATCAGGAAAAAATAACTGAATCCATCCACGCCATGATCAAGGAAGTCCAGAAATACGTGCCGGGCTATCGCCTGGTCAACGGTCCAGTATTCGACGGCAACCGTGTGTCCGTCTACATGGAAGTCACCGGACTCGGGGATTTCCTCCCGACCTACGCCGGTAACCTCGACATCATGACTGCTGCCGGTGCCCGTACCGCCGAAATGTTCGCCGAAGAAATTATTGCTGGTCGCCTCACCCTCGAACCCAGGGTTGCTACCGGTTCCCCCAAACTGGCCGGTTGCGGTTCCAACTGATACGGAGAAAATAATCATGACCGCCAAAGGCAAGACCGTTACCGTCCACGACATGACCCTGCGGGATGGCATGCATCCCAAGCGTCACCTGATGACCCTCGACCAGATGGTCAGCATCGCCACCGGCCTCGACGAAGCCGGCATCCCGCTGATCGAAGTCACCCACGGCGACGGCCTCGGTGGTTCCTCGGTCAACTACGGCTTCCCGGCCCATACCGACGAAGAATACCTCGGCACCGTCATTCCCAAGATGAAGAAGGCCAAGGTCTCGGCCCTGCTGCTGCCTGGCATTGGCACCGTCGATCACCTCAAGATGGCGCGCGAACTCGGCGTCAACACCATCCGTGTCGCCACCCACTGCACCGAGGCCGATGTCTCCGAGCAGCACATCACCATGGCCCGCAAGCTCGACATGGATACCGTCGGCTTCCTCATGATGAGCCACATGAACAGCGCCGAAGGTCTCGTCAAGCAAGCCAAGCTCATGGAAGGCTACGGCGCCAACTGCATCTACGTCACCGACTCGGCCGGTCATCTGCTTCCGGAAGGCGTCAAGGAACGTCTCGGTGCTGTGCGCGCTGCCCTCAAGCCGGAAACCGAACTCGGCTTCCACGGCCACCACAACCTGGCCATGGGCGTCGCCAACTCCATCGCCGCCATTGAAGTCGGCGCCAACCGCATCGATGCTGCTGCGGCCGGCCTCGGTGCCGGTGCCGGTAATACGCCGATGGAAGTCCTGATCGCCGTGTGCAGCCTGATGGGCATCGAAACCGGTGTCGATGTCGCCAAGATCACCGACGTTGCCGAAGACCTCGTGGTGCCAATGATGGACTTCCCGATCCGCATCGACCGTGATGCGCTGACCCTGGGTTATGCCGGGGTCTATGGCTCCTTCCTGCTCTTTGCCAAGCGGGCATCCGCCAAGTACGGCGTGCCGGCCCGCGACATTCTGGTCGAGCTGGGCCGCCGCGGTATGGTCGGCGGGCAGGAGGACATGATCGAGGATACCGCCATCACCATGGCTAAGGATCGCTCTATTGCCTCCGCATAATGCCCCTTGGCGCTGAGCGTTTTATATATTTAACAGGGGGAGAGATGCAAATGAATCAATATACGGAATCTACAACCAGCAGGTTTGCCAAGATCAACGAGAAGGGATTTGAAGACTTCCAGGTTCATTTCAACGAAGCTGGCGACGGCGAGGCCGTCATCATGTTGCACGGTGGTGGGCCCGGGGCAGGTGGATGGAGTAACTATAGCCGCAATCTGGGCCCGCTGGTTCAAGCCGGTTATCGCGTGATTTTGAAGGACTCGCCAGGATTTAATAAATCCGACCCCGTCGTAATGGACGAACAGCGAGGTCTCGTGAACGCACGCGCCGTCAAGGGTTTGATGGATGCCCTAAACATCGGAAAAGCGCACCTGGTGGGCAACTCGATGGGGGGGGCCACCGCACTGAATTTTGCCATCGAATATCCGGAGCGCATCGGTAAGCTCATTCTGATGGGGCCGGGGGGGCTTGGCTCGAGTCTGTTTTCCGCGATGCCCATGGAAGGCATCAAATTGCTTTTCAAGCTGTATGCCGAGCCTACGCTTGAAAATTTGAAGCAAATGCTATCGGTATTTGTTTTTGATCAGACCCAGATCACCGATGAACTGATTGAGGGCCGCTGGCGGGCTATTCAGCATAATCAAGTACACCTTCGAAATTTTCTTGTCAGTACGCAACGCGTGCCATTGAGCGCTTGGGACGTTACATCGAGATTAGGAGAGATCAAGGCAGAAACGCTTGTCATCTGGGGGCGCGACGACCGCTTCGTACCTCTTGACCATGGATTGAAGTTGGCTTGGCACATCCATGATGCGCGCTTGCATGTCTTGCCTCGGTGCGGTCACTGGGCGCAATGGGAACATGCTGAAGAGTTTAATCGATTGTTGATCGATTTCTTACAACATTGACACCAAAGGGGCTCGATAGACCACTTTACTACGTAACCACCGGTTACGAACGAGAAGTAAGAATTCCGGATTTTCGAGATGAATAATCAGAAGCAATTAAACGGAACAGGAAGTAAGCCCCCCCCCCTTAGAAAAAACGGGGTTGATTTATTTAATTAACATATAAAAATGGAGGAGGCTGTATGCAATTCAATCTTAAGTCTAGTGTAATGGGCGTTGCTCTAGCAGGGTAAGCGGTAACTGACGAGCGTCCTTGACTACTTCGAGATTTCGAAGAGATCGGATCGCAGGGGGTTGGCCGCGAAGTGCTGCTTCCACAGACGGGGGGTGAGTTGCGCGACGTCGGCAGCGGGGTG
>NZ_WTVS01000069.1 GCF_012911005.2 Aromatoleum toluolicum | reverse complement strand
CGCGTGGCACGTCGAGCACGGCGCGAAGTTCGAGGAAGTGGGGCAGTGGATGCGCCCGTGGTACTTCCCGCGCGGCAACGAATCCATGTTTGATGCGGTGCAGCGCGAATGCCGCGCCGTGCGCGAGCAGGTCGGCATCCTCGACGCCTCGACGCTGGGCAAGATCGAGATCCAGGGCAAGGACGCGCGCGAGTTCCTCAACCGCCTGTACACCAACGCCTGGACCAAGCTCGATGTCGGCAAGTGCCGCTACGGCCTCATGTGCAAGGACGACGGCATGGTGATGGACGACGGCGTCACCGCCTGCATCGCCGAGAACCACTTCCACATGACCACCACCACCGGCGGTGCCGCGGCGGTGCTCGACTGGATGGAGCTGTGGCACCAGACCGAATGGCCCGAACTGGAGGTGTACTTCAACTCGGTGACCGACCACTGGGCGGCGATGGCGATCAACGGCCCGAACGCGCGGAAGTTGCTGGCCGAACTCACCGACGACATCGACCTCTCGGGCGAGAACTTCAAGTTCATGGACTGGCGCGCAGGCACGGTCGCGGGGGTGCCCGCGCGCGTCTTCCGCATCTCCTTCACCGGCGAGCTCTCGTTTGAAATCAACGTGCAGGCCAACCACGCGCTGCACGTGTGGAAGGCGCTCTTCGACAAGGGCGAGAAGTACGGGCTGACCCCCTACGGCACCGAGACCATGCACGTGCTGCGCGCCGAGAAGGGCTTCATCATCGTCGGCCAGGAGACCGACGGCTCGATGACGCCCGAGGACCTCGGGATGCAGTGGTGCGTGGGCTACAAGAAGCCGTTCTCGTGGATCGGCAAGCGCGCGCTGTCGCGTCCCGACACGAAACGCGAGGACCGCAAGCAGTTGGTGGGCTTGAAGCCCCTCGACCCGCAGCTCGTGCTCGACGAGGGCGCGCAGATCGTGCTGGAGAAGGAGATCCGCATCCCGATGCCGATGGTCGGGCACGTCACCTCGAGCTACTTCAGCCCCACGCTGGGCCATTCGTTCGCGCTCGCCGTCGTCAAGGGCGGCAGCCAGCGCATGGGTCAAACCGTTTATCTGCCGATGGCCGACGGCCGGGTGCATGCGGCCGAGGTCGTGAGCCCGGTCTTCTACGACGCCGAAGGAGCACGTCATCATGTCTGAGTACGCACAAATGGAGCTGAATCCGCGCGGCGCGGTGAAGTCGGAGTCGCCGTTGGCGATGACCCGCGCGCGCATCGCGCAGTCGGCCTCGCCGCAGGAGGCGCGGGTGGTCGTGTGCGAGAAGGCCTTCCTCGGCCACCTCGTGCTACGCGGCAACGCCGGGGACGCAGCGTTCCGCGCCGGCGTCGAGCGCGCGCTGGGCCTCGCGCTGCCGCTGGAAATGGGGCCGCTGTCGCTCGACGAGGCGCGCGGCGTGAGCCTGCAGTGGATGTCTCCCGACGAGTGGCTGCTCATCGTGCCTCAAGGGCAGGAGTTCGCCGCCGAGGCGGCGCTGCGCGGGCAACTCACCGGCCACTACGCGGTGATGAACGCGAGCGGCGGGCAGACGCTGCTGGAACTCAGCGGCCCGTGCGTGCGCGAGCTGCTGATGAAATGCACGCCCTACGACGTGCATCCGCGCCACTTCCCGGTCGGCAAGGGCGTCACGAGCGTGTTCGCGAAGAGTTCGGCGGTGATCCGGCGCGTCGCCGAGGCGCGCTGGGAGCTCGTGATCCGGCGCAGCTTCGCCGATTACCTCTTCAGCTGGATTCTCGATGCGGCCGAGGAGTTCGGCGTCTACGTCGCATCGGGCGCTTCGGCCCGCCCGGCCAGTCACGGTGCCGCGCGCGAGCTGGCGACCGAGGCGAGGTGAGGGCGATGAGGCTCGACCGCATCGAAGCGCCGGCACCCGCGCGGCCGGGCCTCGCCGTCCCGGCCGCGGCGCCCGCAGAGCCGTGCGAGGACACCATCTTCCTGCGCGGCGTCCGCGTCGAGGCACTGATCGGCGTGTACGAGCACGAACGCCACGCGCCCCAGCCGCTCGTGATCGACCTCGAGCTGGGCTTGCAGCACGCGCGCTGCTGCGCCAGCGACGACCTGCGCGACGCGGTCGATTACGGCCAGGTGCTCGCAGCCGTGCGCCGCCTCGCGCAGGTGAACCGCGCAGTGCTGCTCGAAGCCTTCGCGCAGAACGTCGCCGACGCGCTACTCGCGGGCTTCGAACTCTCGTCGGTTGCGATCAGCGTGAGCAAACCGGCGATCTTCGACGCTGCCGACAGCGTCGGGGTTTCGATCCGGCGCCGTCGCTGCGCAACCGGGATCGGCGGATAAGGTTCTGAATTGAAATAAATTTTCAACAAAGCCGGCCCGCTCGTCGTCCCAACGGCGTCGCAAGCCTGACGGCCCGACCGCATCCCCGCTTCAGGCGGTGCGGCATCAGCGAAGGTGGTCCGCTCGTGTCGGCACGACGGATAGTGCCCGCCTCCCCGCGACGATATCCGGTGGGTGATGAGTTGGTTCCGGGAACCGCTGACCTCCCCGGCGGTTTGTAGTAGCCTTGCGCATTTTTCCGCCCTTCGGGATGCGGTTTTTCGGATGGCGCAAGGCTTGTCGCGTACGCATATCAACGGTTCCGGGCTGGTTCGCGCGCTTGGCGGGCTGACGGCTGCCGACGTGCCGGCGTCGAAGCAATCTTTTGCCGACCGGCTCGGCCAATGGCTGGGCTTCGCCGATGCGCTGACGCTGTATTCCGCCCTCAATGCCGGAGCCCCGGGCGATGCGGCGCCTCCGGCAACCGCGACGTCGCAGGGCGCCGGGGCACTGCGGCAGGCGATGGCGCGCGTGCGCGACGCGCTGACTGAGTCGATCACGAACGACGGCGTGTTCAGGCCCGGCCCGGCGCGGATCGAACTGCCGACTCCCGACCCGCAGGCGCCGGTGGAGAAGGCGGCCGACTTCGCGCCCTACCATCGCTACTACCTCGCTCACCAGCGGGACATGGCGGTGCGCATCGGCCCGCTGCGGGCGACGGTACGCACGGCGCTGCAGGGGCAGGGGGCCTCCCTCGGGCGGCTCGCCGCCCTCGACTCAGTGATGGATCAGGCGCTGGCCGCGCGGGAGCGCGAACTGCTGGCGACCGTGCCGGGACTCCTCGGCCGGCGCTTCGAGCAACGCTACGAGGCGCACTGCGCGACGCTGGCCGAAACGCAGACGGCGGATGATGTGGGCCGGTGGATGCAACCGGGCGTGTGGCTGACGGAGTTCTGCCGGGAACTGAAGTCCGTGCTGCTGGCAGAGCTGGATCTTCGGCTGCAGCCGATCGCAGGGCTGATCGCAGCCCTCGACGATGAGATGACAAGGAAGCAATGAATAGAACCATCTGTATGGCGGCCTTCCTCGTAGGCTTGGTCGCCGTGTTCTGGGTCGGCGCCGGATATGTCGGCTCCAGCGCACTGGCGCTGGCCATGACGGCGATCATTGGCGCGGTCTATGTGACGGGCGCGGTGGAATTGCTGCGTTTCCACCGCACCACGACGGCTCTCTCGCGTGCGCTGGACGGGATTCCCGAGGATCTGTCGCACCCGGGCGAATGGCTGCGCCAGCTGCCGCCGTCGGTGCAGAACCCGGTGCGCCTGCGCATCGAAGGCGAGCGCGCCGGGTTGCCCGGCCCGGCCATGACGCCCTACCTCGTCGGCCTGCTGGTGCTGCTGGGCATGCTCGGCACCTTCCTCGGCATGGTCGTGACGCTCAACGGCGCGGTTATCGCGCTGGAAAGCACCACCAACCTGGAGGCGATCCGCGCTTCGCTCGCGGCCCCAGTGCGCGGCCTCGGGGTCGCGTTCGGCACCTCCGTGGCAGGCGTGGCGGCGTCCGCGATGCTGGGCCTGATCTCGGCCGTCTGCCGGCGCGAGCGCATGCAGGTCGCGCAAGTGCTCGACACGCGGATCGGCACCTCGCTGCGCGGCTTTTCGCTCGCGCATCAGCGCCAGGAAACCTTCAAGGCCCTGCAGCTGCAGGCGCGGGTGTTGCCCGAACTGGTCGACAAGCTCCAGGCGATGATGGAGCAGATGGACCGGCAGGGCAGGGAACTGGGCGAGCGCCTCGTTTCCGGTCAGGAACGCTTCCACGGCGACGCGCGCGAGACGTACGCGCAACTGGCCGCCTCGGTCGACAACTCCCTCAAGCTCAGCCTGACCGAAAGCGCCCGGCTCGCCGGCGAAACGATCCGGCCCGTGGTCGCTGCGACGATGGAAGGCATCGCCCGCGAGACGAGCGCGCTGCAGGCGCACGTGGCCGACGCGGTGCAGACCCAGCTCGGCGGCATCGCGGCGCGCTTCGACGACAGCGTCACCAAGGTCGCTGAAACCTGGAACGCGGCGCTCGCGACGCACGAGCGCACCAGCGAAAACCTCAGCCGGCAGACGCAGGATGCGCTGGGCGCCTTCGCCGAAACCTTCGAACGGCGCTCGGGTGCGCTGCTGACTTCCGTGGAAGAGGCTCACGCAGGCCTGCGCGCGGATCTCGCCGCCACGACGACCACGCTGGCGCAGGAGACGACCGCGCTGCACACGCGCCTCGCCGACGCCGTCGAACGGCAGCTCGACGGCGTTTCCGACCGTTTCGGCGGGACCGTCACCGCCGTGGCCGACACGTGGACGGCGGCACTCGAGAGCCACGAGCACGCCAGCGAACACCTCAGCGCAGAACTGCGCAAGTCGCTCGACGCCTTCGCCGAGACCTTCGCGCAGCGCTCCGCCACACTGCTCGCCACGATCGGCGAAACGACGGCCGCACAGCAGGCGCAGCAGGCCGCGACGGACGAGGCGCGCCTCGCGGTCCACACCCGCGCGCTGGAGTCGATGGCGGCAGCGCTGCAGCGGGAATGGCACGAAGCCGGCGCCCAGACCCTCGCGCGGCAGGAGCAGATTTGCAGGACCCTGGGCGAGACGGCGCACGAGATCGCCGCATCGGCACAGGCACAGGCCCGCGGCACCATCGACGAAGTCGCTCGGCTCATGCAGACGGCAGCCGAAGCGCCGCGCGCCGCGGCGGAAGTCATCGGCCAGCTGCGGCAGGAACTCTCGGCCAGCATCGCGCGCGACAACGGGCTCCTCGAAGAGCGCAGCCGCATCATGGAAACGCTGGGTGCGCTGCTGTCCGCGATCAATCACGCCTCGACCGAGCAGCGTTCGGCGATCGACGCGCTGGTGGCCTCCGCGACGGAACTGCTGGAGCGCGCCGGAGCGCGTTTCACCGCGAACATCGATGCGGAATCGGCGCGGATCGCCGGTGTCGCGGGTGAGATCACCGGCGGCGCCGCCGAGGTGGCCAGCCTGAGCGAGGCCTTCGGTCTCGCCGTGCAGCTCTTCACCGAATCCAACGACCGGATGATGGCGACGCTTGCTCGCATCGAAGGCGCGCTCGAAAAGTCGCTGACGCGCAGCGACGAGCAGCTCGCCTACTACGTCGCGCAGGCGCGCGAGATCATCGACCTGTCGATCATGTCGCAACGGCAGATCGTCGAAGACCTGCAGCAGCTGCCCAGCCGGCAGGCAGCGCTCTCCGGCGAGGTGTGACGATGGACGAGTTCGACGGCGCCATCGATCACTCGACACCGGTCTGGGCGGTATTCGGCGACCTGATGTCGGGCCTGCTGGGGGCCTTCGTGCTGATCCTCGTCGGCGTCCTCGGCGTCCAGCTCGATCTCGTGACCAGCCTGGAAGCGGAAGTACAGAAGCGCCGCGTCGAGGAGCAGCGGCGCGAGGCGCTGGAAAAGGCCCTCGCGGTGCCGCTCGCCGCGGGGCGGGTGACCCTCAACGACGGCCGCATAGGCATCAGCGGCAGCGTGCTGTTTGCGCTCAATTCGGACGAACTGCAGCCCGAAGGCCGCCAGCTGCTCAAGAGCCTCGCACCGCCGCTGGCCGCCTTCCTTTCCGTCAACGACGAAATGCTGATGGTGAGCGGCTTCACGGACGACCGGCCGGTGCGCGACAGCAACCGGCAGTTCGCCGACAACCTCGAACTGTCCGCGCAGCGGGCGCTGACCGTGACGCGGGCGCTGATCGAAGAAGGCATCCCGTCCTCGTCGGTGTTCGCCGCCGCCTTCGGCCAGGAGCAGCCGGTGGCGTCCAACGCCGATGCCGAAGGACGCTCGCGCAACCGGCGCGTCGAGATGGCGCCGGTTCCGAAGTCGGGCAAGGCGGGCGCGGGGAGCAATGGCTGACGCGGGGCTGGCCGGCGCCGATATTGCGGCGCGGATCGAAGCCCTGCGGGCGCAGAGCGCCGAGCGCTTCGATCCGGTCGGTTTCCGCTTCATCGAGGCCCTCGCGCGCCGCGCCGCAGCCAGCGGCGAGGCGACCCGAGGCGTGCTCGAACGCCGGCTGGCGAAAGCCCTGTCCGACTGCCGCGAGCGGCTCGATGCCGCCGGACGCGTGGCGGGCGATGCGGTCGCCGACGGGATCACGCGCTTTCCCGAATCCGCCGACACCTTGCGGCAGTGCCGGGAGGCCGGCGACCTCGCCGCTCTGCAGCGCCTGCTCGCGCGGCTGGCGGGGCAGGGCGGCCAGTCGCCCCTGAGCGGGCTGCTCGCCCACATCGGCCGGCACACGCCCGAGGCGGCGGCCAGCAGTTCAGGCCACGGCGGGGGGGCAGCCTTCCCCGCGCAGCCGGATCTCAAGTCCCTGAGCTTTTTCCGCAGCACCTGGTCCCGCCTCAGCCTCGATCGACAGCTAACCGACGCCTTCGCCCAGGCCCCCGAGAACGCCGGCCCGCTCAACTCGCATCACCTCGTGCTGCAGGCGCTCGGGCAGATGCGCGACATCTCGCCCGAATACCTCAGGCAGTTCATGTCCTACGTCGACGCTCTGCTGTGGCTCGACCAGGCCGACAGCAGCCGCATTCCCGCACGCAACAACACGGTGCGCAAGAACCCCGTCCGGGGCGAGCGCGAGAAGAAACGCAGGTAGTCCGGTCGAGGATTCGTGTCAGGTGACCTGTCACGGCCCGCGGGAATGCTAGTAATCTATTCAAATGCTTACGACCGCCCACGACGACCGCCTGCCCAGCTTTGTCGATCTGCTGCTCGACGCAGTCTTTCTCGTCGACGCTGGTGGACGCATCGTTCACGTCAGCGCCGCCTGCGAACGCATGCTCGGTTACACGCAGCAGGAAATGATCGGCCGGGAGCTTTTCGAGTTTCTCGTTCCCGAAGACCGGGCGCGGACCGTCGAGGAGGCCGGTGAAATCATCGCCGGACGTTCGCGGATCGGTTTCGAGAACCGCTATGTCCACAAGGACGGCCGTCACGTCCATCTCATGTGGTCGGCGCGCTGGTCCGAAAGGGACCGGCTGCGCGTGGGCGTGGCGCGCGACGTCACCGAACTCAAGCACGCCGAGGCCATCCAGCGTGCCACTTACGCCATCTCGGAAGCCGCACATGACGCCGAGGATCTCGACGTCCTGCTGCGCGCGATCCACCGCATCATCGCGAGCCTGGTGCCGGTGGCGGGCCTTGCCCTTGCGACCTGCGACCGGCGGACAAGGAAGCTCAGCTTCTCCTACCAGCGGGACTGCCACGGTAAGCCAATGGCCCTGCGCGAACCCGTCGCATGCGACTTCTGCGCCCAGGCCATCTGCGGCGGCCGCCCGCTGCAATTGCGCGAGTCTGCGCTGTCGGGCGACGCAGCGCCGTCCGGCGATGACGGATCCTGGCTCGCCATGCCGCTGATCGCACAGCACGAGACGATCGGCGCCCTGGTGCTGAAAAGCGATCCGGGGAACCACTACTCGGACAGGGACAAGGAGCTGTTGCATTTCGTCTCCGAGCAGGTCGCGATCGCCATCGACCGCGCCCAGCTCAAGGCCGACCTGCTGCGCGCGGCCCGCCACGACGAGCTCACCGGACTGCCGAACCGGCGCCTGTTCAACGACCGCATCAAGTCGGTCGTCGCCCGATGCGTCCGCAATCAGTCCCGCATGGCGCTGCTGTACATCGACCTCGACGATTTCAAACAGGTCAATGACACTCTCGGACACGCAAACGGCGACCTGCTGCTGCAGGAGGTCGCGCGCCGGCTGCAGCGATGCGTGCGCGGGACCGACACGGTGGCGCGCCTCGGCGGCGACGAGTTCGTCGTGCTGCTCGAGGACCTGAACACGCCCGAGGATGCCCGCGGCGTCGCGGACAAGATCCGCGAAGCAGTGAGTCACCCGATCGACCTCGATACCTGCGTCCTGCGCACGCAGGCAAGCATCGGCATCGCCGTCTATCCCGAACACGGGCAGGAAGTCGAGCGCATCCTGCAGCACGCCGACGCCGCGATGTACGCGGACAAACGGAACAGATCCGTTCAGACGATGTAATCGGGCGGGGGCGGGCTTGCCCCCGGTCGGGCACCGCTGCCCCGGGCTGCTGGACAGAACCGTCTACGCACGCGCCCGGATCGTGTTGCCCGCGCTGACGAAATTCCCGCCGCCCAGATGATGGATCGTGTGCAAGGCGGCGTTGCCGCTGTCGAAGGTCCAGTGTCCGTTGACGAACACGCGCGCGTCGGCCGCCGCGGCGACGACCTCGGCGAAGCAGGTGTCGTAGGCATCCTCGGTGTGCCGTTCCGGAATCAGGCGGCATTCGAGCCATGCCGAACAGCCGCCCTCGATCACGGGCATGCCGAGCACCGGCCCCGCCTTGGCGTCGATGCCGCAATGCGCGAACTTGTCGAGATCGCGGCCGCTGGCGCTGCCGACGGCGTATGTCAGGTCGACGAGCGCGGTGCCCGGAATACAGATGGCGAATGTGCCGGTCTTTGCGATCAGTTCGCGCGTATAGGTGTGCTTGTCGATGACGACGGCGATCCGCGGCGGGGTGAATTCGACGGGCATGGACCACGCGGCCGCCATGATGTTGCGCCGCGAACCGTCGGCCGAGGTCACCAGAACGGTAGGGCCATGATTGATGAGCCGGCTGGCGTGCTCGAGCGCGACGGGCCGGAAGTCCGAGCTGTTGGTCATTCTGGATATCCCGATTGGAGGCAGTGGTGGCCGGACACCGGCGGCATCCGCGTTCGACCGAACGGGACGCCGAGGGTGTCGATCGACGCACTATATCGCCCAAGCGGAACGGCGTGTCGAGATGGCGGCAATCGCGCGGCAACCGGGCGGCGCGGCCTGCGCCGGTGATGTCATTCGAGGCAGCACGCGGTGTCGGTGGGTTCATTGCACCCGCAGCCGGCCTGGCCCGCAATGCGCCGGTGAATCGACTTGAAGCGTTCTTGCACCGTCTCGCCGAAGATCGGATCCCCTGCAAGATGGATCGCGGAATCGACGAGGAACCATTCGTCTGCGCCCAGCGAAGCCGCCAGCCGCGGGAACATCTCGCGTTCCTCGAGCGCCATGTGGTCCTTGAGGAAGGTCGCGTAGTCGCGGACGTCCGCCTGTAGTGTGGCGCGCGGCATCATCGCTCCGGCGGCAGCGGCGCCGAGATCGGCGGCCAGCCTCGCGCCGCTCTCGGCGATCGAGCGGTGCTCGTCCGCGAGTTCTGCGATCAAGGTCCCGGCCTGCGGGTCGTGCGCAAGCAGGCGGCTGTACGCCGCGTCCTCGCGCGGATGGTGGTAGCGGTCCGGGTACTGCGTCATGTAATACACGATGTCCGCCATCAGCTCGTAATCCGGCTCTTCGCCGCGGACGAAGGTGGCGGTCTGCGTCTGGAGCAGATCGAGCAGCTTGCGGTAATTGGCGTGCTCGGCTTGCCATTTCTGTATATGTGCGGACATGACGGTCTCCAGCAGTCGATGGGGCGATCCGGCGTCCCGGCCGGTTCGACCCGGCGCCGGTGTGCGCGGTGTATCTGATGCTAGGGAGGAGGGAGGGGAGGGGGAATGACTTTTGTCATTCAGCTCGCCGCCGCCCGGGCCTACATTGCTCCCGCACCCCACCCGAACTCCCCGAGAGAGAGAAAAGCCATGACATACGTGGTCGCCGAAGCCTGCATCAAGTGCAAACACACCGATTGCGTCGATGTCTGCCCCGTCGACGCCTTTCGCGAAGGCCCGAATTTCCTCGTGATCGATCCGCAGGAATGCATCGACTGCACGTTGTGCGTCGCCGAGTGCCCGGTCGATGCGATCTATTCCGAGGACGACGTGCCGGTCGATCAGCGCCACTTCATCGCGCTCAACGAAGAACTCGCCAAGGTCTGGATCCCGATCGTCGAGGTCAAGCCCGCACCCCTGGATGCGGGCGTGTGGGCAAAGGTGAAGGACAAGCTCGGCCTGCTCGAACGCTGAGGGCGGACGCCGCCGGAACGTCGCTCAGGACTCGACGATCCGCTCCAGCATGTCGGGGCGCATGATCTCGATCCGGCCGGGCCGCGACGCGATCCAGCCGGCCTTCTGCCACCGGCTCAGGATGCGGATCACCGTTTCGACCCGTGCGCTCACGAGCTGGCTGAGTTCGTCGCGGGCGAGATGCACGTCGACGATGACGCTGCCCGTGGCCGTCGTGCGGCCGAATCGCCCGATCAGGTAACGCATCAGTGCCGCCAGGCGACGCGGCACCGTGCCGGCGCTGACGATGTCGATCTTCGCGCGCAGCGCGACGGTGTGCTGCAGCAGGGCGCGATTCACCGCACGCCCGACGGCGATGGAGTCGTCCAGGGCGTGCCGCAGCGCCTCGGCGCGGATCAACAGCGCTTCCACCGGCTCGCCGAGCGCGATCGCGTCCGCCGGAAAGACGCCGTCCTCCAGCGCGGCCGCAAGGCCGATCGCCTCGCCGCGCCGGAACAGGCCCACCAGGATGCCTTCGCCGGTCGGTGTTATCTGGCGGATCTGGACCACGCCCGATTCGATCACCGCGAACCAACTCGCACGTTCGCCCGCGAACCACAGCGATTCACCGGGATCCAGACGGCGGGAGCGCGCCCCTTGCGCAAGCCGCCCGAGATCGGCCGGCCCCACCTGGGAGAATAGTTCGAGCGCGCCGAGCCGCCGCGCCAGCGGGTCGGTGCATGCCCCTCCGCGCCCTTCGGATGGGGCGGGCGGAGGGTGCAGGAACGACAAGGGCGGCGCGTGTCCCATGATGTGTTCGCAACTACGACGACTCGCGCACCAGCGCCTGCCGGATGCGCTCGATCGCGTGCGACGGGCTCAGCCCCTTGGGGCAGACTTCGGTGCAGTTCATGATCGTGCGGCAGCGGAACAGGCGATAGACGTCGTCGAGATAGGCGAGCCGCTCGGCGGTGGCCGTGTCGCGCGAATCGGAGATGAAACGGTAAGCCTGCAGCAGCCCGGCCGGTCCGATGAACTTGTCCGGATTCCACCAGAAGGACGGACAGAACGAACTGCAGCACGCACACAGGATGCACTCGTACAGTCCGTTCAGCTTCTCGCGCTCGGCCGGCGACTGCAGGCGCTCGCGCTCGGGCGGAACCGTGTCGTTGATCAGGTAGGGCTTGATCGAGTGGTAGTGCGCAAAGAATTGCGTCATGTCGACGATGAGGTCGCGAATCACCGGAAAGCCCGGCAGCGGTCGCAGCACGACCGGTTCCTTCAGTCCGATGAGGGGCGTGAGGCACGCGAGCCCGTTGCGACCGTTGATGTTCATCGCATCCGACCCGCACACGCCTTCGCGACAGGATCGGCGGAATGACAGGCTGTCGTCGATGGTCTTCAGCCGCATCAGCGCGTCGAGCAGTTTCTTGTCGCCCGCCTCGGGCGCGAGCTCGTAATCCTGCATCCGCGGTTTCAGATCGGTTTCCGGATTGAAGCGGTAAATGCTCAATCGCATGATGCCTCCTTGGCTCTGCCGCCCTTACGCGCCGCGGGCGAAATGCACCGCCATCGTCAGCACGACGCGGATCACGATCGCGAACAGGATCACCCCGACCACGGCGAGCAATGCGAGGCGCAGCATCGGCGCGTGGATGTAGTCGAGGGCGATGTCGCGAATGCCGATCCAGCCGTGCAGGCCCAGCGCAGCGAAGAACACCACGATCAGCACCGCCCCGTGCGTGCTGGTCGCCAGCGCGTGCCAGCGCTCGTAGCCGAGCGGGGGCCCCGTCAGCAGCGTCGCCGCGCCCAGCGCAAGCAGGAACAGCAGCACCAGCGCCGTTACGCGCTGCAGCACCCAGGCCCGCTGACCAAGAAACAACCTCATGACAGCCACCTCGCCGCGGCGATGAGAGCAACGATTGCCGCTGCGACGATCACGGCCCAGGCGCTCGTGCGCGCCCGCGACAAGCCGCTGCCGAGACCAACATCCATCAGCAGGTGTCGTATCCCCGCGAGCAGGTGATGCGTGGCCGCCCAGACGAGGAGGGCGAGGAGCATGGCCCGCCAGGGCGCGGACACGAGGTCGCGCAGCGCCGCGAACTCGGCCTCGCTGCGCAGCGAGCGATCGAGCGCGAGCGCCAGAAGCGGCAGGCTGAGCACCAGCAACACGCCGGAAATCCGGTGCCCGATCGACGCAATCGCACCGATCGGGAAGCGGATCTGCAAGAGATTCAGGAATTTGGGCGCAGCTTCCACTCGTGCTCGCATGTCCGTCTCCCTGTCCGATTCGACACTGGGCGCGCGTGCGCGGCACCCCTTTCGACTCCGGCCTCGCTGCGCGCGCAACTGGCACCGGTGCTGCCATGCGGGCGCGCAACGGGCGTGTCGCACAACGGCCGTCCACTGGACTATAGTGGGGCTTGAAAAAGAGTCAACAAAAATGCATCTTTAGCACGTGTCCACAATTTCGCACGCGCACGCAGCCATCATTCGATGCCCTATGACCGATTCGGACTAGGATGGTATGAGCGTTCTTCTTCGTGGTGCCCCATGTCGATGAGTGATAGTCGCCCCGAACCGCGGCATGTCCGCCCCGCACAGGTCATGGCAGCCGTAGCCAGCGGGCTGCGCGTCTTCGCCGACACCGCGCCCCTTTCCCTCTTGTACGCGGGCGGTTTCGCCGTGTTCGGCGTGGGGCTCATCACCCTGCTCGCCACCGTCGGACTGGCGCCGATGGTATTGCCTCTGGTGGGCGGCTTCCTGATCGTGGCCCCGGCCCTGCTGGCGGGCTTCTTCGCCATGTCGGCGGCGCGGCGCGACGGTCGCAAGCCGACGTGGCGGGATGTCGGCGGAGGCTTCCTCCGGTCGTCCCCGTCGCTCTGGGGCCTCGTGCTCGTCTGCCTGTTTCTCTTCGTGATCTGGATGACCGACGCCGGCATCCTCTACAGCTTCATGCTGGGGCGCAGCTACACTGGCTGGAAGATGCTGTTTCCCCTGTCGGCAGAGCTCCTGCGCTTCCACCTGGGGGCGGTCGTCGCGGGCGGACTGTTCGCGCTGATCGCCTTCTGCATCACCGCCTATGCCGTTCCCCTGCTCATCGAGCGTCGCGCCAACCTGGTCGTCGCCGTTAGTGCGAGCGTTCGCGCGATCTTTCGCAGCCTCCCGGCGAACCTGATGTGGAGCCTCGTGCTCGGCGGCACGATCATAGTGTCGATCATCGTGCCGCTGCTGCTCACGGTCACCTTGCCCGTGACCGCGTTCGCCACCGAATGCCTGTACCGGACGGTGTTTCCCGACGAGTCCGGTTGAGCCGGTCGAGCGTGCAGGCCCGCGTCCACACCCGTTCGCGGGGGAATACATGCCCTTCGCCCACATTCGATCTGCCCGACTGCGGCAGCACAGGAGGCAACCGTGACCACCGACATCGCCCGCCTGCTGGTCGAGCAGACCGCGGATGCGATCATCTTCGCCGACAGGGAAGGGCGGATTCGCATCTGGAATGGCGCAGCGGAGGCACTGTTCGGCTTTCGGCGCACCGAAGCGATCGGGCAGAGCCTCGACCTGATCATCCCCGAGCGGCTGCGCGCCGCGCATTGGGAAGGATTCCACCACGCGGTGGCGAGCGGCCGTACCCGCCTCGGCGGCCGTACCCGCCTCGGCGGCCGCGCCGTGATCACGCGGTCGGTGAACGCCGCCGGTGCCACGATCTACGTGGAAATGAGCTTCGCGCTGGTGTCGGACGAGCGCGGCGACGTGCTGGGGTCGGTCGCCGTGGCACGCGACGCGACGCAGCGGCGCGAGGCGGAAAGGCAACTGCAGCAGCGCATACGTACGCTGGAAGAGGCGTCTGCCGATGCTGCGTCGAAAACCGGCCGGCCATCCGCATGAAACCGCCTGCGCAGGCGCCCTGGGACAAAGTGGCGGGAAGACATGGAGCAATGGTTCGCGGCAAATCTCGGTGATGCGATGCTGGCCGGCGAGGAGCTGGAGCGGGTGTGTGCGCTCTTCGAGCAGCAGCGCGAGCGGAACGCCACGACGGCGGTGCTGATGCGGCACGAGAACCCCGGTCGCCTGCATTGCGAGCTCGTACTCTATTTTCCCCCGGAGCTGGCGGAACTCGCTGCGGCTGTCGGGGCGCAAGCCTGCGGCAGGCCGGGCCTGTCCGGACTGGGTGTGGCCATCGGTTCGCCGCAGCGCCTGGCCGATCTTTCCTCCGCGGATTGACGCGGCCTTGCGGCGCCCGCCACGTCGCCGGATTCGTCGCGATTGCCCTGTCATGAGTTCTTAACCTGTGCGGATTACCGTGCGTGCTCGCAAGCGGCATCGCGTAATCCCACAGAGGAACTCCCAATGAACGATCTGCAATCCCTGCGCCCCGATAGCGACGACGAATCGACCAACACCTCGGCCAATCCGGGCTTCGACAGCATCCTGCAGGCGCGCCTGTCGCGGCGCCAGCTCCTCGGCGGCAGCATGGGCGCCGCCGCGCTGGCGATGGTCGGCGGCGTGTCGCCGGCCTTTGCGGCTGCGTCTGCGCAGGGGGCTGCCGCTCCCGGCCGCAAGCTGCCGAAGCTTGCCTTCAACCCCGTGGCGAAGAGCCTCGCCGATGCGGTAGCGGTGCCGGAAGGCTATCGCTACACGGTCCTCTACCGTCTGGGCGACCCGATCGACGGCAGCGTGGGCGAGTACCTGAACGACGGCACCGACCCGGCCGAGAGTTTCGCGCTGCGCGCCGGCGACCATCATGACGGCATGCACTACTTCGGCCTCGGCCCCAACGGCAAGCACCACAAAAACGAATCCGACCGCGGCCTGCTGTGCCTGAACCACGAAGCGATCACGCCGGCCTTCCTGCATCCGAACGGCGCCACGGTGGTCGGCGGCGTGCGCACGGTGGCGGAAGAGGTACTGCGCGAGTTCTACGTGCATGGCGTGAGCGTGGTCGAGACTGCGCGCGAAGGCGGCGAATGGCGCTACCAGCGCGACTCGCATTTCAATCGCCGCGTTCACACCCTGACTGAAATGGAGCTGTCCGGCCCGGCCGGCAGGACCCCGTACATGGTCACGAAGTACTCGCCGGACGGCAGCCGTACGCGCGGCACCATCAACAACTGCGCGAGCGGTCACACGCCGTGGGGCACCTATCTCACGTGTGAGGAAAACTGGGCGGGCTATTTCCGCCGCATCACCGCGATCGACAACCCCAACCGCAGCGCCAGGGAACTGGCGGCTCTTGCCCGCTACGGCGTCGCCGGCAACGGCCGCGAACTGTGGGCGACCGTCACGCCCGATACGCCCGACGATCTCTACGGCCGCTGGAACGCGATGAAACTCGGCAGCTCGCCGGACGGCAGCGACGACTACCGCAACGCGCCCAACACCTACGGCTGGGTCGTCGAGATCGACCCGTTCAGCCCGGACGCGACGCCGAAGAAGCGCACCGCGCTGGGCCGCTTCGCGCACGAAGGGGCGTGGCTCGGCCCGATTCGCGTCGGCCACCCGCTGGTGTGGTACATGGGCTGTGACTCGCGCAACGAGTACATCTACAAGTACGTCTCGAACGCCGTGTGGCACCCTGACGACGCCAACGGCGGCATGGCGGCCGGCGACAAGTACCTCGACGACGGCAAGCTCTATGTCGCGCGTTTCGATGCCGACGGCACCGGCCAGTGGGTCGAGCTGAGCTTCGGCGTCGGCGGCGTCTCGCTGGCGAACCCCGCCTATGCGTTCGCCGACCAAGCCGACGTCCTCGTGCATGCACGCCTCGCGGCCGACGCGGCCGGCGCGACGAAGATGGACCGTCCCGAATGGGGCGCGGTGAATCCGCGCAACGGCGAGGTCTATATGGCCCTCACCAACACCAATGCCGCGAGCCGTCCGCTCTCGCGCCTGGACGCCGCCAACCCGCGCTTCTACAACGATCGCAAGACCACCGGCCAGGACCAGCGCGGCAACCCCAACGGCCACATCATCCGCTTCGCCGAAGCCGGCGGCGACGTCGCCGCGACCGCGTTCAAGTGGGATGTGTTCCTGTTCGGCGCGCGCGCGACCGCGGACGCGGCGAACGTGAACATCTCGGGCCTGACCGCTGCCAACGACTTCTCCAGCCCCGACGGGCTCTGGTTCAGCCAGGCGACCGGCGTGCTGTGGATCGAGACCGACGACGGCGCCTACACCGACGTCACGAACTGCATGCTCCTCGCGGCGGTGCCGGGCGAGGTCGGCGACGGCGGTCCGCGGACCATCGTGAGCAGCGACGGCACGAGCACGCGCGCGGTCGATACCTACGTCGGCAAGGCGCCCGGTGAGGAAAACCTGCGGCGCTTCCTCGTCGGACCGAAGGAGTGCGAGATCACCGGCGTCGCGGAAACGCCAGACGGCAAGGCGCTGTTCGTGAATATCCAGCATCCGGGCGAAGACACCCGTCCCGACTTCGCCACGGGCAGCTTCGGCAGCCACTGGCCGGACGGCGGGCTGTCGCGTCCGCGCTCGGCGACCATCGTCATCACGCGCGCGGACGGCGGCCGCATCGGCGTCTGAGGCGGGAATGCACGCGGGCGTCAAGGACGCCCGCGCCACAAACGAAAAACGCGGCGCCAGGCCGCGTTCTTCGTTGCACCGTCCGGCGCGTGCCGGACGACGCCTTTCGCTATGCGTTCGCCGGGCGGCCGTACATGCGCAGGATGTTCTGGAAACTGCGATGACGTTCGTCCGGATCGTACTTGCTGAAGATCTTCTCCTGGCGCGCGCGGTTGAACGGCGGCAGTGCGTCCAGAATCGCGCGGCGCTCGTTCAGGATGTGCTCGCGCATGCGGTCGTTTACAAAGACGAAGCGGACGGGATCGTAGAGGCCGTCGTCGCGCTCGCGGTGGAAGCCCGGATCGGCCGGCAGGAAGTTTTCTTGGGTGTGGCTTTTCATGATTGTCGGTGGTCTGGTTATGTCTGATTTTGTTTTTTGGGGAATTGTACCCATCAAACGTTACGGACATATTTCCCGACATGCTTCCCGGCAGCATATGCCACCGGGCGATTATGGCATCCACGCAACATACCCCCGCGCGCCGGGTATCGGCCCGCTCAGGCGGAGGGCGCTTCCTCGCGTGCGCGGGGCACGACGCGATAACACGGGTTGTAGGCTGTGCCGGGCAGCTTCATGCGCCCCTGTGCGACGAAGGAGGAGAGCAACGCGTCCATCGGCCCCATGATCTCGGGATCGCCGTGGATCTCGAATGGACCGTGCCGCTCGATCTCGCGGATGCCTTCGTTCTTGACGTTGCCCGCGACCACGCCGGAGAACGCGCGGCGCAGGTCGGCCGCGAGCAGGTGCTTCGGCTCGTCGCGGTGCAGCTTCAGCCGCCGCATGTTCGCGTGCGTCGGGCGGAAGGGCTGCTGGAATTCGTGCTCGACGCGGAGCAACCAGTTGAAGTAATAGGCGTCGCGGCTCTCCTTGCGGAAGGCGCGCACCCGGCCGATGCCGCCGTGGATCTCGCGCGCGACCGCGGCCGGGTCGTCGATGATGATGCGGTAACGGCTGCGCGCCTCGTCGCCCAGCGTATCGCCGATGAAACTGTCGATGCGGCGGAAGTAATCCTCGGCGCTCCTGGGGCCGGTGAACACCAGCGGGAAGGGCTGCGCGGCATTGGCCGGATGCAGCAGGATGCCCAGCACGTAGAGGATCTCCTCGGCGGTGCCGACGCCGCCGGGGAACACGACGAAGCCATGGCCCGCACGGACGAAGGCCTCCAGGCGCTTTTCGACGTCGGGCAGGATCACCAGGTCATTGACGATGGGATTGGGCGATTCCGCGGCGATGATCCCCGGCTCGGTGAAGCCCAGATAGCGCGGCTTGCCGATGCGCTGCTTGGCGTGCCCGATCGTCGCACCTTTCATCGGCCCCTTCATCGCACCCGGGCCGCAGCCGGTGCAGATGTCCAGCCCGCGCAGGCCCATCTCGTAGCCGATGCGCTTTGTGTAGTCGTACTCCTCGCGGCTGATCGAGTGCCCGCCCCAGCACACCGCGACGCTGGGCTGGATCACCGGCTGCACGATGCCCGCGTTGCGCAGGATGTGGAATACCGCGTCGGTGATGCCTTCCGAGCTGCCGAGGTCGAATCGCCCGGGCGCCGCACCGCCAGCCCCGCTGCTGTCGCCATTCGCATAGACCACGTCGCGCAGCACGGCGAACAGGTGTTCCTGGATGCCGCGGATCATCTGCCCGTCGACGAAGGCGCTCGCCGGCGCGTTGCGGATGTCCAGCTTGATGCCGCGCGAGCGCTGGATGATCTCGATGTCGAAGTCGGGGTAGCGGGCGAGGAGCTCCTTGCCGTCGTCGAGCGGGTTGCCGCAATTGAGCACGGCGAGGGCGCAATTGCGGAAGGTTTCCTTCAGTCCGCCCTGGCCCTGGCTGGACAGACGCGCGGCTTCCGTGCGCGACAGCACCTCCATGCGCCCGGTGGGCGAAACCTGGGCATCGACGACGGGGAATCTTGCTGAATGGTGGCTCATGGGACTCAATCTCGTGCTTGGGGTTGGCTGGCGCGGGACGATCGTCCCGGGCGCCGATCCGGAACCGCGCATGTTATGCGCAATGGTCAGGGAATGGGGCGGGGACTGTATCCACGAGCGCGCGGTAATTGCGGCGAAGTGGGGTGTGCAGCGGGGGTATCCGGGGCGACCGAGGCAGTGGGGCAGAGGTCGCGGAGGCTACCGCTTCGTTGTTACATTTTTGCGTCAGGGGCACGGACGGCGCGGGAATGCTCGGGGTCGAAATAAATTTACTCGGACCGTGAAAGATTTTATGGCCGGATGCCGCCGCTTATGGTTGATGCATCCCGCGGTATCCCGGTAATATCCGCTTACAAGTTCTACAGTCGATGCGGCAGTTTGCCGATGTCATCGACATACGGCGAAAAATCCGATGTCCGAAAATCCGTCCTGGAAGCAGTTTACCGTCGAGCGTCTGGCGCGAGAAATCGGCGTATTGGGCGAAATCATCGTCGATGATGTCCTGTTCGATCTCGGATTCGAGGATGGCGAGCTGCCACCGCGCCAGCTCATGACCTTCCTAGCCCGGCTGCAGCGCGAACTCCCCGAAACCCTCGATCGCGAAGCGATCATCCAGGAATTGGTCGCCGGACTCCTCTCAACTCCAAACTCCTGACCGTCATGACCATCCGCAACAAGCTGATCCTCGGTTTCTCCGTGCTGCTCGCGTTCATCCTCGTTCAGGGTGCCGCGAGCTTCTTCTACGGTTCGCGCACGCAGGGCCTCGTGGACACGGCGGTGAACCGGAACTTCATCGCGGCGACGGAGATCACCGATCTCCTCGCGTCGGCGCAACAGCTGCGGCGCCAGGAAAAGGAATACCTGATCTACGTCGGCAACGTTGACGGGCGCAACGCCGTGCTCGCGGACTGGAATGCCACGCATGCGCGCATCCTCGGTCAGCTCGAAGCGATGGTCGCCAACAGCAAGGGCATCTACCAGCCCGCCGACAGCACCGCGTTCACGCAATGGAAGGGCACGCTGGACAACTACCAGAAGGAATTCGCCCGCATCGTCGAAGGCTTCAGCTACGACGTCTCGATGCTCGACGAAGGCGAGACGGCCGGCGGTTCGCAGGCCTACAACAAGGCGGTGCGTGCCAACGAGGAACTGCGCCCGGTGGTCGAACGCTTCAACGCCGTCCTGATCGAGGGCGCAACGAAGCTCGCGCGCGCCCGAGCCGAAGAATCGGCTCAGGCCTATCAGCGCATCCGCAGCAACTTCGAGGTGGTCGACTACGTGAACATCGGCTTTGCCGTGGCCGGCCTGCTGCTGGCCGGCGCGCTGCTGGCGACCATCCCCGCGTCGATCACCCGGCCGCTCGACTCGCTGATCGAATCGGCCGACAAGATGAGTCTGGGTGACCTTGGCAAGAAGTTCGAGGCCGGCGGCGTCAAGGACTTCGAGCGGCTTGCCGCATCGCTCGAGCGCATGCGCGTGACGATGGAAGCCATGATCGTCCGGCTCAAGGCGCGTTCCCGCTGAGAAGCGACACCCCACCGCACAATTCCGCTTTATCCGGCAACTCTTGATACAAGGAACTCCCATGCGTATCGCTCTCCGCCCGCTGCTCCTCGCCCTGACCCTGGGAACCGCCCTGGCGCTGCCTGCTCACGCGCAGCAGTCGGCTTCGGGCGCCGTCGCGACCAAGGCGGTCGCACGTACCGCCGCGGCCAAGCCCGCTGCAGGTGATCTCGTCGCCGGGGATTACGTGATCGACGTGGCTCACTCGCACGTCTATTTCTTCATTTCGCACCTCGGCGTGAGCCGCTTCATGGGTCGTTTCGACGATATCAAGGGCACTTTCATCATCGGGCAGAAGCCGACCGAGAGCGCAGTCAGCGCCACGGTGCCGGTGTCCAGCATCAACACCAAGCACCAGAAGCTCGAAGATCACCTGAAGAGCCCCGATTTCTTCGATGTCGCCCAGTTCCCGTCGATGACCTTCGAGTCGACACGCGTACGCTGGAACAACCGCGGCGAAGGCGTTCTGTCGGGCAACCTGACGATCCGCGGCGTCACCAAGCCGGTCGATTTCGACCTGAAGCTGACGGGCGCGGGGAAGGGGCCGCGCGGCGACACCCGTGCCGGATTCGAAGGCACTACCACGGTCAAGCGCAGCGACTTCGGCATGACCTATGGCCTGCCGCGTGTCGTCGGCGATACGGTCGAGATCGCGCTGTCGATCGAAGGCATCCGCCAGTAAGCCGGCATCCGCCGCGAGCGCAGCTCCGTAGGGGCGTGCTCGCGGCGTCCGGCTCCGCATTCGGCCCTGCCATCCGGCGGGGCCGAAGTCTTTTCGGCGGGCCGCAGCCGCGGAACTATCGCCGCGCTACCCACATAGAACCGTTCGCACTGAACCCTTCGACTCCGCGCCGGGCAGGCTTGTCGAAGGGCACTGGCAGGGCTTCGACAAGCTCGGCGCGAACGGTATCTGGCGGCCGGGCTGAAAATGCTCAGTACTGGCGTTCCAGTTCTTCCGCGACGAGCTGCCTGAGCTGCTCGTAACCGAAGCTGGGCATCGGGCGGCCATTGACGAAGAATTCCGGCGTCTTGGTCACGTTGAGCGTCCGTGCGTCGGCCAGATCCTGCCTGACGATCGCGTCGATCGCCGGGTTGGCCATGTCGGCTTTCAGCCTCGCAATGTCCAGGCCGACGCCATTGATGAAGTTCCACACCATGTCGGGCTGCGGGTTGTGGTGCGAGGCCCAGTTCGGCTGCGCCGCGAAAAGCGCCTCGAGCGTTTCCCAGAACTTGCCCTGGAGCTTCGCGGCGGCCAGCAGCTTCACGACCTGTTCCGAGCCGTCGTGGAACGGCGCGTAGCGCACGCTGACGCGAATGCGCCCGGGCGCGGCGGCCATCAACTGCTTCACGTACGGGTAGAAATCGCGGCAGGTCTCGCAGGCCGGATCGAGGAATTCGACGATGTGCACGCGTGCCTCGGCTTCGCCCAGCGTCGGCGAGTGTTCGCGCACGAGGATGGAACGGTTCTGATCGGCGGCCTCGTCGCGGCGGGCGCTCTTGTCCGAATCATGGACGAGCGTTGCGGTGGCGAATACCGCGACCATCAGCGCGGCGGCGATTCCGAAAATGTACTTCTGGTTCATCTGGACATCCTGCGTTGGGCAAAAAGGAGCAATCCGGCGATCAGGGTGAAGGCGATCAGCGACAGCATCGGAATGGTCAGGAAGCCGAACCATTCGATCTGGATCTCCTTGCACGAGACGCCGCGCGAGCACGGCTGGATGCGCTCGGGAATCACGCCCGCGACGAGCAGCACGTGGAAAAGCGCGACCAGCCACCCGGCGAGCGTCAGCGGCAGGGCATAGCGGATCACGCTGCGATCGAGGGGAAACATTCCAGCGGGCAGGATCAGCACGAGCGGGAACATCGCGATGCGTTGCCACCAGCACAGCACGCAGGGCGGCAGTTCCATCACCTCGCCGAGGAAGAGCGCGCCGAGCAGGGACGAGGCGGCCACCAGCCACGCCCCGAACAGCGGCGTCCAGCCCGCCAGGGAGCCTGCGACGGGTTCAGCTTTCATAGGAGATCAGGACGACGTCGGCGGCCTGTTCGCGCAGCGGGATCAGGGCCTGATAGACGGGAGAGTTGAACCAGCCGTTGAGCGCATCGATGTCGGGAAAGCGCAGCACCACGGTATCCGTATGCGCATGCTCGCCGCCCAGCACGGTGACGCGCTTGCCGCGCAGCACCAGCTCTCCGCCCCAGCCCTCGAGCGTGTCGGGCACGCGGGAGCGATATTGGTCCCATTTGGCGGGATCCTTGATCGTGATGTGGCCGATGACGTAGGCCGGGGCTTTCTGTTTCATCAGGTGTCCTGGAGGCGGGAGAACGAGGGGCCGCCGCGCGGCAGTGTTCAGCCGGATCAAAATCTTCCGGCGGAGAGGCGCGGATTATATCCGAGTCATAAGGGCGCCTTTGGTTCCGCTTCCACTACGTGCGTGACCAGGCAGCCGGGCGCTGCGCGATGCCTTCCGCCAGGTGCGCTTATGGTGAAACAGCGCGGTTGGGTGTGGGCTTTATAGTGGATCTTGTTATATTGAAATAAGGTTTTATGCGTTGTCACGCATCCGGCCATCGGCTATCGTCAAGCCCTCTCCTGTTCATCGCTCGCTATCGGATTCCGCATGAAAAAATTGACCAGCCTGTTGTTCGCAGCCGGACTCGCCTTTGCCAGCGGAGCATTTGCCCAATCCAATCTGCTCAACGTCTCCTACGACGTGGCGCGCGATGTGTACAAGGATTTCAATCCCCTGTTCCAGAAGCACTGGAAGGAAAAGACCGGCGAAACCGTCGAGCTGCGCCAGTCGCATGGCGGCTCGTCGAAGCAGGCCCGCGCCGTGGCCGACGGCCTCGAGGCCGACGTCGTGACGATGAACCAGGCCACCGACGTCGATTTCCTCGCCGAGAAGGGTCTGGTCGCGAAGGATTACCCGAAAAAATTCCCCGACAACGCCTCGCCCTACACGTCGACGATGGTGTTCATCGTGCGCAAGGGCAACCCGAAGGCGATCAAGGATTGGAACGACATCGCCAAGCCGGGCATCCAGCTCATCATCCCGCATCCGAAGAACACCGGTAACGGCCGTTACTCGTACCTCGCCGCGTGGGGTTATGCGCTGAAGCAGCCCGGCGGCAACGACAAGACTGCGCAAGAGTTCGTCGGCCAACTGCTCAAGAACGCGCCGCTGTTCGGCTCGGGCGGCCGCGATGCGACGACCACCTTCATGCAGCGCAAGATCGGCGATGTGCTGGTCACGTTCGAGTCCGAGGCCGAGCTGATCGCCAAGGAATTCGGGCGCGGCGAGTTCGAGGTCGTCTACCCCAGCCTGTCCATCCTTGCCGAATTCCCGGTCGCGATCGTCGACAAGGTCGTCGACAAGAAGGGTACGCGCAAGGTCGCGCAGGCCTACCTCGAGTACCTGTGGTCGAAGGAAGGGCAGGAGAACGCCGCGGCGAACTACCTGCGCCCGCGCGATGCCGAAGTGCTGAAGAAGAATGCTGCGCAGTTCCCGCCGATCAAGACCTTTACCGTCGATGAGGTGTTCGGCGGCTGGAGCAAGGCGGCGGCCACGCACTTCAAGGATGGCGGCAGCTTCGACCAGATCTACGTTCAGAAGTAAAATCCACGGTTTTTCGCGCCAAGCGGCCCCATCGCGGGCCGCTTCGCTTTTCGATTTCCACGACTGACGGTTCGACTTTCGACATGTTTCCCGCTCCCGCCAAACGGGATGGCGTATTGCCCGGCTTCCGACTGGGGCTGGGCTATACGCTGACCTACCTGACCCTGCTGGTGCTGATCCCGCTCGGTGGCATGATCCTCATGACCGGCAAGCTGACATGGGGCGGTTTCTGGGAGATCGCAACCACAGAGCGTGCGCTGGCCTCGTACCGCGTCACCTTCGGCGCCTCCCTCTTCGCGGCGATCGTGAACGCCGTGTTCGGGCTGATCGTCGCGTGGGTGCTGGTGCGTTATCCGTTTCCCGGCAAGCGCTTCGTCGACGCCCTCGTCGATCTGCCTTTCGCGCTGCCAACCGCGGTGGCCGGCATCACGCTCGCGACGCTGTATGCGGAGAATGGCTGGGTCGGACAGTTCCTCGCCAAGCTCGGCATCAAGGTCGCGTTCACGCCGCTGGGCATCGTCGTCGCGCTGATCTTCGTGACGCTTCCCTTCGTCGTCCGTACGCTGCAACCCGTGATCGAGGACATCGAGGCGGAGGTCGAGGAGGCCGCCGCTTCGCTGGGCGCGACACGCTGGCAGACTTTCGTGCGGGTGCTCCTCCCGGGCATCTTCCCGGCTTGGCTCACCGGCTTCACGCTCGCATTCTCGCGCGCCATCGGCGAGTTCGGCTCGGTGATCTTCATCGCCGGCAACATGCCGCTGATCTCGGAGATCACGCCCTTGCTGATCATTTCGAAGCTCGAACAGTACGACCTGATCGGCGCGACGGCGCTCGCGGTCGTGATGCTGGTGATCTCCTTCGTGATGCTGCTGCTGATCAACCTGCTGCAGTGGTGGGCGGCCAACCGTCATGCGAAGGGCGACGATGCCGAACCGGCCGAGGCGCTCGCGCCCGGCGCCCTGGTGGAGGCCCGTCCATGACCGTACGCCGTGCCACCGCGGAGCCGCGTTGGGTCCGCCTGCTGCTGACGGGCGTCGCCCTCGGCTTCCTGTTCCTGTTCCTCGTCCTGCCGCTGATCGCGGTGTTCTGGGAAGCCTTCGCCCACGGCGCGCAGGCCTATTGGGAGGCGCTGAAGGATTCCGAGGCGCAGTCGGCGATGCTGCTGACGCTGACCATCGCCGCGGTCGTGCTGCCCTTCAACATTGCCTTCGGCGTCGCTGCCGCGTGGGCGATCGCGAAGTTCGAATTCCGCGGCAAGAGCCTGCTCACGACGCTGATCGACCTGCCGTTCGCGGTGTCGCCGGTCGTCGCCGGCCTGATCTTCATCATCCTGTTCGGTGCGCAGGGCTTCTTCGGCTCCTGGCTCGCGGCGAACGACATCAAGATCATCTTCGCGCTGCCCGGCATGGTGCTCGCGACGCTGTTCGTGACCTTCCCCTTCGTCGCGCGCGAACTGATCCCGCTGATGCAGGCGCAGGGGCGCGACGAGGAAGAGGCCGCGATCTCGCTGGGCGCCTCGGGCTGGCAGATGTTCTGGCGCGTGACGGTGCCGAACATCAAGTGGGGCCTGATGTATGGCGTCATCCTCGCGAACGCGCGTGCGATGGGCGAGTTCGGCGCCGTGAGCGTCGTCTCCGGCCACATCCGCGGCGAGACCAACACGCTGCCGCTGCACGTCGAGATCCTCTACAACGAGTACAACCAGATCGGCGCCTTCGCCGCGGCGACCGTCCTCGCCTTCCTCGGCCTCGTGACGCTGGTCGCGAAGACCGTCGTCGAGTGGCGCATGCGCAAGGAAACCGAAATGTTGACCGCCGATCTGCCGCCCGAAAAAACCGAACTGCCCCAGACCGTGGCCACGGAACGCCCATGAGCATCGAAATCCGCAACATCAGCAAGCGCTTCGGCAACTTCGTCGCGCTCGACGACCTCTCCCTCGACATCCCGACCGGCGAACTGGTCGCGCTGCTGGGGCCTTCGGGCTGCGGCAAGACGACGCTGCTGCGCATCATTGCGGGCATGGAGACGCCGGATTCCGGCTCGGTGCTGTTCGGCGGCCAGGAAGCGACGCATGTGCATGCGCGCGAGCGCCAGGTCGGCTTCGTGTTCCAGCATTACGCGCTGTTCCGCCACATGTCGGTGTTCGAGAACGTGGCCTTCGGCCTGCGCGTGCGTCCGCGCAAGGAACGCCCGAGCGAGGCCGAGATCCGCGAGCGCGTGATGGGCCTGTTGAAGCTCGTACAGCTCGACTGGCTCGCGCAGCGCTACCCGTCCCAGCTCTCCGGCGGCCAACGCCAGCGCATCGCGCTCGCCCGCGCGCTGGCGGTCGAGCCCAAGGTGCTGCTGCTCGACGAGCCCTTCGGTGCGCTCGACACCAAGGTGCGCAAGGAGCTGCGTCGCTGGCTGCGCCGCCTGCACGACGAGATGCACATCTCGTCGGTGTTCGTGACGCACGACCAGGAAGAGGCGCTGGAAGTCGCCGACCGCGTCGTCGTGATGAACCGCGGCCACATCGAGCAGATCGGCTCGCCCGACGAGGTCTATTCCAGCCCTGCGTCGCCCTTCGTCTATCAGTTCCTCGGCAACGTAAACGTGTTCCACAGCCGCCTGCACGGCAGCTGGGCCGAGGTCGAGCGGGAAGGCGAGGCGCGCACGGCGGGGTCGATCGCCTTCGTGCGCCCGCACGACATCGAGCTCGACGTGGCACCTCTCGCCGGCGGCATGACGGCGGGCGTGCGCCATGTGCACCGCATCGGGCCGCTGGTGCGCGTCGAACTCGAGCACGATGGCGAGACGATCGAGGTCGAGCTGACGCGCGAGCGCGCGGCGAGCCTCGATCTGCCGGTCGGCAAGACGGTGTGGATCAAACCGCGCCAGGCCAAGGTGTTCGCGGCGGAAGCAACCACACCGGCCGTAAAGCAGCCCTTCCTGTTCTGATCGTTGCGCAGGGGATTGTCGTGTTGCGCGCTGTGTGGCCTTAGGTTGGCACGACGAAGCTCCCTCCCCTTCAAGGGGGCGGAGGCGGGGTTTCGGGGAGCACCGCTC
>NZ_WTVS01000068.1 GCF_012911005.2 Aromatoleum toluolicum | reverse complement strand
GGACTACCGCGGGGGGTTCGTCGAACACTACCTGATCCCGCTGATCTACCCGGCGGGGCTCACGCCGCAAGTCCAGTTCGTGCTCGGACTGCTGGTGCTGGCGATCAACGTGCTCGTGTACGGCATCGTCGCCCTGCGTCGGCGACGGCGCAGGGCGGGCGATTGACCGGCGCCCTCATGGGGCGCGTTGGCTCAGCGGGGTTGGGAGTAGCTTGGGCCGAGCAGATGGTCGACCACGGCGCGTGCGACACGGGCAACGAGGCGTTTTGCGCCGTGCCAGCCGTCGGCCAGGATCTGGCCCAGGGCTTCGTTGCGCAGACGCTGCGCTTCGCGGATGCGGCCTTGATAGTAGAGATAGTCGTTGTCCATTGTGCGGCTCCTTGACAGTGCAGCCCGTCGTGAGGGCATGGCCGCGACTGTACGGGGGGTGTTGCGTTGCAACAAACGATCGTTCATCATGTGATGACTTAGAAAATCTCATCCATATGGCCGTCCGTCTCCCGCCGCTCAACGCGCTGCGCGCCTTCGAGGTCGCCGCGCGGCACCTGAGCTTCAAGCTTGCCGCCGAGGAACTCTCGGTCACGCCGACCGCGATCAGCCACCAGATCCGCGGCCTCGAGCAGGATCTGGGCGTGCCGCTGTTCCGGCGCCTGACGCGTGCGCTCGAACTCACGCCGGAAGGCGAGGCGATGCTGCCCAAGCTGCGCGAAGCGATGAGCGCGATCGCCGAGTCGGTCGAGGCGGTCCGCGCGATGCGGCCGTTGAGCCGCCTGTCGGTCGTCGCGCCGCCGTCCTTCGCGTCGCGTTGGCTGGTTCCCCGGCTGCAGCGCTTCGCCGAGCTGCACCCGCAGATCGAGCTGCATCTGGCCAGTGCCACCAAGGCGATCGACGGCCGCGACGCCGCGGGGCTGGGCATCGAGCCGCTCACCCAGCGCGTCGAGGGCGGCCAGCTGTGGATTCGCTTCGGCACGGGCGCCTATCCGGGGTATCGCAGCGAGATGCTGCTCGAACCCGAATACACCGCGGTGTGCAGCCCGGCGCTGCTGCGCGCGAAGATCCCGCTGCGCCAGCCGGCGGACCTGCGCCGCCACAGCCTGATCCACGACGACACGGTGCCCGACACGCGCGAGCGGCCGACCTGGGCCGAATGGCTGCAGGCCGCGGGCGTCACCTCGGTGCGCGCGGACGCCGGCCTGCACTTCAGCGACTCTGGCCTCGCGATCGCTGCCGCGCTCGACGGGCTGGGGGTCGCGCTGGTGTCCAAGCCGCTGGTCGCCGCCGAGGTCGCCGCCGGCCGCCTCGTCATGCCCTTCGGCATCAGCCTGCGGCGCCGCTTCGCCTATTACATCGTGACGCCGCAGGCGCTCGTCCCGCGGGCCACGGTCGCGGCCTTCCGCGAATGGCTGCTGGAGGAAGCGCGCCGCGACGCGATCCACCTGGCGGATGCGCAGCCCGCGCTCGCCGATTGAACCGAACGGGACGCCCGGGCGTCCGAGTACAATGCACGCGACAATGAATCCGGATTCTCCCCCCAGCATCGCCGCGGGCGCCCGTCCGCCGGCACGCCCCGCGCCCTTCCTGCCGATGTCCCGCACCGAGATGAACGCACTCGGCTGGGACGCGTGCGACGTGATCCTCGTCACCGGGGACGCCTACATCGACCACCCCAGCTTCGGCATGGCCCTGATCGGGCGGATGCTCGAGGCGCAGGGCTTTCGCGTCGGCATCATCAGCCAGCCGGACTGGAAGAGCGCGGAACCCTTCCGCGCGCTCGGCCGGCCGCGCCTGTTCTTCGGCATCACCGCGGGGAACATGGACTCGATGGTCAACCGCTACACCTCGGACCGCAAGATCCGCTCCGACGACGCCTACACGCCCGGCGCCGAAGCCGGCAGGCGGCCCGATCGTGCGGTGACGGTCTACGCGCAACGCGCGCGCGAGGCCTTTCCCGACGCCAACGTCATCATCGGCAGCATCGAGGCCTCGCTGCGCCGCATCGCGCATTACGACTACTGGTCCGACAAGGTGCGGCGTTCGGTGCTGCCCGACTCCAAGGCGGACCTCCTGATCTTCGGAAATGCCGAGCGTGCGCTCGTCGCGCTGGCGCGCCGTCTCGATGCCGGCGAGCCGATCGAAGCGATCCGCGACCTGCGCGGCACCGCCTTCATGGTCAAGCCGGGCTGGCTGCCGGGCGAGGAGTGGGGCGAGATCGACTCGCTGACCCTCGACCGTCCCGGACGCGTCGAGCCCCATCCCGACCCGTATGCGATGGAGCCGCAGCAGGCGTCCGCGACGGGCGCGGCGGACGGCGCCCAGGCGGTGCGCATCGTCCCCGCCGCCGAACGCGTCGCCGCGCGCCGCGCCGCCCGCGGCAAGATGGTGGTCCGCCTGCCCGCCTACGAGACCGTCAGCGCCGACCCGGTGATGTACGCCCACGCCTCGCGCATCTTCCATCTCGAATCGAATCCCGGCAACGCCCGCGCGCTGGTGCAGGCGCACGGCGAAGGGCCGGGCCGGCGCGACGTGTGGCTCAACCCGCCGCCGATCCCCCTGACGACGCCCGAGATGGACTTCGTCTACGGCCTGCCCTACGCCCGCCGGCCGCATCCCGCCTACGGCGACGCGCGCATCCCGGCGTGGGACATGATCAAGTTCTCGATCAACATCATGCGCGGCTGTTTCGGCGGCTGCACCTTCTGCTCGATCACCGAGCACGAGGGGCGCATCATCCAGAGCCGTTCGGAAGCCTCGATCCTGCACGAGATCGAGGAGATCCGCGACAGGACGCCGGACTTCAAGGGCCACATCACCGACCTCGGCGGCCCCACCGCGAACATGTACCGCCTCGCGTGCAAGGACAAGAAGATCGAGACCTCGTGCCGGCGCCTGTCGTGCGTCTATCCCGGCATCTGCGAGAACCTCGATACCGACCACGCCCCGCTCGTGTCGCTGTACCGCAAGGCGCGCGCGATTCCCGGCGTCAAGCGCGTGACGATCGGCTCCGGCCTGCGCTACGACCTCGCGGTGCGCTCGCCCGAGTACGTGAAGGAACTCGTCACGCATCACGTCAGCGGCCTCCTCAAGATCGCCCCCGAGCATACCGAGGAAGGGCCGCTGTCGAAGATGATGAAGCCCGGCATCGGCACCTACGAGAAGTTCGCCGCGATGTTCGAGAAGTACTCGCAGGAGGCGGGCAAGAAGCAGCACCTCGTCCCCTACTTCATCGCCGCGCACCCCGGGACGACCGACGAGGACATGGTGAACCTCGCGCTGTGGCTGAAGAAGCAGGGTTTCAGGCCCGACCAGGTGCAGACCTTCCTGCCCACGCCGATGGCGATGGCGACGACGATGTACCACAGCCGCCGCAACCCGCTGCGCAAGGTGTCCGCGGACTCGGAGATCGTCGAGACTGCCCGCGCGGGCAAGGTGCGCAAGCTGCACAAGGCGCTGCTGCGCTGGCACGACCCGGAGAACTGGCCGCTGATCCGCGAGGCGCTGCAGCAGATGGGGCGCGCAGACCTCATCGGCAACGGCCCGAACTGCCTCGTGCCGCGCTACCAGCCGGGCGTGCCGCTCGCAAGCAACGAGCGGCATGCCGCATCCGCAGCGCGCGGTCCGGCCAGGGCGCCCGCGAGCGGCCGTCCGCCCGGCGGCAAGCCGGCGCCGGCAGGCAGTCGCAGCCCGCAGGCGGGGCGATCGCCGGTACGTTCCGGCCCGGCATCGAGCGGCAAGCCCGCCCGCACGGGCAAGCGCCATGCGTAAGCCGACGGCGGACCTCGCGCTCCGCGAGCCGTTCGCCGTGCCCCTCGGGCGACTTGACGCCGGCTGGCTGGAGGGGGCGCAGCGCTGCCCGTCGCCGAATTTCGATGCGCGTCCCGCCGGCACCGAGGTGAAGCTGATCGTCGTGCACGCGATCAGCCTGCCGCCCGACGAGTTCGGCGGTCCGGGCGTCGAGCAGCTGTTCACCAATGCCCTCGACCCCGCCGCGCACCCGTACTACGCGGCGATCGGCCATCTGCGCGTGTCGGCGCATTTCTTCATCCGCCGCGACGGCAGCCTGATGCAATTCGTCCCCACGGATGCGCGCGCGTGGCACGCCGGCATCTCGTGCTGGCACGGACGCGAACGCTGCAATGACTTCTCGATCGGGATCGAGCTCGAAGGCTGCGACACGCAAGCCTTCGAGCCGGCGCAGTACGCCCGCCTCGCAGCGCTGCTGCGCGTGCTGTGTGCGAACTACCCCATCGAGGCGATCGCGGGCCACTCGGACATCGCTCCCGGGCGCAAGACGGACCCCGGTCCGTGCTTCGACTGGATGCATGTAAGGCTCGCGCTCGGCCGGCCGGAACTCGCCTGCGGACCGGTGTCCGAGCCGGTCTGAAGGCCTCGGGAAACGTCTGTTACATCTTTTGTGACAATTTTTTCACTCCGTCCGAACGCCCGGCTGTGCAAGACTTCGCTCCCAGGAGGAGGGCGGAGGGACCTTCACAGGCGGCATGCCTGGTTGACCTAGCCCAATCAAATCAATAAAGTGGGGTTGTTGCTGCACTGCAGCAACGCAAGTTTCAACCGTAGTTTTCAATTATTGGCAGCGGGGTGGCGCGCGATTTCCAACGGAATCGGGCGTCCCGGGGCAGCGCCGCAGAGCGCACCCTCCCCGCCGGGCGTGCGGTCTGGTTGCGATCGCACACCCGAACACCACTGAAGACGTGATCTTCCGACCGACAGGCGAAGTCTGCCTGGGCGTGCAGCATGCGCCGAGGTCGGGGAGCATGGTCGCAGCAGGGAGGTACCGATGACTCACGCAACTCGTACTGGCCGCACGCTTCATGACGCGGCAGCGTTCTTCGTGCATTTCGTTCATGGCAGTCTGATACTCACCGCCTTTGCGCTCGTAGCGCTTGTCGGAGCGGGCTATCTGCTGAAGGATCCCGTCAGCTATGCCGATCTCGGCGTCGGGGTCTCGGAGCCTCCCGCAGCCGGCGACGCCGTGCAGGCCCCGGTCGCGCACACGCCCGTCGAAACACCGCGTCCGAAGTCCGTTGCGGCCGCCGGAGGGTTGTCGGCCGAGATGCGCGGCGTGCGCGATTTCGTCGCGCAGCGTTACAAGATCTCCACGCGCACGCTCGAACCGCTGCTTACGGCCGCCGAACTCAGCGGCCGCAAACTCGGCATCGACCCGTTGCTGATCGTTGCGGTGATGGCGATCGAATCGAGCTTCAACCCCTTCGCCGAGAGCAATATGGGCGCGCAGGGCTTGATGCAGGTGATTCCGCGTTTCCATCTCGACAAAATCGGCCGCAATGCCGGCGAGGATGCCCTGTTCGATCCCACGCTCAACATCCGCGTCGGCACGATGGTGCTCGTCGAGGGCATGCAGCGCTTCGGCACCCTGCAGAGCGCGCTGCAATACTACGGCGGCGCGCTCCGCGATCCGAACGCGAGCTACGCGAACAAGGTGCTCGCGATGAAGAAGCGCCTCGTCGCGGCAGCCACCCGCGCCAAACCCGAAACCGGCGTCTGATCCGCAGCGGCGGGGTGAACGCCCCACCGCGCGGTGCAGTTCCTCAGCCGCGCATGCGCGCGATGCGCTCCACCGCTTCCAGCAGGCGCTCGCAACGGTTCGTGTAGGCGATGCGCAGATGGCGGCGCGGCTGGTTGTCGCCGAAGTCCAGCCCCGGCGTCGCCGCCACGCCGGCTTCCTCGATCAGACGCTGCGCGAGCGCTTCGCTGTCGTCGGCGAGACGCGAGATGTCGGCGTAGATGTAGAACGCCCCCTGCGGCTCCGCTGCGACGACGAAGCCGAGCTCGCGCAGTGCCGGCAGCAGCGTGTCGCGGCGCTGCGCGAACTCGTGCCGGCGCGCCTCCAGGATCTCAATCGTCGCCGGCGCGAAGGCCGCCAGCGCAGCGTGCTGCGCCGGGGTCGAGGGCGAGATGAAGAAATGCTGCGCGAGCTTCTCGATCTCGCGCACATAGGCCTGCGGCGCGACCAGCCAGCCCAGGCGCCAGCCGGTCATGCCGAAGTACTTGGAGAAGCTGTTCACGACGAACACATCGTCCATGGTCTTCAGCACCGTGCTCGCTTCGACGCCGTAGGTCAGGCCCTGATAGATTTCGTCGACGATCAGCGTGCCCCGGCGCGCGATCACCGCCGCGCGCAGTGCCGCGAGCTCCGCCTGGTCGAGCAGGGTGCCGGTCGGGTTGGACGGGCTCGCGACGATCAGGCCGCGCGTGCGCGCCGTCCACGCGTCCGTCACCTGTTCGGGCGTCGGCTGGTAGCGTGTCTCCGCGCCCACCGGCAGCGCCCGCGGCACGCCTTCGAAGCTGCGCACGAGGTGGCGGTTCGACGGATAGCCGGGGTCGGGCAGCAGCCACTCGTCGCCCGGGTCGGTCGTTGCGGCGAGCGCCAGCATCAGCGCACCCGAGGCGCCCGGCGTGACGATGATGCGTTCAGGGGCGACGTCCGCGCCGAAGCGCTCGCGGTAGAAGCGCGCGATGGCCTCGCGCAGCTGCGGCAGACCGAGCGCTGCCGTGTAATGCACGTCGCCGCCGGCGAGGAAGCGCGTCGCTGCGTCGATCATCGGCTGCGGCGTTGCGAAATCCGGCTCGCCGACTTCCATGTGGATGATGTCGCGCCCCTGTGCCTCGAGCTCGCGTGCGCGTCGCAGCAGCTCCATCACATGGAAGGGCTGGATGTCGGCGGTGCGGCGGGCGAGATGCGGGGTCATGCGTAGTCCTCTGGGGCGATCGATGTGAAATTGTAGGCGACGGAAAAAACAAAAGCGCCGACGCGCGGCGCTTTTGCTGGCTCAGCCGGCAGTCGCCGGCCGGGAGGCTCAGACCGACAAGGTCAGTTCGAACATCTCGCGCTTGAGCGTCAGCGCGCGCGGCAGGCGATCCTGCAGCTTGTCGAACCATTCCTTGTGCGGCTCGAGCTCCTTCTTCCATGCGTCGGCGTCAACCGTGGTCAGCGCCTCGAACTCTTCCTTGGTCACGTCGGAGCCGGTCCAGTCGATGTCCTCGAAGTTGGGCATCCAGCCGAGCGAGGTTTCCTGCGCGCCGATGCGGCCGCGCACGCGGTCGACGATCCACTTCAGCACGCGCATGTTCTCGCCGAAGCCCGGCCACATGAACTCGCCCTTCTCGTTCATGCGGAACCAGTTCACGCAGAAGATCTTCGGCGTGTGCTCGACCACGTGGCCCATCTTCAGCCAGTGGTTGAAGTAGTCGCCCATGTGGTAGCCGCAGAAGGGCAGCATCGCGAACGGGTCGCGGCGCACCACGCCCTGCGCGCCGAAGGCGGCGGCGGTGGTCTCCGAGCCGAGCGTCGCCGCCATGTAGACGCCGAAGTTCCAGTTGAACGCCTGGTAGGCCAGCGGCACGGTGGTCGCGCGGCGGCCGCCGAAGATGAAGGCCGAGATCGGCACGCCGGCCGGATCCTGCCAGTTCGGGTCGATCGACGGACACTGCTCCGCCGGTGCGGTGAAGCGCGAGTTCGGGTGTGCCGCCTTGCGGCCGGTTTCCTTGGCCAGTTCCGGCGTCCAGTCCTTGCCCTGCCAGTCGATCAGGTGCGCGGGGGCTTCCTTGCTCATGCCTTCCCACCACACGTCGCCGTCGTCGGTCAGCGCGACGTTGGTGAAGATGATGTTTTCCTTCAGCGTCGCCATCGCGTTGTAGTTGGTCTTTTCCGACGTGCCGGGGGCAACGCCGAAGAAGCCGGCTTCGGGGTTGATGGCGTAGAACTTGCCGTCCTTGCCCGGCTTGATCCAGGCGATGTCGTCGCCGACGGTGGAGATCTTCCAGCCGTTGAAGGACTTCGGCGGGATCAGCATGGCGAAGTTGGTCTTGCCGCAGGCCGACGGGAAGGCCGCCGCGACGTAGGTCTTCTCGCCTTCGGGCGACTCGACGCCCAGGATCAGCATGTGTTCGGCAAGCCAGCCTTCGTCACGCGCCATCGTCGAGGCGATGCGCAGCGCGAAGCACTTCTTGCCGAGCAGCGCATTGCCGCCGTAGCCCGAGCCATAGGACCAGATCTCGCGCGTCTCGGGGTAGTGGACGATGTACTTGGTGTCGGGGTTGCACGGCCAGCGCGAATCCTTCTCGCCCGGTCCGAGCGGGGCGCCGACGGAGTGCACGCAGGGCACGAACTCGCCGTCGGTGCCGAGCACGTCATACACGGCGCGGCCCATGCGCGTCATCGTGCGCATGTTGGTGACGACGTAGGGGCTGTCGGAGATCTCGACGCCGATGTGGGCGATCGGCGAACCGAGCGGGCCCATCGAGAACGGCACCACGTACAGCGTGCGACCGCGCATGCAGCCCTTGAACAGGCCGCTGAGGGTCTCGCGCATGGTGGCCGGGTCTTCCCAGTTGTTGGTCGGGCCGGCGTCGTCCTTGTTCTTCGAGCAGATGTAGGTGCGGTCTTCGACGCGCGCGACGTCCGAGGGGTCGGACCACGCGAGATAAGAGTTCTTGCGCTTTTCCGGATTGAGCTTGATCAGCATGCCCGCCTGGACCATTTCGGCGCACAGGCGATCGTATTCCTCGACCGATCCGTCGCACCAGTAGACCCGGTCGGGTTCGGTCAGTGCGGCGATTTCCGCGACCCACTTCTTCAGGCCGGCGTGGCGGATGTAAGCGGGCGCGCCGGCCAGGATGGCCTCGGCGGACAAGCGTTGAGTCATGGTGAAAAGCTCTCCAGATTGCAGAAGCAAAAGCGGTAACCCACCTGGAGCTCGCAGCCACGCGTCCTGGCGGGGTCTTGAACGGGCCTTAGGACCTTCTTGTTGTGCCGGTATTGCGGAAACTACTAGGGTAAACCGCAGTCGGCGAAAGCCTAATATTATGCCACGCCAGCGGGCTAGACGGAAAACGCTTCTTCGTCCCCCGGCGTCCGGCCGTGCCGCCGTACCCCGGCAGGACTGTCTCCGGGCTGCGATCCGCGGCATCATTACAGCCTCGGGAGACGGTCGGCGACGGCCGCGAGAGATTGATTACAACAATTACGGGACATCACATGGACGAATTGATCCGCGCAGCGGCGCTCGACTATCACCGCTATCCGCGGCCGGGCAAGATCTCGGTCACCCCCACGAAAGTGCTTTCCAACCAGCGCGACCTGTCCCTGGCCTATTCGCCGGGCGTCGCCGCCGCCTGCGACGCGATCGTCGAGGAGCCCGGCGAGGCCGCGAACCTGACCGCGCGCAGCAACCTGATCGGCGTCGTCACCAACGGCACCGCCGTGCTGGGCCTGGGCAACATCGGCCCGCTGGCGGCCAAGCCGGTCATGGAAGGCAAGGGCGTGCTGTTCAAGAAGTTCGCCGGCATCGACGTGTTCGACCTGGAGATCGCCGAGAACGACCCCGACAAGCTGATCGACATGATCGCGGCGCTCGAGCCCACCTTCGGCGGCATCAACCTCGAGGACATCAAGGCGCCGGAATGCTTCTACATCGAGTCGCGCCTGCGCGAGCGGATGAAGATCCCGGTCTTCCACGACGACCAGCATGGCACCGCGATCGTCGTCGGCGCGGCGATCCTCAACGGCCTGCATCTGCTCGGCAAGGACTTGAAGAAGGTCAAGCTCGTGACCTCCGGCGCAGGTGCTGCGGCGCTTGCCTGCCTGGGCCTGCTCGAAAAGCTCGGCATTCCGGTCGAGAACATCTGGGTCACCGACCTCGAAGGCGTCGTGTATGAGGGGCGCACGGCCCTGATGGACCCGATCAAGGCGCGCTACGCGAAGGCCACCAGCGCACGCACGCTCGCCGAGATCATCGAGGGCGCGGACGTGTTCCTCGGCCTGTCGGCCGGCGGCGTGCTGAAGCCCGAGATGGTCGCGAAGATGGCGGCGAAGCCGATGATCCTCGCGCTCGCCAACCCGACGCCGGAGATCCTGCCCGAACTGGTGAAGTCGGTGCGCGACGACGCGATCATCGCGACGGGCCGTTCGGACTACCCGAACCAGGTCAACAACGTGCTGTGCTTCCCCTTCATCTTCCGCGGCGCGCTCGACGTCGGCGCGACCACGATCACCGACGAGATGCAGCTCGCCGCCGTCAAGGCGATCGCCGAGCTCGCGCGCGCCGAGCAGAGCGACATCGTCGCCGCCGCCTACGGCGAGAAGGTGTCGGGTTTCGGGCCCGAGTACATCATCCCGCGTCCCTTCGACCCGCGCCTGATCGTCAAGATCGCCCCTGCGGTCGCCGAGGCCGGCATGGCCTCCGGCGTCGCGACGCGTCCGATCAACGACTGGGACGCCTACCGCACCCAGCTCAACAATTTCGTGTGGCATTCGGGCCTCATCATGAAGCCCGTGTTCGCTGCCGCGCGCGGCACGAACCAGCGCATCATCTTCGCCGAAGGCGAGTCCGAGCGCGTGCTGCGCGCGGTGCAGACGGTCGTCGACGAAGGCCTGGCGCGCCCGATCCTGATCGGTCGCCCGGACGTCGTAAATGCCAACGTCGAGCGTTTCGGGCTGCGCATGAGCGCTGAGCGCGATTTCGAGCTGGTGAACCCCGACTCCGATCCGCGCTTCAAGGAGCTGTGGACCTACTACCACGGCCTGATGGAGCGCCAGGGCGTGTCGGTCGAGTACGCGAAGAAGGAAGTGCGTCGCCGCACCACGCTGATCGGCGCGCTGCTGCTCAAGCAGGGCTACGGCGACGGCCTGATCTGCGGCACCTACGGCATGCACCGGCTGCACCTCGACTTCATCGAGAAGATCATCGGCCGGCGCGAGGGCGTGAAGCACTGCTACGCGCTCAACGTCGTCAACCTGCCCGAGCGCACGCTGTTCCTTGCCGACACCTACATCAACTACGACCCGTCGCCGGAACAGATCGTGGAGATGACGCTGCTGGCGGCCGAGGAAATGTCGCGCTTCGGCATGACGCCGAAGGTCGCGCTGCTGTCGCACTCGTCCTTCGGCAGCGCCGAGTCGCCGACCTCCGAGAAGATGCGCGCCGCGCTGCGCCTGCTGCACGAGCGTCATCCCGAGCTCGAGGTCGAGGGCGAGATGCACGGCGACGCGGCGCTCGACGCCGAACTGCGGCTGCGCATCTTCCCCAACTCGCGCATGCGCGATGCCGCCAACCTGCTGATCTTCCCGACGCTGGATGCCGCCAACATCGCCTTCAATCTGCTCAAGACTGCAGCGGGCGAGGGCATGACGGTCGGTCCGATCCTGCTCGGTGCGGCGCGTCCGGTGCATATCCTGACGCCTTCGGCGACCGTGCGCCGCATCGTCAACATGACCGCCCTCACGGCGGTCGAAGCGGCGCAGCGCAAGTCCTGAGGCGGTTTGTCATGAATACGCGGGCTTCGGCCTTCCCCGGCCGGGTGCCCGCGTGGCATGATTTCCCCGGAGGTGTCCGCAAGCGACCGGAGGCTGCATGGCTGAAGGCAAGGCTGCGCTGGTACTGACGGGAGGCGGCGCGCGCGCCGCCTACCAGGTCGGGGTGCTGTCGGCGATCCGCGAGATCCGCGGGCGCCGTGCGGGCAATCCGTTTCCCATTCTGTGCGGCACCTCGGCGGGCGGCATCAATGCCGTCGCGCTGGCGGTGTTTTCCAGCGACTTCAATCGCGGCGTGCGCATGCTCGCACGCATCTGGCGGCAGTTCCACGTCGACCAGGTGTATCGCGCCGACGCCGCGGCGCTGCTCGCGACCGGCATGCGCTGGGCCTCCGCGCTGGCGCTGGGCTGGGCGGTCCGCCAGACGCCGGGCTCGCTGCTCGACAATTCTCCGCTGCGCCGCCTGCTCACCGAGGTGCTGGATTTTTCGGCCATCGGTCGCAGCATCGAGCAGGGGCACCTGCACGCGGTGAGCGTGGCGGCGTCGGGCTATTCGTCTGGCGAGAGCCTGGTCTTCTTCGAGGCCGTGTCCGAGGTGCAGGCCTGGCGCCGCATGCAGCGGCTGGGCGTGCGCACTGCGATCGGCGTCGACCATCTGCTGGCGACGAGCGCGATTCCCTTCGTGTTTCCGCCGGTGCGCATCAATCGCGAATGGTTCGGTGACGGCTCGATGCGCCAGCTTGCACCGATCAGTCCCGCAATCCACCTCGGCGCAGACCGCATCCTCGTGATCGGTTCGGGGCGGCTGGTCGAAGAGGGGCGTCAGCGCACGGAGGGCTACCCCTCCCTCGCGCAGATCGCCGGTCACGCCCTGTCGAGCATCTTCCTCGACGGCCTGTCGGTGGATCTCGAGCGGCTCCAGCGCATCAACATCACGGCCGGTGCGATGAGTCCCGAACAGCGCGCAGCGGCGGGCATCTACCTGCGGCCCATCGAAACGCTGGTGATCTCGCCGTCGCAGCGTCTCGACGCGATCGCGGGGCGCAACCGCGACAGCCTGCCGCTCGCGCTGCGCACCGTGCTGCGCGGCGTCGGCGCAATGCGGCGCGACGGCTCGACGCTGCTGTCCTACCTGCTGTTCGAGCCGCCCTTCACGCAGGCGCTGATGGAACTCGGCTACAAGGACACGATGGATCGGCGTGGCGAAGTTGCGGCCTTTCTTCGTGTGTAACGGTCTCCATGCGCGACGCAGGGTCATCTAAACTATCGGCTTGGATGAACGTGTGACGCGATGTAAGAAATTTTTCGCGGAATACTTCAAAAAGACTTGATATCTGCTTATTCTGTATAAGAATAGTAATGGGTTCAGCATTTTTCCCCTTATTGTTTTTTTTGTTTCAGGCCACAAGATGAAATTCCGTAATCTGGCGATCGCGATGGTCAGTCTCGCGATGATGCAGGCGGGTTGGAGTCTCCCCGCTTCGGCCGCCACGAGGGCGGCTGGATCCGGTTCCGAAGGGGCCGCGACGAAGGTCGTCAAGAAGTCCGCCAAGCGCTCGGTCAGCGCGCCGGCGAAGAAGACGGTGAAGAAGCGCGTGAGCCGCAAGGTGGCTGCACGATACGAGGCGCGCCGCATCAAGGTCTCGCTGCGCCGCGAGGCCGCGATTCCCGAGGCCGCGATCGACAGCGCGCCGCTGCAACTCGATGCCGCCGGCCTGCCGCACCTGCGTTCGTCGGCCTTCCTCGTCATGAACCAGAACACCGGCCACGTGATCCTCGAGAAGAAGAGCGAGTCGGTGTTGCCCATTGCCTCGATCACCAAGCTGATGACGGCGATGGTCGTGCTCGATGCCGGTCAGAGCCTGTCCGAGGAGATCGTGATCTCCGAGGGTGACATCGACATGCTCAAGGGCACGGGTTCCCGTCTGGCGCTGGGCACCCGCCTGACGCGCGAGGAGATGCTGCATCTCGCCCTGATGTCGTCGGAAAATCGCGCCGCTTCTGCGCTCGCTCGTCACTATCCGGGCGGCGAGGCCGCCTTCATCGAGGCGATGAACGTCAAGGCGCGGATGATCGGCCTGACGGGAACGCGTTTCAGCGATCCGACCGGGCTGACGCCGGAAAACGTGTCGAGCCCGCACGATCTCGCGCGCATGGTCTCGGCGGCGGCCACCTATCCGTTGATCCGCGAGTTCTCGACGACGTCCGAACGTTACGTGCAGATCGGTTCGCGCATGCACCGCTTCGGCAACACCAACTCGCTGGTGCGCAACCCGGACTGGGAGATCGGTGTATCGAAGACCGGCTACATCCGCGAGGCGGGGCGCTGCCTCGTGATGCAGGCCTGGCTGTTGAAGCAGCCGGTGATTATCGTGCTGATGGATTCGGACGGACGCTACTCGCGCACCGCGGATGCCGTGCGCATCAAGAAATGGCTCGAAGCCGCCGGCCCGCAGCGCGTGGCGACGGCTCCCGGGAAGGCGAGCATCTGAGCGGTTGTAAGTGTGCGTGCCCCGGCAGCGCCGGGGCGGTGCTCAGCGCGCGGTGCGCCTGACGTAACCCAGCGCGCGTGAAATCTCGTCTGCCGCCTCGCGCACGAGGGGCGCGCGGTCGGGGTTGAAGCGCTCCGACGGGGTGGATACCGACAGGCCGGCGATCAGTTCGCCGCTGTCGTCGCGCACCCCTGCGGCGATGCAGCGCACGCCGATCTCCACCTCTTCCAGGTCGAAGGCCACGCCGTGGCGGCGGACCTTGTCGAGTTCCTTCTCGAGGGCGCCGATCTCGGTGATCGAGGCCGGCGTCGAACCGGGCAGGCCGGTGCGTCGGCCGTACTCGCGCACGCGGTCCATGCCGTCCTCGACGAGGAAGAGTTTGCCGGTCGCGGTGGTGTGGAGCGGCGCACGCGCGCCGACGATGTGCACGACGCGCACCGCGGAGCGGCCGCTGGAGGTCCGTTCGACGTAGACGATCTCGTCGCCGTCGCGGATGCCGAGGTTCACGCTCTCCCCGGTGGCCGCATGCAGCTTGAGCATCGCGGGCATCGCGGTTTCGCGCAGCGAGATGCGCGACTTGACCAGGCTGCCGAGTTCCAGGAGCCGGATCCCCAGGCGATAGGTGCCGCCCTCGCCACGTTCGACAAAACCGCTTTGTGCCATCGCACTCAGGATGCGGTGCGCCGTTGACGGGTGCAGCCCGGTTTCCTGGGCGATCTGCTTGAGCGCGGCCGGGTCCGGGTGATGTGCCAGCACGTCGAGCAGCTTCATCATGCGCTCGACGACCTGGATCGGATTCTTGGTTTCGGTGGGGGTGTTGGTGCTCACGCGGTCGGTCAGGGATTTGCAGTTGCGCGCATTCTAGCCGGCCCGTGGTGATTTCGCCTAGTGAAATGCCGGGGCGCGTGCCGCAATGCCAGCCGTCGCGTCGCTGGAAGCTGCGGCGGGCAGTCGATATACTGGAATGCGTTGCGCCCGGCGATGCCGGGCATTGTTTTTTTGAAGGGTTCGTCCGCGCGGAGCGCGGGCGCGCCTGCGAACCGGATTGCCACCATGAAGCGCTCGAAGGAAGCCGGCACGCCCGGCGATGTCCCCGCACAGGAAGATGCTGCCGACGCGCCGCGCCGCACGCTGGGCGTGAAACGGCAGGGCGAGGCACCCGTCGCCGAGGGGCCGCGCCGGGCCGGCGTGCGCGCGCGCTTCCAGCCCGGTTATGCGAAGACGGTCGCAGCGACGCGGGCGCTTGCGGGCGAGGCCCAAGGAAAGGCGCGCGGAGGCAAGGCCGGGCGGTTACCGGAAGGGGAGCGCGCGGAAGAGACCGGGCGCGGCCGCAAGCCGGAGCGTCCGAACGCGGCCGGTGTGGCGGGTGCCGAGCGCCGTCCGCGCAAAGATGGCGATCAGCCGCGCACGACGCCCGGAGGAGAGCGCCCGGTGCGCAAGCCGGAGCGTCCGAAGGCGGCCGGTGTGGCGGGCGTCGAACGCCGGCCGCGCAAGGATGGCGAACAGCCGCGCACGACGCCCGGAGGGGAGCGCCCGGTGCGTAAGCCGGAGCGTCCGAAGGCGGCCGGTGTGGCGGGCGTCGAACGCCGTCCGCGCAAGGATGGCGATCAGCCGCGCACGACACCGGGAGGAGAGCGCCCGGCGCGCAAGCCGGCGGCCAAGCCGGCTGCTCCGGCCGACCGTGCCCCCGTCGCGCGCCGCGAGGAGCGCTCCGCCGCCGCACGACCGGCCGCCCGTGCCGAGGCGGCAACGACGGCTGCCGCCGAAGGCGTGCGCCTGTCGAAGGTGATGTCCGAACGCGGCCTGTGCTCGCGCCGCGAGGCCGACGGCTTCATCGAGCGTGGCTGGGTGCTCGTGGACGGGCAGCGGGTGTCGGAGCTCGGCACGCGCATCGACCCGAATGCCGAGATCACGCTCGCGCCGCAGGCGCGCCGGCGCCAGTCGGAGCGCGTGACGATCCTGTTGCACAAGCCGGTCGGCTACGTGTCGGGCCAGCCCGAGCCCGGCTACGAGCCGGCCGTGTCGCTGATCGGCGCCGGCAACCAGTTCGACCGCGATACCGCCCAGACCTTCGAATTTTCGCACCTCATGGGCCTCGCGCCGGCGGGACGCCTCGATATCGACTCGACCGGGCTGCTCGTGCTGACACAGGACGGCCGCATCGCGCGCCAGCTGATCGGCGACGACTCGGAGGTGGACAAGGAATACCTCGTCCGCGTCGAGGGTGCGCTCGACGAGCACGGACTCGCGCTGCTGAATCACGGCCTCGAACTCGACGGCCGCAAGCTGCGGCGCGCCAAGGTCGAGTGGATCAACGAGGATCAGCTGCGTTTCGTCCTGCGCGAAGGCCGCAAGCGTCAGATCCGGCGCATGTGCGAGTTGGTCGGCCTGAAGGTGGTCGGCCTCAAGCGCATCCGCATCGGGCGGATCCGGCTAGGCGACCTTCCGCTCGGGCAATGGCGTTTTCTGCGCGAAGACGAGGGGTTTTGACGCCTTTGTTCGCATCTTCAAGGGGGCAGCTTTCACCGCCGCGGGGCTGCGGCGGCGTTTGGCTGCGCGTCTGACCGGCAGACTGGCCGGATCGCTGACCCCGGACTGTTCGGTAAACCAGCCTTTCAGCGGGCAGTCGCACCCCTCCGGACAGCCATGCTCGTGGGCGCACTCCTTCTGCGTCTCATCCAGCAGCACCATTTCCCGGACAGCCTCGCAGCGGCCAATGGGAGAATCGAGGAATGTCATGACGAACTCCTTGAAGCGGTTATGCGGAAAAAGGGAATTCTTGTAGTTCCAATCTAGTCAGCGTTCGTTTGGGGTGCCCGCCCGAATCGCGCCGAATTGATCTGGCTCAAGAAATCCCGCGATGCACAATGGGTTATTCCGCGCGCAGCGCTTCGACCGCATCGAGGCGTGCCGCACGGATCGCGGGAAGCACGCCGGCGACGAGTCCGATCGTCACCGCGAGCGCCTCCGCAATGACGACGAAATGCCAAGGCGTATGGACCGGCAGGGCCGGCACGAGCAGGCCGACGAGTTGGGCAGCGCCCGCGCCGGCGACCAGTCCGAGCACGCCGCCGATGGCGGCGAGGGTGACGGCCTCGGCGAGGAAGAGACGCAGGATCGTGGTCCGCCGCGCGCCGATGGCGACGAGGAGCCCGATCTCGTTGGTGCGCTCGGTGACCGCGATCGTCATGATCGTGACGATGCCGACGGCGCCGACCAGCAGCGAGATGCCGCCGAGCGCGCCGACCGCGGCGGTGAGGATGTCGAGGATGTTCGACAGGCGCGCGAGCATGTCCTCCTGCGTCGTCAGCGTGACGTCGTCCTGGCCGTGGCGGGCGACGAGCACCTTGCGGATGCCCGCCGCGACTAGCGCCGCCGGCACGGCCTCCTCGTAGGTGACGTTGATCTCCATCAGCCCTTCGCGGTTGTAGAGCGACAGCGCGCGCGAGGTCGGGATGTAGGCGGTGTCGTCGAGGTCGACGCCGAGGAACTGGCCCTTTTCCTCCATCACGCCGATAACGCGGTAGCGCTCGCCGCCGATGCGCAGGCGTTCGCCCAGCGCGTTGGCGCTGCCGAAGAGTTCGTTCTTGAGCTTGGCGCCGAGCACGACGAAGGCGCGCGCGCCGTTGGGATCGTCGGGCGGCAGGAAGCGGCCGATGCGTACCTGCATCGCGAAGATGCGCTGCATCTCGGGGCCGACGCCGTACACGCTGGTGCGGCGCACACGGCTGCCGCCTTCGACGTCGGAGTTGCCCCACACGATGGGGGTTACGCCGGTGATGTGGGGCAGGCGCTCGAGCGCCAGCGCGTCGTCGAGGGTGAGTGCGCGAGCCGTGCTCGGAAGCCCCGGCGGGCCGCCGCGCGTGCCCTGCCGGCCCGGCGTGATCTCGATGATGTTTGTGCCGAACTGCGTGAACTCGTTGAGCACGAAGCGGTGCAGGCCCTCGCCGATGGACGTCAGCAGGATCACCGCGGCAATGCCGACGCCGATGCCCAGCAACGTGAGGAAGCTGCGCAGGCGGTGGGCGAGCAGCGAGCGCAGCGCGAGCTGGATGAAGTCGCGCAGGTTCATCGCCGCGACAGGGCTTGCACGGGGTCGAGCCGGGCGGCGCGCCGGGCGGGCATCACGCCGAACAGGATGCCGGTGGTGAGCGCCGTGCCGATGCCGGCGAACACGGCCCAGTCGGGCGGCCAGGCGGGCAGCACCGGGAAGGCGAGGCGCAGGCCCCATGCGCCGAGGTGGCCGAGCGCGTAGCCGGTGATCGCGCCGGCGAGCGACAGCAGCGCGGCCTCGGTGAGGAAGGCGAGGCGGATGTTGCGGCCGGTGGCCCCGAGCGCCTTGAGCAGTCCGATCTCGGCGGTGCGCTGCGTGACCGCGACGAGCATCACGTTCATCACCAGGATGCCGGCGACGGCTAGGCTGATCGCGGCGATGCCCGCGACGGCCATCGTCAGGGCGCCGAGGATGCGGTCGAAGGTGCCGAGCACCGCGTCCTGCGTGATTAGCGTGACGTCGAGCTCGCCCTCACGGCGCAGGCGCATGATGTCCTCGAGTTGCTGCTTCGCCGGGCCGATCGCCTCGCGGCTGCGCGCCTCGACGATGATGCGGAAGAGGTTGTTGGTGTTGAACATCGCCTGCGCGGTGGCGACCGGCATGAACACCAACTCGTCGGTGTTCATGCCCAGCCCCTGGCCGGTCTTGCCGAGCACGCCGATCACGCGCAGGCGCCGGTCGCCGACGCGAACCATGCGACCGACGGCCGGTTCGCTGCCGAAGAGCTCTTCGCGCAGCTTCGTGCCGAGGACCGCGACCGCCGAGGCGCGGCCGAGGTCCTCGCGTGGCAGGAAGCTGCCTTCGGCCATGCGGAAGGCGCGGATGTCGACGTAGTCGCCGTTGGTGCCCACGACCATCGCCTCGCGCAACCGTCCGCCGTAGGCGATCTCGGAATTGCCGACCGACAGCGGCGCCATGCGGGTGACCAGCGGGGCGCGCAGCAGCGCTTCGGCGTCGCGCACCGTGAGATCGCGCGGCGTGCTCGTGATGATGTTGCCGAGCCCCAGTCCGCCCGTGGCGGTGCGCCCGGGGAGCACGATCACGAGATTGCTGCCGAGGGCGGAAAATTCATTCACGACGTAGCGCCGCGCGCCGTCGCCGAGCGCGGTGAGCACGACCACCGCCGCGACGCCGATCGACATCGCCAGCACCATCAGCGCGGTGCGCAGCGGGTAACCGGTGGCGGCACGGGTCGCGAAGCGGAGCGTGTCGGCGGGCGTCATGTCATGCCGGTGCGGGCTCGCGGACGTCCTGCAGCAGGCGGCCGTCTTCCATCATCAGCCGCCGGCGGGCGCGTCCGCCCATGACCGGATCGTGCGTGACGACGATCAGCGTGACGCCCGAAGCGTTGAGCTCTTCTAGCAGGTGCGTGACGTCCTGCCCGGTCGTGCGGTCGAGGTTGCCGGTCGGCTCGTCGGCGAGGATCACCGCCGGGCGCATGATCGTCGCCCGCGCGATCGCGACGCGCTGGCGCTGCCCGCCCGACAGTTCCTCCGGGCGGTGGCTCGCGCGCGGCTCAAGTCCGAAGTCCTTCAACGCCTGCGTCACGCGCGTATGGCGCTCGGCCGGCGGGATTCCGGCGAGCATCAAGGGCAGCGCAATGTTCTCGGCGGCCGTCAGGCGCGGCACCAGATGGAAGCTCTGGAACACGAATCCGATGCGGGTACGGCGCACCTCGGCCTGTTCGTCCGGCGAGAGCGTCGTGACGTCGCGCCCCTCGAGGCGGTAGGTGCCGGCGTTGGGGCGGTCGAGCAGGCCCAGCAGGTTCAGCAGGGTGGACTTGCCCGAGCCCGACGGGCCCATCACGGCCACGTACTCGCCTCGCTCGATCGACACGCTCAGTTCGTGCAGCGCATGGACCTCGCTGTCGCCGAGCTTGAAGACGCGCTCGATGCCCGAGAGTTCGATCTGCGCCATCGCCGCCCTCAGCGTGAGGCCCCGGCCTCGTCTTCCGGCCGCACGCGGGCGCCGGCCTTCACGCCTTCGCGTTCGAGCGAGGCGGCGATGCGGTCGCCTTCGGCGAGGCCTTCCAGGACCTCGGTGAATTCCCAGTTCGCAACGCCGGCCTTGATCACGCGCTCTTCCAGACGGCCGTCATCGGCGCGGTAGAGCAGCACGCGATTGCCTTCGCGCAGGGTCGAGGTCGGCACGCGCAGCGTGTTCTCGCGCACGGCCAGCACGATCTCGGCGTCGGCGCTGTAGCCGACGAGCAGGCCCTTGGCTTCCTCGGGATGGACGAAGTCGATGTCGACCTCGACCGTGCGTGCCTGCTTCTCGACCGCCGTGATGTAGGGCGCGACGCGCTTCACGCGCGCCTCGAAGACCTTGCCGGGCAGGGCGTCGAGCGTCACGCGCGTCCGCTGGTCGGGATGGATCTTCGGGGCGTCGATCTCGTCCATCGGCGCCTTCACGTACAAGCAGCTGTCGTCGATGAGGTCGATCGCGGGCGGTGTCGGCACGCCCGGCGGCGACGGCGTCGAGTATTCGCCGAGTTCGCCGGTGATCTTTGCGACCGTGCCGGCGAAGGGCGCGATCAGCACCGTGCGCTGGCGGTCGGTCGACGTCGCCGTGATCTGCGCCTCGGCCGTGCGCGTGTCGGCGCGCGTGGTGTCACAGGCGGCGCGCCGCGCACGCGCCTCGGTGCGCGCCTGCTCGACGCGGGAAGCGGAGACGAACTTGCGCTGGAACAGCTCGTCCTGGCGAGCCGCCTCCCGCTCGGCGTTGTCGGCCTGCGAACAGGCTTCCTGCACGCGCTTGCGCGCGGTTTCCAGCTGCGCGCGGTTGACCGCGAGGCGTGCTTCCTGATCCTCGCTCCACAGCCGCAACAGCACCTGGCCCGCCTGCACACGGTCGCCTTCCTTGACACCGAGGTAGTCGATGCGTCCGCCGATGATGGTCGACAGCTTGGTGCGCTGGCAGGCCTCGATCTCGCCCGCGCGCGTGTTCGACAGCGTCGCCTCGACCGTGCCGCGTGCGACCTCTACGAGTCGCACCGGGATGGGATTCGGGCGGGTGAACCACCAGATCCCTGCGGCGATCAGGGCGAGGACGACGAAGGCGATCAGGCTGCGTCGGACGAAGGGTTTCATGAGGCTCCTGCACGATTTCCAAACGGCATGTCGGGGTCGATGATCCGCCCTTCGTCCGGTGCGCGCAACCGCGCGGGGCGCCTCGGTTATTCAGCCCTTGGCCTTGGCCCACGAGTCCTTCAGCGTCACGGTGCGGTTGAACACCGGCGCGTCGGCCCGTGAGTCGACACGGTCGGCGACGAAGTAGCCGTGGCGCTCGAACTGGAAGCGCTCCTCGGGCGCCGCGTTGCGCAGGGCCGGTTCCAGCACCGCGCGGAGCGTGCGCTTGGAGTCGTAGTTGAGGTCGTCGAGGAAGCCGCGCTCGAAGTCCTCGGGATCCCCCTCGCGGCGGTTGCCGGGGTAGGGGTGGGCGAACAGGCGGTCGTAGAGGCGCACTTCGGCTTCGTAGCCGTGCGCGACCGACACCCAGTGCAGGTTACCCTTCACCTTCACGCTGTCAGCGCCCGGCGTGCCCGACTTGGTGTCCGGCAGGTACTCGCACAGCACGGCGCTCACGTTGCCGTCGGCGTCCTTCTCGCAGCCCGTGCATTTCACGACGTAGCCGTAGCGCAGGCGCGCCATGTTGCCTGGGTACAGCCGATGGAAGCCCTTCACCGGGGTTTCCATGAAGTCCTCGCGCTCGATCCACAGTTCGCGCGAGAACGGCATCTCGCGCTTGCCCAGTTCGGGCTTGAGCGGATGGTTTGGCGCCTCGCACAGTTCGCTCTGGCCTTGCGGGTAGTTCGTGATCACGAGTTTCAGCGGGTCGAGTACGGCGACGCGGCGTTCGGCGGCCTCGTTGAGGTCCTCGCGCATGCATTCCTCGAGCACGCTGAAGTCGATCCATGTGTCCGACTTGGTGACGCCGATGCGTTCGGCAAAGAGGCGGAAGCCGCCCGCGGTGAAGCCGCGCCGGCGGGCGCCGACGAGGGTCGGCAGGCGCGGGTCATCCCAGCCCGCGACATGGCCTTCCTCGACCAACTGGATCAGCTTGCGCTTCGACAGCACCATGTAACTCAGGTTGAGGCGCGCGAACTCGATCTGCTGCGGCAACGGGCGCGGGAAGAAGCCTCCCGTCGCGAGCGCATCCAGCAGCCAGTCGTAGAACGGGCGCTGGTCCTCGAACTCGAGCGTGCAGATGGAGTGCGTGATGCCCTCGATCGCGTCCTCGATCGGGTGCGCGAAGGTGTACATCGGGTAGATGCACCACTTGCCGCCCGCGCGGTGGTGATGCGCCTTGCGGATGCGATAGATCGCCGGGTCGCGCAGATTGATGTTGGGCGAGGCCATGTCGATCTTCGCGCGCAGCACGTGCTCGCCATCGGCGAATTCACCGGCGCGCATGCGGCGGAAGAGGTCGAGGTTCTCCTCGACGCTGCGGCTGCGGTAGGGGCTCTCGCGCCCGGCTTCAGTCAGGGTCCCGCGATAGGCGCGCATCTCCTCGGCAGACAGCGACTCCACGTAGGCCTTGCCCGCGACGATCAGATACTCTGCGCACGCATACATCCGGTCGAAGTAGTCGGACGCGAAGTACTGGTGCTTGCCCCAGTCGAAGCCGAGCCAGCTCACCGCCTCGACGATCGAGTCGACGTATTCCTGCTCCTCCTTCTCCGGATTCGTGTCGTCGAAACGCAGGTGGCACACGCCGGCGTAGCTCTGCGCGAGGCCGAAGTTCAGGCAGATCGACTTGGCGTGACCGTAGTGCAGGTAGCCGTTGGGCTCGGGCGGGAAGCGGGTTTCGACCCGTCCGCCCCATTTGCCGCTCCGGATGTCCTCGTCGATGATGTTGCGGATGAAGTTGCTCGCGGGCGCGGCGGCGGCACCGGATTTCGGAGTGTCGGACACGGGGGAAAGCCTCGATTCAAAGGGCGAAAATTGCGTGAGTCGGCGATTTTAGCGCGTCGGCGCCCGGAATGAGTCCCCGACTCCTGCTGGGGCGTCGGGTGCGGGCCGCGCTGGGCTAGAATTCCATCCGATTGCCATTCACTGGACGACCCATGCATTTCAGCCGAATCGGCCGGCGCCGCGAGCGCCCGATGCCCGGAAGCGCCCTCGATTGCACGGGGGCCGGGCGATGAGCGCACCGCTGGCGACCCTGCCCGCATTCGCGGCGATCGGTGTCGGCGCCGCGGTCGGCGCTTGGCTGCGCTGGGGATTGGGCCTACTGCTCAATCCGCTCTTCCTCGTGATCCCGCTCGGCACGCTTTCCGCGAACCTGCTCGGCGGACTGCTGATGGGCGCTGCGCTGGCGTGGATCCATGCCGTGCCGGAGATGTCGCCGACCCTGCGCCTGCTGCTGACGACCGGCTTTCTCGGCGGCCTCACAACTTTCTCGACCTTCTCCGCGGAAGGCCTGCATCTCGTGCAGCGCGGCGAATGGGCGTGGCTCGTGTTGCACACGCTGCTGCACGTCGCCGGTTCCCTGCTGATGGCCTGGGCCGGCTACGCGGCCTTCAACGCCTGGCGCGGCTGATCGCGCGCCGCTGTGTTCATTCGCGGCCGGCCAGCCAGTCGGCCGCGCCCAGCCCGGCCGCGCGACCGGTCGCGAAGCACGCCGTGAGCAGGTAGCCGCCCGTCGGCGCCTCCCAGTCGAGCATCTCGCCGCAGCAAAACACTCCGGGAAGCGCGCGCAGCATCAGCCTGTCGTCGAGTGCCTCGAACAGCACTCCGCCCGCGCTGCTGATCGCCTCATCGAGCGGGCGCGGTGCCGCAAGCACGATCGGCAAGGCCTTGATCGCGGCGGCGAGGCGTTCCGGTACCGCGAAGTCTTGCTTCGCGAGGCATTCGCGCAGCAGGCCCGCTTTCACGCCCTCGATGCCCGCCTTGCTCTGCAGGTGGCTTGCCATCGAACGCGATCCGCGCGGGCGCGCGAGTTCATCCGCAAGGCGCTCGAGACTGCGCCCGGGCGCGAGATCGAGGTACAGCGTCGCCGAACCCGCTGCCTCGATCGTGTCGCGCAGCGGCGCCGACAGCGCGTAGATCAGCCCGCCCTCGATGCCGGTCGCCGAGATCATGCATTCGCCCGCGCGCTCCTGCGTCTGCCCGCGCGCATCGGTGACGCGCGCCGCGACCGATTTCACCGGCGCGCCGACGAAGCGATCGAGGAAATGCGCGCTCCAGCCGGGTCCCGCGTTGCCGGCCAGCCGACCGACGTCGAAGCCGCAGTTCGCCGGGCGCAGCGCGGCGAGCGCCACGCCGCGCTGCGCGAGCCAGGGCATCCAGGCCCCGTCCGAGCCGAGCTTGGCCCAGCTGCCGCCGCCCAGCGCGAGGATCACCGCGTCGGCCGCGACGCGGCACTCGCCGTCGGGCGTCGCGAAGCGCAGGCCGCGTGTCGGGTCCTCATCCCCGCCTTCCCAGCCCAGCCAGCGATGGCGCACGTGCAGGCGGACCCCGGCCAGCCGCAGGCGGTGCAGCCACGCCCGCAGCAGCGGCGCCGCCTTCATTGCGGTCGGGAACACGCGCCCCGAGCTGCCGACGAAGGTGTCGATGCCGAGATTCCGTGCCCACGTGCGCAGCTCTGCCGCCCCGAAGCGGCCAAGCAGCGGCGCAAGCTCGGACTGCCGTTCGCGGTAGCGCGCGACGAAGGCCTCGGGCGGCTCGGAATGGGTGAGGTTCAGTCCGCCGATGCCCGCGAGCAGGAATTTACGCCCCGGCGAAGGCATCGCGTCATACACGTCTACGGCGCAGCCGCGCTCCGCGAGCATCTCCGCCGCCATCAGCCCGGCCGGTCCGGCACCGATCACCGCGATCCGCAGCTCGTTCGCGCCGCTCATCGCGCAATCTCCTGCCACGCGGCGAGTTTCGCCGCATACGACCAGGACGCGTTCGCCGGACTCGTCGACGGCAGCCGCAGCCACACGATGCGCTCGTCGAGCCCCGGCGCTACGTGTCGCCCGAACAGCGTCGCCGCCGCCGTGCCGTTGAGGAATACGCGTCCGATCCCCGGATGCGCCGCGAAGAAGGCGGCGAAATCATTCACTTCCATCGACTCCGGCTCGATGTCCGCGTCCAGGCTGCCCTCGCGCCGGCACGCGCCGAGCACGTCCCACAGCGCATAGCCGCGTTCGGCGAAGAGCCGCGCACGTTCCGCGTAAGGCAGCGCCGCGTCGAGGCCCAGCACGGCGCACACGATGGGCCAGAAGCCGTTGCGCGGATGCGCGTAGTACTGCCCCGCCGCGAGCGAGGCCGCGCCCGGCATGCTGCCCAGAATCAGGGTGTGAGCATGCGGCAGCGAGATCGGCGGGAAACCTGCGAGTCGGGGCATTGGATGGCGGATTGCACGCGGCGGGAAACGGGACGCACGGTACCCAGCCGCGCCTGGTCCCGCAAGATGCGCATGTCGATGGATAGATTGCCGCCGCAGCCGGTCGAATGGTTGTCTCATTCGAGGAGACAAGGAGGTCGCAATGAACACCCACAACTTACCCAAGATGTTGTACTCGTATTCGGAGGGCTGGCAGGACCTCATCCAGGTGCATCCGACCGTCGCGCGGATCTTCACGATGTACGTGATGCCGATGTCGCTGATTCCGCCGGCGATGTTCCTGTACTCGATGTTCGCCACGCCGGGCGCGGTATTTCCGGAACTGGTGCCACAGATCAGCGTCGGCGAGGCGCTCGCCGTGGCTGTCGCGTTCTATGTTGCGGAACTGGCGATGGTCGCGCTGATGGCGTCCATCATCCAGCAGATGGGCGATGTCGTCGATGCCAAGCCGCCGTACTCCGAGTCCTTCATCCTCGCCGCGGTCGCACCGACGCCGTTGTGGCTCTCCGCGCTGGCGCTGTTCATCCCATCCGCGTGGGCGGCAGGGATCGTCGTCGCGCTCGCGTGGGTCGCCTCGGCGGCGCTGATCTATCACGGCGTCTACCCGCTGTTCAAGCTCGATGATCGGAGCAAGTCGCGCCTGATGGGCTCCTTCGTCCTCACCGCGGGCGTGATCGCCTGGGGCGCGCTGCTGGTCGTGCTCGCGCTCGCGATGAGCATGATCATCGGCTTGCGCTGAGGCGTACCTGCCGCGCCGGACGCCGCAAGGGTTTCCGGCATTCCTCTGCCCCTTGCCCCACCCCGCTTTCATGACGAAGGCGGGGTGGGGTGCTACCATCATGTCATTTCTGGAGGGCGCGTCCGGGCCGCGTCCTGCGGCTGCGCTCGTCGGCACTCCGCGCGCGGTGAATCCTTGGAGAAATGATGGCAGAGGCGAGCTACACCCTGGTGTTTCAAGGCGACATCCTCGCCGGGTTCGAGCGCGAACAGGTGATGCAGCGATTCGGGCAACTCTTCCGCGTGTCGGCAGAAGACGTCGACAAGATCTTCGGCCACCCGCGCGTGGTGCTCAAGCGCAATCTCGATCGCGCCGCCGCTGATGCCTACGTCAGCCGGCTTGCCGGGATCGGCATGGCGGTCCGACTGGATGCGATGCATGCCCCGACGTCGGAGCAGCAGAAGGCGTCCGAGGCCGCCGCCAGCCCGGCCACCAATGTGCCTGCCTCGGCAGCGAACGTAGCGCCACAGTCCCCCACCGCGTCGCAGGCGGAGCTTGCGGCGCGCGAGGTTCGCGCAGCGGTTTCCGTACCCGCGGCGCCCGCAGCGCGCGAGGAAGACGCTCCGCGCGAAGTGCCCTTCGAGTTTTCGGGCAACGGCTTCGAGTTCTTCCGCATCTGGATCGTCAACCTCGTCCTCAGCATCCTCACGCTGGGGATCTATTCGGCGTGGGCGAAGGTGCGCACGCAGCGCTACTTCTATGGCAACACGCGCTGCGACGGCGCCAGTTTCGCTTATCTCGCCGACCCACTGAGCATCCTCAAGGGGCGCCTCATCGCTTTCGCGCTGTTCCTCGGCTACATCCTTGCGGACCGGTTCGTGCCCTTTATGCGCCCGGTGCTGACGGTTGTGTTTCTAGCCATCTTCCCGTGGATCATGGTGCGCGGACTCGCCTTCCGGAATCACAACTCCTCCTGGCGCGGCGTGCGCTTCGGTTTCGACGGCAAGATTGGCGAGGCGTATCGGGTCTTCGTCCTGTGGCCGATGGCGGGTGGGCTGACGCTGGGGCTGCTCTTTCCTTACGCGGTGTATCGCCAGCAGCAATTCATCATCGGCAACAGCCGCTATGGCGTGGAACCGTTCCGGTTCGAGGGGCGGGCCGGTGCGTTCTACATGATCGCGCTGACAGCCATCGGCATCGGCGTGGGGGGCTTCCTCGTCTCCCTGCTGGTCGCAGCCGTTTTCGCGCCGTTGAGCTTTCTGGCGATTGCTGCCGCGTACCTGGCGATCTTTGCGGTCTCGAACGTGATGATCACCAATCTGCGCTACAACAACACCGCGCTCGGCGCTCATTTTCTGCAGGCGAACTACCGCTTCGGCTCCTATGCAATGCTGATGCTCACCAACACGCTGGCGCTCGGCCTGACCTTCGGCCTGTTTTATCCCTGGGCCAAGGTGCGCAGTGCGCGTTACGCCGCTCGACACATCTCGCTGGTCGCCGACGGCGATCTCGACGAATTCGCTGCCGGGCAGCGAGACCAGGTGTCGGCGACCGGCGGCGAGGTCGGCGACCTGTTCGACGTCGATCTGGGCATCTGATGCGCCTCGAGGGCCGCTAC
>NZ_WTVS01000067.1 GCF_012911005.2 Aromatoleum toluolicum | reverse complement strand
GGATAGACCCATCCCCACCCCAGCCCTCCCCTTGAAGGGGAGGGGGCGGCCGTGCAGCACTCAACGTGACATCACCTGCTTGTTTGCCACATTGATAATTGCGCCGGCCCCCCGTCCGGTCGTGATCAGGCCGTCGCCGGGATCCAGCGCGCCGGGTCGATCTGCCACTGCGCGAAATCCTCGTGCTCGACGATCGCGTCCGACGAGTCCGCGAGGTTCAGCTCGCGCGGCGTCGTGTAGCAGCGCTGCTGGAGGTCGAAGATCACCAGCACGCGCGGCTTGAGCAGGTTGTCCGGGTTCTGCTCCTGCACCACCGCGAGCGCCTTGCTCTGCAGGCTCACGAGCGAGCCGGTGGGGTAGATGCCGATCGAGCGGATGAAGGCGTGCACGAGCTTGGGCGCGAAGTGGAACTTGCTCCATTCGAGCAGCTTGCGCAGCGCCAGCGTCGGCGGCATGCCCTGATGGTAGACGCGGTTCGACGTGATCGCGTCATACACGTCGACGATCGCGGCCATCTGCCCGTACAGGCTGATGCCGTCGCCGGCGAGGCGGTTCGGGTAGCCGGTGCCGTCGAAGCGTTCGTGGTGCTGCGCGGCGACGGCGAGTGCGATCTCGCTGATGCCGGGCGTGTTCTGCAGGATGATCTTGCTCTGCACGACGTGTGACTTCATTGCGTCGAACTCGGCGTCGGTGAGCTTGCCCGGCTTGTTGAGGATGTCCTCGGGCACCTTGGCCTTGCCGACGTCGTGCAGCAGCGCGCCGATCGAGATCTCGTGGATCACCTCGCGCGGCAGCTCCAGCGTGCGTGCGAAGCTCGTCATCAGCGCGCACACCGACACCGAATGCATGAAGGTGTAGTCGTCATGGTCCTTCAGGTGCAGCAAGGGCAGCAGCGCGTCGGACTTGCGGAAGATCGACGCGACGATGTTCTCGACCAGCGGTTCGATCTTCTCCAGCTCGATCTGCTTGCCGAGACGGACGTCACCCATCATGTCGCGCACGATGCGGCGCGCTTCGCCGTGCAGGCGCCGCGCACGATAGCGCTCGGCCTCGGGCGAGATCGCCAGCTCCTCGGTCGGCCGCGTCGTCGCGATGCGGTCCAGCGTGGCGTCGACTTCGCGCGCGGCCTCGTCCGCGCTCGGCGCGTCGGCCACGTCGCCGCCGCGCGCGGTGTCGATGTAGAGCTCGCGCACGCCGATCGCGCGCACGCGTGCCAGCGTCGCCGCGTCCTTGACGAGGAAGCGGCTGAGCACGAAATCGTGGTCGATCCAGTCGCAGTTCAGGTCGTGGATGAACATGCCCCGCGCGAGCTGTTCGATGCGTATCAGTTTGATCATCTGCAGGAGACGGTGCGGGACGGCGCGTGGTTTGTGGGGCAGTTTCGATTTATACCGCATATCGGTGGTGCCGCGCGACCGCAGCCGCGCGCGGCGGCGTCTGCGCCGCGCTGCCGGGTACGGGCCGTTTGCGGCTAAAGTGGCGCTAACGCGTCCGCACACGCCCCCCGCGTGCGCGTGCGCAACCCTTGCCCCGAGGTCCTCTCGCATGCCTGCTACCCTGCCTCTCGACCTGCCGGCCCTGCTCGCCGCGCGCGAGCGCATCCGCGACGCCATCCTGCGCACCGTGCAGTGGCAGAACGACCCGCTCTCCGAGGAGCTGGGCGTGCCGCTGCGCCTCAAACTGGAAAACCTGCAGCGCACCGGCTCGTTCAAGCTGCGCGGCGCCACGCACAAGATCGGTCGTCTGCTCGCGGGCGAGCATCCGCCCACCGGCGTCGTCGCCGCGTCGGCAGGCAATCACGCCCAGGGCGTCGCGCGTGCGGCCGCCCAGTGCGGACTGCGCGCCGTCGTCTGCATGCCCGTGAACGCGCCGCTGACGAAGATCCAGTCGTGCCGCAAGCTCGGCGCCGACGTGCGCCTGGTCGGCGAGACGCTGGAAGTCGCGACCGACGAGGCCCTGAAACTGGCGCAGGCCGAGGGTCTCACCTTCCTCCATCCTTACGACGACTGGGACGTCATCGCCGGGCAGGCGAGCTGCGGCCTGGAGATGCTCGAGGACGCCCCCGACATGACGGTCGCGATCGTGCCGTTGGGCGGCGGCGGGCTGATCTCGGGCATCGCGCTCGCGCTCAAGCTGCAGAATCCGGCGATCCGCGTGATCGGCGTGCAGACCGAGACGGTCGCGCCGTGGCGCACCTTCCTGCGCGACGGCGTGCTGGAGGAGGTGCCGCCCGGCGCGCACACGATCGCCGACGGCATCAAGGTGAAGCGCCCCGGCAAGCTCACGCGCCAAGTCATCGCACGCTATGTCGACGAGATCGTCACCGTCGATGACAACGCCATCGCCGAAGCCATCGTCACGCTGCTCGAACGCACCCGCACGATAGGGGAGGGCGCCGGCGTCGTCGGGCTCGCCGCGCTGATGCAGAAGAAGATCGCGCTGCGCCCGGACGATCGGGTGGTGGTGGTGATCTCGGGCGGCAACGTCGACATGACCCTGGTCGGGCGCTCGATCGACTACGGCCTCGCGTCGAGCGGGCGGCTGATGTGTGTTGCGGTGACCATTTCCGACGCGCCGGGCCAGTTGCTCGCGGTGCTCAAGACGGTCGCCGACCTGGGCATGAACGTGCGCCACGTCGAACACCGGCGCGGCGAGCTGCATGTGCCCGTGGGCATGACCGAGGTGATCCTGCAGATGGAGACGCGCGACTTCGAGCACCAGGACGAATTGCGCGTGCATTTCGCGCAGCAGGGCCTGCGCGTGCGCAACCTGCTCGGCGGCTGAGCACGGGAATAACGGCCGACGGGGAGGCGGCAGAAAGAAAAACGGGACGACCGGAGTCGTCCCGCCAAATGGCCTCCATCGGCCAAGGGTTACGCATTTAGCCCTGCCATTATAGGGCCATATTCCCCAGACCGCCGGCCTTCTAATAGGTTCCCGGTAGATTAAATTTTTTGAACGCGCTGCCCTCCGCGTGCGGCGGTTGCGGCGGCCGGCGACTGCTAGAATTCACGGTTTCTTTATTCGCCGATAACAGGAAGCTTGCCGTGCAGATCGTCTGTCTCGACCTCGAAGGTGTGCTGGTCCCCGAAATCTGGATCGAATTCGCCGAGCGTACCGGCATCCCGGAACTGCGCCGCACGACGCGCGACGAGCCGAACTACGATACGTTGATGAAGTACCGGCTCAAGATCCTGGCCGAGCGCAAGCTGGGCCTGCCCGACATCCAGGACGTGATCGCCAGCATGGGGCCGATGGCCGGTGCGCGCGATTTCCTCGACGACCTGCGCGAGAGCTACCAGGTCGTGATCCTCTCCGACACCTTCCAGGAGTTCGCCAAGCCGCTGATGAAGCAGCTCGGCTGGCCGACCCTGCTGTGCCACCGCCTCGAAGCCGACGCGAATGGCGTGCTGGTGAACTATCACCTGCGCATGCCCGACCAGAAGCGCGAGGCCGTGAAGCGCTTCAAGGAGCTGAACCTCACCGTCGTCGCCGCCGGCGACTCGTACAACGACACCGCGATGCTCGGCGAGGCGCACGGCGGCATCCTGTTCCATCCGCCCGAGAACGTCATCCGCGAGTTCCCGCAGTTCCCCGTCACGCGCAGCTACGCCGAGCTGCGCCGCGAGATCGACAAGGCCTTCGCGCGCGTCGCGTAATCCGATGCACCGCGACCGCTTCTACACCCTGTCGGCGTCCTGTCCCGACCGCGTCGGCATCGTCGCGCGCGTGTCGGGCTTCATCGCCGAGCACCGCGGCTGGATCCTCGAGACCTCGCTGCACGCCGAACCCCCCGCGGACGGCGCGGCGGTGGCGCGCTACTTCATGCGCATCGAGATCAAGGCCGACTCGCTGCCCTTCCACCTCGCCGAGTTCCGCGAGCGCTTCCGCCCGATCGCCGAAGAGCTGGAGATGGACTGGAGCATCACCGACTCGGCGGTGAAGAAGCGCGTCGTCGTGCTGGTGTCGAAGCAGGAGCACTGCCTCTACGATCTGCTCGCGCGCTGGCAGTCGAAGGAGCTGGACATCGAGATCCCGTGCGTGATCTCGAACCACGACACCTTCCGCGGCTTCGTCGAATGGCACGGCATCCCCTTCCACCATGTGCCGGTCACCGCGGACACCAAGGCCTCCGCCTATGCCGAGGTGCGGCGCATCGTCGAGGAGGTGCGCGGCGACACGATCGTGCTCGCGCGCTACATGCAGGTGCTGTCGCCGGAGTTGTGCGCCGCCTATCCGGGGCGCATCATCAACATCCACCACAGCTTCCTGCCCAGCTTCGTCGGCGCGAAGCCCTACCACCAAGCGTGGGCCAAGGGCGTGAAGCTGATCGGCGCGACCTGCCACTACGTCACGTCCGAACTCGACCAGGGGCCGATCATCGAGCAGGACGTGATCCGCATCGACCACTCCGACTCGGTCGAGGACATGGTGCGCTACGGCAAGGACATCGAGAAGACCGTGCTCGCGCGCGGCCTGCGCTACCACCTCGAAGGCCGCGTGCTGCTGCACGGCAACAAGACGGTGGTGTTCCGCTGAGCTGCGCCGGACGGCGGCCACGCCGTCCGGCGCACCGTTGCCTCAGGCGGTGCGGAAGTTGCTCACCACCTGACGCAAGGCGGCTGCGGTGTGCGCCGAGTCTTCGGCCGCGGCGGCCATGTGAGCAATGGTTGCGCTGGTGTGCTCGACTGCCTGCGAGATCGCTTCCATGCCGTTCGCGGTCTGCTCGGCGACGACGCGCTGCTCCTTCGTCGAGTGCGCGATATCTTCGGACAGCGACGAAACGCGACCCGCAGCCGCGACGATCTGCGTGAATGCCTCCTCGAGCCGGCCGATCTTGTCGGCATCCTCGGCGACGTCGGCATCCACCGCGCGCATGGCCTGCACCGCCGAGGCGGCCTGCTGTTCCACGCCGCGCACGATGTTCGAGATCTCGGTCGTGCTGTGGCCGGTGCGCTCGGCGAGCTTGCGCACCTCGTCGGCCACCACCGCGAAACCACGCCCCGCTTCGCCGGCACGCGCGGCCTCGATGGCGGCATTGAGCGCGAGCAGGTTGGTCTGGTCCGCGATCTCGCGGATCACCGTGGAGATGGCGTTGATCTGCTGGATGGAGCTCGACAGGGCGCTCACGGCCTGCGTCGCGTCGGCCGAGGCATGCTGGGCGCGTTCGGTGGCAACGCGGCTCTCGCGCATCAGCTGACTGCCGCGTTCCGCCGCTTCATGGGCGCTGTTGGCGGCCTCGGAGACTTGCGCCGAGCCGGTCGAGATCTCGCCGACGGAGACGGTGAGTTGTTCCATCGCAGCCGTCATCTTCATGACCTCGTCGGACTGCATCTGCGCGCGGTCGTGGATATCCTGCGCGCTGGTGCGCACGTTGTCCGAGGCTTCGGCGACGCGGTCCGATCCGCTGCGCACCTGCGCCAGCGTGCCGCCCAGCGTCTCGAGCGAGGCGTTGATGGCGCGTGCCATTTCCCCCAGCTCGTCGCCACTGCGCACTGTGCTCTTGGCCGTCAGGTCGCCCTGCGCGACCTGCGCCAGGGCGCGCTGCACGTCCGCGACGGGACGGGTGATGGCGCGGATGATCAGCGTGGTGAAGATCGCGAGCAGCACGACGGCGCCGCCGACGAGAATCGTGGCGTACCGGTTCAGCTCGCGCTCCATGCGCGCGGCCTCGTGGTAGACCTGCTCCACCTCCTGGGTGCGCAGGGCGATGAGTTCCGCGAGGGGCTTGGAGACGCTGGTGATCACCGGCGGCCAGTCCTCCTCGAGGATGGCCGTGAGCAGTTCCTTGTCATTGCTCGACGAGTAGGCGGTATCGAGCTTGGCGAAGAGTCCGGGCAGCGTCGCGAGGCCCTGTTCGAGCTTCGCGGTCAGCGCCAGCTCGTCCGTTTCGTCCGTACCGGTCGCGGTCATCCGGCGGTAGTCGGCCCACAACTGGGGGAGCGCCTCGCGCGCTTCCGCGAGATGGCGGCGCGAACCCGGTGCAGGCATCTGGTCGGTAATGACGCCGGCGATGCGGAAGCGCACCTCTCCGAGCTGGTCGCTCACCGTCTGGATCTTGCGCAGCGGGATGACGTTTTCTTCATACACCCGGCGCAGTGCTTCGGTGGAGGACGCGTTGCCATAGAAGAGCATGGCCGCGATGGCGACGATCATCACGAGGGCAAAGGCCGCCAGGGCATAGAGTTTTGCCTTCAGCGAGAGTGTCGTACGCATGGGTATTCCTGAAAAGAAAAGGCTGCGCGTGCCGGCGCAGCCTTGGGTTACGGCAGTGGAGCGGATTACTTGACCGGCAGGCCCTTCGCCTTCCAGCCGGGCAGGCCGTCGCGCAGCCAGTTGACTTTGGTGTGGCCGGCCTTCATCGCGGCAATCGACAGCTTGTAGCTCTTCCAGCAGTCATGGCCGTTGCAGTAGGTCACGATCGGGGCCGCCTTGTCGCCCGGCAGCTTGCCCAGGTCGACGCTGTCGACGGCGACGTCGAAGTCCGGTTTCTTCTCGCTCTTTTCCTTGTAAGGCACGTTGATGGCGCCGTCGATATGCCCTTCAGCATATTCGGCAGCCGAACGGGCGTCGATGACCAACGCGCCCTTCGACTGCAGATCGCGGGCCTGCTCCGGCGTGACGACGGTTGCCCCGGCCAGACTGGTCGGATTGTCGACGGCGTGTGCGGCAAGGGCAGTGAAGGAAAACAGCGTGGCGGCGGCGATGCGTGACAGGATGCGAATCATTGAATCCTCGGGGTGTGTAAGAAAAAGTAAGCAAACGTGCATATTCGAATAGTAATACCTATTTAGGCGTAATGGTGATTTTTTGCCGCGCTGTGCTGCGCGGCGGCGTGAACGAAAACGGGCGCCCCCGAAGGGGCGCCCGTTGAACGACCGGACGACGGAGCGATCCGGAGATGCTCAGATGTGGTAGGCCGTCTCGCCGTGGGCGGTGATGTCGAGGCCTTCGCGCTCTTCTTCTTCCGGCACGCGCAGGCCGATCAGCACATCGACGATCTTGTAGGCGACCACCGACACGACGCCCGACCACACGATCGCGACGACCACGCCCCAGACCTGGCTGGTGACCTGCGCGGAGGTCGAGAACGGCGCGACCGCGTTGGCGACGTAGTCATACACGCCGACGCCGCCGAGGTCCGGGTTGGCGAACACACCGGTCAGGAGCGCGCCGAGGATGCCGCCCACGCCATGCACGCCGAACACGTCGAGCGCGTCATCGGCACCGAGCATGCGCTTGAGGCCATTCACGCCCCACAGGCAGATCACGCCGGCGAGCAGGCCGATCACCAGCGCGCCCATCGGGCCGACCCAGCCGCAGGCCGGGGTGATCGCGACGAGGCCCGACACTGCACCCGAAGCCGCACCCAGCAGCGAGGGCTTGCCCTTCATCAGCCATTCCGCGGTCATCCACGACATCGCCGCCATGCCGGTCGCGACCATCGTGTTGAGGAAGGCGAGCGCGGTCAGGCCGTTGGCTTCGAGGTTGGAGCCGGCGTTGAAGCCGAACCAGCCGATCCACAGCATCGAGGCACCGACCATCGTCAGCGTCAGCGAGTGCGGCGCCATCGATTCGCGGCCGTAGCCGATGCGCTTGCCGATCATGAAGGCACCCACGAGGCCGGCGACGGCGGCGTTGATGTGCACCACGGTACCGCCGGCGAAGTCGAGCGCACCCTTCTGGAACAGGAAGCCCGCGGTCGCAGCGGCCGCTTCACCCGCGGCGGCGTCGATGTAGGCATCCGGACCCGCCCAGTACCACACCATGTGGGCCATCGGCAGGTAGGAGAAGGTGAACCACAGCACCATGAACAGCAGCACCGCGGAGAACTTCATGCGCTCGGCGAAGGCGCCGACGATCAGCGCCGGGGTGATCGCCGCGAAGGTCGCCTGGAAGATGATGTAGGCGAACTCGGGGATCGCGACGCCCTTGCTGAAGGTCGCGGCCATCGAATCGACCGTCACGCCGCTGAGGAAGGCTTTCGACAAGCCGCCTATGAACGCGTTGCCCTCGGTGAAGGCGAGGCTGTAGCCGTACACGAACCACAGCACGATCATCAGCGAGAAGATCACGAAGACCTGCATCAGCACCGACAGCATGTTCTTCGAGCGCACCAGGCCGCCGTAGAACAGCGCGAGGCCCGGGATCACCATGAAGGCGACCAGCGCGGTGGAGGTCAGCATCCAGGCGGTGTCGCCCTTGTTGACCGTGGGGGCCGGCGCGGCAGCGGCCGGTTCCGCCGCGGCGGCCGCCTCGGCAACCGCGGTGACCGCCTCGGCGGCGGCCGGTGCATCCTCGGCACTGGCGAGCCCGGCGAAGCCGAGCGCCAGGACCGCAAGCAGTACGGCAAACAGTTTTTTCATGATGTTCTCCCTTACAGCGCGTCGGCGCCCGTTTCGCCGGTGCGGATGCGGATGGCCTGCTCGAGGTCGAAGACGAAGATCTTGCCGTCGCCGATCTTGCCGGTCGCGGCGGACTTCTCGATCGCCTCGATCACCTGTTCGAGCAGCTCGGTGCGCACGGCGGCCTCGATCTTCACCTTGGGCAGGAAGTCGACGACGTATTCGGCGCCGCGGTACAGCTCGGTGTGACCCTTCTGCCGGCCGAAGCCCTTGACCTCGGTGACGGTGATGCCCTGCACGCCGATCGCCGAGAGGGCCTCGCGCACTTCGTCGAGCTTGAAGGGCTTGATGATGGCTGTGACGAATTTCATGATGGTTTCCTTTCAGTCTTGCGGGGCCGGGGCCCCGCGGCGTTGCAGGCTCAGAAGGTCTTGGCGACGCTGAGGACGTAGCGGCCGTCGGCGTCGAAGTCGCTCTTGTCCTTCATGTCGGTATCCACGTAGTGCAGGCCCAGCGTCACGCCCGCGACGGCCTGGCTGACGCCGACCTTCCAGTCGGAGTAGGACTCGGCCGGGCCGGCGATCATCTGGTGGCCGTAGTGGGCGTTGAGCGTCGTGCCCGGGATCACCTCGTAGGCGGCCGACAGGTCGAAGTACTGGCTGCCCTTGGAGTCCGGCGCGCCGAACAGGTTGGTGAAGGAGTTCGAGTACTTGAAGGACAGGAACTGCCACGACAGGCCGACATAGCCTTCCAGCGTGTTCGGGTGCTTCAGGCCGATCGTGTTGCGCCAGCCCGAGTCGAACTCACCCGGGTAGACGTACTGCAGCAGGCCGACGTCGTAGCCGATGTCGCCGATCGTGCCCTTGTAGCCGCCGTAGACGTCCAGTTCGAGGCTGTTGCCCGAGTTTTCGCCGGTGCCGCGCTCGAGATCGCTCAGCCACGACACGTTCGATCCCCACACGCCGATGTACAGGCCGCTCGCATGCGCATAATCGAAACCGCCCTGCAGCGCCGGCTTCTCGTCGGTCTGGCTGATGCCGCGGTAGGCATAGTCGGACACGAGGGCGACGTTCGCGGCGATCGGGCTGTCGCCGGCGGCGGCCGTGCCGGAGGCGATCAGCGGAAGGCCTGCGGCGACGGCAAGGGCGAGGATGCACTTGTGCATGGTGTAGCTCCTTGATGGTTGGTGTTTGATAGCTGACGGCTCCTCCTTTGCACGCGCCGTGCCAAGTCGTTTGGTTGGTGTTGTAAGTTTTTGTTTTAACGTTGAAAATGCTTGAATAGAGGGGGTTTTCGGGGCGATCTTGTGCACATGCAGCAGAGCGTCTGATCGTCGGATGCACCGTCATGGTGCGTTATAGTCGATTTCGTGGTGCATGACGCCCCGCGCGGGCGGAGCGCTCACCGCAATGGGGCGGAGGGGGTGAGCGTCCGTTCGCGAACCTGCGCCCGTGCTAGACTTTTCCCCTTTGCTTTCGCCCCAGAGGTAACTTCATGGCAGGCCCCCGCTTCCTCGATGACATCGGCGCCAAGTTGTCCGAACTCGCCGCCAGCAATCCCGCCCGGGATTTCGAAAAGAACGCCAAGGCCCTGCTCGGCAGCGCCTTCGGCAAGCTCGATCTGGTCACGCGCGAAGAGTTCGACGTGCAGCGCGAGGTGCTCGTGCACGCGCGCCAGAAGCTCGCCGAGCTGGAAGACCGCGTCGCTGCGCTCGAATCCGAACTCGTGCGCGCGCGCGCCGACCGCGAAGACGAGTGAGCGGCAGCGCCCGTCCGCGCACCGCACGGCGTCGTATCGATGCCTTGTAGATAATCTTTCGTCATTGTCGGAGCCTCCGGTAGACTGAGCGCAGTCCATTCCGGAGGTACCGATGTCGCTGGCTCTCGTACGCACCAGGGCGCTCGCAGGCATGGGCGCGCCCGAGGTGACGGTGGAAGTCCACCTCGCCAACGGCCTGCCCGCATTCAACCTGGTCGGCCTGCCCGACACCGAAGTCCGCGAGGCGCGCGAACGCGTGCGCGCCGCGATCGCGACCTCGCAGTTCGAATTCCCGCAACGCCGCATCACGGTCAATCTTGCACCCGCGGACCTGCCCAAGGAGGGCGGGCGCTTCGACCTGCCGATCGCGCTGGGCATCCTCGCGGCGTCGGGGCAGGTGGATGCGGCGGGGCTCGCGCAGCACGAGTTCGTCGGCGAACTCTCGCTCGACGGCAGCCTGCGCGCGGTGCGCGGCGGCCTCGCGATGGCGCTGGAGAGCGGGCGCACCGGTCGCGCGCTGGTGCTGCCGGCCGCCAACGCCGACGAGGCGGCGCTCGCACGCGGCGCCACTGTGCTGCCCGCCGCCAGCCTGCTGGCCGTGTGCGCGCACCTCAACGGCCACTCGGCGCTCGTGCGCCGCCAGCCGCCGCCGGCCGCCGAGGGGCGGGACGACGAAGCGGATCTGGCCGAGGTCAAGGGGCAGCTGCAGGCGCGCCGCGCGCTCGAGGTCGCAGCCGCCGGGCAGCACTCGCTGTTGATGTTCGGTCCGCCGGGGACCGGCAAGTCCATGCTCGCGCGCCGCCTGCCGGGGCTGCTGCCGCCGCTCGACGAGGCCGAGGCGATCGAGAGCGCATCGATCCAGTCGCTCGAAGGCGGCTTCGACGCCCGCCGCTGGGGGCGCCGGCCGTATCGCGCGCCGCACCACTCGGCCTCCGCGCCGGCGCTCGTCGGCGGCGGCGCGAATCCGCGGCCCGGCGAGATCAGCCTCGCGCACCGCGGCGTGCTGTTCCTCGACGAACTGCCCGAATTCGACCGCCGCGTCCTTGAGGCGCTGCGCGAGCCGCTCGAGACCGGTAGCGTGACGGTGTCGCGGGCACGCCAGCGCGCCGAATTCCCGGCGCGCTTCCAGCTCGTCGCGGCGATGAATCCGTGTCCCTGCGGCCACGCCGGCGACAAGGGCGGACGCTGCCGGTGCACGCCGGACCAGGTCGCGCGCTATCGCGGACGCCTGTCCGGGCCGCTGCTCGACCGCATGGACCTCGTCATCGAGGTGCCGCTGCTCGACCACGCCGAGATGACCGCGCAACCGGCGGGCGAGACCAGCGCAGCGGTGCGCGAGCGCGTCGTGCAGGCTTGGGCGGTGCAGCGCGCGCGCCAGGGCGGCGCGAACAGCCATCTCGCGCCGGGGCGCGTCGATGCGCTGTGCGTGCCCGACGAGCAGGGCAAGGCCTTGCTCGAGCAGGCGATACGACGGCTGAATCTGTCCGCGCGCGGGTATCATCGCATCCTGAAGGTCGCCCGCACGATCGCGGACCTCGCCGGCGCCGAACGCGTCGGTCCGCCGCATGTGGCCGAGGCGATCCAGTACCGGCGCGGCCTCGACTCGCGCTGACGCGGCCGCCGTGGCGCGCGGGGGGCGCCCGGTACCGAACAACAACGACCCCAGGGATCCCCCCCCGATGCCCGCCACCTCGCCCTGGCTAGCGTTTGTCCTCGCGGCGCTCGCGGCCATCGGGCCGTTTTCGATCGACACCTACCTGCCCGCGTTCGGGGTGATGGGGGCGGAGCTCGGCGCCACGCCGCTCGAGATCCAGCAGACCCTCACCGCCTACATGGCGACCTTCGCCTTCATGGTGCTGTGGCACGGCGCGCTCGCCGACCATTTCGGGCGCCGGCTCGTGCTCATCGCCGGCAGCGGGCTGTTCGCGCTGGCCTCGCTGGTGTGCGCGCTGGCGCCGTCGATCGAATGGCTGTGGGCGGGGCGCGCGCTGCAGGGCATGGTGGGCGGCGCCGGCATGGTGGTCGGGCGCGCGGTGATCCGCGATCTCTTCGACGGCGCGCACGCGCAGCGGCTGATGTCGCGCGTGATGCTGATCTTCGGCGTCGCGCCGGCGATCGCGCCCATCATCGGCGGCCTGCTGCTGGCCGCAGCAGGCTGGCGCGCGATCTTCTTCTTCCTCGCCTTGTTCGGCGCCGTGCTGGCCGTCCTCACCTGGCGCTTCCTGCCTGAAACCCTGCTGGCCGAGCACCGCCATCCACTGCACCCGGTGCTGCTCGCGCGTGCCTACCGGCGCGTGCTGGGCAGCGGCGCCTTCGTGGTGCTGAGCGTGGCGGCGGCCTTCAACTTCAACGGCTTCTTCCTGTATGTGCTGTCGGCGCCGGCCTTCCTGATGCAGCACCTGGGCCTCGGCGCGCAGGAATTCGGCTGGCTGTTCGTGCCGGCGGTGGTCGGCATGAGCGCGGGCTCGGCGCTGTCGGAGCGGGTGGCCGGGCGCTGGCACGTGCGCCGCACGGTCGTCATCGGCATGACGATCATGGCGGTCGCGGCGCTCGCCAACCTGCTGGTCGCCACGCTGCTGCCGCCCGGCCTGCCGTGGTCGGTGCTGCCCATCGTGCTGTACACCTTCGGCATGGCCCTGTCGATGCCGAGCATGACGCTGCTGGCGCTGGAGCTGTTTCCGTCGCACCGCGGGCTGGCGTCGAGCTGCCAGAGCTTCCTGCAGGTCGGCATCAATTCGACCATCGCCGGCGTCTTCGCGCCGCTGCTGTGGCAATCGCCGCTGACGCTGGCGGCGGGCATGGCGGGCTTCCTGACGCTCGGCGCCATCGGCTTCGTCGCGTGGTGCCGCCGCGCCGGCGGCTGCCTGCGCTGAGGGGCGGCGATGCATGCACGTGCTGCGGGGCAGCACGCCGGACCGGCACGACGGCCATAACCATAATGACGAGGTGGATTTACAGAAAATCATGATCTCCGCTTCATGATCCTGCCGTGTCGCGTCCGGGCGCACGTGTCGATGATGTCGACATGTTCGCAGGCGTGACCCGGAGGGCGATGGAATGGACTTTGTGATGCCGCAGCTGGCCGTGGGCAGCCGCGCCGACGCCGCCGACGGCGCCGCGCTGCAGGCGGCGGGCATCGACACGCTGCTGTCGCTGGCGCCGCTGGCCCGACCGGCGGAGGTGGCGCTGCAGCTGGGGCTGGCGGTGGCCGACCGCGTGGCCTTGCCCGCCGCGACGATCCGCGCGGCCGCGGCCTTCCTCGCCGCTCGCATCGCCGCCGGGCACCGCGTGCTGATGCACTGCGAGCAGGGGATTTCGCGTTCCCCGGCGCTGGCGGCGTGTTTTCTGCACGAGCACCTCGGCCTGTCCCTCGACGAGGCCTTCGCCCGGGTGCGCGCCGCGCGCCCGCAGGCCGAACCCCATCCCGCGCTGGTCGCGTCGATCCGCGCGCACTACGCCGGTGCGGATGGCCCCGCGGTCGATCTGGCGGGCAACGAGAACCCCTTCGGTCCCTCGCCGGCGGCGTGCGCCGCGATCGCGCGCACGGCGGCGCGGCTGCACCGCTATCCGGCGGCCGACAGCGCCGAACTGCGTGACGCCCTTGCGCGCCGGCTGGGGCTTGCCGCGTCGCAGCTGGTGATCGGCAACGGCGCGTGCGACCTGATCGACCTCGCGCTGCGCGCCTTCGTCGGCGCCGGCGGCGAGGTGCTGATCCCCGATCCGGCCTTTCCCGCCTACCGCTCGGCCGCCGCGCGCGTGGGCGCCCGCGTCGTCACGGTGCCGCTGGCGGGCAGCGAATACTCAATCGACGAATACCTCGCGCGCCTCAGCCCGGACACGCGCCTCGTGGTCGTCGCCTCGCCGCACAACCCCACGGGGACGCTGATGGACCCGGCCGCTTGGGCGCGCCTGCGCGACGCGCTGCCGGCCGGCGCGGTGCTGCTGCTCGACGAGGCCTACCGCGACTACGCCGAGGGCCGCGCGCTGATCGACGCGGCGGCGGACGTGCGTCGCGGCGCCGCGGTGCTGGCCCTGCGCTCGCTATCGAAAGTCGAGGGGCTGGCGGGCTTGCGCGTGGGCTACGGTTTCGCGCCCGAAACACTGGTGCGGCGGCTCGCCGCGCTGTGCCCGCAGTACCACGTCGGCTCGCTGGCGCAGGCGGCCGCGCTCGCGGCGCTGGAGGACGAGACCCACCGCCGCGCCAGCATCGACGCGAACTTCCGCGGCCTGGAAATGCTGACGGCAGGGCTCACGCGTCTGGGGGTCGAGTTCGTGCCTTCGGCAGCGAACTTCGTGCTGCTGCGTGCGCCGCGCGATGCGCTGGCGCGCCTGGCCGAACGCGGCGTCGCCGTGAAGTGCATGGCCCGCTACGGCCTGCCCGGGCACATCCGCGTGAGCGTCGGCCTGCCCGCCGAGAACGCGCGCTTCCTCGCCGCACTGGGCGAACTGCTGCGCGAAGACCAGGACTGCCGGGACGCCGTTCCGGCCTGAAGGAGAACAAGCATGGTGATGATGATGGCCCCCGGCGGCACGCTGGAGATGGCGAAGACGGTGCTCGACGAGGGCGCGGACGCGGTGTACGTCGGCGTCGTCGGCTGGAGCCGGCGCGGCGCGCAGGACGAGCTCAACGACGACGAGATCCGCCACACGATCGACTACGCGCTGGCGCGCGGCAAGGAAGTGCGCGTGGTCGTGAACACGCTGCCGAGCTCGACCGAGCTGCCGATGTTCGTCGAGCGCGTCGAGCGCTATGCGGGCTGGGGCGCACAGGGCTTCATGATCAGCGACCTCGGCGCGATGCGGCTGGTGAAGGAGCGCCTGCCGCACGTGAATGTGCATACCAGCGTCGGCTGCGGCATCACCAACTACGAGGACGTGCGCTTCCTGCGCGAACTGGGCGCGGACTACGTCGTGCTGCCCTACCGCCTGTCGGTGGAGGAGATCCGCCAGATCAAGGGCGCGGGCAAGGTCGGCATCGAGGTCTTCCTGTTCAAGACGCCGTCGGGCGGCAAGATCTGCCCCGGCAAATGCAACATGAGCAGCTACTTCAGCTTCCGCCGCTGGCTCGACACCGAGGGCAAGGACCACTTCTTCGGCTCGGCCTCGCGCGGCGGCGACTGCCTGCGCGTGTGCCAGACGGAGTGGAACTTCAACGTCGACGACATCGATTACCGCATGCCGATGACGATCAAGACCAACCCGGCGCTGTGGCTGGAGGAGCTGCCGGACTACCTCGCCGCCGGCGTCGACTGCCTCAAGGTGCCCGGGCGCGACCGTTCTGCGGTGCTGGTGCGCGACATCGTGCGCGTGTATCGGCGCGCGGTCGACGCCATCCTCGAAACGGATCGCCCCGACCTCTCGGTGTTCGCCACGGAGCTCGAGATCCTGCGCGGGCGCTGGATGACCGAGCGCAACAAGCGCGACAACCGCCTGCTGCGCCAGGCGATCGACGAATCCGCACGCGTTTCCGCCGCCGCCGCGGCCGTGACCCAATAAGCAAGGAGATACACCATGTTTGAACTCTCGACCGACGTCGGCAACCTCAAGGAACTGCGCGAGGGCGATTTCTCGGCCTACGACGCGATCTACCTCGGCGACTTTTCCTGCCCCGAGTATCCCAACAACTTCAGCTCGCACGCGGAGCTGCTCGAAGCCGGGCTGCAGCACGTGCATGCGCGCGGCCAGAAGGCCTACCTGCGCCTGTACGCGGTGCCCGGCAACGACGACCTCGCGTGGGTCGGCGACGTCATCGATACCGCGCTCCAGCTGCCCTTCGACGCGCTGGAGGTGCATAACCTGGGCGTGCTGCGCATGCTGCGCGAGCGCGGCTGCACGGCGCCGATCCACCTCGGCGTGTTCGGCAACCTGTACACGCACGAGACCGCGAAGGTGCTCAAGGACTTCGGCGTCACGCGCGTGTATCCGAATCCTGAGCTGTCGCTCGACGAGGTGCGCTACATCGCCGAGCACGCCGACGTCGAGGTGCTGGTGCCGGTGCACGGCAAGATCCCGCTGGTGATCTCGGAGACCTGCTTCATCCTCGAACACAGCGAGGACGGCGCGGAGGGCGCATGCGGTGACGGCAGCTGTTCCTACCAGTGCACGCAGGACCATTGGCTCAAGCGCGGCCGCGGCGACGGCAGCCGCGCCGACTGGTCGCTGAAGGACACCGGCCGCATGACGCTGTCGGGCAAGGACCTGTGCATGGTCGAGCACGGCGGGCGGCTCGCGGACATGGGCCTGAAGCACTTCTACGTGCATAACAAGGGCGAGGCGCCGGGCTACGCGGCGGCGGTGGGGCGCATCTACCGCGACGCCCTGACGCGGGCCTTCGCCGGCGAGGCGGCGCCCGATTTCACGCCCGCGCTCGACGCGCTCGCGGGTCTCGCGCGCGAAGGGTTGTGCAACGGCTATTACTTCGAAGGCGCGGGCCAGCGCTACATCGGGCGGAGCTGATGATGGTGAAGCTGCTCGCCCCGGCCGGCTCGCTGGAGATGGCGCGCGCGGCGGTCGACGAGGGCGCCGACATCATCTACGTCGGCCCGCTCGGCTTCTCGCGCCGCCCCTACGAGTCAGAGATGAGCGATGACGCGATCCGCGAGGCGGCCGCCTATGCGCGGGTGGGCGGCGCGGAGCTGCGCGTGGTGCTTAACACCTTCCCGACGCCCTACGACTTCGGCCGCTTCGTCGACAAGGCCGTGCGTTACGCGGCCGACGGCGCGTCCGGCTTCATCGTCACCGATGTCGGCCTGATGCGCGCGCTGCGCCGCGAAATCCCGGATACGGTGCTGCATGTCAGCATCGGCAGCGGCATCAGCAACCTCGCCGACGCGGCCTTCTACCGCGACGCCGGCGCCGACGTGATCATCCTGCCCTACCGCTGGGACGTCGCCGAGATCGAATCCGTGCGGCGCGCGAGCGACATCGGGCTGGAGACCTTCCTGTTCGAGACGGTGCAGACCGGCAAACTGTGCCCGGGCAAATGCATCATGAGCAGCTATCTGCGCTTTCGCGACTGGCTGGAGGTCGAGGGCAGCCGCGACTTCCACGGCAGCGCGAACCGCGGCGCGAAGGAGTGCTACCGCGTGTGCCAGGCGAACTGGGAGTTCGGCGCGGCGGGCGCGGACCCGGTGGAGATCAAGCTGCGCCGCGACGCCCGCCTGATGCTCGCGCAGCTGCCGGGCTTCGTCGCCGCCGGTGTCACCTGCTTCAAGCTGTCGGGGCGCGAGCGGCCGGTCGGCATGATCCGCGACCTGGTGCGCTTCTACCGCCGCGCGATCGACGAGGTCGTCGCCGGCGCGAGCGACCTCGATCACCACGCCGCGGAGCTCGCCGAACTGCGCGGGCGCTGGGTGCGGGAGAAGGCGAAGCGCGTCGATACCCTGATGGACCGGGCGGCGGGCTATGTCGGCTGACATCTCGCAGGACGCGCCGCCCACGCTGCGTGCGGCGTTCGAAGCCACCGGCAGCGGCGCCTGGCTGATGCGCGCGATCGTCGCCTGCGGCCTCGACGAGGCGAACGGCTACCGCCTCGCGCTGCAGCTGGGCGACGACCGCATGCGCGGCGAGCGCCAGGCGACCGAGGCGCGGCTGATCGACGGCGAGGTCGACCTCATCGACACCGACTGGCTGTCGCTCGCGCGCCATCGCGCCGCCGGCCTGCCGCTGGTGGCGGCCGCCCCGTACGGCGCGATCTTCGGCGGCCTCGTCGCGCGACGGGGCAGCGCGCTGCGCAGCCTCGCGGACCTGGCGGGCAAGCGCATCGGCGTCGTCCACACGCAGGACAAGAACTGGCTGCTGCTGCGTGCCGCGTGCCGGCTGCGCCACGGCTTCGACCCGGCGGAGGCGTCGCATTGCATCGCCGCCGGCTCGAAGAGCGCCCTGCACGACGCCCTGTGCGGTGGCGCGCTCGACGCGGCGTTGCTGTACTGGCACCAGGTGCCTGCGCTCGTCGCGGGCGGTGCGTTTCGCGAGGTGTGCGACCTGGCCGCGCTGCTCGCGGCGCTTCCCGTCCCGCGGCCGCAGGTGCCGACGAGCTTCTTCGTCTGCCACGAGGCGCTGTCGCGCACGGCGCCCGCGCTGCTGCACGGCTTCGCCCGCTCGGCCGCCGCCGCGGCGGATCGCCTGCGCGCCGATCCCGGCCTGTGGTCGCGCGTCGCCGGCGTGCCGGCGGGCAGCTGGGCGGGCGCCGTGCTGCGCCGCAAGTGGCTCGCGCGCGTCGGCCTCCCGTGGGCGCCGCACATGGCCGACCGGCTGCAGGAACTCGCCGACCTGATGGCGCCACCCGGCGCTCCCCGACATGCACTGCCGGCCGGCCTCCTCGCCGCCGGTCTCCATCCCTGAGGTGAATGATGACGATCCTGATGGCTCCTGGCGGCAGCCTCGAAATGGCCTGCGCGTCGCTCGCGCGCGGCGCCGACTCCGTCTACGTCGGCCCGCGCGGCTGGAGCCGCCGTCCGGCCACCGACGAGCTCGACGACGGCGCGATCGCCGAACTGGTCGCCGAGGCCGCGCGCGACGGCAAGGACGTGCGCGTCGCGATCAACGTGATGCCTGCGCCGGACGAAGTCGGCCTGTTCCTCGACCGCGTCGCGAGCTTCGCGAAGATCGGCGTGAGCGGCGTGATGGTGTGCGACCCCGGCCTGATCCCGCTGGTGCGCCGCGCGCATCCCGCGCTGGACATCCACGTCAGCGTCACCGCCGGCGTGTTCAACGTCGAGGACGTGCGATTCTATGACGAACTCGGCGCCGACTACGTCGTGCTGCCCTACCGCTGGGGCGTCGCCGAGGCGGCACAGATCCGCGCCGCGAGCCCGATGAAGCTCGAGGCCTTCCTGTTCCAGAACCCGCATCGCGGACGCATCTGCCCGGGGCGCTGCTATTCGAGCAGCTACTTCCACGTCAAGCACCTGCGCGGCGACGACGACAAGGATCTCTACCTCGGCTCGGCGGCGCGCGGCGGCAGCTGCTACCGCATCTGTCGCGGCGAGTGGTCGCTCACCGCCGGCGATCGCCGCCATCCCGACTCGCCGCGCCTGAAGAGCAGCCCCGAGCTGCTGCTGTGGGAAGTGCCCGAATACGTCGCGATGGGCGTCGAACGCTTCAAGATTCCGGGGCGCGAGCGCACCGCGCCGCTGGTCGCGGACATCGTCGGCTTCTACCGGCGCGTGATCGACGCGGCGCTGCGCGGCGAACGCGTCGAAGGCTTCGCGCCGGAGTGGCTGGAACTCAAGGACCGCTGGAGCGGCGAGCGCGACAACCGCGACGACTCGCGCATCCGCGGGGCGGAACGGGCGGGCCGCGCGATCCGCGCCGGGGTCGCGGCGTGACAGCCGCGGCGGCCGCGGCCGGGAGCGCGCCGCTGTCGTCGGGCTGGATCCGCGACCTCGCCGCGCTCACCCCGGCGGACGCCCGCAGCGTGGGCAACAAGGCGCTGCGCCAGGGCCTGCTGCTCGCGGCGGGCTTCCCGGTAAGCCCCGGTTTCTGCGTCACGGCAGCGGCGATCGCAGCATGGCGCGAGGGCGGGGAAGGGCGCGAAGCGGTATGTGCCGCGCTGCTGGCGGCCTATCGCGCGCTCGGCGGGCGCGTCGCGGTGCGCAGCTCCGCGATCGAGGAGGACGGCGACGGCGCGAGCTATGCCGGCGTCTATGCCACGGAACTCGGCGTGCACGGCGAGGCGGCGTTGCTCGCCGCGCTGGAACGCTGCATCGCCTCGTGGGCGGAACCGGCCGCGGTCGAGTACCGCGCGCGGCTGGGGCATGCCGATGCGGCGCTGGCGATCCTCGTGCAGCGCCTCGTCCCCGCGGTCGCCGCCGGCATCGCCTATACGCGCGCGCCGCTCGACACCAGGCGCCGCGAGGTGCACGTCGATGCCGTGTGGGGGCTGGCGGAACCGCTCGCCGCGGGGCGGCACGCCGGCGACAGCTTCGTCCTGTCCCACGCCGGGCGCCTGCTGAGGAAGCGCATCGGCCACAAGCGCGAGGCGCTCGCCGTCGACGGCCCGCATCCGGTGCGTCCGCAGCGCGCGCGCGTCGCCTGCCTGACGCCCGCCGAGACGCGCGAGATCGCACTGCTCGCGCTACGCGCCGAGGCCTTCTTCGGCGGGCCGCAGGATGTCGAGTTCGCCGTCGACCTGTGCGGCGTGTGGCTGCTGCAGGCGCGCCCGCTCGTCGCCGCGAGCACGGCCGGCGGCGCGGGGCTGGAAAGCTACCTCGCCGGCGAGCGGCGGCGCCTCGCGAGGAAATTCACCGAGCTGCGCCAGCGCGGCCTGCTGCGCGGCAGCCAGCTCGTGCTCAGCAACGGCAATGTCGGCGAACTGCTGCCGACGCCGACGGCGATGAGTTTCGGCCTGTTCCGCGACATCTTCGCCGGCCGTCGCGGCGCGATCGTGACCGGGCGCCGGCGCCTCGGCTACCGCTTCGACGCGCGCTGCGTCGATCACCTGTACGAGCTCGTGGCCGGGCAACTCTGCTTCAACCTTGAAGTCGACGCGGCGACTTTCGGCGACGGCGCGGAGCCGCCGGTGGACGACTACCTCGACCGCGTCGCAGCCGACCCCTCGCTCGCGAACTACCCCGAAGTGCGCCTGTACGGCCGGCTCCCACTCGACGCCCCCGCCGCCGCCGTGCGGGAACGTTTTGAGCGGGGCATGCGCGCGGCGGCACGCGACTACCTCGCGCGCTACGAATCGCAGGTCGCCCCGCGCCTCGGCGTGCCGGCGGCGCTCGAGCAGGCCGTCGCTTCGGGCGATCCCCGCCGCGTGGTCGCCGCCGTGTCGGATCTCGTGCGCTTCCTGCGCACCGGCCCCTGCGTCGAATTCGTCATCGCCGCCCGCCTCGGTTTCCACTTCGCGGCCGAGGTCCGGCGCACGCTCGAAGCCCTGTTCGGATCGGACGGCGAAGCGCTGTGCGCGCGCCTGCTGTCCGGCCTGCCCGGCAGCCTCATCACGCGCCAGGCGCTGTGGCTGGAGGACGTCGCCGGGAGGCGCCGCAGTCGCGCCGACTACCTCGCCGCCTACGGCCACTGCGCCGACAACGAACTCGAACTCGCCGAACCGCGGCTCGCCGAGGATCCGGCCCGCCTCGACGAGCTGCTCGCGAACCTGCGCGCCAGCGGCCGCCGGCCGGCGGCGGAATTCGCGCGCCAGCAGGCCGCCCGGCACGCGGCCGAGGCGGAACTCGGGGAGTGCCTCGCCGCCGCCGGCGTCGACGAAGCCGCGCACGCGGCCGTCTTCGAGGCGCTCGCCTTCGCGCAGCACTTCCTGCCGCTGCGCGAGACGATCAAGCACCACTACACCGCCGTCCATGCGCTGGTCCGCCGCGCCGCGCTGCACCTCGCTGCGCACCTCGACTGGCCCGAAGCGCTGGTCTTCCACCTCCACACACGCGAACTGCCTGCCGCGTTGCGCGACCCGGCAGCGCTGCGCCGGCGCGCCGAGCGCCGTGCTGGCGAGCACGCGCTGGCGCGTCTCGCCGCGCGCCTCCACTGCGTCCCGGCCGTCGTGTTCGGCGCGCGCCTAGACGCCATCGGCGTGCCGACGGCGCGCGCCGGCGAGGGGGGCGATGCTGGCGAGGGGAGCGCCTGGAGCGGCGCACCGCTGTCGGCCGGCAAGGTGTGCGGCGTCGCACGCGTGTTCGCCCCCGGCGAGCCGGTCCCGGCCGAGGGCTGGCGCGGTGACGAGATCCTCGTCCTGCGCGCCGCCAACCTCGGCGTCACGCCGCTCTTCCGCATCGTCGCCGGGCTCGTCGTCGAAGTCGGCGGGCTCCTCGCCCACAGCGCCTGCCAGGCGCGCGAAGCCGGCATCCCCGCGGTCGCGCTGCCCGACGCGACACGCCTGATCACCGACGGCGCGCGCATCGTCCTCGACGGCGCCAGCGGCCGCATCGCCCTGGTCGAATCCTCCACCGGAAGTCACAGTGATGAATCCCTCCACGACCCCGCCGCCCAACGTCCAGAACAATTCGCCCCGGTTTGACCTTGACGGCCGCGTCGCGCTCGTCACCGGCGCGGGCGCCAACGGCGGCATCGGCCACGCGCTGGCGCTCGGCCTCGCGCGCGCCGGCGCCCGCGTCGCCATCGCCGACATCGACGCAGACGGCCTCGCGCAGACGGCACGCGAACTCGCGGCGATCGGCCCCGCGCCGCTCGCGCGCGTCGTCGACATTGCCGACTCCGCCGCCGTCGACGCGCTGTTCGCCGCGCTCGACGCCGACATCGGCAGGCTCGACATCCTCGTCAACGTGCCCTTCGCGTTCCCCGCGCGCGTGCGACCGCACGAACTCGCCGCCGCCGACTGGGAGCGCATGCTCGCCGTGAACCTCACCGGCTATTTCCTGTGCTGCCAGGCCGCGCTGCGCCGCATGCTGGCTGCGGGGCAGGGCAGCATCATCAACATCGGCTCCAACGCGGGGGAATCCGCGCTCGGGCGCGGTGCGCTGCCCTACGGCTGCACCAAGGCCGCGGTCCACCAGATGACGCGCGAGCTCGCCGTCGAATACGCCGGGGCAGGCATCCGCGTGAATGCCATCCTCCCGGCGCAGACCCTCACGCCCGGCCTGCGCGGCCACCTCGACAACCCGCGCTTCCGCGACCACGTCCTGCCGCGCATCCTCGCCGGGCTGCCGCAGGGACGCCTGCTCGACCCGAAGGACTATGTCGGCCCTGCCATCTTCCTCGCGTCCGACGCCGCGCGCGCCGTCAATGGCGTGCTGCTGCCGGTCGATGGCGGCAACCTCGCGATGAACGCCGGCGGCAGCCACACCTGGCCGGCGTGATGAAGGTGGGACAGTCGTGAAGCTCGTCCGCTACGGCCGCCGCGGTGGCGAACGCCCGGGGCTGATCGATGCCGACGGCGTGCTGCGCGACCTCGCCGCCCACGTCCCGGATATCGACCCCGCCACGCTCGCCCCGAAGGCGCTCGCTGCGCTGCGCCGCGTCGATGCGCGCACGCTGCCTGCCGTGCCGGGCCGCCCGCGCCTCGGCGTGCCCGTCGCCGGCGTCGGCAAGATCGTCGCCGCCGGCCTCAACTACCGCGCCCACGCCGCGGCCGGACACACCCTGCCGGACGAACCCATCCTGTTCCTGAAAGCCCCGTCGTCGCTGTGCGGCGCGCGCGACGCCGTGCGCCTGCCGCCGGGCGCCACCCGCGGCGACTGGGAGGTCGAGCTCGCGCTGGTGATCGGCCGCCGCGCCAGCCGCGTAACCCCCGAGCACGCGCTGGCGCACGTCGCCGGCTACTGCATCGCCAACGACGTCTCCGAGCGCGGCCTCCAGTTCGAGCGCGGCCCCACGTGGGACAAGGGCAAGAGCTGCGACACCTTCTGCCCCCTCGGTCCCTGGCTCGTCACCCGCGATGAAATCCCCGACCCGCAGGCGCTGGACCTCCAGCTCACCCTCGACGGCGCAACGATGCAGGCCTCGAACACCGCCGACATGCTGTTCACCTGCGCCGAACTCATCGCCTGCGCGAGCCGCTACATGACCCTCCACCCCGGCGACGTGCTCCTCACCGGCACTCCGCCCGGCAGCGGCTTCCTCCGCTCCCCGCCGCGCCACCTGCGTCACGGCGAAACGATGCGTCTCGGTATCGCCGGGCTGGGGGTGCAATGTTCGCGGGTGGCGGTCTCGCCAGCGTGAGGTTCGTCGATTTCGCAGGGAACTACGAAGTTGCGCGATCGGGCAACGGTAATCCTGTGCAAGCCGCGCGCGAAACTGCGGGATTACGGCCGGCGGCGAACGACCCGTTGCGGAGGTTGGTCGTCGGGATGATTCAACGGCAGGTTTCAGAGTGGAGCTGTCGCCCGTGACAGGGCACCTTGGGGGTCTGGTAGTACGTGACTTGGTCCAAGGTCGATTGCCCGCCTGCGGCCTTCAGCCCATGCGCCGCGCCGTGAGCTTTCCCGCGAGTCTGACCAGCACCCGCTTGGGACGCGGTTGATCGTGTGCTCATTCGGGTCCTCACGAGGAGAAGCCAGCCATATTTTCTGTGGGACCGTTGCATTCCCTGTCCTCGATGAGCGGCGACGGGAAGATCGGATTCCGGGATTCACGGCGATGGCGAGCGCGATCACGTCCATGCCTTAGTGTCGAAAATGCTCGGGCACGATGCCGTGGCGGGTCAGCTTGTCGTAGAAGGTCTTGCGCGGGGTGTGCAGTAATTCGGCGGCGGCCAGGACGTTGCCGCCGGTGCGTTGCAGGGCGGCGACCAAGAGGGCGCGTTCGGCAGCATCGACCTGTTCGGCCAGCGAGGCGCCGGGGAGGGCAAGCGCCGCCGCGCCGGGCAGGCCATCCTGCAGGCCGAGCGTCCAGCGGTCGGCCACGTTCTTGAGTTCGCGCACGTTGCCGGGCCAGTCGTACTGCTGCCAGCGGGCGAGGTCGGTCGGCGTCCATTCGGCCATCGGGCGCTGATAGCGTTGCGCCGCCTCGGCCAGGAAATGGGCCAGGAGCAGGGGAATGTCCGCCCGCCGCTCGCGCAGCGGCGGCAGGTCGAGGCTGACCACGTTGAGCCGGTAATAGAGGTCGGCGCGAAAGCGTCCGGCGTCGGATTCGGTTTTCAGATCGGCCTTGCTGGCGGCGACCAGGCGCAGGTCGACCGGCACCCCGGCGTTGCCGCCCAGGCGCTCGACGCTGCGTTCCTGCAACACGCGCAGGAGCTTGACCTGCAAATTCAGCGGCATGGTCTCGATTTCGTCGAGAAACAGTGTGCCACCGCTGGCGTGTTCGATACGCCCGATGCGCCGCTTGCCCGCACCGGTGAAGGCGCCCGCCTCGTGGCCGAAGAGTTCGCTCTCGAACACGCTTTCCGGCAGCGCACCGCAGTTGATCGCGACGAAGGCGCCGCGCCGGCTGCTCGCTTCGTGGATGGCGCGGGCAATGACCTCCTTGCCGGCACCGGTTTCGCCGTTGATCAGCAGGTCGACCCCGGTCGGCGCCAGCGTGGCGACCAGTTGGCGGATGCGTTGCATGGCCGGCGTCTGGCCGATGATGCGGCCGAGACCTGCATCGCCGAGCTGCGCTTTCAGGCGGCGGTTCTCCACCAGTAGGGCGCGCTTTTCCAGCGCGCTTCGCACGACGGCGATCAGGCGTTCGGAAGGAAAGGGCTTTTCGATGAAATCGTGTGCGCCCTCGCGCATCGCTTCCACGGCCATGGCCACGTCGCCGTGGCCGGTCATCAGCAGGACGGGCAGCTCGCGGTCGAGCTGGCGCAGTTCGCGCAGCAGGGTCAGGCCGTCGCGGCCCGGCAGGCGCACGTCGGTGACGACGAGGGCCGGGCAGCTGTCGGCCATGGCCTTGAGCAGGGCCTCGGCGTTGGAAAATCCGCGCACCGGGATGTCGGCGATGGAGAGCGCCTGCTCGCAGCCCTTGCGGACGGCCGCATCGTCCTCAACGAGATAGACGATGTCCTCAGCCATGGTGGGTGGCCTTCGCGTAGCTGTCACGGTCGAGATCGACCGTTTCGACGGTGAACTGGATTTCGAGGCCGGCGGGGCGGTCGACCGTCGGCGTCAATGCGGCGAGCACGGCTTCTGCCATCGTCTTCTTCACCCCGGGTGGGCGTCCGCCGAGCAGCGCGATCCGGACATGGACGAACGCGCGCGGCGCCGGCTCGATACCGACCCGCCAGGCGTCGAGGCGCAGGGCGCGGCTCTTGATGTCGCTCTCGCCAAAGATGCCGCTGTCGACCGCCGCGCGGTTGATCGCGAGCAGTGCGGCGGCCGGGTCGAAGGCCGGCAGGTTGTCGGTGTATTCAAGTGTCAGGTGGGGCATCGGAATCTCCGTCCGCCGGCAGGGCGAGCACGAATTCGGCGCCCCCGCCCGGCGCGTTGCGCACGGTCAGCGTGCCGCCGTAGCTTTCGGCGATGGTGCGGGAAATGGCGAGGCCGAGGCCCAGCCCTTCGCCCGCCGGCTTGGTCGTGAAGAAAGGTTCGAAGAGGTGGGCGTGTGCCTCATCGCTCAGACCGGGGCCGTGGTCGCGTACGCTGAGCTCGCGCAAGTCGCCCACCGTCCGACAGTCGATGACGAGCAGCGGTTCGGACTGGCCGGCCATGGCGTCCAGGCCGTTGCGCAGCAGGTTGACCAGGATCTGTTCGACACGGCCGGCTTCGGCGATGACGCGCCGGTCCGGGGCCGGCGCCGGTGTCTGGATGCGCGCCCCGGTTTCCCGGCGACGCGGTTCGACGATGAGCAGCGCGTGCTCGATGGCGCGATCGACGGTGACCGGCTGCGGCGTCGGCACTTCCTTGCGGGCAAAGCTTTTCAGCTGGCGGACGATGCGCCCGGTGCGGGCGACGAGGTCGGAAATCATCGCCAGGTTCTCGGCCGCTTCGGGCAGTCGATCGCGGTCGAGCAGGGCGCGGGCGTTGTCGGCGAGCGTTTGCAGCGCGGCCAGCGGCTGATTCAGCTCGTGGCTGATGCCGGCCGACATCTGGCCCAGCGTAGCGAGCTTGCCGGCCTGCACGGCAGCATCCCGCGTCTCGCGCAGGATGGCCTTGGTCTTCTCCAGTTCGGCGATCTGCGCGGTGAGGTCGGCGGTGCGCGCCGCGATGCGCGTTTCCAGGCTGGCATGCACCCGGCGCAATTCTTCGCGGCGGCGCGCACGGTGGCGCAGGTGGGCGATGAGGCCGAGCGCGAAGGCGGCGGCCAACGCGAGGACGGTGGCCTGTGCGGTTGCGGCGCTGCGCGCCTCGTCCGGATTGCCGAGCTCGACGATCTGCCAGCCCTGCAGCCCGACCGGGCGGGCATGGACCAGGCGTTCGCGGGTGGCTTCGCCGGGCAGGGCCAGGCGCAGCGGCCCTGGCTGGTCAAGCCGGACCGGGCGATCGGCCAGCGGGGCGACCGGCTGTTCGCCATATTGGCGGGTGTCGCCCAGCCGGGCCGCGACCGGCTCGGCAAGCGGCGCCAGGCTGCGGTAACGCAGGGCTCGCGACGAAGCCAGGAAAACGATGCCGTTGCCATCGACCAGGAGCAGCGGATCGGCACTGTTGGCCAGGGCCTGTTCCAGCGCGTCGAGCTGCTGCTTGAGGACGACGACGCCGAGCAGACGCTGGTCGCGGCGGATCGGCGCGGCCAGGAAATAACCGGGTTCGCCGGTGGTGACGCCGACACCGTAGAAGCGGCCGAGGCCCTTCTCCAGCGCATCGCGGAAATAGGGGCGAAAACTGTAGTCGTGGCCAACGAAGCTACGCGGCTGGCGCCAGTTGCTGGCGGCGACGGTCAATCCCTGGGCGTCGATCAAGTAGGCGACCGCGACCTGCGCGCCTTGCTGTGCGGCTTCGAGATAGACATTGGCGGCGGCGAGGCGGGCGGGGTCGTGCGGGGCATCGAGCAGGGCGGCCAGCGTCGGGTCGAGGGCGAGCAGGCCGGGCAGGGTTTCGTGGCGGGCGAGCGCGGCTTCGAGCGACAGGGCGAGTGCGTCGAGGCGGTGCAGCGCATCGCGCCGGGCGTGGTCGAGGTGATAGGCGAACAGGCTGCGGAAGGCCAGCCAGCCGATCAGCAGGCACAGCGCAAACGCCGCCCCGGCCAGGAAGGCGGGGCGGCGCAGCGCGGAAAAATCGGCATTGAAGCGGCTCACCCCGACATCCTACCGATTTTGCCCATTGCCTCAGTCGACCGCCGACAGCTTCATTTCGGCATTGGCGTGGCGCTGCTGCTCCTCCATGACGAGCCGCCCGAGCTCGCGCTTCAGTTCGTTGAAGGCGGGGGAGGCGGGGTCGCGGGGGCGCGGCATGTCGACATAC
>NZ_WTVS01000066.1 GCF_012911005.2 Aromatoleum toluolicum | reverse complement strand
CCGCGCCACCGTGCGCGTCGCCCCATCCCCCGTCTCCGCGCCGCTGCTGTCGGTCGTGATCCCGCTGTACAACGAAAGCGGTTCGCTCGGGGCCCTGCACGAGCGCCTGAAGGCGGCGATCGCGGACCTGCCGCTAGCCGGCCACGAGTTCGTCTTCGTCGACGACGGCAGTCGCGACACGACCTTCGACGAGGTCGCCGCGCTGGCGGCCATCGATCCGGCGATCCGGGCGATCCGCTTCGCGCGCAACTTCGGCAAGGAGGCCGCGATGGCCGCCGGCCTGCGTGCGGCGCGTGGTGACATCGTCGTGCTGATGGACGGCGACCTGCAGCATCCGCCCGAGCTCATTCCCGCGATGATCGCGCGCTGGCAGAACGGCGCCAAGATGGTCACCGCGGTGCGCCGCTCGCGCGACACCGACCCGTGGCTGCGGCGCCAGCTCTCGCGCGGTTTCTATGGCCTCTTCCGGCGCGTGTCGGAAGTCGCGCTGGAGGAGGGGGGAGGCGACTTCCGCCTCTTCGACCGTGCGGTCGTCGATGCGATCAACAGCCTGCCCGAGCGCACCCGTTTCATGAAGGGCATCACGAGCTGGGTGGGCTTCCGTCAGGAAACGATCGACTTCGAGCCTGCCGAGCGCGCCGCCGGCGCTTCCGCGTGGTCGCTGTTGCGCCTGCTGCGCTATGCGATCGACGGCCTGTCGGCCTTCAGCACGCTGCCGCTGCGTGTGTGGTCGATGATCGGCGTCTGCATTTCCGGCCTGTCGGTGCTGTACGGCGGCTGGCTGGTCGTGCGCACGGCGATCTTCGGCATCGACCTTCCCGGCTACGCGTCGATCATCGTCTCGGTGCTGTTCCTGTCCGGCATCCAGCTGATCAGCCTGGGTGTTCTCGGCGAATACGTCGGACGCATCTTCACCGAGGTCAAGCAGCGTCCGCTGTATCTGGTCTCCGAACGCATCGGCTTCGACGAGGCCACGAAGTGAGCACTCCCGCGGTCGTTCCGGGCGCGCCGCTCGCGCCCGCAGGCCTGCTGTCGCCGCAGCTCGCCTTCCGCCTCGCGCTACTCGTCTTCGCCGTCCTCGGTGCCTACGTGCTGTTCTCGTTCGACCAGCACGGCATCAGCAACGACGAGGAGGTGCAGCACGTCTATGGCCGCCTGCTGCTCGACTTCTACGCCTCGGGCTTCGCCGACCGCAGCGCCTTCGCATACAAGAATCTATATCTCTACGGCGGCCTCTTCGACCTGATCGCCGCGGCGCTCGAACGCGTCGTGCCGATGAACGTGTGGGACCTGCGCCACCTGCTGTCGGCCGGCTTCGGCCTGCTCGGCCTGGCCGGAACCTGGCTGCTCGCGCGCCTGCTGATGGGCGAGGCCGCGGGGCTGGTCGCGCTGGTGCTGCTTGCCCTCACGGGGGCATGGTCCGGCGCGATGTTCACGCACACCAAGGACGTGCCCTTCGCGACGACGATGGTGTGGTCGCTGTATTTCACGACGCGCTTCGCGGCGCGCATGCCGGTGGTGAAAGCGGGCGATCTCGTCGGGCTCGGCATCGCGATCGGCTGCGCCTTCGGCCTGCGCGTCGGTGCCGTGTTCGCGGTGTTCTACCTCGGCGTCGCCGTGCTCGCCGCGGCCTGGCTGAACGGTGAGGATCTGCGCGGACGCCTTGTCGTGCTGCGCCGCGCGGTCCTTGCGCTGCTGCCCGCGGCGGCAATCGCGTTCGCGCTGCTGGGCCTCTTCTGGCCGTGGGCGGTCCAGTCGGGCGGCAACCTCGTGACGGCGATGACGACCTTCTCGCGCTTCTCCTTCGAGCTGTACACGATCCTCGACGGGGCGGTGATGAAGAACGGCGACGTGCCCGGCCGTTACCTCGCGAGCTATCTGCTCGTGCGCCTGCCGGAACTGTTCCTGCTCGGCGTCGCGCTCGCCGCGCTGAGCGCATTGCGCGAGCTGCCCGGCCTGTTCGCGTCGGCGCGCGGACGTACGCAGGCCCTGCGCTGGCTCCCCGTGACGCTCGCCGCGGCCTTTCCGCTCGCCTACACGCTGCTCGCCGCGCCGCCGCTCTACAACGGCATCCGGCACTTTACCTTCCTGCTGCCGCCGCTGGCGGTGCTCGCCGCCACTGGCCTCGTCACGACCGCGGCGCGCGCGTCGCGCTGGCCCAGGGCGCGGCTCGCCGCGATCGCAGGCTGCGGGCTGCTGGCCGCGACCCACCTCGTCACCCTTGTGCGCCTGCACCCTTACGAGTACGTCGCGTACAACGGTTTCACCGGCGGTCTGCGCGGTACCGAAGGGCGCTGGGAACAGGACTACTGGGGCGATGCGCTGCGCGAGGCCGCCGGCCTCCTCAACGCCTACGTCGCTGCAGAGGGCGTGGCGCCGCGGACCTGGACCGTCGCCGTGTGCGCCGAGTCGGTGCAGGGCACGGCCTGGCTCGCGCCGGGGCTGGAGGTCATGCGTGACTGGCGCGCGGCGGACTTCTTCCTGTCGCCGACGCACATGGACTGCGACACGGCGGTGAAAGGCAAGGTCATCGGCGAGGTTGCGCGCGAAGGCGTCGTCCTTGCCGTGGTGCGCGACCGCCGCATGCTCGTCGGCGCCGATCGCGAGCCGCGCCCGCCGCAATGAGCGACACCGACCGCCTGCGCGGCCACCTTGGCCGCTTCCTGCGCTTTGCCGTCGTCGGCGCGGTTGGCACCGCGGCCCACTATGCGCTGCTGCTCGCGCTGGTCGAGGGCGCCGGTGTCGATCCGATCGCCGGCTCGGTTGCGGGCTTCCTGCTCGGGGCGCTGGTGAACTACACGATGAACCGCACCCTGGTGTTCCGCTCCGACCGCGCGCACGCGGAGGCACTGCCGCGCTTCCTCGCGATCGCGGGCATGGGGCTGTGCTGGAACGCGCTGCTGATGTATCTATTCGTCGATCTCGTCGGCGTGCATTACCTGATCGCCCAGATCGTCACGACCGCGATCCTGCTCGGCTGGCACTACGTCGGCAATGCGCTGTGGACCTTCCGCAAGCGCCCGGCCGGCAACCGCGGCGGGCGGTAGAATAGGCGCTCCCTCGCACACCGTTTCGCGCGCGCCGCGCTTATCCGCCGTTTTCCAAGCCTCGATTACCGTGCCGCATCTCGAACCCCGGATCGTCCATGTCGACGACTACATCATCGTCGCCGAAAAGCCCGCCGGCCTGCTGTCCGTGCCGGGACGCGGCGAACACAAGCAGGACTGCCTGATCGCCCGCATCCAGGCGCGCTACCCGGACGCGCGCATCGTCCACCGGCTGGACTTCGACACCTCGGGCCTGATCGTCCTCGCGCGCGGTGCCGAGATGCACCGCCGACTCAGCATGGCCTTCGAGAAGCGCGAGGTGGACAAGCGCTACTTCGCGCTCGTGCATGGCCATGTGCTGTCGCAGGACGGCGAGGTCGACCTGCCGCTGATCGTCGATTGGCCGAACCGTCCGCGCCAGATGGTGGATCCCGTGAACGGCCGGCGTGCGCTCACGAACTACCGCGTCGTCGAGCGTAGCGGCATGGGGGCGGACGCGGTTTCGCGCGTCGAACTCGAGCCTGTCACCGGGCGCTCGCACCAGTTGCGCGTGCATATGATGACGATCGGCCACGCGATCCTCGGCGACACCCTCTACGCCCCGCCCGAAAGCGCCGAGCGCCACCCGCGGCTGCACCTGCATGCGGCGATGCTCGCCTTCGACCATCCGCAGACCAAGCAGCGGATGAAGTTCGTCAGCCCGGTGCCGTTCTGAGCGCGCCCTGAATGAAAAAGCCCGGCGGACCGGGCTTTTCGGGCGATGCGTCGCGGCGGCTCAGACGTTGAACAGGAAATTCAGCACGTCGCCGTCCTTGACGACATATTCCTTGCCTTCGGCGCGCATCTTGCCGGCTTCCTTCGCCCCGGCTTCGCCCTTGTAGGCGATGAAGTCGTCGTAGGCGATGGTCTGTGCGCGAATGAAGCCGCGTTCGAAGTCGGTGTGGATCACGCCTGCGGCCTGCGGGGCCGTATCGCCTACGTGGATCGTCCACGCGCGCACTTCCTTGACTCCCGCGGTGAAGTAGGTCTGCAGGCCGAGCAGCGTGTAGCCGGCGCGGATCAAGCGATCCAGGCCGGGTTCCTCGAGGCCCATCGATTCGAGGAAGTCCTTCTTGTCGGCGTCGTCGAGGTCGGCGATCTCGGCTTCGATCGCGGCGCACAGCGCGACGACCTGCGCGCCTTCGGCGGCCGCGTGGGCGCGCACGGCGTCCAGATGCGGGTTGTTCTCGAAACCGTCCTCGGCGACGTTGGCGGCGTACAGCACGGGCTTCGCGGTGATCAGGCAGAAGGGCTTGATGCTCGCCCACTCTTCCTTGCCGAGATCCAGGGCGCGCACCGGCTTCGCCTCGTTGAGCTGGGCGAGGCACTTCTCGAGCACCGCGACGAGGACCTTGGCGTCCTTGTCGCCGGCGGCGGCGGGACGCTTGTAGCGGTTCACGGCCTTTTCGACGGTGGCCATGTCGGCGAGTGCGAGTTCGGTGTCGATGATCTCGATGTCGCGGATCGGATCGACGCTGCCGGAGACGTGCACGACGTTGTCGTCGGCAAAGCAGCGCACGACATGCACGATCGCGTCGGTCTCGCGGATGTTGGCGAGGAACTGGTTGCCCAGGCCTTCACCCTTCGATGCGCCGGCAACGAGGCCGGCGATATCGACGAACTCGACGATCGCGGGCTGGATCTTCTGCGGCTTGACGATCTCCGACAGCGCGGCAAGGCGCGGATCCGGCACCTCGACGATGCCGACGTTCGGCTCGATGGTGCAGAAAGGGTAGTTGGCCGCTTCGATACCGGCTTTCGTGAGGGCGTTGAACAGGGTCGACTTGCCGACGTTGGGCAGGCCGACGATGCCGCATTTGAGGCTCATGGGCGGGGTTCTTCCTTGGGTATTGCCGGCTTCGGCGTGGCCGGGCGGGCGTTGATTCGGGTGCTGGCGGCGTTCCACTCGCCGCGGGCGATCATCGGCCAGGTCGCGAGGGCGCGCTCCATGGCTTCGTCGATCAGGGTCTGTTCCTCGCGGCGCGCGGTTTTCAGCACGAAGTTCACGACCTCGTTGCGGTCGCCCGGATGGCCGATGCCGATGCGCAGGCGCCAGTAGTCGTTCGTGCCGAGGTGCGCCGAGGTGTCCTTGAGGCCGTTGTGGCCACCCAGGCCGCCGCCGAATTTCAGGCGCAGCTGGCCGGGGGGGACGTCGAGTTCGTCATGCACGACGAGGATCTCGGCGGGGGGGATGCGGTAGAAGCGCGCGAGCGCGCCGATGGCCTGACCCGAGCGGTTCATGAAGGTCTGCGGCATCAGCAGCCAGACACCGGCGTCGCGCGCATTGGCGACCAGACCGTGGAAACGGGATTCGTGATTGAAGCGCACGCCGAGCTGGTCGGCGAGCCGCTCACAAAACCAAAACCCGGCATTGTGCCGGGTCTCGGTGTATTCGGCGCCGGGGTTGCCGAGGCCGACGATGAGACGCGGTGCTGCGGCGCTCATCGTGTCGGTTCCTGCGTCATCCCGGCGCTGCGTCCCGAGGCGTCAGCCTCAGGCGGCTGCGCCTTCGGTAGCCTCGTCAGTGGCGGCGCCCTTGACCGTCAGGGCGGTGGCCACGACCGGGTCGCCTTCGCCGTGTGCAACGAGTTCGACGCCTTCCGGCAGCTTGAGCTGCGAAACGTGGATCGACTGGCCGGACTCGAGATCCTTCAGGTCGACTTCGATGAACTCCGGCAGGTTGCCCGGCAGGCACTCGACGTCGAGTTCGTTGATGGTGTGCGAGATCATGCAGCCGCCGAGCTTGACCGCCGGATTGGTGTCGGCGTTGACGAAGTGCAGCGGCACCTTCAGGTGGATCTTCTGGCTCGCATCGACGCGCTGGAAGTCCAGGTGCAGGATTTGCTGGCGGAACGGGTGCCATTGGGTGTCACGCAGCAGGACCGCCTGCTTGGTGCCGTCGACGTTCGCCGACAGGATCGAAGCGTGGAAGGCTTCCTTGCGCAGCAGGTGGTACAGCTCGTTGTGGTCCAGGGCGACGTTCTGGGCTTCGCCCGAACCGTAGATGATGCCCGGGATCTGGCCGGCGCGACGCAGGCGGCGGCTCGCACCCGTGCCCTGTTCCACGCGCTTGGTGGCCTTGAATTCGATTTGCATGGTGATACTCCTGGTTGAAACGATCCGTCCGCGACCAGACGGATGGGTTGGGTCCCCGGACACCCGGGGACGAAATTCATTCCATGAACAGCGAACTGACCGATTCCTCGTTGCTGATGCGCAGCATCGTGTCGGCGAGCAGCGAGGCGACCGAGACCTGGCGGATGCGCGGGCAGGCCTTGGCGTCGTCGCGCAGCGGGATGGTGTCGGTGACGACCAGTTCGTCGAGGTCCGACTCCGAGATGCGCGAAATCGCGGCGCCCGACAGCACGGCGTGCGTGCAATAGGCGAGCACGCGACGGGCGCCGTGTTCCTTCAGCGCGGTGGCGGCCTTGCACAGCGTGCCGGCGGTATCGACGATGTCGTCCATGATCACGCAGGTGCGGTCCTTGACCTCGCCGATGATGTTCATCACCTCGGAGACGTTGGCCTTCGGGCGGCGCTTGTCGATGATCGCCAGGTCGCACTCCATGCGCTTCGCAAAGGCACGGGCGCGCACGACGCCGCCGACGTCGGGCGAGACAACCAGCAGGTCGTCGTAGTTCTGCTTGTCGAGGTCGGCGAGCAGCACCGGCGCGGCATAGACGTTGTCGACCGGGATGTCGAAGAAGCCCTGGATCTGGTCGGCGTGCAGGTCCATCGTCAGCAGGCGCTGGACACCGACGGCCTGCAGCATGTTGGCGACGACCTTCGCGGTGATCGGCACGCGCGCGGAACGCGGACGGCGGTCCTGGCGCGCGTAGCCGAAGTAGGGGATGGCGGCGGTGATGCGGCCGGCCGACGCGCGCTTGAGGGCGTCGACCAGGACCATCAGTTCCATCAGGTTTTCGTTCGTCGGCGTGCAGGTGGGCTGAAGGATGAAGACATCCTTGCCGCGCACGTTTTCGAGCAGTTCGACGTTGACCTCGCCGTCGGAGAAGCGGCCCACCGTGGCCGAGCCGATGGAAATGCCCAGCCTGCGCACGACATCCGCCGCGAGTTTGGGGTTGGCGTTGCCGGTGAAGACCATCAGGCTGCCGTAGGCCATGTCCGAATCTCCGATGCCGCTAGAATGGCGAGGGTAAAAACGACTCGGGCAGGCGCGAGGCCTGCCCGGATATGTTGGCTGGGGAAGAAGGATTCGAACCTTCGAATGCCGGAATCAAAATCCGGTGCCTTGACCAACTTGGCGACTCCCCAAATGAAACCTTTTTCGCCCGCTCAGTCGAGCCAGTCATACAGCGGATGTTTCGCCAGACTTCTTGCCTTCCATGCCCGCATCGGCGCTGGGCACTTCCCGACAATGTCGTTCGCTTCCATCTCGCTGCCAACCTCGGCAAACACGCAGGCGCCCGATCCGGTCATCCGCGCGGGCGCAAACTGCGCCAGCCACTCGATTGCCGCACCGACCTCGGGATATCGATTGCATGCTACTGCTTGCAGATCGTTACGGGTGGTGCTTGCTGCGAAGTCCGTTATTCTGATGGGTCCCGTATCGCGCGTCAACTCCTCCGCGCGGAAAATTTCAGCGGTGGGCACCACGACCGGGGGCGCGATGACCACGTACCACGTCGGCGGCAGGGTGAGCGGTTGCAGTTCCTCGCCCACGCCCTCGGCGAAGGCGTCGCGCCCGAAGATGAAGAAGGGGACGTCGGCGCCGAGCTGCAGGCCGAGCTTCGCCAGCGCGACGCGGCTCAGGCCGCTTCCCCACAGGCGGTTGAGGGCGATCAGCGTCGTGGCGGCGTCCGAGCTGCCGCCGCCCAGGCCGCCGCCCATCGGCAGGCGCTTGTCGATCGCGATGTCGGCACCGAGGCGGCAGCCGCTTGCCTGTTGCAGCAGCCGGCCCGCACGCACGACGAGATCCTGCTCCTCGGGCACGTCCGCGACTTCCGTCGTGCGGCGCACGGCGCCGTCTGCGCGCAGGGCGAAGCTGAGGCTGTCGCCCCAGTCGAGCATGCGGAAGGCCGTCTGCAGCAGGTGGTAACCGTCGGCGCGGCGGCCGACGACGTGAAGGAAGAGGTTCAGCTTGGCCGGGGCGGGGCAGTGTTCGAGGCGGGTCAACGGCAGGGGGTCCATTGGTCGATGACGAGCCGGATGCGCGCGTCGCCCCAGGCGGCATCGATGCGGCGCGGTGCGGCGTCGGTCGCGGGGCTGGCGTATTCGGTGTAGTCGATGGTCCAGCCGGCATCGGCGATGCGCGTCGGGCGGCCGGCCTCGTCCAGGCTCAGCACGCGCGCGCCGGGCCGCGCCGATGCCTGAACCCAGTGTTGCAGGCCGTCGATCGGTGCGGGGACGCCCAGCAGGCGCGGCAGGATGGTGTCGATGTCATCGGCCTGTTCGGCGCGGCCGTCGGCAGTGAGCAGCATGGCGCCGCGCGGCGTGCGCACGAGCTGGCCGACGATCTGGCCGAGGGGGCTGTAGACGGTCCATTCGTCGGCCGCCGGCGTGTGCGACCAGGTCAGGGTGCCGTTGGCAGCGCGTTCGCCGTCGCTGGCGGCGAGGCGTCCTTCGAGTTCGAAGGCTGCGGCCACGGGACGCGGCGCGGCGGTGAGGCCGCGTGTGGCCTGGCTCGCGCAGCCGGCCAGGAGCAGCACGGCGAAGACTGCGGCGACAGCCCGTCCGGCCGTCCGGAAGGCGGCGTGCTTCATTGGCCGCGCAGGCGCTTGACGACGGTCTTCAGCGCATCATTGTCGGGGTTGTTCTTCAGCGCCTCGTCCCACACGCGCGACGCATCGGACTGGCGCTTGAGGGTCCACAGCACTTCGCCGAGGTGGGCGGCGATCTCGGGATCCTGGCGCAGGCTGTAGGCCTTTTCGAGATGGGCGAGGGCGCCGATCGCGTCGTTGCGGCGGAAGCGCACCCAGCCCATGCTGTCGAGGATGAAGGGGTCGTCGGGGGTGAGTTCGAGCGCGCGCACGATCAGCGCTTCGGCCTCGTCGAGGCGCACGCCACGATCGGCAAGGGAGTAGCCCAGCGCGTTGTAGGCGTGCGAGAAGTCGGGGCGCAGCGCGATCAGCTTGCGCAGTCGCCCTTCCATGATGTCGAGCTTGCCGAGGCTTTCGGCGAGCATGGACGATTCATACAGCAGGTCGGTGTCGTCCGCGTTGTCGCGCAGGGCGCCGTCGATGAGCTCGAAGGCTTCGGCCTCCTTGCCGGCGCCGCGCAGGAGCTGCGCTTCGGCGAGCAGCAGGCGCTTGCGTTCGGGCTCTTCGACCTTGAGGTTGCGCAGGTGCTCGCGCGCTTCCTGGAGTTTGCCGTCGCGTGCGAGCACCGACGCGATGCGCAGTTGGGCGTCGAAGTGCTGCGGACCCGGCTCGACGGCGCGGTACCAGCGCACGGCGGTTTCGCTGTCCTTGCGCCTTTCCGCAACCTGGCCGAGGTTGAGGCGGATGCTGTCGTCGTCGGGGTGGCCGGCGTTCAGCGCACGTTCGAGCTGGGTTGCCGCGACGTCGTAGTCTTCCAGCTGGGCCGACAGCAGGCCCACGGCGTACATCAGTTCGCGGTCGTCGGGCGCGCCGTCGAGAAGTTGGCGGAATTCCTTGCGCGCGGCCTCGAATTGCCGCGTCGACACCAGCGCGCGGGCATGCGCGAGGCGGGCGTTGCGGCTGTCGGGGTGGCGTTCGAGGTACTCGCCGACGAGCTTCGTGGCCTCCTGCATCGCGCCGGATTGCGACAGGAGCTGCGCCTTGAACAGCACCGCGGGCTCCCAGTCCGGGCGCAGGCGCAGGGCGGTGTCGATCGAGGCGACGGATTCCATCATGTCGCCGGTGCCGACGGCGGCCTGGGCGCGGGCGAAATGGGCTTCCGGGTGGCTGGTGTAGGGCTCCGTCAGGCGCATCACGATGCCCTTCACGGCTTCCTTGTCCTGCACGCGCGAGAAGGCGCGGTTAAGCCCCATCAGGTGGTTGTCGACGTTTTCGGGTGACTGCGCGAGCAGGCGGGCGAGCTGGGCCTGTACCTGTTCGAGCTGGCCGTCCCCGCCGGCAAGGAGGCCCGCGAGGATGCGGCGCGCTTCCTCGGAGCTCGGGTCGGATTCGGACCAGATGCGGGCGGCTTCGATCGCCGCCGGCATGTTGCGCGCGAACAGCGCGATTTCCATCGCCCGGCGTGCGATGCGCGGGTCGCGGGTGCGCTGCGCGAGGTCGGCATAGGCCTGTACGGCGATGTCGACCTCGCCGCGTGCGCCGGCGATTTCGGCCAGCAGGAAAGTGTAGAGCGTGCGCGCGCTGAGTTCCTGGCCCGGCAGGGCGGTTGCGGCTGCCGCCTCGTCGGGGGCGGGCGCGGCCTGCGCGGAGGTCGGGAAGGCTAGCGCGAGGGCCAGTCCCAGACCGGATGCGAACAAGGAGATGAGGCGATTCATGTACTTGGCCCAGAGGGGGTTGCACGAACTTCAAACCGGCCCTGCGGTCGTGTCTGACGTATGCTGTTGCCGCGGTGCGTCGGCAGTCGTCCCTTAGAAGGCCCGAATGCGGATGCGTTCGCCCGATGTTATGCAGTTTCTTCGTTTGCGGGCAAGCGCGGCGGCTGTACGGGCCGGTTTCCGCGTCTTGCTTTCATCGTTTTCGAGTGTCGTGAATGCCTGAATTGCCTGAAGTCGAGACGACCTGCCGTGGCATACGCCCGGCGATCGACGGCCGGACCATGACCGGCGTGAGCGTGCGCAACGGGCGCCTGCGCGTACCGGTGCCGCCGGACCTGGGCGCGTGCGCGGCCGGCGCGCCGCTGCAGGGCGTGAGGCGGCGGGCGAAGTACCTGCTGCTCGATTTCCCTGCCGGCAGCGTGATCGTGCATCTGGGCATGTCGGGCAGCCTGCGGGTGGTCGATGCGGATCTGCCGCCGGGCACGCACGACCATGTGGATCTGGTCTTCGGCGACCGGGCGCTGCGGCTGCGCGATCCGCGACGCTTCGGGCTGATCGTGTGGCAGCCGGGCGATGCGCTCGCGCATCCGCTGCTCGCGCGCCTCGGCGTCGAGCCGCTCGGGGACGAGTTCACCGGCCCCTGGCTGCACCGCGCGTTCAAAGGGGTGCGGGCGCCGATCAAGCAGGCGCTGATGGACGGGCACCGTCTCGTCGGGGTCGGCAACATCTACGCGTCCGAGAGCCTGTTCCGGGCGCGCATTCACCCGCTGGCGCCGGCCGGCAGCGTCGGGCCGCGGCGTATCGGGCGCCTCGTCGAGGCGGTGCGCGAGACGCTGCAGGCGGCGATTGCCGCGGGGGGCAGCTCCTTGCGCGACTTCGTCGGCGGCGATGGGAAGAAGGGGTACTTCCAGCAGGAGTATTTCGTCTACGGCCGCGCCGGGCTGCCGTGCCGTGTGTGCGGTACGAGCGTGCAGCGGGTGGTGTGCGGGCAGCGCTCGACCTTCTTCTGCCCGCGCTGTCAGCGCATGTGAATGGAATGGCGGCGGCGCCGGTCGGGGACGTCGTTCGTCGGCATCGGCGTGCCGCCGGTCGAGCCCGCGGTTCCACGCATTGGACGACGCCCGATTCGGCGCTATGCTCCCACGATCTGAAACCTGTGCGTGCCCGCCTTGCGGGAGTGCGCGAGCGAGACCTTCATGACCCTCGTGGATCAATTTTCCGCTTACAGCCAGTGGCGTGCCGATGCGGCGGGGGCGGTCGGGCTCCTGCGGCAGTGGCTGTCGCGCAACGAGCTTGGCGACGTGCAGGGCGACCTGCGGTTGCAGTACGTGCTCGACCGTCTGCGCGACGACAAGCTCACCGTCGCCTTCGTGGCCGAGTTCTCGCGCGGGAAGTCCGAGCTCATCAATGCGATCTTCTTTTCCGGGCACGGCGATCGCGTGCTGCCGTCGAGCGCCGGGCGCACGACGATGTGCCCGACCGAGCTGCAATGGACGCCCGGCGCGCGGGCCGAGATCCGCATGCTGCCGATCCGCTCGCGCGCGACACATGCGAGCGTGAGCGAGCTCAAGCAGTTTCCGGAGGAGTGGATGGTGCTGCGGCTCGATGCCGGGTCGCTCGCGGATCTGCAGCAGGCCTTTGCGCGCGTCGGCGAGACCGAGCGGGTGACGACCGAGCTGGCGTCGCGCCTGGGGTTCGACATCGACGAGAAGGGCGAGACCGGCCTCAAGCCCGGTGCCGACGGCATGGTCGAGATCCCGAGCTGGCGCCATGCGGTGATCCAGTTCCCGCACCCGCTGCTCGAGCAGGGGCTGGTCGTGCTCGATACGCCGGGCCTCAACGCGATCGGTGCGGAGCCGGAGCTGACGCTGTCGCTGCTGCCCAATGCCCATGCGGTGCTCTTCGTGCTGGCAGCCGATACCGGTGTCACGCAAAGCGACATGGCCGTGTGGCGGGAATACGTGCAGGGTGGACAGAGCCGGCGCAAGGGCCGGCTGGTCGTGTTGAACAAGATCGACGGGTTGTGGGACGGCTTGCGCGACGAGGCGCAGATCGACGCCGAGATCGCGCGCCAGGTGAGGTCGGTCGCGGAAACGCTGGACGTTCCGGCGACGACGGTGTTCCCGGTGTCGGCGCAGAAGGGGTTGGTGGGGCGGATTTCCGGTGACGCCGGGCTCGTCGAGCGCAGCCGCCTGGGCGAGCTCGAGCGGGCGCTGGCGGAGGACCTGCTGCCGACCAAGCAGGAGATCGTACGCGAAAGCACGCTCGCGGAGACCGACGACCTCGTGAAGCAGACCGATACGCTGCTCAGGGCGCGGCTTTCGGGCCTGCTCGAGCAGCTGCAGGAGCTGACCGACCTGCGCGGCAAGAACCAGAGCGTCATCGAGTACATGATGCGCAAGATCCGCAGCGAGAAGACCGAATTCGAGCAGGGCCTGCAGAAGTATTACGCGGTGCGCAGCGTGTTCTCGACGCTGACGAACAACCTGCTCGGGCATCTCGGCATGGAGGCCCTGCGCGACGAGACGCGGCGCACGCGCGAGGCGATGCTGGAGTCGACCTTCACGAAGGGCCTGCGCCAGGCGATGGAGAGCTTGTTCCTGTCGCTGCGCGGCAATCTCGCGCGCTCGGCGGACGAGATCGCCGAGATCACGCGCATGCTCGACAGCATGTACAAGCGCTTCAGCGTCGAGCACGGGCTCAAGCTCGCCGCGCCCGAGGCTTTTTCGACGCTGCGCTACGAACGCGAACTCGACCGGCTCGAGTCGGCCTTCAACCGCCAGATCAATTCCGCGCTGGCGCTCGTGACGACCGAGAAGCACACGCTGACGCAGAAGTTCTTCGAAACCGTCGCGGTCGAGGCGCGGCGAACCTTCGAGGTCGCCAACCGCGACGTGGAGCAGTGGCTGCGCGCGGTGATGTCGCCGCTGGAGACGCAGGTGCGCGAGTACCAGCTGCAGTTGAAGCGCCGTCTCGAGAGCGTCAAGCGCATCCACCAAGCGACCGACACGCTGGAGGAGCGCGTCGCGGAACTGGAGCAGGCCGAAGCGGCGATGGTCGCGCAGCTTGCCGAGCTGAAAGAGATCGCAGCCGGTATCCGCGCGGCGCTGGGGGCTCCGGCACCGTCCGGGGCGACGGCCGGTATCGCGCAGGGGCGCGCGGCCTGAGTGTTCCGGAGCGCCCGGCGCGCGTGCCGCCGGGTGTCGTCGTCGCTTGAACGGCCACGTGAACGAAAAAGCGGACCGTTGCGGTCCGCCCCTGCGTGAATCCTCCGGCGCCGCGGCCGGGGGTGTTCAGGCCTTCTTGCCGGTCAGGCGAATGAACTTTTCCATCAGCTGATCCTTGGTCTCGACCACATCCGGATTCAGCGGGATACAGTCGACCGGGCAGACCTGCTGGCACTGCGGTTCGTCGAAATGGCCGACGCACTCGGTGCACTTGTTCGGGTCGATCTCGTAGATCTCGTCACCTTGCGAGATCGCGCCATTGGGACATTCCGGCTCGCACACATCGCAGTTGATGCATTCGTCCGTAATCATCAGAGCCATCTTTCAATTCCTCGTATTCACTTCACTGAAACTTTCTGCAGCAGCCGTTGGTAAACGGCAGGCTGCACGAACTTGCTGACATCGCCACCCAGGCGGGCGATTTCGCGCACCATCGTGGCCGAGATGAACATATATTCCTCTGCCGGCGTCAAGAATACCGTTTCGACGTCGGGAAAGAGCTTCCGGTTCATTCCGGCCATCTGGAATTCGTACTCGAAGTCCGACACGGCCCGCAGACCGCGCAGGATCAGGCGCGCGTTCTGGGCGCGCAGGAAATCCATGAGCAGGCCGTCGAAGCCGACGACGTCTACGTTGCCGAACGGGGCCACGACGTCGCGGGCGATCTGCACACGCTCGTCGAGCGTGAAGATCGGCCCCTTGCCGCGGCTTTCGGCGACGGCGACGACGACCCTGTTGAACAGCAGCGACGCGCGCCGCACGAGATCCTCGTGCCCGCGCGTGAAGGGGTCGAAGGTCCCCGGATAGATCGCCACCCCTTCCCTCATTCCTGCCTCCCATGCAGAAGATGAAAATGCACCTGGCCGGCACGGCCTGCCTTGACCGTGCTCAATCCTGCCAGTTCAGTCACTGCTGCTTCAGATTCGGCGTAAATCCAGCCGTCCGGCTTCAGCACCCGGCCGAGCCAAGGCTCCAGCCGCTCGAGCCAGCCCTTGTTGTAGGGCGGATCGAGGAACACCACGTCGAACCTGTCAGAGGTGGTTTGCGCGAATTTTAGCGCATCGCCGCGGATGAGCTCCACCCGCGATGCCTGCAGGGTCGTTGCGGCCTGGCGCAGGGCGGCGAACGCGCGTGCGTCCGATTCGACGATCACGACGCGCTCCGCGCCGCGCGAGGCCGCCTCGAAGCCGAGGATGCCCGAGCCGCCGAAGAGGTCGAGGCAGGTGAGGCCGTCGAGCTCCTGCCCCAGCCAGTTGAACAGCGTCTCGCGCACGCGGTCGGGCGTCGGCCGCAGGCCGGGGACGTTGGCGACTTCGAGCAGGCGCGAACGCCATTCGCCGCCGACGACGCGCACCCGGCTCACTTGCCGTGGCCTGCCTTCTTCGCCGCCGGCGCTGCGCTGCCCGCGCCGTTGTCGCCGTCGCCGCCAGCGACCACCGTGACGAGGTTCTCCGCCTTCACCCGCCGGGCGAAGGCGTCGCGCACGGATTCGACCGTGACCGCCGAGACCTTCTTCGGATAGGTCTCGAGCCAGTCGAGCGGCAGCTGGTAGAACGCGATCATGCCGACGTAGTCGAGGATCTTGCGGTTGGAGTCGAGGCGCAGGCCGAACCCGTTCACCATATTGTCGCGCGCGGCCTTGAGTTCGGCCGGCGTCGGCCCCTTGGCGACAAAGTCCTGGAGGACGCCGGTGGTCACCTTCAGGGCCTCCTCCGCCTGGCTGCCGCGGGTCTGCAGGCCGATCTCGAACGGGCCGGCGACGCGCAGCGGCATGAAGTAGCTCGACACGCTGTAGGCGAAGCCGCGCTTCTCGCGCACTTCCTTGGTCAGGCGCGACACGAAGCCGCCGCCGCCGAGCACGTAGTTGCCGACGAGCAGCGGGAAGTAGTCGGGGTCGTCGCGGCTCATGCCGGGCATGCCCATCAGGATGTGGGCCTGCGCCGACGGGTGGGCGATGTGCTCGGTGCCGCGTGCCGGCAGCTGCGGTGCGGGGATCGGCGCGGGGGCGGCGCCGGCGGGCAGTGCTTCGGTGAGCTGGCGCGCGATCGCGTCGGCGTCGTCGCGGCTGACGTCGCCGACGATGGTCACTGCGGCGCTGCCCGCGGTGTAGTGGGTGCGGTGGAAGGCCTGCAGCTGCTCGCGCGTGATGCCCTGCAGCGACTCGACGGTGGTCGAGCGGCCGTAGGGGTGGTTGCCGTAGATCATCGCCATGAAGCGGCGCGACGCGAGGGTGTCGGGCTGGGTGAGCGCTTCCTTCAGGCCGGCGATCGCGCGGGCGCGCTCGCGTTCGAGGATCTCGGCGGGGAAGGTCGGCTTCGCGAGCAGGCGGGCGGCGAGCGCGATCGCGGCGTCGCGCTCGGTGGCGCTCGACAGCGTGCGCACCGACAGCGTCGCCATGTCGGTGTCGGCACCGCCGCCGATGCGCGCGCCGGTGTCGGCGATGCGCTCGGCGATCTCCTGTTCGTTCAGGCCTTCGGTGCCGGCGTCGAGCAGGCTGCGCGTGAGGCTGGCGACGCCCGTGGCGCCTTCGGGTTCGTAGGCACTGCCGGCAGGGAAGGAGATCTGGATGTCGATGAGCGGCAGCGCGTGGCTTTCGACGAAATACACGCGCGCGCCGGTCGCGGCGTTCCAGTGCTTGATGTCCGGGCCAGCGGCGGCGTTCGGGCTCGCGAGCGGGCCGAGCAGGGCGGCGCAGGCGAGCAGGGTGCGGAAGGAGCGGAAAGTCGGGCGGAGAATGCGCAACGCGGTCATGGGCTTCGTCTGCATGTCAGTGTCTCGCTCCCGGAACGGCTGCGCGCGGCTTCGCGTCGGCAGGCAGCGGCAGCGGGTCGAGGCGGGCGCGGGTGAGGGTGTTGTCGGTGAAGTACTTGCGGGCGACAGCCTGGACGTCCTCGGCGGTGACCTTGCGGATGCCTTCGAGGAGTTTGTCGTCGTCGCGCCAGGACAGGCCGGTGGCCTCGAGGAAGCCGATCTCCATCGCCTGCCCCATCAGCGAGTCGCGCTTGTAGACCTGGCCGGCGACGGTCTGCGTCTTGACCCGGCGCAGTTCGTCCTCGGCGACGCCGTCCTTCTGGATGCGCTCGATCTCGGCGCGCAGCGCGGCCTCGACGTCCGCAACGGTCTTGCCGGCGGCGGGCGAGCCGTCGACGACAAAGAGCTGCGGGCCGCGGCCGGTGCCGTCGTAGCCGGCGCCGGCGGAGACGGCGACCTGGTTCTCGCGCACGAGGCGGCGTGGCAGGCGGGCGCCGTCGTAGCCGTCGAGGATCGCGGCCAGCACCTTCAGCGCGTGCACGTCGCGGTCGTTCTCGGGATCGCGCAGCGTCGGCGCGCGCCACGCGAGGGCGATGTAGGGCAGTTCGGCCGGCGCCTTGACGACGGTCTCGCGCGGCCCGAGCTGTTCGGGTTCGGCGGTGATGCGTCGCTGCGGCAGCGGGCGCGCCTTGATCGCGCCGTAGTGCTTGCGCGCCATGTCGAACACGGACTTGTGATCGACGTCGCCGACGACGACCAGGCGCGCGTTGCCGGGCGTGTACCAGGTCCTGTGCCACTTGCGCGCGTCTTCCGCGGTCATCGTGTCGAGGTCCGTCATCCAGCCGATGATCGGGCGGCCGTAGGGATTGGCCTGGAAGGCGGTCGCCATCAGCTGCTCGCTGACGAGCGAGCGCGGCTGGTCGTCGGTGCGCAGGCGGCGCTCTTCCTTGACGACCTCGACTTCGGGCTTGAAGTTGGCGTCGGTGATCCTGAGGTTGTTCATGCGGTCGGCTTCGAGCTGCATCACGTCGGCGAGGCGCGCGGACGGGATCTGCTGGAAGTAGGCCGTGTAGTCGTGCGACGTGAAGGCGTTGTCGCGCCCGCCGATCGCGGCGACGCGCTTGTTGAATTCACCCGGGCCGACCTTGTCGGTGCCCTTGAACATCATGTGTTCAAGCAGGTGGGCGATGCCGGAGACGCCGGCGGGCTCGTCCATCGCGCCGACGCCGTACCACACCATGTGGACGACGGACGGGGCGCGGCGGTCTTCCTTGACGATGATCTTCATGCCGTTCGCAAGCGTGGTCTCATAGGGATTGGCTTGCAGCGGGCCGGCCGCCACGGTGAGCGCGGCAGCCACGAATGCGGCGCGTGGAAAGGTCTGGCGAAACATGGACATGTCCTGCATCTGGTAGAATTTGCGGTTCACGTGGCCCGCGATCCGGGCATCCGATTCGACGCGAAGCCGAATCTTAGCGTTATTGGCGGCTTGGCGTTCGCCGTCGTTGAAACCTCACAAGAGACCCGAGTGAGCATGTTTGGTTTCCTGAAGAAGTCCCTGAAGCCCGAAGCGGCGGCGCAGCCGCAGGCGGAGCCCGCACCCCCTGCTGCAGTCGAGGCGCCCGTTGCGGCACCCGCGGCCGAGCCGGTGGTCAAGCGCTCCTGGGCGGACCGCCTGAAAGCGGGCCTGTCGCGCACGCGGCAGCAGATCGGCGGCGGGCTCGCGAGCCTGTTCGGCCGGCGCAAGATCGACGAGGATCTGCTCGAAGAGCTCGAAGCGACGCTGCTGATGGCCGACTGCGGCGTCGATGCGACGCAGCACCTGCTCGACGCGCTGCGCAAGCGCTGGAAGCGCGACAAGCTCGAGACGGCGGACCAGTTGCAGGGGGCGCTTGCCGAGGAACTCCTCGCGATCCTGGCCCCGCTCGAGCAGCCGCTGGACGTATCGGGGCATTCGCCCTACATCATCATGATCGCGGGCGTGAACGGCTCGGGGAAGACGACCTCGATCGGCAAGCTGGCGAAATACTTCCAGTTGCAGGGCAAGAGCGTGCTGCTCGCCGCCGGCGACACCTTCCGCGCGGCCGCGCGCGAGCAGCTGACGACCTGGGGCGAGCGCAACAACGTGACGGTGATCGCCCAGGAAGGGGGCGACGCCGCGGCGGTGATCTTCGACGCGATCAACGCGGCCAAGGCGCGCGGCATCGACGTCGTGCTGGCGGACACCGCCGGCCGGCTGCCGACGCAGCTCCACCTGATGGAGGAGATCGCCAAGGTGCGCCGTGTGATCGCGAAGGCCGAGCCGTCCGGCCCGCACGAGGTGCTGCTGGTGCTCGACGCCAACATCGGGCAGAACGCGCTCGCGCAGGTGAAGGCCTTCGATGCGTCGATCGGCGTCACGGGGCTGGTCGTCACGAAGCTCGACGGCACCGCGAAGGGCGGCGTCGTCGCGGCGATCGCGCGCCAGTATCCGCGTCCGCTGCGCTTCATCGGCGTCGGCGAGGGGATCGACGACCTGCAGCCGTTCAATGCGCGCGAATTCGTCGATGCGCTGTTCGAACCCGTCGCAGGAGCCGGCGGCGCGGCATGATCGTCTTCAACGAAGTCGTGAAGCAGTACCCCGGCGGCTACACGGCGCTCGCCGGGGTCAGTTTCGAGATCCGCCACGGCGAGCTGGCGGTGCTGTCGGGCCACTCGGGGGCGGGCAAGAGCACGCTGCTGAAGCTGATCGCCGCGATCGAGCGGCCGACGTCGGGCTGCGTGAGCATCAACGGGCAGGACGTCTCGGCGCTGCGCCCGCGCGCGATTCCCTATCTGCGCCGCAACCTCGGTCTCGTGCTGCAGGAGCATCGCCTGCTGTACGACCGCAGCGTGGACGACAACGTGATGCTGCCGCTGGTGATCACGGGCCATCCGCCGCGCGATGCAGCCAAGCGCGTGGCGGCGGCGCTCGAGCGCGTCGGGCTGTCCGGGCGCGGGCGCGAGATGCCGGCGGGGCTGTCGGGCGGCGAGCAGCAGCGCGTCGCGATCGCGCGTGCGATCGTGAATCGCCCGTCCATCCTGATCGCCGACGAGCCGACCGCGCATCTCGACACCGCCTACGCGAACGAGATCGCAAGCCTGTTCAAGTCCTTCAACGCCGCGGGGGTCACCGTGCTGGTGTCGACGCACGACGAGCGCCTGTTCGCGCAGCACAGCCCGCGCCGGCTGGTGCTGCACAAGGGGCTGCTGCAGGGGGTGGCCGCATGAGCACGTGGTTCTACCTGCATGGGCGCGCTTTCATGCAGGCGCTGCGGCGCCTCGCCTCGCAGCCGTTGGGCACGCTGCTGTCGGCGCTGGTCGTGGGCATCGCGCTGTCGCTGCCGGCCGCGGGCTACCTGCTGATCGACAACGTCGCCTCGCTGGCGCGTGGCGTGTCCGGTACGCCCGAGATCAGCGTGTTCATGGCGCAGGATGCGTCGGCGGAGGACATCGCCGCGGCCGAAAAGCGGCTGCGCGGGGATGCGCAGCTCGCTGGCTACCGTCATGTGACGAAGGACGAGGCGCTGCACCAGCTCGAGAAGAGCGGGCTGGGCGACGTGCTCGGCGGACTCGCCGCCAATCCGTTGCCGGATGCCTTCATCGTCACGCCACGCGGCGAGGATCCGGCTCTCTACGACAGCCTGCACGCGCGTTTCGCGGCCTGGCCGGGGGTGGCCCACGTGCAGCTCGACTCCGCGTGGGTGAAGCGCCTGCATGCGCTGCTGGGGCTGGGCCGCTCGGCGGTGCTGCTGCTCGCGGGCCTGCTGGGGTTCGCGCTGGTGATCGTCACCTTCAACACGATCCGGCTGCAGATCCTCACGCAGCGCCACGAGATCGACGTGAGCCGGCTGCTGGGCGCGACCGACCCCTTCATCCGCCGTCCGTTCTACTGGTTCGGCAGCCTGCAGGGCCTGCTCGGCGGCTGCGTGGCGCTCGCGACCGTGTGGGCGACCGTGCATGCGCTCGGCGGGCCGGTCGCGAGCCTCGCGGAGACCTACGGCGCGGTGTTCGCGCTGACCGGACCGGGGCCGCACGCGAGCGCGGCGATCCTCGGCTTCGCGGCCTTCCTCGGCTGGCTCGGCAGCGCGATCTCGGTGCGTCGGCATCTGGCCGAGCGGCTCGGCTGACCGGGCACGGGGACGGGTTCGGGCATTGCAGATGCAATGACCCGCCCCGCATTGCGCGGGGCCGCTATAATCTTCGCCCCCAATGTTGGGGGTAAATCTTTTTCGGGATCGGATACGCACATGAATGCGCCGGAACTGCGTTCGCCCATCGTCGGCAACCGCGTCGAACTGAACATCTTCACGACGCTGACGTGCAATCTCAAGTGCTCGTACTGCTCGATCGCGGTGGGCGACGTCGTCGGCTCGCAGGGCAAGGCCGAGTATTCGCTCGACACGCTGGATGCCTTCGTCGCGACGCATCTCGCGGACAAGGAGATCTACGTCACCTTCTATGGCGGCGAGCCGACGCTCAACATTCCCTTCATCGTCGGGCTGATGGAACGCCACCCGACCTGGCGCTACCAGCTGCAGACCAACGGCACGCTGCTGCACCGCCTGCCCGATGCGGTGCTGGCGAAGCTGTCGAACGTGCTGGTGTCGGTGGATGGCGCGGAGCACACGACCGACCATTACCGCGGCCGCGGCGTGTACCGCAAGGTGACCTCGAACATCGAGAAGGTCCGCCCCAAGCTCGGCGGCAAGCTCACCGCGCGCGTCACCTGGGGGCATGAGGACATCAGCTTCGAGGAGCTCGACAGCCTGCTGCCGACCTTCGACTATGTGTACTGGCAGTTCGCGCAGGCCGAGGGCTTCTACGATGCCGAGAACATGCGGCGCAAGAAAGCCGCACTGACGCAGCTGATCGACAAGTTCTTCGCGACCGACGGGCTCTATCCCTTCATCCCGCTGATGGGCACGGTGCGCAACAAGGTGCTGCCGTCGCGCGCGCGCGAGGCGTGCAGCGGGCACACGCAGTGCCGCTCGTCGACGCACATCCTCAACATCCTGCCCGACGGGCGCATCTTCCCGTGCCCGGATCTCACGCACCTGCCCGAGCTGCAGAGCGGCGACCTGAACGCCAACTGGCTGAAGGCTAGCCCGCTGCAGCCCGCGCCGGAGATGCCGTGCGAGGGCTGCGAGGCGCTTTCGTTCTGCCGCCGCAACTGCATGAAGAACCTGTACGTCGGCTACGTGCTCGACGATGCGCCGTATCGCGAGCAGGTCGTCGAGCCGATCTGCGAGCTGGTGAAGTTCATGGGGGCGGAGATCGACCGGCGCGATCCGCACGCGTGGTACGCGCAGGCGACGCTGCCGGTGCGGCGCGAGATCTCGGACTGCGAGATCTACGAGTATGTCGAAGTGATGCCCTGAGCGTCGAAGCGGTGCCCTGAGGCCTACGCGGGTCCGGTATCGAGGACTTCGCGCACGATCTGTGCGAGGTCCTCGATGCGGTAGGGCTTGCTGATCATCCGGAATTCGCCGGGAATGGCTTCCAGCTCCAGCAGCGCGTTGCCGGTGTAGCCCGATGTGTAGAGCAGCTTCAGGTCCGGGCGCTGCTGGCGTGCGCGGCGCGCGATCTCCGGTCCGTTCATGCCGCCGGGCAGGACGACGTCGGTGAACAGCAGGTCGATGCCGGGTTCCTGGGCGAGCAGCGCGAGCGCCGTCCTGCCTTCGGGGGCCTGCAGGATGCGGTAGCCGAGTCCCCCCAGCACACGACAGACGAGTTCGCGGACCTTGTCCTCGTCCTCGACGACGAGGATGGTCTCGCTGCCCGAGGCGTCGGGACGGGGAGCGGGCGCGTCGGCGGACAATGCGCCCGCCGGGCGGGTGATGACCGGGAGGAAAATCTTGACCGTGGTGCCCGTGTCCGGCTCGCTGTAGATTTTCACGTGGCCGCCCGACTGCTTCACGAAGCCGTACACCATCGCCAGGCCGAGGCCGCTGCCCTTGCCGGTTTCCTTGGTCGTGAAGAAGGGGTCGAAGGCGCGCTGGACGATTTCTGGCGGCATGCCGCAGCCGGTGTCCGACACGGCCAGCATCACGTAGGCGCCGGGCTTCACGTCGCCCTCGAGTGCCGCGTAGTGCTCGTCCAGGCTCATGGCGCCCGTTTCGATCGTCAGCGTGCCGCCTTCGGGCATCGCATCGCGCGAATTCACCGCGAGGTTGAGAAGCGCCGATTCGAGTTGGGTGACGTCGGCGAGCGCGGGAGGCAGGTCGGTGGCGGCATGGAACTTGATATTGATGTGCTCGCCGAGGCTGCGCCGCAGCAGGCTGGTCATGCCGGCGATGAGGTCGTTGAGATCCAGCGGCACGGGGGCGAGGCGCTGCTTGCGCGAGAATGCGAGCAGGCGCCGGTTGAGCTCGGCGCCGCGCCATGCCGCCTCCAGCGCGCCGGTGATGAGCTCGGCGGCCGCGGGGTCGTTGTGCACGCGGCGCGCGAGGAGCTGCAGGTTGCCCATCACGACCGTCAGCAGGTTGTTGAAGTCGTGCGCGATGCCGCCGGTGAGCTGCCCGACGGCTTCCATCTTCTGCGCCTGATGCAGCGCGCGCTCGGCCGTAGCACGTTCCTCCATCTCCGACTGCAGCGCCCGATTGGCCTGCTCGAGTTCGGCGGTGCGCTCGCGCACGCGCAGTTCGAGCTCGTCGCGTGCCTGGCGCAGCGCCTCCTGGGCCGCGCGGCGTTCGCTGATGTCGCGGATTGCCGCGGAGATGAGTACGGTGTCGCCGTTGCCGAGGGGGCTGAGGCTGATCTCGATCGGCACCTGCGAGCCGTCCTTGCGCTGGCCGGCGAGATCCAGCCCGGTGCCCATGGGACGCACGGAGGGTTTGCCGATGTACGCGTTGCGCTTGCCGACGTGGTCGCCGCGCAATTGCTGCGGGACCAGCATCTCGATCGACTGGCCGACGAGTTCCGTGCGCGCATAGCCGAAGAGCCGCTCGGTTTGCGCATTGACGAGGAGGATGCGTCCGCCGTTGTCCACGACGACGATTGCGTCGGGGGCCGATTCGATGAGTTGGCGGGCGCGCTCCGCCATCGCCCGGCTGCGGGCGAGTTCGTCCTCGAGGCGGGCGATTTCCGCTGCGTGCGAAGTGCCGAGTCCTTCCATCCGCGCCTCTCTGCGGTTGTAGCGGGACCTGCGGGCGATCCGTGCTCGCGAGTCGGCTCCGCCGCCCTGTTCTCGTGGTTTATTTGTTGTTGATCCGGCGTCGCGGCTATCGGTTCCCGTGGCCGCCGGGTGTGCCTGTGTCGGACATCGTAGTCCAGGCAGACGGTGCGAAGTGCGGAATTGTGCCGCGTTGCGCGTGCTCCCGCCCGCAAAGGTGAGGCCAGGGCGTCAGTGCACGAGGATGGCGCGGAAATCGTTGACGTTGGTGAGCGTCGGACCGGTCGCGACCGCGTCGCCGAGTGCCTCGAAAAAGGTGTGGGCGTCGTTGTCGGCGAGGCGGTCGGCGGGGCGAAGCCCCAGATTCCAGGCCCGAGCCAGCGTATCGGGGGTGACGATCGCGCCGGCGATCTCCTCCTGCCCGTCGACGCCGTCGGTGTCGCCGGCGAGCGCATGGATGCCCGGCGTGCCGTTCAGGCCCAGCGCGAGCGAGAGGAGGAATTCGACGTTACGGCCGCCGCGCCCGTTTCCGCGCACGGTCACCGTGGTCTCGCCGCCGGACAGCAGCACGCAGGGCTTCGCGAAGGGCTGGCCGCGCCGGGCGACCTGCAGCGCGATACCGGCCAGCACCTTGCCGACGTCGCAGGCTTCGCCTTCGAGGCTGTCGCCGAGGATGTGCGCCGCGAGGCCTGCGTCGTGCGCGACCTGCGCGGCGGCTTCGAGCGCGAGTTGCGGCGCGGCGACGATGCGCGTCTCGTGGCCTTCGAGCCGCCTGTCGCCGGGTTTGATGCTTTCGCCGCGTCCGCTTTCCAGCACCTCGCGCACTGCGGGTGGCAGGGCGATGCCGCAGCGGCGCACGATCGCGAGGGCGTCGTCGCAGGTCGTCGCGTCGGCGACGGTCGGGCCGGAGGCGATATCGGTCGGGGCGTCGCCGGGCACGTCCGAGAGCAGCAGGGTGACGACACGCGCAGGGTGGCACGCCGCGGCGAGCCGTCCGCCCTTGACCGCCGAGAGGTGGCGGCGGATGCAGTTCATCTCGGAGATCGTTGCGCCCGACTTCAGCAGGGCGCGGTTGACCGCCTGCTTGTCCTCCAGCGTCAGCCCTTCCAGCGGTGCGTTCAGCAGCGCCGAGCCGCCGCCGGAGATCAGGCACAGCACGAGGTCGTCGGGGCCGAGGCCGCGCACGCGGTCGAGCATGCGTTGCGTTGCCGCGAGTCCCGCAGCGTCGGGCACCGGATGGGCCGCTTCGACGATCTCGATGCGCTCGCAGGGCAGGGCGTAACCGTAGCGGGTGATGACGAGGCCTTCGAGCGGTCCCGGCCAGTGGTCCTCGACGGCGCGCGCCATCGCCGCCGAGGCCTTGCCGGCGCCGATGACGACGAGCCGGCCCGTGGGCGGCGCCGGCAGGTGCGGCGGGATGCAGCGCGCGGGCTGGGCGGCGGCGATCGCAGCGTCGAACATGCGCCGCAGCAGCGCGCGCGGGTCGAGGTCGGGCCTCATCAGTAGGCGCCCTTGACGAGGTTCGTCGGCCGGCCGGCGACGAAGTTCTCGATGTTGTCGATGAGCTGGTCGGCGAGCGTCTGCTGCGCCTCGTCCGAGGCCCACGCGACGTGCGGCGTGAGGATCACGTCGGGGCGGGCGGCGATGCGCATCATCGGGCTGTCGGCGGCAGGCGGCTCGCCGGCGGTGACGTCGAAGCCGGCGCCGCTGACGAGGCCCTCGTCGAGCGCCTGCACCAGCGCCTCCTCGTCGACGAGGCCGCCGCGTGCGGTGTTGATGAGGAGCGGCCGGCGCGCCATCCTGCGGAACTCGGGTAGCGCGATCATGTTGCGCGTCTCGGGTGTGAGCGGGCTGTGGATGGTGATGATGTCGCTTGTCGCGAGCATCTCGTCCCATGGCGTGTACAGCTGGCCGAAGCCGCTCCTGCCCTTGTGCTCGGCGAACAGCGGAACCATGCCGAAGGCGCGCGCGAGCGCGGCGACGCTCTGGCCGAGCGCGCCTTCGCCGATGATGGCCAGGCGCGCGCCGGCGAGGTCGTGGATCGCGTGGTTGAAGAAGCAGAACTGGCCGGACTTCTGCCATTCGCCGTTGATGACGTCGTCGCGGTAGGCGACGATGTTCCGCCGCAGCGCGAGGATCAGCGCGAAGGTGTGCTCGGGCACGGTGTTCACGGCGTAGCCGCGGATGTTCGCCACGGCGATGTCGTGGCGCTGGCAGTACGCCTTGTCGACGCAGTCGGTGCCGGTCGCGGCGACCGCGACGAGGCGCAGGTCGGGGAGCTGCTCGAGGACGGCGGACGTGAGCGCCACCTTGTTGGTGATCGCGATGGTCGCGCCCTTGAGGCGTTCGACGACCTCGTCGGGGCGGGTGCGCTCGTGCACGACCAGTTCGTGATCGAAGGCGGGGCTGCGCAGGCGGATCTGCGGGGCGATGGTCGCGCGGTCGAGGAAGACGATCTTGTGCATGTGGTTCTCTGTAAGGTCGGGGTCAGAGGTGGCGCTTGGCTTCGGCGGCGACGGCCGCCGGGGTGATGCCGAAGAGCTCGTAGAGTTGGTCGACGGGGCCGGAGGCACCGAAGCCCTTCATGCCGACGAAGCCGCCGCGGGGGCCGAGGTACTGGTCCCAGCCGAAACGCATCGCGGCCTCGACGCCGACGCGTACGGTGCCTTCGCCGAGCACGGCGTTGCGGTAAGCGGCGTCCTGCGCGTCGAAGAGCTCCCAGCAGGGCATCGACACGACTGCGGTGGGGATGCCGTCGGCCTGGAGCAGTTCGCGCGCGGCGAGCGCGACGGCGACTTCGGAGCCGGTCGCGAGGAGCGTGACGGCGCGCTCGTCGCCTTCGGGCTGTGCCAGCACGTAGGCGCCGCGGCGCGAGAGGTTGTCGTCGATATGAGCCCTGCGCACGGTCGGCAGGGCCTGGCGCGCGAAGATCAGGCTCGCCGGGGTGCGGCGCTGCTCCAGCGCGACCTCCCAGCATTCGGCGGCCTCGACCGCATCAGCCGGGCGCATCACGAGCATGTTGGGCATCGCGCGCAGCGACGCGAGGATCTCGACAGGCTGGTGCGTCGGGCCGTTTCGGCCGACGCCGATCGAGTCGTGGCTGAACACGAACTTCACCGGCAGGCCCATCAGCGCGGCCATGCGCATCGCCGGGCGCTCGTAGTCGGAGAAGGCGAGGTAGGTCACCGCGAGCGGGATCGCGCCGCCGTGCGCGGCGATGCCGTTGGCCATCGAACCCATCAGGTGCTCGCGCACGCCGCAGTGCACGTAGGCGCCGCTGCGATCTTCCGCGGAGAAGGCCGTGAGACTGCGTTTGTGGGAGGTCGGCGCTTCGAGGTCGGCGCAACCGACGATGCGTTCGGGAAGCACCCCGGTGAGGAGGTCGTTGATCTCGCCCGAGGCGAAGATGCCGGGCTTGGGCTCCGTCGCCGCGGCGGCGTCGCGCTTGTATCCGAGCAGGACCTCGCGCCAGCCTGCGGGCAGCTCGCCCGCCTGCACGCGCTCGAACTCGGCGCGTTCGGCAGCGGGCAGCGCAGCGAGGCGGGCTTGCCACGCGGCATGGTCGGCGTCGCTGCGCCGGCCGGCGGCGCGCCACGCGGCGAGGATGTCGCCGGGGATTTCGAAAGGCGCGTGAGTCCAGCCGAGGAATTCGCGCGCGGCGGCGGCGTCTTCGGCGTAGAGGCGCGCACTGTGCCCGCCGCGGCTGCCTTGCAGGCGCGGGATGCCGCGGCCGATCACGGTGCGGCAGGCGATCAGCGACGGCCGCGGATCCTTCTTCGCCAGCGCGATCGCCGCCGAGACGGCCTCCACATCGTGGCCGTCGAGTTCGACGACATGCCAACCGGCGACGCGAAAGCGTGCGGCGACGTCCTCGCTGATCGACAGCGACGTGGCGCCGTCGTCGGTGATCAGGTTGTCGTCCCAGAACAGGAGCAGCTTGCCGAGCTTGAGATGGCCCGCGAGCGAGATCATCTCCTGGCCGATGCCTTCCTGCAGGCAGCCGTCGCCGACGAAGGCATAGGTGTAGTGATCGACCAGATCGGCACCGAACTTCGCGCTGAGGTAGGCTTCGGCGACCGCCATGCCGAAGGCGTTGGCGATGCCTTGGCCGAGTGGGCCGGTGGTGACCTCGATGCCGGCGGTGGGGTCGAACTCGGGGTGGCCGGCGCAGTGCGAGCCGAGCTCGCGGAACGTCTTGATCTGGTCGAGCCCGATCTTCTCGTAGCCGGTCAGGTGCAGCAGCGAGTAGAGCAGCATCGAGCCGTGGCCGTTCGACAGCACGAAGCGGTCGCGGTCGGGCCAGGTCGGGTCGGCGGGGTTGAACTTCAGGTGCCGGGTGAAGAGGGCCGTAGCGATCTCGGCCATGCCGAGCGGCACGCCCTGGTGGCCTTCGGTCGCATGCACGATGGTGTCGATGGACAGGAAGCGGATCGCGTTGGCGAGCAGCCGCGGTTCGACGGACGACATGGCAAAGGGTCTCCTGTGCGCCTCCCGGTGAGGGGAGGCGGCAAATCTCCCTCCCCT
>NZ_WTVS01000065.1 GCF_012911005.2 Aromatoleum toluolicum | reverse complement strand
GGTGGGGCGCGGCGGCGGATCGGGGAAGGAGAAGAGTTCGAGTTGCGTGCCGTCGGGCAGCGCGAGGTCGAGCTTCCACGAATCGCGCGCGGCGCGGTAGGTCTCGGCGACGACGCGCAGCCCGAGCGCTTCGGTGTAGAAGCGCTTCGAGCGCGCGTAGTCGCTGCAGATGATTGCGACGTGGTGGACGCCGGCGAGGGCGACGGCGGGGTCGCTCACCGCCGCCGCTCCCGGGGTTCCCGATCGTAACGGATCTTCATGCACAGGATGCTGAGCGCGAAGAACAGCGTGACGACGTTCGCGAGGGTCACCGGCCACGAACCGACCAGGACGCCGTAGGCCAGCCACAGCGCGACGCCGGTGGAAAACACCGCGTACATGCCCAGCGAGATGGCGCGGGCGTCACGCGTGCGCCAGATGTGCAGCGCCTGCGGCACGAAGGAGGCCGTCGTGAGGATGGCGGCGAGGTAGCCGATGGCGTCGGTGGGGTTCATGGCAGATGGGGCGCTTGGGGCGGGTGGATTATCCGCTGTTCCTCAGTCCAGCGGCGATGCCGTTGATCGACAGGTGGATGCCGCGGCGGATGCGCTCGTCGTCGCTGCCGTCGCGGTGGCGGCGCAGCAGTTCGACCTGCACGTGGTTGAGCGGGTCGAGGTAGGGGAAGCGGTTGCGAATCGAGCGCTTGAGCAGCGGGTTCGCCTCCAGCAGCTCGCGCTGGCCGGTGATCTTCAGCAGCGCGGCGACGGTCGCCTCATGCTCGGCGCGGATGCGCGGGAAGATCGCTTCGCGCAGCTGCGCATCGCGCACGAGACCCGCGTAGCGGCTGGCGATGGCGATGTCGCTCTTGGCGAGCACCATGTCCATGTTGGAGAGCAGCGTCGCGAAGAACGGCCATTCGCGGTGCATCGCCCGCAGGCGCTCGAGGCCAGCGGCGCCGTGGCGTTCGAGGTAGGCGTCGATGGCGGCGCCGAAACCGTACCAGCCGGGCAGCATCAGACGGCATTGCGACCAGCTGAACACCCAGGGGATCGCGCGCAGGTCCTCGATCGCGAAGGTCTTCTTGCGGGCGGCCGGACGCGAGCCGATGTTGAGCTGGGCGATCTCGTCGACGATGGTCGATTCGCGGAAATACTGCTCGAAGCCGGCGGTCTCATAGACCAGCGCGCGGTAGGCGCGGAAGGCCGTTGCCGAGAGCTCGTCCATCGCTTCGAGGAAGTCTGTGCGCGGCGCGGGCTCGTCGCCGGAGAGCAGGCTCGCTTCGAGCGTCGCCGCGACCAGCACTTCGAGGTTGCGCCGGCCGACTTCGGGGTTGCCGTATTTTGCCCCGATGACCTCGCCCTGTTCGGTGAGGCGGATCTGCCCTTGCACCGCGCCGCCCGGTTGCGCGAGGATCGCCTGGTAGCTCGGCCCGCCGCCGCGCCCGACCGAACCTCCGCGGCCGTGGAAGAGGCGCAGGCGCACGCCGTGGCGGCGAAACACGTCGACCAGCGCAATCTCGGCCTTGTACAACTCCCAGCCGGACGTGAGGAAGCCGCCGTCCTTGTTCGAATCGGAATAGCCGAGCATGACCTCCTGCGTCTTGTCGCGTGAGGGAAGGAGGCGCTTCCAGGTCGGAAGCGAGAGCAGGCGGTCCATGACCGGGCCGCTGGCCTGCAGGTCGGCGATGGTCTCGAAGAGCGGAATCACGTTTACCGCGAGGGTGTTGCTGCGCGGATCGAGCAGGCCGGCCTCCTTCAGCAGCACGGCAAGTTCGAGCATGTCGGACACGCCGTCCGCTTTCGAGATGATCGTGTTCGGCACCGACGCGGGGCCGTAGCGGCGGTGCGCCTCGCGCGCCATGCGGAAGATCGCGAGTTCGGCGCTGGTCTCTTCCGAGTAGGTGTAGTGCGGCGAGTGCAGCGGCCGTGCGCTGGCGAGTTCGGCTACCAGCAGCGAGATGCGTTGCTCCTCGTTGAGTTTGGCGTAGCGGGTTCCGGGTTGGGCGACTTCGAGGAGCTCCGCGACGACGCGCTCGTGCACCTCGGAGTTCTGGCGCAGGTCGATCGGCGCGAGGTGGAAGCCGAACACCGACACTGCGCGGCGGATGCGGCGCAGGCGGCCACGCGCGAGGTCGGCCGAGCCGTTGGCGACGAGCGAGCGGTGCACGATCGCGAGATCGGCGGTGAGCGCCTCGGGGCTCGGGTAGGGCGCGATCGCATTGGACGCGGCGGGTCCGCCGAGGAGTTGCGTCCGCGTCGCGGCGAGCCGCGCGTGGATGCCGACGACGGCGCGGCGGTAGGGTTCGTCGCTGCGATGCGGCGAGCGGTCGGGCGAGGCGTCGGCGAGCGCGAGGAGTTCCTGCGAGGCCGGGACCAGGAGCGACGCGAGCGAAAGTTGCGAGGCGAGGGTTTGCAGCTCGTCGAGGTAGTAGTCGAGTACGCGTTGGCACTGCATCGCGAGCGCCTGTTCGAGCATCGCCGCGGTGACGAAGGGGTTGCCGTCGCGGTCGCCGCCGATCCAGCTGCCGATCTGCAGGAACGCAGGCAGCTCACGTTCCGCGAGGCCTTCGTCGCGCGTCGCGAGGTGATCCGCAAGCGCGTCCTCGATGGCCGCATACAGGCGCGGGACTTCGTGCATGAAAGTGGTCTCGTGGTAACCGAGGCCGTTCGTGACTTCGTCTACGACCGAAAGCTTGGCCGGGCGCAGCATGCGCGTCTGCCACAGGGTCAGCACACCGCGGCGCAGCGCGTCGTCGTTCTCGCGGCGCTCCTCGGGCGTGAGCGTCATGCGGTCGCGCTGGTCGAGCAGGCGGGCGATGGCGGTCTGGCAGTTGAGGATGCTCTTGCGTTGGACTTCGGTCGGGTGCGCGGTGAGGACCGGCACCACCTGGGCCGTGGAAAAGAAGTCGGTGAGGGCCGCGGCGTCGAGGCCGGCGTCGAATGCGCGGTTCATCGCGTGCGCGAGGCTGCCTTCGCGCGGTGTCGAGCCGGCGATCAGGTGCGCGCGCGAGCGGCGGATGCGGTGCTGGTCCTCGGCGAGGTTCGCGAGGTGCGAGAAGTAGCTGAAGGCACGCACGACATGCAGGGTGTCGTCGCGCGACAGCGCATTGAGGGCCGCTTCGAGTTCGGCGCGCGCGCCGTGGTCGTCGTCGCGATGGAAGCGGATCGAATCGCGGCGGATGCGTTCGATCGTGTCGAAAACGGGCTCGCCCTCCCGGGCGCGCACGGTGTCGCCGAGCAGCCGGCCAAGCAGCCGGATGTCGTCACGCAGGGCTTGGTCCTTGTCGGTGTTCAGAGTAGGGGTCAAAGCGGGGCTCCGGAAAGGAGACGGGCGCCGCGAGGGGATCCACCCGCGCGACGCGTCCGTGGGAATAAAAAGAAACCGGCACCACCGCCAGGGAGTGAGCGTTAATGCGATGCCGGTTGGAGAGCAATCGTGGATCAGTGCGACCTGAAGGCTTTCGAGCCGGCGAAGCGCGCGTCGGCGCCGAGTTCGCGTTCGATCGCGAGCAGGCGGTTGTACTTCTCGACGCGGTCCGAGCGGCTGGCCGAGCCGGTCTTGATCTGGCCGCAGGCAGTCGCGACCGCCAGGTCGGCGATCGTCGTGTCGCCGGTCTCGCCCGAGCGGTGCGACACGATGGACGCGTAGCCGGCGCGGCGCGCCATCTCCATCGCGGCCAGCGTCTCGGTCAGGGTGCCGATCTGGTTGGGCTTGATCAGGATCGCGTTGGCGATGCCCTTCTCGATGCCGGCCGAGAGGATCTCGGTGTTGGTGACGAAGAGGTCGTCGCCGACGAGCTGCACGCGGCGGCCGAGGCGATCGGTCAGCAGACCCCAGCCGGCCCAGTCGTCCTCGGCCATGCCGTCCTCGATGCTGAGGATCGGGTAGTCGCCGACCAGCTCCGCGAGGTAGCCGCAGAACTCGGCGCGCGAGAAGCGCTTGCCTTCGCCTTCGAGGTGGTATTCGCCATCGTCGTGGAACTCGGACGCTGCGCAGTCGAGGGCCAGCGCGATCTGCGAACCGGGCTTGTAGCCGGCGCGCTCGATCGCTTCGAGGATCAGGTCGAGCGCCTCGCGCGTGCCGCTGACGTTCGGCGCGAAGCCGCCTTCGTCGCCGACCGAGGTCGGGAAGCCCCGCTTGTCGAGCAGCGTGCGCAGCGCATGGAACACGCCGACGCCGGCGCGCAGCGCGTCGCCGAAGCGCTCGAAGCCGTGCGGCACGATCATGCATTCCTGGATGTCGAGGCTGTTGTTCGCGTGCGCGCCGCCGTTCATCACGTTCATCAGCGGCACCGGCAGCGTGAAGCCGCGCGAGGCGTCGCCGAGATGGCGATACAGCGGAATCGCCAGCGCATTGGCCGCGGCGTGTGCCGTCGCGAGCGACACGGCGAGCAGCGCGTTGGCACCGAGCTTCGACTTGTCGGCGCTGCCGTCGAGTTCGCACAGCAGCGCGTCGATCGCGCCCTGGTCGCGGGCGTCGCGGCCCTTCAGTGCGGCGGCGATCGGGCCTTCGACGTTGGCGAGCGCTTTCGTCACGCCCTTGCCGCCGAAGCGGGTCGGGTCGCCGTCACGCAGTTCGAGGGCTTCGCGGGCGCCGGTGGAGGCGCCCGAGGGGACGGCGGCGGTTCCGGCATGGCCGGAGTCGAGGCGCACGGTCGCCTGCAGGGTGGGGTTGCCGCGGGAGTCGAGGATTTCGAGGGCTTTGATCGAGGTGATGGTCGTCATGGTTGTGTGTCTGATAAGGGAGCAGTTAATCGCACAGAAGGCTCGGTCGGCATGGACTGCTCCCTCCCCTTCAAGGGGAGGGTTGGGGTGGGGATGGGGGGACTCCGCAGCGTCTGCAAGAGACCCATCCCCATCCTGTCCTTCCCCTTGAAGGGGAAGGAACCTTCTAGTCGTGCCTTGCGAAGTCCGGTCGTCGCCATTCCTCCCCTTGAAGGGGAGGGAGAGGCTTTGCGAACGCGGCGAAAGTTCCGTTACAGGATGAAGCGCGTATTCACGAAATTGGACTTGTTGCCGAGCACGATGCTGTCGAGGAGCTTCTTCGACGCCTCGGTCTGCTTGGCGGCGACCATCGTGCGGATCGAGAACGAGCGCAGCGCGTCATGCACCGACAGCGTGCCTTCTGCCGAATCCTTGCGGCCGGCGAAGGGGAACACGTCCGGGCTGCGCTGGCACTGCGCGTTGAGGTTCACGCGGCAGACCTGATTGACGAGCGGATCGACAAGGTGTGCGATCTGGTCCGGGTCGGTGCCGAAGATCGACACCTGCTGGCCGTGGTCGGAGCTGATCACATAGTCGAGCGCGGTCTCGATGTCTTCGAATGGCGCGACCGGGATCACCGGGCCGAACTGCTCCTCGCGGTAGAGCTTCATGCCGTCCTTCACCGGGAACACCACCGCCGGGTAGAACAGTGTCTCGACCGAGGCGCCGCCGTTCTCGTTGAGCACCTTCGCGCCCTTCGCGACCGCGTCCTCGATGCACTCGTTCATGTACGCGACCTTCGCCATCTCGGGCAGCGGCGTGATCGTCACACCCTTTTCCCACGGCATGCCGATCTTCAGCTTGCCGATCTCCTCGCTGAAGCGGCGCAGGAACTGGTCGGCGATCGCCTGGTGCACGAGGATCATCTTGATCGCCGTGCAGCGCTGGCCGTTGAACGAGAGCGAGCCCGCGATGCATTCCTTCACCGTGAGGTCGATGTCGGCATCCGGCAGGATGATCGCGGCGTTCTTCGCTTCCAGGCCCAGCACCGCGCGCAGGCGGTTGGTCTTCGGGTGTGCCTTCTTCAGCTGGTCGGCGACCTTGCTGGTGCCGATCAGCGCCAGCACGTTGACCTTGCCCGAACTCATGATGTGCGGCACGACGACGCTGCCCTGGCCATACACGATGTTGATCGCCCCGGCGGGGAAGGCGCTGCGGAAGGCCTCCAGCATCGGGTAGTACAGCAGCACGCCGAAGCGCGGCGGCTTGAAGAGCACCACGTTGCCCATGATCAGCGCCGGAATCAGGGTCGTGAAGGTCTCGTTCATCGGGTAGTTGTAGGGGCCCATGCACAGCACGATGCCCAGCGGCGAACGGCGGATCTGCGCGATCGTGCCGTCGACGATCTGGAAGCGCGAGTTCGCGTTGTCGAGGTTCTTCAGCTCGGCGATGGTCGCCTTGATGTAGTCGATCGTGCGGTCGAACTCCTTCTCCGAATCGGCGAGGCTCTTGCCGATCTCCCACATGATCAGGTTCACGATCTCGCGCCGGCGCGCGACGATCTGGTTGGTGAAGTTCTCGACGCAGGCTATGCGGTCGGCGACCGACATCGTCGGCCATTGGCCGCGACCGTTGTCGTAGGCCTTGACCGCGGCGGCGATGGCGGCGTCGGCCTCGGCGGTGCCGGTGACCGGGAAGCTGCCGAGCTCGACGTGCGTCAGGCTGCCGTCGGCAGCGCGCAGCGCGACCGGGGAATGCACCGGGCGGGTCTCGCCCTTCCAGATCTGCATCTCGCCGTTGAGCAGGATGGCGCGCTGGTGCAGCGGCGCGAGCACGCGGCATTCGGCCGGGATGTCGGCTTCGGTGGGGAACAGGGAATGCAGGCGGGCTTGGATGGCGTTGGCGTTCATGTCTGTCTCTCTCTATCTCTCTCGTTGTCTCGTGTCGGGGTGGGGGCGCTCAGGCGGCCTTGACGCCTTCACCCGCCGGCCACGCGAGGCGCAGCAGGTTGGTGCTGCCGGGGGTGCCGAAGGGCACGCCGGCCGTGACGATGACTGCCTGGCCCGGCGCGGTGAGTCCCTCGGCGCGGCAGTGTTCCAGGGCGACGTTGACGATCTCCTCGACCGCGCAGGCCGCGACTGAGCGGCGCGAGCGCACGCCCCACACGACGCACAGGCGGCGTGCGACCGACTGCGACGGCGTCAGGCCCAGGATCGGCGAGCGCGGGCGCTGATGCGCGATGCGCAATGCCGTCGAACCGGACGCGGTGAAGGCGATCGTGGCCGACACCGGCAGGGTCGCCGCGACGGCGCGGATCGCAGTGCCGATCGCGTCGGTCGTAGTGCCCTTGGGATCGGTGGCGACCGCTTCCATCAGCTGGCGCTGTAGCGGATCGGCTTCGGTGCGGGCGATGATGCGGGTCATCATCGCGAGCGCGTCGACCGGATACTTCCCCGACGCCGTCTCGGCGGACAGCATCACCGCGTCGGCGCCGTCGAACACTGCGGTCGCGACGTCGGAGGCTTCTGCGCGCGTCGGCGCCGGGGCTGAGATCATCGATTCGAGCATCTGCGTGGCGACGACGACCGGCTTGCCGGCGTGCCGGCACAACCGCACGATGCGCTTCTGCAGCCCCGGCACGTCCTCGGGCGGCAGCTCCACGCCGAGGTCGCCGCGCGCAACCATGATGCCGTCGGCCTGGGCGATGATCTCTTCGAGCTCGACGAGCGCCGCGGGCTTCTCGATCTTCGCCATCAGCAAGGCCTTGTCGCCGATCAGCTCACGCGCCTCGACGATGTCCTCGGCGCGCTGCACGAAGGACAGCGCGACCCAGTCGATGCCCAGCTCCAGACCGAAGGCGAGGTCGCGGCGGTCCTTCGCGGTCAGTGCCGACAGAGGCAGCGCGACGTCGGGGACGTTCACGCCCTTGCGGTCCGACAAACGTCCGTCGGTAAGGGCTTCCATTTCGAGCGCGCCTTCGCGCTTGGCGACCACCTGCAGGCGCATCTTGCCGTCGTCGATCAGCAGTATGTGGCCCGGACCGACTGCGGCGATGATCTCCGGGTGCGGGATCGACACGCGGCTCGCGTTGCCCGGCGTCGGGTCGAGGTCGAAGCGGATGCGGTCGCCGCGGGCGAGTGTCACGCCGCCTTCGGCGAAGGTGCCGAGGCGCAGCTTGGGGCCCTGCAGGTCGATCAGCACGCCGATCGGGCGGCCGAGGCTTTCCTCGAGCGCGCGGATGCGGTCATACACGGCGCGGTGGTCGTCGTGCGTGCCGTGGCTGAAATTCAGGCGGAACACATCCGCACCGGATTCCGCGAGGGCACGCAGGGTGTTCGAGTCGGCGCTCGCGGGCCCGACGGTTGCGATGATCTTGGTGTTCTTGCCAGGCATCTGGGCTCTCACGCGGTCACGACCGCAATAGGGGTTGAAGGATCGGACGCGCACTCGGACTCGACGTGAAACTCGGCCCCGCACGCGAAGCTGCGTGTTGCCCCCGGCGCAAGGCGGATGAGCGACTCGCAGTCGGGGCGATTGAAGGAATTCGTCATGACTTCGACCGGCTCGATCGCAATCGAACGGCGCGGGTCGCGCGCAAGCGTGTCGCCGGTGAACACATGAGTGAGACCGCCGCGCTGCCATATCGTCAGCTGGCGGCCCGTCGCGGGGTCGCGCAGGCGGCTGCGGATCAGGCCGTCGGCGTCGGGTGTCGCGTCCGCATAGCAGGCGTCGATCACCGTGGCGCCGAGCGCGCGGGGCTGGCGGAAATCCGGCTGCGGCGCCTCGGCGACCGGCGCGAAGGCGGCCGCGCCGGCCAGCGGAATCAGGGCGTCGTCGGTAAGGATGCAGCGGTTTGCCGGCACAGTCAGTTCGAGGCTGTCGATCGCCGCGTCGCCGAGGCGAAAATACGGATGCCATCCCGCGGCATAGGGTGCGGCGTGCCTGCCGACATTGATCGCAGTCACGTTGAGGGCGAGGCTGCGCGCGGTGAAGCGCACGCGCACGCTGAGCTCCAGCGCGAACGGATAGCCCGGCACGGCTTGGGGACCGAGCAGGCCGGTGAATAGCACGTTCGCATCGTCGATGCTCTCCTGGACTTCGGCGATTGCGAGGTCCATTTCCCTGAGGACGCCGTGATAGGTCAGGCGCTCGTCGGCCGGAATGCCCGGGAGGAGATCGTGCATGCGCTTGTCGAAGGCATAGCGGCCATCGGCGATGCGGTTCGGGAAGGGTGCCAGGATGCCGTTGCGCACGCCGTTCTGGCCGGCGAGGTCGTCGGCCGAAACGTAGCCGTCGGTCAGCGCGACCAACTCGCTGGCGTGCGGAACGCACCACTCCAGCAAGGTCGCGCCGCGGCGTGCGAAAACCGCGAAGGCCCCGCTGCGCTCGTCGCGCAGTTCGACGCCATCGATTCCTCCGCGTACGACGTTGCGCACGTGGTAGGGGTAGGTGGAGGCCATTGCAGCGTGGGTCGGTCGGGCAGACATCACGCGGCCCGCGCCGGGCGCAGCGCGGCGGCCGCACGGGCGAGTTCGGTGATCGCCGCCCAGTCGCCGGCACGCACGCGGTCAGCCGGCGTGAGCCACGATCCGCCGACGCAGGCGACATTCGGCAGGGCGAGGAAATTCGGCGCGCTCGCGACGTCGATGCCGCCGGTCGGGCAGAAGCGCACCTGCGGGAAGGGGCCGCCCAGCGCCTTGAGCATGCCGATGCCGCCGGCCTGCGCCGCGGGGAAGAGCTTCATCGCGGTGTAGCCGGCCGCGAGCGCGTTGATCACGTCCGAGGGTGTCATCACCCCGGGCAGCAGCGGGATCGCCGATTCGCGCCCGGCGCGCAGCAGCTCCGGCGAGGCGCCCGGGCTCACCGCGAAGCTCGCGCCGGCTTCGGCGGCCGCAGCCAGGTCGGCCGGGGTCACGACGGTGCCGACGCCGACGAGCGCGTCGGGGACCTCGGCGCGGATCGCGCGCACGCTGTCGAGCGCCGCGGCGGTCCGCAGTGTCACCTCCAGCACGCGGATGCCGCCGGCGACCAGCGCACGGGCGAGCGGCACCGCGTCGGCAACCTTGTCGAGCACGATCACCGGCATCACGGGGCTGGCGGCGAGCAGGTTGGAAATGTCCATGAATTCGATCTCCGAAAGAGGGGTCAGGCGGCCAGTTGCGGGCCGGGCAGGGTCGAGCCGAAGGTGCTGGCGCCCTGTTCGGCGCCGCTCGCGTTCGCTCGAGCGTTGAAGAAAAGCTCGCGACCGACGCCGTGCTGGTTGGCGTCGAGGTTCGCGGTGGCCGTCTCGCGGGCGGCCCACTCGGTCGCATCGACCAGCACTTCCAGCGTGCCGGCCTCGGTGTCGAGACGGATCACGTCGCCATCGCGCACCTTGGCGAGCGGGCCGCCGGCCAGGCACTCGGGCGTCACGTGGATCGCCGCGGGCACCTTGCCGGAGGCGCCGGACATGCGCCCGTCGGTGACGAGCGCGACGTGGTAACCCTGGTCCTGCAGCACCCCCAGGGCGGGCGTGAGCTTGTGCAATTCGGGCATGCCGTTCGCGCGCGGGCCCTGGAAGCGCACCACCGCGACGAAGTCGCGCGTCAGCTCGCCCCGCTTGAAGGCGGCCATCATGTCGTCCTGGCCGTTGAACACGATCGCAGGCGCTTCCACAAAGCGGTGTTCCGGCTTGACGGCGGAGACCTTGATCACGGCGCGGCCCAGGTTGCCTTTCAGGAGCTTCAGGCCGCCGTCGGCGCTGAACGGTTCGGCGGCCGGACGCAGCACCGCGGAATCGAGGCTCTTCTCGACGGCTGCACGCCAGGCGACCCGTTCACGGTCGAGCCAGGGCTCCTGCGTGTAGCGCGCAAGTCCTTCTCCCATCACCGTCGTTACGTCGCCGTGCAGCAGGCCGGCGCCGAGCAGTTCGCGGATCAGGTAGCCCATGCCGCCGGCGGCGTGGAAATGGTTCACGTCGGCGCTGCCGTTCGGGTAGATGCGCGTCAGCAGCGGCACCGCGGCGGAAAGATCGTCGAAGTCGTTCCAGTCGATGTAGATGCCGGCCGCCGCGGCGATCGCCACGAGGTGGATCGTGTGGTTGGTCGAGCCGCCGGTCGCGAGCAGACCCACGATCGCGTTGGCGATCGTGCGCTCATCGACGACCTTCGCGATCGGGATGTATTCATTGCCGAGGCGCGTGATCGCCGCGAGTCGCTGGGCGGCCGCACGCGTCAGGCCGTCGCGCAGTTCGGTGCCGGGATTGACGAAGGCCGCGCCGGGCAGGTGCAGGCCCATCACCTCCATCAGCATCTGGTTGCTGTTCGCGGTGCCGTAGAAGGTGCAGGTGCCGGGGCCGTGATAGGCTGCCATCTCGGATTCCAGCAGTTCCTCGCGCGTCGCAAGTCCCTGCGCGAAGTTTTGGCGCACGCGCGCCTTTTGGTCGTTGCTGATGCCGCTGGTCATCGGGCCGGCCGGCACGAAGATGGTCGGCAGGTGGCCGAACTGCAGCGCGCCGATCAGCAGGCCCGGCACGATCTTGTCGCACACGCCCAGGCACAGCGTGCCGTCGAAGACGTTGTGCGACAGCGCCACCGCCGTCGACATCGCGATCACGTCGCGCGAGAAGAGGGACAGCTCCATGCCGGCTTCGCCCTGCGTGACGCCATCGCACATCGCAGGCACGCCGCCGGCGAACTGCGCGACCGCGCCCGCGCCGCGTGCGGCATCCTTGATCAGCGCCGGCATGCGCTCGAAGGGCTGGTGGGCCGAGAGCATGTCGTTGTAGGCAGAGACGATCCCGAGGTTCGGCAGGCGTGCCTGACGCAGCACGAGCTTGTCGTTCGGCTCGAACGCCGCGTAGGCATGCGCCTGGTTGGCGCAGGACACGTGCTTGCGTGCCGTCCCGGCTACGCGGGTCGCGGCGTCCACGCGCAGCAGGTAGGCAGCGCGCGAGGCGGCGCTGCGGGCGCGGATGCGGTCGGTGACGCGGGCGAGGGTGGGATTGAGCGACATGTGGCCTCCGTTGTGTCGTGGCGCCGCCCTTGTTTACCCGTGATGGGCTCGGCGACTTGCTTTGACACAAGTGTAGATTTGCTACATGTAGAAATGCAAGCCCCTTTTTGCAGAAAAAGCACTTTCATGTAGACGCGGTGATCGATCCGGTAAGAAATTGAAAGCGCTTTGAGGTCATAGAATACGGGTGCGTGCCTTGGGGCATGCGGAACTCGGCCCGGATTCGGGGTGAATCCCGAGAGGTGAAGATTCTGTTGACTTGCTACATTTTTCCGCCTTTAATTGTATGTAGATTTACTACCGTCGCCTTTCGGCAGGTCTGAAGCGGTGGCGTCCCGACAAGAACACATGGACGAGGCAAAAAAATTGATCCCTCTTGAAGCGTTCGACCTGATCCTGTTTGGTGGCAGCGGCGATCTCGCGATGCGCAAGCTGCTCCCCGCGCTGTATTACCGTCATCGCGACAGCGTCGCCGGCGGCGACACCGCGCGCTGGCGCATCATCGGCCTCGGGCGCGAGGACCTTTCGCGCGAGGCTTATGTCGCCAAGGTCGAGGCCGCGGCGCGCAAGTTCGTCGCCGCGCGCGATTTCGACGATGCGGCCTGGGCAGCCTTTGCAGCCACGCTCGATTACGTGCGCGTCGATGCCCGCGAGGCGGGCGACTTCGTGCGCCTGGGGGCCGCGCTCGGCGACGCCCCCGCGCGCGTGCGCGTGTTCTATCTGGCGACCGCGCCCAGCCTCTTCGCATCGATCAGCGAAAACCTCGGCGCCGCCGGCCTCGTCACGCCCGACAGCCGCGTCGTGCTGGAAAAGCCGCTCGGCCGCGACCTTGCCTCGGCGCGTCAGATCAACGAGCACGTCGGCGCGATCTTCAAGGAAGAACAGATCTATCGCATCGACCACTACCTCGGTAAGGAGACGGTGCAGAACCTGATCGCGCTGCGCTTCGGCAACACGCTGTTCGAGCCGTTGTGGAGCCGTGCTTGCGTGCGCGATGTGCAGATCACGCTGGCCGAGACCGTCGGTGTCGAGGGGCGGGGCGAGTTCTACGACAATACCGGCGCGCTGCGCGACATGGTGCAGAACCACCTGCTGCAGCTGCTGTGCATCGTCGCGATGGAACCGCCGGCGAGCATCGACCCCGACGCGATGCGTGACGAGAAGCTCAAGGTGCTCCGCTCGCTGCGCCCGATGACGCCCGAGGACGTCGCCACCCGCACCGTGCGCGGCCAGTACCGCGCGGGCGCGGTCGACGGCCGCCCGGTGCCGGCCTACCTCGAGGAGCCGGGCATCCCGCCGGGGAGCCGCACCGAGACCTTCGTCGCGCTGAAGGCCGAGCTCAACAACTGGCGCTGGGCCGGTGTGCCGTTCTACCTGCGCACCGGCAAGCGCATGCAGGAGCGGCTCGCCGAGATCGTCGTGAACTTCCGCGACGTACCCCACGCGCTGTTCCCGTCGCTGTCCGGCGAACGCGCGCCGAACCGCCTCGTGATCCGCCTGCAGCCCGACGAGGGCCTGGAACTGCACCTGATGGCCAAGGTGCCGGGCGACGAGATGCGCCTGCGTCCGGTCGCGCTGAACCTCGACTTTGCCGACACCTACCACGGCCGCCAATGGGACGCCTACGAACGCCTGCTGATGGACGTCATCCGCGGCAAGCTGACGCTCTTCATGCGCCGCGACGAACTCGACGCCGCGTGGCGCTGGGTCGAACCCATCCTCGAAGGCTGGGAGCAGGACTCCACGCCGCCGCGGCCCTACACCGCGGGCACCTGGGGGCCGGCGGCGTCCAGCGCGCTGGTTGGGCGCGACGGTCTCGCATGGTTGCAGGACTCCTGACGATGGAACTCGCGATGGAAAACACGATGGAGCGGGATCACGCACTCGATCTCCCGCGCCACGTCGCGCAGGATCTGTTTCCCGACGCGGCGACGATGTCCGCCGCGCTCGCCGACCGCGTCGCCGCGATGCTGCGCCATGCGATCGGGCAGCGCGGCCGTGCGAGCCTCGTCGTCTCCGGCGGCCGCAGCCCGGTGCCTTTTCTGCGCGCCCTCGGCCAGCGCAAGCTCGACTGGTCGCGCGTCACCGTCACGCTCGCCGACGAGCGCTGGGTGCCGGCGGACCACCCCGACAGCAACGCCGGCCTCGTGATCGCGAACCTGCTGCAGGGGCCGGCGGCCGAAGCGCGCTTCGTGCCGCTGTATGGCGGCGAGAACTCGCCCGGCGACGGGCTCGTGGCGTGCGCGGCACGGCTCGGCGCAATGCAGCGCCCCTTCGACGTCGTCGTGCTGGGCATGGGGGACGACGGGCATTTCGCGTCGATCTTCCCCGGCATCCCGCGGCTGGGCGAACTGCTGTCGGAATCCGGCCCCGCTCTCGCAGCGACCGTCCCGCCCGCCGCGCCGCATGCGCGCATGACGCTGGGACTCTCCGCGCTGCTCGATGCGCGCCGTATCCTGCTGCCGATCGCCGGCGCGGCGAAGCGCAGCGTGATCGAGGCTGCGGCGGGTGGATACGAAAGTTTTCCGATCGCCACACTTCTGCGACAACGGCGCACACCGATGCATGTATTCTTCTGCCCCTCCACGTGACATGCGGATGGGCTAGGCTCCCGAACCGAGGCAGCGGCGCACGAAGCCGCGCAACACTGGAACCAGGCTACTGAAATGGAAAACCAACCGATCATCAATTCGCACGGCGATGGGCCGGAAGAGACCGGCGCCCGGCGCGGGAGTCCGTTGCTCGCCCGCATCGAGGCGTCTTTCGACGAGCTGCGCAAGTCCGAACGCGCCGTTGCGCAGTTCGTGCTCGCCCATCCGAACGAGGTGCTCAACATCTCGATCGCCGAGCTCGCCTACCGCGTGGGCGTAAGCCAGCCCACCGTGGCGCGCTTCGTCAATGCGCTCGGCTTCACCGGCTTCAAGGAATTCAAGCTGCGCTTGGCGCAGAGCCTCGCGAGCGGTGTGCCCTACGTGCACCGCGACGTCGGCCCCGACGACTCGCTCGAAGAAGTCGCGCCGAAGGTGTTCAACCGCACGATCGGTGCGCTGATGAGCGTGCGCAACCAGCTCGACGCCACGCGCCTCGAACGCGCGGTCGAGCTCATCACGCGCGCCGCGCGCATGGAGTTCTACGGCATCGGCAATTCCGGTATCGTCGCCACCGATGCGCAGCACAAGTTCTTCCGCTTCGGCATACCGGCCGTGGCCTACAGCGACCCGCATACCCAGGGCATGGCCGCGACGCTGCTGGAGGAGGGCGACGTGGTCGTCGCGATCTCCGCGAGCGGGCGCACCCCCGAGATCATCCGCGCGTGCGAACTGGCGCGCGAAGCGGGTGCCGATGTGATTGCGATCACCGCCAGCGGCTCGCCGCTTGCCCGCACGGCGACGGTGCTGCTCGCTGCCGATGTGCCCGAAGACCCCGACGTCTACGCCCCGATGACCTCGCGCATCGCGCATCTGGCGCTCATCGACGTGCTGTCGGTGAGCGTCGCGCTCGCGAGCGGCCCCGAACTCATCAAGCGCCTCGAGCGCACCAAGCAGACCCTGCGCGACAAGCGCATCCGCGGATTCGAAGCCTGACCATGACATCCCTGACCACTTCCCCCGCCTGGCGTGCCCTCGCGGCGCATCGTGACGAACTCGGCGAGCAGCACCTGCGCGATTTCTTCGCTGCGGATGAAGGCCGTTTCGAGCGCCTCTCGCTGCGTGCTGCAGGCCTCTTCCTCGACTACTCGAAGAACCGCATCGTGCCGCGCACGCTGGAGCTGCTCACCGCGCTCGCCCGCGACCGCGGCCTCGAAGCCGCGCGCGCCGACATGTTTGCGGGCAAGCGCATCAACACCACCGAAGACCGCGCCGTCTTGCACGTCGCGCTGCGCAACCGCAGCGATGCGCCGGTCGAGCTCGACGATCGCGACGTGATGCCCGCGGTGCGCGAAGTGCTCGCACGCATGGGCGACTTCGTCGAAGGCGTGCGCGACGGGCGCTGGCGCGGCTTCTCGCGCGAAACGATCACCGACATCGTCAACATCGGTATCGGCGGCTCCGACCTCGGCCCCGCGATGGCCTGCCAGGCGCTCGTCGCCTGCGGTCACGAGCGACTGACGATGCACTTCGTCTCCAACATCGACGGCGACCTCCTCGCCGGCGTGCTCGCGAAGGTGAAGCCCTCGCGCACGCTCTTCGTCGTCGCCTCCAAGACCTTCACGACCATCGAGACGATGACCAACGCCGCCAGCGCGCGCGCGTGGTTCCTCGCCAACGGCGGCACCGAGGCGACGATCCCGAAACACTTCGTCGCGGTGTCGACCAACGCCGAGCGCGTCGCCGCCTTCGGTATCGACACCGCCAACATGTTCGGCTTCTGGGACTGGGTCGGCGGGCGTTACTCGATGTGGTCGGCCGTGGGCTTGCCGATCGCGCTCTACGTCGGCCGCGACAACTTCGAGGCGATGCTCGACGGCGCGCACGCGATGGACCGCCACTTCGTCGACGCCCCGCTCGAAGCGAACATGCCGGTCATCATGGGCCTGCTGGGCGTGTGGTACCGCGGCTTCTTCGGCGCATCGAGCCTCTCGATCGCACCCTATGCGCAGGGGCTCGCGCGGGTGCCGGCCTACCTGCAGCAGCTCGAAATGGAGAGCAACGGCAAGTCCGTGACATGCGACGGCAAGCCGGTCGAAACGGCGACCTGCCCGGTGATCTGGGGCGAGCCCGGCACCAACGGCCAGCACGCCTTCTTCCAGCTGCTGCACCAGGGCACGGACCTGATCCCGGTCGACTTCATCGCGCCGCTTGCGGCGACCCACGGTCTGGCCGAGCACCACCGCCTGCTGCTGGCGAACTGCATCGCGCAGAGCAAGGCCCTGATGGTCGGCAAGACGGCCGACGAGGTGCGCGCCGAGCTCGCGGCCGGTGGCCTGTCGGGCGAGGCGTTGGAGGCGCTGGTGCCGCATCGCGTCTTCCCCGGCAACCGCCCGAGCAACACGCTGCTGCTGCCCGACCTCTCGCCGCGCTCGCTCGGCGCGCTGATCGCGCTCTACGAACACAAGGTGTTCGTGCAGAGCGTCATCTGGGGCATCAACGCCTTCGATCAGTGGGGCGTGGAACTGGGCAAGCAGATCGCGACCCGTATCGCCGGCGAGCTCGCCGGCGGGGCGCGCGGCGAGCATGATGCATCGACGCAAGGGCTGATCGCCGCCGTGCGCGCGGCGCGCTGAGCATACGGACCGGAGGGCTCGGTGGCGCGGTTCCGGTCACGGCAGTCGCGCGATCGTGTAGGGCGGGAGTAGCGCAGCGTATCCCGCCATGCGGCGGTCGGACGGGTTTCGGCGGTTGAATTGGCGGGATACGCCTTCAACTCCTCCCGCCCTACGAATTCGACCGATCTCGACGGAATCCGATGGTGTCGCGTGGGGCCGCCTTCACGCGATGGTCTTGTGGGGCGCGTGAGCCTGGATGGTCGGCATGAAGTGCGCGGCCGCCTCAATCAGCGCCTGCTGCATCGACGCCACGAAGGGATTGTGCCCGGCGTCCGGGACGATCCGTAGCAGGCTCCCCGCCACGGCGCGATGCAGGCGCCTCGCATTCTCGACCCGGCAGACGAGATCCTTCTCCCCATGAAGGATCGTGACCGACATGGAACCGAGCGTCGCGGCGAGCTCGAGGAGGCGCGTCTCGCCGAGGAAGCACCCGTGGCGCAGGTAATGCGCCTGCACCCGATACTTCGCGAGCAGCGCCGCCTGCGTGTCCGCGTCCGGGAACTCGGGCAGCGGGGCAGGGGCGCCACCGTCGAGCGTCGCTTCCCATTGCATCCAGCGGCGCACCGCTTCAGTCGCGACCATCGCATCGTCCCCGAGAACGGCATCGAACAGGCGATCCGGCAGCGCACGACCCCGATCTCCGGGGATTGACTGGTCTAGCGCCTGCCAGAATTCGGGGAACAATCCGCCGGCCCCGGCAAAGAACCACTCCAGGTCCGCCGGCCCTGTCAGAAAGATGCCGCGCAGGATCGCGCCGAGACAGGCGTCCCGATGCGCCGCCGCATACGCGACGGCGAGCGCAGCGCCCCACGAGCCGCCCGTGACCAGCCAGCGCTCCACCCCCAGGTGCCGACGCAGCCGCTCGATGTCGGCGACGAGATCGGCCGTGGTGTTGTGCGCGCATTCCCCGCGCGGCGTGCTGCGTCCGCAGCCGCGCTGGTCGAAGAGCACGATGCGGAAGCGTGCAGCGTCGAACAGCTGCCGCATGCGCGGCGAGCACCCGCTGCCCGGGCCGCCGTGCAGCACGACCAAGGGAAGGCCATGCGGATTCCCACACTGCTCGAAGTAGAGCGAATGTCCGCCATCCACCGGGAGCCACCCGCGTTGCCACGGCTCGATGGCCGGGTAGGGCGGCGATGGCGCGGGATCGAGAGACGTACCGGTGGCTTGCATGCACTCGATCCTAACGCAATCGCCGAGGTGGGCGCAGATGGCGTGCCGCGCATCTCATGAAAATCGCTAGGTGAACTTCCCCACTTTTGTGATGTGCGTTCGGTGGCGACGGTGCATCCTGTGCTCCGGCTCGGCAATAAGGCCGCGGTCGCTTCACCACGACAGACGACACAGGAGACACATCATGAAATGGGAAACCCCCTCGGCTTGCGATTTCCGCTTCGGCTTTGAAATCACGATGTACATCGCGACGCGTTGAGCGTCCCCGGCACGGCCTGCGGATGCGGGTTCGTGCCTTCGCATGAGGAGGTGAGGGCGTGAAGATCAGGGTGCTCGGTTCGGCGGCCGGTGGCGGATTCCCGCAGTGGAACTGCAACTGCCGCAACTGCGACGGCCTGCGGCGCGGAACGGTGCGCGCCCACGCACGCACGCAGTCGTCCATCGCGGTGAGCGGCGACGACGAGAACTGGGCGCTGTTCAACGCCTCGCCCGACGTGCTGCAGCAGATCCGCGCCTTTCCCGGACTGCAGCCGGCGCGCGCGCTGCGCGACACGGCGATCCGTGCCATCGTGCTGATCGACGCGCAGATCGACCACACGACGGGCTTGCTGATGCTGCGCGAGCACCGCGCTGCGCATCAGCTGTGGTGCACCGCCGCGGTGAGGGAAGACCTCTCGGCCGGCAATCCGCTCTTCAACGTCCTGTCGCATTACTGCGGCGTCGACTGGCGGGAGGTGCCGCTATTCGGCGCCTTCGCGATGCACGGCGTGCCCGGCGTCGGTTTCGAGGCGCTGCCGCTCACCAGCAACGCGCCGCCGTATTCGCCGCACCGCGACCGCCCGCGGCCCGGCGACAACATCGGCGTGACGCTCGTCGACACGAAACGTGGGCAACGCGTGTTCTACGCGCCCGGCCTCGGCGAGATGGAGCCGCACGTGTGGGCATCGATGCAGATGGCCGACTGCGTGCTCGTCGATGGCACCTTGTGGACCGACGACGAGATGATCCGTCTCGGTGCCTCGCAGAAGACCTCGCGCGCGATGGGCCACCTGCCGCAGTCCGGTCCCGGCGGGATGATCGAATGGCTCGACCGCCTGCCCGCGAGCACCCGCAAGGTGCTGATCCACATCAACAACACGAACCCCATCCTCGACGAGGACAGCGCCGAACGCGCGGAACTCACGGCGCACGGCATCGAGGTGGCCTACGACGGCATGGAGCTGTCGTTCTGAGGGGCGGTCCCCGCCGAACGTTGCACTGGAAGGAGAGAGCAAGATGGATTTCGACGTCGCGATCGAGGATGCCGCCGCAAGAGCCCTGCGAGCCTGTGCGGGCGATGCGCCGCCGCTGAGCCGCGAGGAATTCGAGGCCCGCCTGCGCGGCAAGAGCACGAGCTACCACATCCATCACCCTTTCCACGTGATGATGGCGGAGGGGCGGCTTACCCGCGCGCAGCTGCAGGGCTGGGTCGCCAACCGCTTCTACTACCAGATCGCGATCCCGGTAAAGGACGCCGCGATCATGTCGCACTGCCCGGATCGCGAGATCCGCCGCGAGTGGATCCAGCGTATCCTCGATCACGACGGCTACGAGATTGGCGGCGTCAAGGACCCGGGAGGCATCGAGGCGTGGATCCGTCTCGGTGAGGCAGTAGGCCTCACGCGCGACGACGTCACTTCGCTGCGCTTTGTGGTGCCGGCGGCGCGCTTCGCGGTCGACGCCTACGTCAATTTCGCGCGCCAGCGGCCGTGGCAGGAGGCGATCGCGTCCAGCCTGACCGAGCTCTTCGCACCGCACATCCACCAGCAGCGCATCGACACCTGGCCGCAGCAGTATCCGTGGGTCGATGCCGCGGGGCTGCAGTATTTCCGCAACCGCCTCACCCAGGCGCGGCGCGACGTCGCCCACGGCCTGCGCTTCACGCTCGACTACTTCAGCCGCAGCCGCGCGTTGCAGGAGCGGGCGCTGGAGATCCTGCAGTTCAAGCTCGACGTGCTGTGGGCGCTGGCCGACGCGATCATGCTGAGCCAGTGCGAGATTGAAATCCGCGGGGAGAAAGCAGGAGCGCGGGCATGAGCGCGGCGACTGCAACGGACGCCTGCCCGCGCGTGTCGCGACGCTTCCGCCTGCAGTGGGAAGAGGCGCAGAATGCCTGGGTGCTGCTCTACCCGGAAGGGATGGTGAAGCTCAACCAGAGCGCGGGCGAGATCATGCGCCGCTGCGACGGCAGCCGCACGGTGTCGGCGATCGTCGCGGATCTGGAACAGGCCTTCGGGGCGAGCGGGCTCGCGGACGATGTCGCGAAGTTCCTCGAGCTCGCGCGCGCCCAGCAATGGATCGAGACCTAGCGGAGGGACTCGAGATGTCCGCAGCGAACCTTGCACCGCAACCCGGCCCGCCGCTGTGGCTGCTGGCGGAACTCACCTACCGCTGCCCGCTGCACTGCGCCTTCTGCTACAACCCGGTCGATTTCGCGACGAGCGGACCCGAGCTATCGACCGACGACTGGCTGCGGGTGCTCCGCGAGGCACGCGCCGCAGGCAGCGTGCAGTGCGGGTTTTCGGGCGGCGAACCGATGCTGCGCGACGACCTCGAGCTCCTCGTCGCCGAAGCGCACCGGCTGGGCTTCTACACCAATCTGCTGACCTCGGGCGTTGGCCTCACAGCCGAGCGCGCCGCGGCGCTGAAGGCCGCCGGCCTCGACCACATCCAGCTCTCGTTCCAGGACTCGACGCGCGAGCTCAACGACTTCCTGTCGCACACCCGCACCTTCGACCTCAAGCAGCGCGTCGCCGCGCTGATCAAGGACAACGGCTGGCCGATGGTGATGAACTGCGTCATCCATCGCCTGAACATCGACTACATCGACCGCATCATCGAGATGGCGGTCGAACTCGGCGCGGAATACCTCGAGCTCGCCAACAGCCAGTACTACTCATGGGCGCTGCTGAACCGCGACCAGCTCCTGCCGACGCGCGAACAACTCGAGCGCGCCGAGCGCATCACCAACGAATACCGGGAAAAGTACGGCGACCGCATCCGCATCTTCTTCGTCGTGCCCGACTATCACGAGAAGCGCCCAAAGAAGTGCATGAACGGCTGGGGCAACGTCTTCCTCACCGTGACGCCGGACGGCACCGCGCTACCGTGCCACACCGCGAAGATGCTCCCCGGGCTCGCCTTTCCGAACGTGCGCGAGATGGGGGTGCGCGAGATCTGGTACGAGTCCGAAGGCTTTAACCGCTACCGCGGCGACGGCTGGATGAAGGAGCCGTGCCGCACTTGCCCGGAGAAGGAAAAGGACCTCGGCGGCTGCCGCTGCCAGGCCTACATGCTGGCGGGCGATCCGGCCGCAGCCGACCCCGTGTGCGACAAGTCGCCCGCCCACGGGGTGGTCGTCGAGGCCCTGGCCCGCGCCGAGTCGGGCGTCGGCCGGAGCGCACCGCTGGTGTTCCGCGATCCGGCCGCGTCGCGCCGCCTCGCCGAGGGCGCAGGTTGAAAAGGATCAGCGGTGACCGCGGTAGCGCCAGGAACCGTCGCGGTCGCTCCTGTAGCGGTACCCGCCGTCGTGGCGGTCGCCCCAGCTGCGTTCGCCCCAGTGGCGGTGATGGCCGGAGCCGTAACCGTCGTGGCCTACCGGCAGCACGATACAGCCGCCGAGCAGGCCGGCAACGAGGAATGCGACGAGGAATTTGGTGAATGAGCGCGCCATGATTGACCTCCTTGTGAGTGGTCAACGCGCTGCCGGCACACGCCGTGCACCGCTAAGCCGGGCTGCTTTGTAAGACTGTGTACGGCGAGCCGCCACCCTGGCAGGCGGCTCCCCGTCATGCGGTGCGCAGCGGCTCCAGGTAATCGAGTTCCGGCCCGACGGGGACGATGCCCGAGGGGTTCAGCGCGGCGATCGAGTAGCCCTTCAGGCGCAGCGCGATCAGCGTCCGCGAAGCCCACGGGCAGATGTAGGCGACGTAGAGCTGGTAGCGGCCGGCTTCGGCGGCGAAGCGCTTCGCGCTGCCCGCGCCGATCCGGTCACGGAAGGCCGAATGCTGGCGGATGAAGCGCCCGTCGGCGTCGCTCTGCTGCACGGGGTGCCATTTCTCCGCCCATTTGCCATTCACAACAGAAGTGCATGACTGTTGCCCGAAAGCGAACAAATCGGCCGCCATCCTGACTGACGCGGGCAATGCGCCGGCATCTACGCGCAGGGGGATTGTTGCGAAATGAAGAACAGAAATTCGCAATTAGCGCTGTTTAACTCAATCGTCTCGCCGCGTACAGTCCGTCCCATGGTCAGCACGCGGTACGAAGACATGCGGCCAACCCCAAATGCAATCAATGGAGAACGAACATGAGCAACGGAATCGTCAATCGCCTTCTCGCCACCAAAGCCGGCTGGGGTCCCCTCGCGCTGCGCATTCCGGTCGGCATCATCTTCGCCGCACACGGCGCACAGAAACTCTTCGGCTGGTTCGGCGGCTACGGCCTGCAGGGCACGGGGCAGTGGATGGAATCGATCGGCCTGGCGCCGGGGCAGCTGATGGCCCTGCTGGCGGGCGGCGCGGAATTCTTCGGCGGCCTCGCCCTGATCGTCGGCCTGCTGGTGCGTCCCGCGTCGGCCGTGCTGGCCTTCGCGATGCTGGTCGCGATCTTCAGCGTGCATGCAGCCAACGGCCTGTTCATGAAGAACAACGGCTACGAATTCGGTCTGGCGCTGCTCGCCGTCTCGATCTCGCTCGCGTTCAGCGGTGCGGGTCGGGCATCCCTCGACGCTGTGCTGGCGCCCTCGGACAAAAAGCGCTGATCGCATCGCGCCGACCGCCCCGGGAACCTTCATGACCGACGATACCGTCCTCGTCCGGCAACCGGCCGCCGCAAGGCGGCTGGTGCTGCTCTTCCACGGCGTCGGCGCGACGCCGCAGAACCTCCTGCCGCTCGCCGACGCTATCGCGCAGGCAGACCCCACCGCTTGGATCGTCAGCGTGCGATCGCCCGATCCCTGCGATTTCGGTATCGGCTGGCAGTGGTTCCCCGTGCGCGGCGTCACCGAAGAAAACCGCCTCGAACGCGTCGCCGCGGCGATGCCGCAATTCGTCGACACCGTGCGGGACTGGCAGCGGCAGTCCGGCGTCGGCCCGGAGGCGACGACGCTGGTCGGCTTCTCGCAGGGCGCGATCATGGCCCTCGAATCCACACAACTCGCCGACCGGTTGGCCGCCCAGGTGATCGCCATCGCGGGACGCTTCGCGCAGCCGCCCAGGATCCGACCGTCCGCGACCGCGGTGCATCTCATCCACGGCAAGGACGACTCGGTGATCGATCCGCGCTACAGCATCGCCGCGGCGGACCGCCTCGCGTCGATGGGCGCCGACGTCGTACTGAATCTGCTGCCGGACGTGGGGCACACGATCGACGAGGGTGTCGTCGATCTGGTGTGTGCGCGACTGCGCAAGGGGTGATGGGGCGATCAAGCTCGCCAGAGCGTCGTACTGCATCGATTCGCGTCTCCCTTAATCCCGATATCTACGAGAACACCGAAAACCAGCGAGCCAGGCGAGGGACAGCTCGGCGATGGATGCCTTGCCGCACTGCCCGACGGGGTGGCAGGTGGCCTCGATTCCGTTCGCCTGATCGATGTCCTGTGGATATCGAAAGAGGCGCAGACGGTTTTCCGCAGCGTTCGAAGTGGAGCACTCCCGCAGTCGCTGCTCGTCGTCGGTGATGTGACGCGCCAGCACGAGCGTATGGCAGGCCACCCGGCGCGAGTGCAGGCCCGTCTCGTGTTCCCGCAGATCGAGCGTATCCACGAGGGCCTCGGCAAATCCGGACAGGACTCCTGCGCAACAGGGGTCGTCGCCAACTATTGACTGCAGGAAGCAGCGCTCGCAAAGCTGGCCGCCATCGCCCCGCTCGGGATCGGCCAGCAAAATCTCGACGCCGCAGTGCGAGCAACGACAAGGCGTGGGCGGATAGCCGCCAGCGGGTACCGGCATGTCGATACTCCTGTTCCTCTCGTGAATCGCGCCGCGTCGTCACGCGCAGCCGATGCGCACCCATCTTGCCCGCGCGCATTCGCCGCCGTGGCGGGTGGGAGCCTCATGTCGCGAGTCCATGATCGAGCTCGCGCTCAACGCCGCACGTTGTCGAAAACAGCTTCGATCGGCCGCGCGGCGCCGGGAAGCTGCGCCTGGACGGTGATCCGGTACGGGCCTTCGGCCGATAACACGAAATAGGCGCCGTAACTCACGGTGCCGTCGATCTGCATGGCCTCAAGTTTCCGGCTGCTTCCCGCCATGCCCAGTTCAGCCACGTTCGCGTGGACTTCGGCCGAGCTGATTCGCTTGCCGTTGGCGTCGAAGAGCGCAACGACGAGATGATAGGCATCCTTGGCGCCTTTCACGCCGCCGTGCATGGATCGCTCCTCATGCGACAGCGGATGCTTGGCGGCGATCTGCGCCGGCATCAGGCCGTAGTAGATGTCGACGCCCGACACCGTCATCCGCTGGCCCGCGCCGGCGGCGAACACGGAAGCCATGGCTCCGGACAGGAACAGGGCCCCGAGAAACTGGCGGAGTGATCGTGTGTGTGTGCGTTTCATGGCTGTTCCCCTTCGTCGGCGGTCGGGCGCGCGACCCAGAAAGTCAGCAGGTTCATCCAGCGTCCGCGGACCTCGATGGATTGAAAGCCGCTGCGCCGCAGGAAGGCCGGGATCTCGCCGCGCAGGTTGGCTGCCGTCATCGGCATGGCGAGCAGCGGCCAGGTCAGTAACCACCACAGCGGGTTTGCCGGCCGGTCGAGGTCGGCGATGACAAGGCCGCGAGCAGCACCGCTGTCGCCGGGCATGCCCATAGCCAAATGTCCAGACGAGGTTTCATGACGCACTCCAGGGAGCGCAACGCTCTCGCGCTACCCGCCTTGCAGCGCTTGAGCTGGGCCGAACTGACAATCTGCGACAGCGAGGACAAAGCCGTCGCCGTGCCAGCAATGATCGGATTCAGGTGTTCAGCATAGACGAACGGCACTGACCGGGCGTTTGCCGGTTGATTACATTTCTGTCAGCGTTCGGTCATCTTGCCGGGTCAATGTTCGGCTTCCAGCTCTGCCCGCCGCGGCATGTCCGCACCCCGCCGCGAGCACGTGATCGCGGCGGCGCGGGCCGCGAATTCGAGCAGGCGGGCGAGAGCGGCGGCGTCCATCGTGGCGACCGCCACCGGGTCGAGCCGGCCCGTTTCCGCGAGGTGCGACAGCATCGCCGCCTGGAACGTGTCGCCGGCACCCACCGTGTCGACGGTGGCCACGCGCGGGGCGGGCACGTCGGCCCGTCCCTGGGCATTCCACGCGCTCGCCCCGTCCGCGCCGCGCGTAACGACGACCAGCTTCGCGCCGTTCGCGAGCCAGCGCGCTGCGAGTGCCGCCTCGTCCGTTTCGCCGTACAGCAGGCGCACGTCCTCGTCGCTGATCTTCACCAGATGCGCGAGGCCCGCGAGCGTGTCGGCGCGCTCGCGCCAGCGCTCCACCGAGGGCTCCACGTTGAGCCGCACGTTCGGATCGTAGGCGATCAGGCGCCGGCCGCGTTCGTGGCGCACCAGCGTTTCCAGCGCGGTCGCCACCGGCTCGACGACCGTTGCGTACGAGCCGAGATGGATCGCGCGCACCTCGTCCCCCAGCTCCGGCAGCTGCGCCGCCGACAGCAAGCGGTCGGCCGCGCCATTGCCGTAGAACGCGTAGCGCGGGACGCCGGCCGCGTCGAGCTCGATCATGCCCAGCGTCGTCGGCGCGTCGAAGCGCGGGCAGGGCGTCGTATCCACCCCCTCGCGGGCGAGCACCCGCGCGAGACGGTCACCGAGCATGTCCTTCGCCAGACCGCTCAGGAAGGCCACCGGCTGGCCGAGCCGCGCCAGCCCGATCGCGACGTTGAAGGGCGAGCCGCCGGGGCGCGCGTCGAGATGCAGGGCGTTGTCGGTCTCAGTGCCGATGAAGACATCGAACAGGGCTTCGCCGCAGACTAGGAACATGATGGGGAACCGTCTCGTTAGGGTTGGGGAAGTGCGCGGCCGCCGTCAGCGCGGCGACGACCAGCCCTTGTAGCTGCCGACGTTGTCGCGCGTCACCAGCGTCGACGGGATCAGCACCATCGGGTTGGCGGGCTTCTTGCCGTTGAGGATGTCGTTGCCGATCACGATGGCCTGCTGCGCCATCAGCCACGGATCCTGACTCGCCGAGGCTTCGACCTGGGTTTCGCTCTTGAGCGCGTTCTCGATATCCGGCGCGCCGTCGACTGACGAGATCACGAGGCCCTTGCGCTTGAGCTGACGGGCGGCGAGATCGGTGCCGATGGCTTGCGGGTCGTTGATCGTGAACACCGCGTCGAGCTTCTGGAAGCGTGTCAGGTGGCCGAGCATCACGTTCATGCCGCCTTCGCGCGAACCCTTGCCGTCCTGGTCGTCGGAGAGCACCTTGATGCCGGGCGCCGCGGCGAACACTTCCTTGCAGCCCTTCACCCGATCGACCACCGCCGATACCTGGGGCCCGTTCTGGATGATCACGTTGCCCTTCCCGGAGAGGCGCTTGACGATGTGCTCGCAGGCAATGCGTCCCGCCTGCACGTTGTCGGTCTGCACCGTCGCATCCGCGCCGGCCGCAGCCACGTCGACCGCGACGACGGTGATGCCGGCCTTCTGCGCCTTCTTCACCGCCGGTTCGATCGCCTTCGCGTCGGCGGCGTTGAGGAGGATCAGGTCCACGCCGGCCGAGATGAAGTTGTCGATCTGCGTGAACTGCTTGTTGAGGTCGTAGTCGGCCGACGCGGTGATCACCTTGGCGTTCGGGTACATCTCCTTCACCTTTGCTTCGGCCCCCTTCGCGATCGTCACGAAGAAGGGGTTGCCGAGCGAGCCGACGGTCACGCCGACGGACTTTATTTCGCGCGCCTGGGCGACGCCGGTGGCGCAGGCCAGCGCGATGCCGGCGACGAGTGCTTTGCGAACGAACATGGATGTCTCCTGAACCGGTCTTATTTTGAGCCGCGACCCGGGACCGGATTCCGGGGCCGCGGCGAGATGGAAAGCGGGAAAGGCGGGGACGGCGTAGATCAGGTCCGCGCGCCGCTCTGGCGGTAGCGGTCCAGCGCCACGGCGCCGATGATCACGAGGCCCTTGATGATGTATTGCCAAATGTCCGACACGCCCAGCAGGACCAGACCATTGGTAAGCACCGCGATGATCAGCGCGCCAATCAGCGTGCCGACGATGGAGCCGACGCCGCCGACGAAGCTCGTGCCGCCCAGGATCACCGCGGCGATCGCGTCGAGCTCGTAGGACTGGCCGAGCTGCAGGCCGTTGGCGGCGAGCAGGCGGGCGGAGGTCATCACCGCGCCGAGGCCGGCCAGCAGGCCCGACATCGCATACACGAAGAGCAGCACCTTCCACACCTTGATGCCCGACAGGCGCGCCGCCTCCGGGTTGCTGCCGACCGAGTAAATGTGCAGCCCCAGCACCGTGCGGCGCAGGATGAACCACGAGCCGGCGATCACCGCACCCGCGATCCACACCAGCCAGGGCACGCCGAGCAGGTTGTCGTTGCCGATGAAGGCGAAGGGCAGGTCGGGGTTGAACACCGTCTGGTCGTCGCCGATTAGGCGCGCCATGCCGCGCACCGCGGTCAGCGCGCCCAGCGTCACGATGAACGGCGGCAACTTGCCGAACGCGACGAGGCTGCCATTCACCAGCCCGAATGCGAGTCCCACGGCAAGGCCCGCGGCGATGCCGAGGAAGCCCCCGCCCGGCAGCGTCGAGCTCATCACCGAAACGACCGCCGCGGCCGCGAGGATGGCGCCCACCGACAGGTCGATGCCGGCGGTCAGGATCACGAAGGTCATGCCGGCGGCGAGCACGATGTTGATCGACGCCTGCTGCGCGACGATCGACAGGTTCTGCGCGGTGAAGAAGCCTTCCGCGAGGATGCCGAAGCCCGCGGCCAGCAGGATCAGCACCGGCAGCATGCCGACGGTGCGCATCAGCGACTGGAAGCGCTCGCGCGGCGTGGGTTGAACGGCGGCGGCGCGCGGCGATCCGGCGAGGGTGCTGG
>NZ_WTVS01000064.1 GCF_012911005.2 Aromatoleum toluolicum | reverse complement strand
CCAGCGCCCCGAGCAGCTCGTTCACGCCCCAACTCCCGGGACCGCATGCCCGAGCGCGTAGCGCAGGGCCGGCAACATGCTCGCGACCGCAGCCTCGCCTTCTGCGATCGCTTCGCTGGCTCGATGGAAGTCCATCGTGCCGATATGCGCGAGCCGCGGCGAAACCTGCACGTCGGCGGGTTCGCCCGCCAGGCGGCTGCGCGCGATGCGCACCTGCATGATGTTGATGCTGGACGTGAGCACGGTCATCAGGGACGGAAGGGATGCTTCGGCACCGACCACCTGGGGGCCACGTCCATTGCCATTCCCGTTGATCGACAGGCCGAGGCGCGCGAAGATCCGCTCGGTCCAGCCTTCGGAGGTCTCTTCGACCTGCTCCACCGGGTTGGCGCGCCACGCCTTGCCGATCATGTCCGAACCCAGATCGACCGCAATGACGACGTCGGCCCCCATCGCACGACACAGCGATACGGGCACAGGATTGACGAGCCCGCCATCGACGAGAAGACGGCCGTCGCGCACGATGGGCGTGAACAGTCCGGGCAATGCGATCGAGGCGCGCACGGCCTGCGCGACGCTTCCCTCGCGCAGCCAGATCTCGCGCCCCGTTTCAAGTTCGGTTGCAACGCACGCGAACCTGCGGTCGAGCTGCGAGAAATCGCGATCGACAAAGTTGCGTTCGAAGAACTGGATGAGCTTCTCGCCCTTGATGAGACCGCCGCGCAGGCTCACGTCGAGCAGGGAGACCACATCCTGCCACTTGAGCGCCTCGGCCCAATGGGTGAGTTTCTCGAGGTCGCCCGACGCCATGGCTGCGCCGACGAAGGCACCGATGGAACAGCCGCAGATGATCTGCGGCTCGATCCCCTCGCGGGCAAGCACGCGCAGCACGCCAAGGTGGGCCCAGCCGCGCGCGGCGCCGCTGCCGAGCGCCAATCCGATGACGGGGCCGGACTTGCCAGAATTCTGCGGCGTCGGCTCGAACATCGGCTAGGCGCCCTATCAGGCTATCGGCTCGGCGTACAGGTCATGCACGTCGCAGTCGGTGATGCGCACCCGGGCGAATTCGCCGGGTTCGAGCCCCTCACCATTCGGGATGATGACGAGGCCGTCGATCTCGGGCGCATCCCCGGGGGAGCGCGCGACCGCGCCGTCCTCCTCGATGTCATCCACGAGAACAGTCATCTCGCGGCCGATCCAGCGCTCGAGGCGCTGGGTCGAGATGTCTTCCTGGAACTCCATCAGACGCATGCGACGCTCTTCACGCACTTCATCGGGAACCGGGTCCGGGAGCTGGTTCGCCTCAGCCCCCTCGACAGGGGAATACGCGAACGCACCGACCCGATCGAGCTTAGCCTCCTCGAGGAACTGCAACAGCAGCTCGAAGTCCTCGTCGGTTTCGCCGGGGAATCCGGTGATGAAGGTGGAGCGGATCGTCAGGTCCGGGCAGATACTGCGCCAGATGCGGATGCGTTCGAGCACGTTCTCGGCGTTCGCCGGGCGCCGCATGGCCTTGAGGATGCGCGGACTGGCGTGCTGGAACGGAATGTCGAGATAGGGGAGGATCTTGCCTTCGGCCATCAGCGGGATGAGCTCGTCCACGCTGGGGTAAGGATAGACGTAGTGCATGCGGACCCATACGCCGAGTTCGCCCAGCGCTTTCGCGAGGTCGAGCAGGCGCGTCTTGATGGGGCGCCCGTTCCAGAAGCCCGTGCGGTACCTGGTGTCAACGCCGTATGCGCTGGTGTCCTGCGAGACGACCAGGAGCTCCTTGACGCCCGCATCCACCAGGGATTCGGCTTCGCGCATCACTTCGTGGATCGGGCGCGACACGAGGTCACCGCGCAGCGACGGAATGATGCAGAAGGTGCAGCGGTGGTTGCAGCCTTCGGAGATCTTCAGGTAAGCGTAATGATTCGGCGTAAGGCGGATACCCTGCGGCGGAACCAGGTCGGTGAAGGGGTCGTGCGGTTTGGGCAGGTGCTGGTGAACGGCCTTCATCACCGCATCGGTCGCGTGCGGACCGGTGACGGCGAGAACCTGCGGATGCGCCGCCATCACGACATCGTCCTTGGCGCCAAGGCAGCCGGTGACGATGACCTTGCCGTTCTCGGCCAGCGCCTCGCCGATCGCGTCTAGCGATTCCTCGACGGCGGCATCGATGAAGCCGCAGGTATTGACGACCACGAGATCGGCGTCGTCATAGCTGCCGGAGATTTCGTAGCCCTCGCCCCGCAAGCGCGTGAGGATGTGTTCGGAATCGACAGTCGCCTTGGGACAGCCGAGGGAGACGAAACCGACTCGCGGTACGCCAGGGGTCTTGTGCTGGGTCATGCTCTCAGGGGGAGGTGCTCTGACCGGGGTCCGGAATGACCCCGGCCGGAATGTTATTTCTGGCTCGAACGGCCGCTTTTCGCTGCAGGCGCTTCCGGCTTCGTTTCCTTGGCAGCCTGCGGTGCGGCCTGCTCTTCCTTGGTGGCCGGAGCGTAGTTCGGGAAAGGGAAACCGGTGAAGATGCTGCGCGTCTGGTTCTCGATCTGCTCCTGCATCTGCGAGAACATCTTCTTGCTCTGATCGACGTAGGTGCCCATCACGCTCTGCAGCGCGGGCCCCTGGAAATTGAGGAACTGCGCCCACAGATCCTGGCTGATCGGGCTGTTCTCGCCGTAGATCGCCTGGGTCTGCTCCTGCAGCTTGGCCTGCATTTCGGTGAAGGCCTTGATGTTGTTCTCGAGGTACTTGCCCATCATCCCCTGCGTCGCATTTCCGTAGAAACGGATCATGTGCGCGAGCAGGTCGCTGGTGAACATGGGGGCTCCGCCCGCCTCTTCCTCGAGAATGATCTGGAGGAGGATGCTGCGCGTGAGATCCTCGCCCGTCTTGGCATCGACGACCTGAAACTCCTCCCGCGCCAGCACGAGTTCCTTCACATCGGCCAGCGTGATGTAAGAGCTGGTCCGGGTGTCGTACAGACGGCGGTTGGGATACTTCTTGATAAGACGCGACTGCTCAGCCATCAATGCCTCTCCTCGTCGGCGGTCAATTCCGCTCTCCACGTTCAACAAAATTATACCGCGGTGCAGAAATAAAAACCCCGCCGTTCGGCGGGGTCTCGCAGCGATCCGCGAACGCGGAATACTGCATCAGCACATGTGGAGGCCACCGTTGATATTGATGGTCGCACCCGTCACGTAGCCAGCCAGTTCGGACGCGAGGTAGGAACACAGCGCGCCGATTTCCTCGGGCTTGCCGAGACGCTTCATCGGCACCGTGTCGATGATGCCCTGGCGGATATCCTCGCGGATCGCCATGACCATCTCGGTACCGATGTAGCCCGGGGCGATGGCATTGACGGTGACGCCCTTGGTCGCCAGTTCGGCGGCGAGCGCCTTGGTGAAACCCAGCACGCCGGCCTTCGCCGTAGAGTAGTTGGTCTGCCCCGCCTGACCCTTGACGCCATTCACCGAGGAGATGTTGATGATGCGCCCCCAGCCGCGCTCGGCCATCTTCGGCGAAACGTGGTGGGTGACGTTGAACAGGCTGTTGAGGTTGGTGTTGATCACCGCATCCCACTGGCCCTTCTCCATCTTGGGGAAGAACTTGTCGCGGGTGATGCCGGCGTTGTTCACCAGGACGTCGATCGCGCCGACTTCGGCTTCGATCTTGGCGACCATTGCCTTGCAGGATTCGTAATCGGACACGTCACCTTCGGCAGCGATGAACTCGAAGCCGACTTCCTTCTGCTTGGCAAGCCACTCATCCTTCTGAGGGAAACCCGGCAGACAGTTGGCGACAACCTTCAGGCCGTCCTTTGCCAGGGCCTGACAGATCGCGGTGCCCAAACCGCCCATGGCGCCGGTAACGAGTGCGACTTTCTGAGTCATGGTGCAATCCTCTTGCAGATTGGTGATGGGAGGCGCGTCGAGTCGCGCGACAGTCGTCCGCAACGCACCTCCTCTGACAACCGTGCGGCAGTGCATACCGCAAAGCGGGTAAATTATAGGGACTTTTCGACGAGATTGCTGCACTGCAAAAGGAAAATAAAACGGCGCGCTCCTTTCGGAAACGCGCCGCTGCAGAACCGGATACGGTCCCGGTCAGAACATGTGCTGGCCGCCGTTGATGGAAATATTGGCGCCGGTCACGAACGCAGCCTCCTCAGACGACAGGTAGGCCACCAGGCCGGCGATTTCCTCTGGCTTGCCCAGTCGTGACACCGGAATCTGCGGCAGGATCTTGGATTCAAGGATTTCCTGCGGGATTGCCATCACCATCTTGGTACCGATGTATCCCGGCGAGATGGTGTTGACGGTCACCCCACTACGCGCAACTTCCAGCGCCAGCGCCTTGGTGAAGCCATGCATCCCCGCCTTCGCAGCGGAGTAGTTGGTCTGGCCGAATGCACCTTTCTGGCCATTGACCGACGAAACATTGATGACGCGCCCCCACTTGCGCTCGACCATGCCGTCCATGACCTGCTTGGTCATGTTGAACACGCTGTCGAGGTTCGTGGAGATGACGGCATCCCAGTCGGCCTTCGTCATCTTCTTGAAGGTCATGTCGCGGGTGATCCCGGCGTTATTCACCAGCACATCCACGGGCCCCACTTCCCGCGTGACGGTTTCGACGCATGTCTTGCATGAATCGAAATCCGACACATCGCAGGGATAGGCCTTGAAGCCGTAGCCCATGTTGTTCATGGTCTGCAGCCAGTCAGCGGCCTTGGTGTTGCCCGGGGAATGCGTCGTCACGACCCTGTAGCCCAGCGCAGCGAGCTTGATGCAGACCGCCTCGCCCAGGCCACCCATGCCACCGGTCACTAGTGCAACTCTTGCCATAAACTTCCTCCTCTCCCGTTGGTCGTTTAACGAAGGGTTTCCAGTCACTTCCGGCAGCGCCCCCCGTGTCTGCTGCCGCTGGATGATTCATGTTCCGCGCCGGCGCGTGCGCGTCAGGCCTTTTCCTTGACGTAACGACCGGGCGCGGGCTCGATCGGCGCGAACTTCGCATTGCCAAGCCGGCCGCGCGCTGCAACCTGTTTGCCCCCATACGGCCTGAGCCATTCGATCCAGTGCAGCCACCAGCTGCCCTTCTGCTCGGCGGCTCCGTCCAGCCATTCTTCCGGATCGGCCGCGCCGGAGGCGTTCACCCAGTAGCTGCGGCGGTTTTTCGACGCCGCATTGATCGCACCGGCGATGTGCCCGCTCGCACCGAGCACGAAGGTGGTTTCTCCTCCCAGCAGTCCGCGCGAAAGGTAGGCGCCCTTCCACGGAACGATGTGATCTTCGCGCGTCGCGAGCAGATACGCGGGCACGTCGACCTTGCGCAGATCGACCTTTGCACCGAGCATCTTGAGCTTACCCGGCATGCGCAGGTTATTTTCCAGATACATGTTACGCAAATACCACGTCAGGAACGGCCCCGGCAGGTTCGTGCTGTCGGAGTTCCAATAAAGCAGGTCGAAGGCCTGCGGCTTGTTGCCCTTCAGGTAGTTGCCGACGACGTATTGCCAGATGAGGTCGTTGGCACGCAGCGCCGAAAAGACGTTCGCCAGTTCCTGACCGGGAAGCAGCCCCCCTTTGCCGATGGCAGCTTCGCGAGCCGTCACGCTCGCCTCGTCAACCAGGCAGCCAAGTTCGCCCGCATCCGCGAAATCGAGCAAAGTGGTCATGAGCGTAAGGCTCGCAACCGGATCTTCGCCACGCGCACGCGCGACACCGAGCGCCGACGTCAATATCGTGCCACCGACACAGAATCCGAGCACGTTCGGTTTCTTCACGCGCGTGACGGTGCGCACGACTTCCAGCGCCTTGAGCGGCCCTTTCTCGAGGTAATCGTCCCAGCTCGCCGTGGATTCGGCCGCCGTGGGGTTCTTCCACGACACGAGGAAGACCGTGAAGCCTTTCTCCACCGTGAAACGCACGAGGGAGTTGTCGGGCTGCAGATCCAGGATGTAGAACTTGTTAATGCACGGCGGCACGATCAGCAGCGGCACCTGGGCGACCTTGTCGGTCAGCGGTGCGTACTGGATGAGTTGCATCAGCTCGTTTTCGTAGATGACGGCACCAGGCGAAACGGCAATGTTGCGTCCAACTTCGAAAGCCCCGTCGTCGGTCATCGACACCCGGCCCTTCTCGAGATCGGCGATCAGGTTCTTGATTCCGCGGGTGATGCTTTCGCCTTCGGTTTCGAGGGCGGCCTTGACGAATTCGGGATTCGTGGCAGCGAAATTGGACGGCGCCAGCGCATCGACGTATTGCCGCGTCAGGAACTGCAAACGCGACTTGGCGCGCCCGTCGGCCATCGGCAGTTCGTCCGAGACTTGGCTGAGGAAGCTGGCGTTCAGCAGGTAGGCCTGGCGGATGTAGTCGAAGACAGGGCTGTCGCTCCATTCCGGTGCCGCAAATCGCCGGTCACCCGGCGGAGGGGCAATGACGGGAGCGGCCTTCTCGCCCGGCTTCAGTTGCAGCATCGTTGACCACAGCGCAACGTGGCGCGCAGCGAAGTCCTGCTGCAGGCGCGCGAACGCTTCGGTTTCCGGGAGGGAGACGCCCGGCGCGGCCTCGCCACTGCTGTCCTGCATGACCGCATGCTGGCGCGCGAGGGCCTGAAAGAAGTTCTGCGCCATCGCCTGGCCGAACTGCAGCATTCCCGTGATCGCGGGGTTGCCCTGATTGTTGTCGGATTCGGACATCAGCCCCTCCTGAGGCGCTGGTTCGGACGCATACGGAATTCGCTGGTCACCTAGATTCTCCCTGGACCGCGCACGGTCCGCGGCGCCTTACCCGCACTGTCGCAGGTAGAATCGGCGCCATGTACATTATCGCAATTGCCTGGCTGTACGTCGTGCTGATCGCGGCGATCTCGGACACGACGGTCGTCGGCGGCGTGCTCACCTTCGTGTTCTGGGGCGTCGGCCCGCTGGCCCTTTTCCTCTGGCTTGCAGGAACCCCGGCTCGCCGCCGCACGGCAGCCCGCTGCGAAGACATGAACGAGGCACCATCGAACGATAGAACCGATTCGAATATCGATCAATAGCAAGGCAGACCCTCAATCGGAGAGCCAAACCAGCGAAGCCAGCCGTCCCGTCACCCCGTCGCGACGGTATGAGAACCAGCGCAAGGGGTCGGAGTAAGTGCATACGTCGCCGCCGTACACCCGCTCGATCCCGATCGAGTGCAGGCGCCGGCGCGCGAGCTCGAACAGATCCGCATACCACTTGCCGGGCAGTTCCGCCGGATGGAATGCACTCTCGGCGCCCATGTCGGCCGCAATGAAGCATTCCCGAACCTCGCCGCCAACCTCGAAGGCGTCCGGGCCGATGGCGGGGCCCATCCACGCCATGATGCGCGCGGGCGCCACATCCATGCGTGCCACCGCCGCATCGAGAATACCCGCCGCAAGCCCCCGCCATCCGGCGTGGGCGGCGGCCACGACCGAGCCATCGTCATCGCAGAACAGCACCGGCAGGCAGTCCGCCGTCATCACAACACATACCGCACCGGCCTCGCGCGCAACCGAAGCGTCGGCACGCGGCGGAACACCGTCGGCGATCGGGTTTGCGGCATCGCATACGTCAGTGCCGTGGATCTGCTCCAGCCAGCGCGGCTCCGAGGGCACGACTGCGCGCAGGATGGCCCGGTTGCGGGCGACCGCGATCGGTGAATCTCCGACGTGGGCGCCGAGATTCATGCTTGCCCAGGGTCCGTCGCTAACGCCGCCGTGTCGCGTCGTGACCAGCGCGCGCACGCGCTCGGGAGCGGGCCAGTCGGGTTCGAACCAGTCTGGACTCATGCAGACGTCTCCGCGCGGATGATTGCAAGCAGGCTGTCGAAATCGTCGGGCAATGGCGACTCCCAGGCCATTTCCTTCCCGGTTGCCGGATGCACGAGACCCAGGCGGAAGGCGTGCAGCGCCTGCCGCGGGAAAGCATCGAGTGTCGCGCAGCCGCTTCGCCGCCGCCCGTAGGTCGCGTCACCGACCAGCGGATGGCCGATGTGCGCCATGTGGACACGGATCTGGTGTGTCCGCCCGGTCTCGAGCCGGCACTCGACGAGGGTCGCGCGGGCGAAGTGTTCGCGCACGGAATAGCGCGTGACCGCCACGCGACCGGCCGAATGCACGGCCATCTTCGTGCGCTGCGACGGGTGCCGGCCGATCGATGCATCGACGACGCCGGGACCGGTCACCGTTCCGTGCACGAGCGCGAGGTAGTGACGCCTGACGGTGCGCGCCTGAAGCTGGCGGACGAGGTCGGTCTGCGCCTCAAGGGTGCGTGCGACGACCATCAGACCGCTGGTGTCCTTGTCAAGGCGATGCACGATGCCGGCGCGCGGTATGGTGGCAAGCTCGGGCGCGTGGTGCAGCAGGGCATTAAGGAGCGTCCCGCTCCAGTTGCCGCTGCCGGGATGCACGACGAGCCCGACCGGTTTGTCGATGACGAGGATGTGGGCGTCCTCGTAGGCGATGGTGAGCGGGATGTCCTCGGGGGTCTCGGCGACTTCCTCAGGCGCTGGCGCCGCGTCGACTTCGAGGATCTCGCCACCCCAGACCTTGAACTTCGGATCGTGAAAGCCTCCATTGAGGCTGACTCGCCCGGACTTGAGCCAGCCTTGCAGGCGGCTGCGCGAGTGCGCGGGAAACAGGCGCGCGAGCGCCTGGTCGAGCCGCAGGCCGGCACAGTCGCCCGGTATCGTCAGCCTGTGGTGCGAAGCAGCCTCGTCCAGTGGGCTATAATCGTCCGGTTCATTCACGCGAGTTTTTTCGATGGCCAGGTTCACCCTTGGAAGTTTAGCGGTTATCGGTGCATTGCTGCTCGGCGGATGCGGCCTGTTGCCGGAACAGATCGACGAGACGGCAGGCTGGAATGCCCAGAAGCTGTACTCCGAAGCGAAAAACTACATGGCCGAGGGTTCCTACGAGCAGGCCATCAAACTCTTCGAGAAGCTCGAGGCACGCTTCCCGTACGGCCGTTACGCACAGCAGGCGCAGATCGAAGTCGCGTACGCCCACTACAAGTCGTACGAGCCGGCACTGGCGATAGCGGCGGCGGATCGCTTCATCAAGCTGCACCCGAACCACCCCAATGCGGATTACATGTACTACCTGAAGGGCCTCGCGACCTTCAACGAAGACCTCGGCCTGCTTGCCGGGCTGTCGAACCAGGATCTTTCCGAGCGCGACCCGAAGGCCGCACAGGAATCCTTCGACACCTTCGGCCAGCTTGTAAATCGCTTTCCGAACAGCCGCTACGCCGAAGACGCACGGCAGCGCATGCAGTACCTCGTGAACTCGCTCGCCCAGCACGAGGTGCATGTCGCACGCTATTACTTCAAGCGCGGCGCCTACGTGGCCACGATCAACCGGGCGCAGACCACGATCAAGACCTACCCGAACGCCCCGGCGACGGAAGAGGCGCTGTTCATGCTGGTCAAGAGCTACGACGCGCTGGGCATGAGCGACCTGCGCGACGACGCCGAGCGCGTGATGCGCAAGAACTTCCCCAACAGCGTGTATTACGCGGGGGGCCCGAAGGACGGCCGTCCGTGGTGGCAGCTCTGGTAATCCAACGCCACCGCGCTTTTCGGACGGGCGCAAGGCCCGTCCGGTAACGGCCTCCAGTTACTTGCGGCCGTAGGTATCCTCGAAGCGCACGATGTCGTCTTCGCCAAGATAGCTCCCCGACTGGACCTCGATCATCTCGAGCATCAACTTTCCCGGATTCTCGAGACGGTGAGTGACCCCCAACGGGATGTAGGTTGACTGGTTTTCGGTGAGCAGGAAGGTTTCATCGCCGCGCGTGACCTTCGCCGTGCCGCGCACGACGATCCAGTGCTCGGCACGGTGGTGGTGCATCTGCAGGCTTAGCGCCGCACCCGGCTTGACCTCGATGTGTTTGACCTGGAAGCGCTGTCCGTTATCGATCGAGTCGTAGCAACCCCACGGCCGGTGGATCTTGCGATGCGCGTAGACCTGGCTGCGGTTGTCCGCCTTGAGGCGCGAGACGATCTTCTTGACGTCCTGCGTGTGGTCCTTGTGCGCGACCATCACGGCATCGGGGGTCTCGACGACGATGAGCCCGTCCACCCCGACGCATGCGACCATGCGACTCGTCGCATGAACGAGGCAGTCGGTAGTGCCCTCGAAAACGACGTCGCCGCGCCCAGCATTGCCGGCGTTATCCTTCTCCGCAAGCGCCCAAAGCGTATCCCAGGCGCCGACGTCGGACCAACCGACGGACATCGGCACGACACGCGGCGCGATACCCAGTTCCGGCGTGGCGGAAAGCTTTTCCATTACCGCATAGTCGATCGAGTCGGACGGACACGCCTCGAAAGCGCCTCGTCCGATCCGCACGAAATCGATGTCGCGCACTGCACCATCCAGGCTCGCCTCGCAGGCGGCCAGCATTTCCGGATTGAAGTGGCCGATCGCCTTCAGCCATATGCTGGCGCGCACCATGAACAGGCCGCTGTTCCAGAGATAGGCTCCGCTGGCGACATACTCGGCCGCAGTGTTTGCATCCGGCTTCTCGACAAAGGCGACAACCTCGCAGACGCCCGGATTGCACTCGCTGCCGGAACGGATGTAGCCGTAACCGGTTTCCGCACGCTCCGGAACGATGCCGAAGGTGACCATCGCCCCCCCCTGCGCCGCCTCCAGCCCGATCGAGACGGCACGATGGAAGGCTTCGCGGTCGCGGACGACATGATCGGCCGGCATGACCAGAAGCACGCCGTCGCCGTTTTCGCCTGCCACCGATAGTGCTGCCAGCGTCAGCGCAGGCGCGGTGTTGCGGCCGATCGGCTCAAGCAGGATGCGGCAGGCCGAATGCCCGATCGCGCGCATCTGCTCGGCCGTGATGAAGCGGTAGTCCTCGTTGCACACTACGATCGGTTCGGCGGCGACGGGAAGGCTCCCCGAAAAGCCGTCGAGCCGGCTCGCGGTCTGCTGGAGCATGGTGTCGTCACCGATCAGCGCCAGCAGTTGCTTCGGATACTGTTCGCGCGAGAGCGGCCACAATCGGGTACCGGAACCGCCGGAAAGGATTACGGGATGAAGATTCATGCTGGTCCGCCGTCAAAGTTCAGGGGCACGAACCGGGTGAATACAGAGCGTTCACGCCTCCCCGGTCGGCATGCCCGAAGGATACGTCAAAAACGCCAATTTCCGCCCGGGACGGCTTGCTTGGAACGTAACCGAATCCTGCAAGAGGCGCATGATCATTGCGCCGCCGCGATCGGGAGAGCATCGCTCGTCCGTACGGCCGCTCCACGGAGCCTGACCTTCAGCTGCGCAGCACGAGCAGGAGAGCCGACAAGGTCACAGCGGACAGCATCGTGGACAGGAATACGGCCGATGCGGAACTCGCCAAACATGCCTGATAGCGTTGCGCGAAAAGATAGGGGGTGACGCCGGTCGGCAAGGCTGCAAGGGTCACGGCGACGATCACCCACAGGTCGGGAACCTCGAACACACGGGTCGCAAGCACCCAGACCAACGCGGGATGAACGATGGTCTTCAACAGCACGAGCATCAGGGGCTCGTATAGGTTGCCGCCAGGCTTGTAGCGGGTGAGCGATGCGCCCAAGGCAAACAGCGCGCACGGCGCGGCCGCACTGCCGAGGCTCTTGGCGACCGCATCCACGGGTCCGGGGAGCGCAATACCCAGCGTGGCGAGCGCCAGTCCGGCACTCAGGCCCCAGATGATTGGCGTCGCGGCGATACTGCGCGCGAGGCGGAGCAGAAGCCGGGCGGGTGACTGTCCACCGCCACGCGCCGTCTCGATCAGCGCCGTCGTCGGCGGCAACATCACGAGACTGTGGACTGCAATCAACACGAACAGCGGCAGAGCCGCCGACGGACCATAGGCAGTCACGACCAGCGGGATGCCGAGCATCGCGGTATTCGAGAAGCTCGCCCCCAGGCCCAGCACGCCCTGTTCGGCAAGCTGCCGGCGGAACAGCAGCCGGCCGGCTAGCATCGACAGACCGAATACCGCGAACGCACCGATGAAATACGATAGCAGATAGCCCCACGGCAAGGCTTCCGGCAGGTCCGTCTGCGCGATTGCGCGGAACAGCATCAGCGGCAAAGCGAAATTGAACACGAACACGGACAGGCCGCGATTCGCCGCGTCATCGAACGCCCCCAGGCGCGCCGCAACATAGCCAAGCGCAAGCGTGCCGAACACCGGCAGGATGATTCCAAGCACGACTTCCATCGAACGGCTCGCAGGAGGCACGACGGACGCGAGTCCGCGCGGCCATTGCCAAAACCAGCAAGGATGCCACAAGTGTCCGAGCCTCTCGCCCCCGCAGCGCGACGAGCGCAAGCGGAGTACCATTGGCATATTCGTGCCCCGAAGCCTGCCACAGATGATCCTGAAGCCCGCCGTTGCCTGCAGCACCCTGGTTGCGTCCCTGCTTTCGCTGCCCGCGGCAGCCGACGCATCGTTTGAACGCTGCATCGGCGAACTGCGCTCGGAAGCGCAGACACGCGGCGTCAATGTGGATACTTTCGATGTGCTCACGCGGACGCTCGAACCCGATCGTTCCGTCCTCGGCCTGCTTGATTACCAACCGGAATTCCGCACGCCGATCTGGGATTACCTGGCGGGACTTGTCGACGACGAACGCATCGCCGACGGCCGGGCGATGATGGAACAATGGGCCGCCACGCTGCAGAAGGTCGAAGCGCAATATGGCATCGACCGCGAGATGATCGTGGCAGTGTGGGGCGTCGAGAGCAACTTCGGCCGCAATTTCGGTAAGCGCCCGCTGCTCACGTCGCTCTCCACCTTGTCCTGCTACGGTCGGCGGCAGAGTTTCTTCCGTGGCGAATTCTTCGCCACCCTGAGGATCATCGAGAACGGCGACGTGGACGCGGCGCGGCTGACCGGTTCGTGGGCAGGCGCCTTCGGGCACACGCAGTTCATGCCTTCCACCTTCGCCCGGGTCGCGGTCGACTTCGATGGCGACGGACGGCGCGACCTCATCGACAGCATTCCCGACGCCCTCGCCTCGACGGCGAACTTCCTCGCCAAGGCCGGCTGGGTCAGCGGGCAGCCGTGGGGCCATGAGGTGATGCTGCCGGCCGGGTTCGACCTCTCGCTCGCGGGCAGACACAACAAGCGCTCGCTTGCGGAATGGGCGCGACTGGGTGTCCAGCGTATCGACGGCGTTCCGCTCGAACCCTCGAGCACTGCGGCGGCCGTCCTGCTGCCCGCGGGTGAAGGCGGCCCTACCTTCCTCGTACAGCGAAACTTCGACGCGCTGTACGCGTACAACACCGCCGAAACCTATGCGCTTGCAATCGCCCATCTGTCGGACCGGCTGCGTGGAGGCGGCCCGTTCGTCAAACCCTGGCCAACGGACGATCCCGGCCTTTCGCGGGCCGAACGCCGCGAGGTGCAGGCCCTACTGACGCGTCTCGGGTATCCGGTCGGAGAGATCGACGGGCTGATCGGAAAGACGAGTCGCGAAGCCATCCAGGATATCCAGAGGACGAACGGACTGGAGCCAGACGGCCGGGCCGGCCGCTACATGCTGAACGTCCTGCGCAGGCTCGCCGGCACGGCACAGGGCGAAGGGAGCTGAGACCGAGCGGGGTTCGCGCGCCATGGACGCAGATCTCACCGCAACCCTGGAGCAATGCGCTTCAGCCGTCGCGAACGCCGACGCCCTTCTCGTCACGGCCGGCGCCGGCATGGGTGTCGATTCGGGCCTGCCCGACTTCCGCGGCAACCAAGGCTTCTGGAAGGCCTATCCGGCGCTCGCACACAGCGGCACATCGTTCACCGAAATCGCCAGCCCCTCCGCTTTCCGTGCGGATCCTGCACGCGCCTGGGGGTTTTACGGGCACCGGCTGCGACTCTACCGCGAGACCGTTCCGCATGAAGGCTTCCGCCTTCTGCGCGACTTTGCGGACGACATGCCTTGGGGCGCATTCGTCCTGACGAGCAATGTGGACGGCCAGTTCCAGAAAGCCGGATTCAAGCCCTCGCGCGTCGCGGAAATCCATGGCTCGATCCATCATCTGCAGTGCCTGCAACCGTGCCGGGACGCAATCTGGGAAGCCACCGGGTTCGATCCCCGCGTGGACGAAGCGCAATGCCGCCTCGATTCGGAACCGCCGCGCTGCCCCCACTGCGGCGGAATGGCGCGCCCGAACATCCTGATGTTCGCCGACTGGGACTGGATAGATACCCGTAGCGCCGCACAACTGGAAGCGCTGGCGGCATGGCTCGAACGCGTAGAGCGCCTCGTCGTCATCGAGATCGGTGCGGGCGTCGACATCCCCACGATCCGTCGCTTCAGCGAGCGTGCGGGTGGAGCCCTCGTGCGCATCAACCCCCGCGCACCCGAGATTCCCGGCCATAAGGGCCTGTCGGTCCCGTCGGGAGGCCTTGCCGCGCTGACGGAGATCCACAGACGCTGGAAGATCCTGCGCGGCTGAGGGCTACTCAAAAAGGCCCGGCATGGACGCCCCGCCGGGCCGCGTCGCTTTCCAGCGACACGAATTCCCGTTACGAATCAATACACTGTCCGATCGACGCGAATCGAGTCGTCAGGAACCGACAGTTTTTTGGCGCACTGCAGCACCGCGTCCGCACCGGGTCGTGCGCTACACGCAAAAACCATTGATATGAAATGGTATTAACTCCGCTGGCATGGAAACTGCCATGGGGACTTGCGGCAAGTGCCGTTCCCCGTCTTCACAGGAGCTTCATGATGGTTGATTCCCTCGTCAAAGGCGTCGCACGGTTCCATCGCAGCTACTTCCGGAAGAACCGGTCGAAGTTCGCCGAACTCGTGCGCGACGGGCAAAACCCCGACACGCTGTTCATAACCTGCGCCGACTCTCGCATCATCCCGCACGCACTCACCCAGTCGGAACCGGGCGATCTGTTCGTGATGCGCAATGTCGGCAACATGGTCCCCTCCCACCGGCCTGGGCAGGAATGCAGTTCCACCGGTGCCGGCATCGAGTATGCGGTATCCGTCCTCGGAGTCTCGGAAATCGTCGTCTGCGGTCACTCGCACTGCGGTGCATGCGCCGCCGTGTACCAGACCAATCATCCCGACGAGTTGGCGCAGCATATCCAGGCATCCGGCGCCTGAGCGTCGAGAACTATCGACTCGGACGCCCACTGCGCCGGGGAGGCCACTGGCATTCCTTATTCTCGTTCCGGTGCGCCGAGGGCTGCTTTCGATTCCGGCAACCCCATCCCGCGGGCGTCTATACTGGAAACGGGTCACCACCGGACGCGACCCGACATCAGCGACAAGACGTTCGGGAGGAGGGGTCCATCATGTCAGCCACCAACTATTACTCCGGCCAGGAAGCGCCCCCGGAGCTTTCCACCGAGGACCGTCGCACACACGAGATCGACCCGAACGCAGCACCGAAACGTCGGATCAACGACACCTGGTTCAACAGGGTACGCTGGCCTGCGTTCCTGATTGCCTGGGTTGCGATGGGGCTCGCGGTCTTCGCATACCTGTTCGACGTGATGTAACGGCCCGTGGGAGGCGCCTCGAACGCCTTGTACGCGAAGGAGCGGACACCGAAAAAAAAGCAAAAAGGCCAGTCTTTCGACTGGCCTTTTTGCTTGAATCTGTGGCGCGCCCGGAGAGATTCGAACTCCCTACCCCTTGGTTCGTAGCCAAGTACTCTATCCAGATGAGCTACGGGCGCTTTTTGAAGAAGCACAATTATAGCAGGCTTTAATCTTGCGTCAACAACGTTTCACAACTCTTTGTGCTGCTTGGCGGAGAGGGTGGGATTCGAACCCACGGTAGGCTCGCACCTACGCCTGATTTCGAGTCAGGTACATTCGACCACTCTGCCACCTCTCCGGCTCCCGCACGGGCTAGCCTTGCGGGAGGCCGAATTATACGCAGAAAATTCCGCAGGGCAACAACAGTGCAAAAAATTTTTTATGCGCGCGCCGGGCGGCATCAGGCGGTCACCTTCGCTCCTGCCTCCAGGAACTCCTCGTACGCCCGCACCGCCTCCGCCGCATACATCAGGGTCGGTCCGCCACCCATGTATTCACAGATCGCGAGCGTTTCCATCAGCTGCTCGCGTATCACCCCAAGGCGGATCAGGGCCTTCACATGGAATCCGACGCAGGCATCGCAGCGCGAAGCGACACCGATCGCCAAGGCGATCAGCTCCTTGTTCAGGGCGGAAAGCGCCCCGTCGCGCAAGTCGGCTCGCGCCAGCTGGCTGAATCCGGCCATGGTGCTCTCCCTTAATGTGAGCGTTTACTAATATACTGCATCTTGGCAAGGCGAAAAGTGTCTCTCTCAGGACATTGGAATTGTCACGGCATTGCTCATTTCGCCGGACTCCATCAGAATCATGCGGTTATGTTGAACGGTACGACCGCTTGCGCGCATTTCTGATTATCGTTGCCGCACTCCTCGCCACCGGCTGCGAGCCGGGCGCGACGCCGAAACTCACCGATCTCCATCAGGTCGCCGATTATCGGAGCGCCGGCGAGCTGCGCGTCGCGACCCGGGTCGACCCGGTCTCCTATCGCAGCATTGGCGACGGGCGAGCATCCGGCTTCGATCACGACCTGCTGCAAAAACTGGGCGAACATCTCGGCGTTCCGGTCCGCTTCGTCCTTTTTCCCGACGCGACAAGAACGCTGGAGGCCGTCCTGCGGGGGCAGGTGCATCTGGCGGCAGCGGGAGTCGGCCGCAACGACAAGTTGCCGCTCAACTGGACGAGTCCGCTACGCGAGATTGACTACGTCATCGTCGGACGCACCGACAATCCGGAGTTCATCGAAGAGCGCGCGCTGAGGGGACGCACGGTATCGGTACGACATGGTTCGCTCGCGGCCGACTACCTGAACCAGGCCCGCAAGCGGGTTCCGGACATGAACCTCCATTTCCCGGCAAACGCGGCCGACGAGCATCTTCTCGACGAGCTGGCGCAAGGCCGTCTGGACCTCGTCGCCACGGACCGCGTTCATTTTGCGCTGGCAGCACAGACCTTGCCGAACCTGGCAGTGGTCTTCGACCTGCCCGTCAGCTCGATGGTCGGCTGGGCGCTCCCCCCGGATGCGAAGGGTGGACTGGCCGCCGAGATCGAGGAATTTCTCGCCGGCGCGCGCGCCGACGACACCCTCGCGCGCCTGTCCGACCGCTATTTCGGTCACATACGCCGCCTCGACGACACGGCGGTCACGACCTTCCTTGCACGCATTCGGGCCCGCCTTCCGCGCTACCGTCCGCATTTTCAGGAAGCCCAGGCACTGACCGGCATAGACTGGCGCTTTCTCGCCGCACTCGCGTATCAGGAGTCGCACTGGGATCCACTCGCGACCTCGTGGTCGGGAGTGAGGGGAATGATGATGCTGACCTCTGAGACGGCGGACCGCCTGGGCGTACACGACCGCCTCGACCCGCGCGAGAGCATCCTCGGCGGCGCGCGCTATCTCGCGATGCTCAGGGAACAGCTGCCGGACGACGTATCCGAACCGGACCGTTCCTGGATGGCCGCGGCCGCCTACAACCTGGGGATGGGGCACATGAACGGCGCCCGGACGATCGCCCAGCGGATGGGAAAGAACAACACCAGCTGGCTGGACATGAAGGCGGTGCTGCCCCTGATGTCGAAACCCGAATACGCAAGCCGCCTGAAGGCCGGCGCGGCCAGGGGTGGCGAAGCGGTAATCATGGCGGAGAACATCCGCAACTACCACGACATCCTGCTGCGCCTCGAACGCGCCTACGTCCCGCCCCTTCAGCCCGCCGGACTGAAGCTCGGGGCGGCCGCGAAAGCGCCGCCCCCGAGCGACGGTTAGCCGCGCGGTTCAAGCACCTCGATACCGCCCATGTAGGGCACGAGCGCCTCGGGGACGACGACCGAACCGTCGACCTGCTGGTAGTTTTCCAGTACCGCCACCAAGGTCCGGCCGACCGCAAGACCGGAGCCGTTGAGCGTATGCAAGAGCTCGTTCTTGCCCTGCGCATTCTTGAACCGCGCCTGCATGCGACGCGCCTGGAAGGCCTCGAAGCAGGAGCAGGACGAGATCTCGCGATAGGTGTTCTGCGCCGGTAGCCACACTTCGAGGTCGTAGGTCTTCGCTGCCGAAAAGCCCATGTCGCCCGTGCACAGCACGATCTTGCGATAGGGCAGTTCGAGCTTGCGCAGGATAGCCTCCGCGTGGCCGGTCATCTCCTCGAGTGCCGCCCAGGAATTGTCCGGATGCTCGACCCTCACGAGCTCGACTTTGTCGAACTGGTGCTGGCGAATCATCCCGCGCGTGTCGCGCCCGTAGCTGCCTGCCTCGGAGCGGAAGCAGGGCGTGTGGCTGACGAACTTGAGCGGCAATGCGTCGGCTGCCAGCAGCTCGCCGCGCACGATGTTGGTGACCGGCACCTCGGCGGTCGGAATCAGGTAGAAACGCCCGTCGTCCCACGGAACGGCAAACAGATCGGCCTCGAACTTCGGCAGCTGGCCGGTCCCGAACATGCTCTCGGCATTGACCAGGTAGGGCACATAGACTTCGGTGTAGCCGTGCTCGCGCGTATGCACGTCGAGCATCATCTGCGCCAGTGCGCGATGCATGCGGGCGACTCCCCCGCGCATGAGCGCGAAGCGCGACCCGGTGATCTTGACCGCGGTCTCGAAATCCAAGCCACCCAGCCCGCCACCGACGTCCACGTGGTCGCTGACCTTGAAGCTGAACTCGCGCGGCGTCCCCCAGCGGCTCACCTCGACGTTCGCGGTCTCGTCCTTGCCGACCGGCACGCTCGCATGCGGCAGGTTCGGCAACCCGGCGAGAAGCGCCTCGATGCGCGTCAGGAGCACGGCGAGCGCCTGTTCGTTGGCCTTGAGCTCATCGCCGATACCGGCCACCTGGGCCATCACCGCCGAAGCGTCCTCACCCTTGCCCTTCAGGATGCCAATCTGCTTGGAGAGTGAATTGCGCTGCGCCTGGAGCTCCTGCGTGCGGGTCTGCAGGTTCTTGCGCTCGTTCTCGAGCGACTGGAACTCCGCGGAGTCGAAATTCATGCCACGCGCGGCCAGTGCGCTGGTAACGACGTCGATCTGGTTGCGTAGCAGTTGGATGTCAAGCATGGCTCTTCCGAAAGTCTTTCAATTCAATGAATAGGCGATGAATACTGCGACGGGACTTCGTGATCCGTCGCCAACTCGTTCTGTCTCATGACATTTTAGGGCAAAATTGCCCCGATGCCGCAACGCACAATTATATTAGTGCAATCAACACCTTACGGACACATTTAGAGCGAACTCGTCCTTGAATTCGGCGCACGGTGGCTTATATTGAATATCCAGAGGAACGCCGCGCAGACGGCGCACGCCACGTATGAGGAGATACGCATGCTGTCTATCCGGGACTGCCTTGACTACTGCGATTTGACTGATGACGAAGTCGCATTGATTGCCGAGCACGAGGGGATTCCAGATGGAGCCGCCGCCCAGATCGTCTGCGGCATGGTCCAGACCCCCGAAGGCGTTTTAGTACTTACAGGCTATATGCAGGATCTGATCGACCGGGCCACCGAGCGCGGCGACCTTACGCAGGCCGAACGCGCAAAGAGCGTTCAGGCCCGTTTCATGGCCGACCATCCCCTGCCCCACTGAGGACCAGGGAACGCCTTATTCCGTCTTGCCGCGCGTGCCGGACCCGGAGTCCGGCAGCGGTGCGGCCGCGTCGAGTTCGCGCAAATGCTCGAGCTTGGCTGCGATACGTGCCTCCATCCCGTATGGCGTAGGTCGATACCAGCCCGGCGGCGCCATCCCGTCAGGAAGGTAGCTTTCGCCCGCCGCATAGGCTTCCGGCTCGTCATGGGCATAGCGGTAGGTCTTGCCGTAACCCAGTTCCTTCATGAGCCGTGTCGGCGCGTTGCGCAGGTGCAGCGGCACGGGGCGTGACACGTCATTGCCCACGTATTGCCGCGCAGCGTTGTAGGCCTTATACACCGCGTTCGATTTCGCGGCACAGGCAAGGAATATCACTGCCTGCGCGAGCGCCAGTTCGCCTTCGGGCGACCCCAGCCGCTCGTAGGTCGCGCAGGCGTTCAGTGCGATCTCGAGCGCACGCGGGTCGGCAAGGCCGATGTCCTCGACGGCCATGCGTACGAGCCGGCGACCGAGGTATAGCGCGTCCGCTCCACCGTCGAGCATCCGGCACAGCCAGTACAGGGCAGCGTCCGGATTGGAGCCGCGCACCGACTTGTGCAGCGCCGAAATCTGGTCGTAAAAGGCTTCGCCCCCCTTGTCGAAGCGCCTGAGCTTGCTCGACAAGGCCTCGTCGACGAATTCCGGCGTAACCGGATTCACGCCCGCCGTCTCGGCGGCGACCTGCACCTGCTCGATCAGGTTCATCAGTCGTCGCGCATCGCCGTCAGCAAAGCCGATCATGCGTTCGCGCGCCGTCTCCTCGAAGACGAGGTCCGGGCATGCCGTCGCCCTTCCTCGTTCGAACAATCCGCCCATGGCCGCGTCGTCGAGCGGCTCCAGCACATACACCGCCGCACGCGACAACAAGGCCGAGTTGACCTCGAAGGAGGGATTTTCGGTCGTCGCGCCGATGAAGGTGACCAGTCCCTGTTCAACATAGGGCAGGAAGGCATCCTGCTGGGCCTTGTTGAAGCGATGCACCTCATCGACAAAGAGGATCGTGTGACGGCCTCGCGCCTTGGCGGTCTGCGCCTGACTGATGGCCTCCCGGATATCCTTGACGCCCGAGAACACCGCCGACAGGGCGACGAAATCGGCATCGAAGGCCTGCGCCATCAGCCGCGCGAGCGTGGTCTTGCCGACACCGGGCGGCCCCCACAGGATCATCGAATGCGGCTTGCCGGACTCGAACGCAAGCCGCAGCGGCTTCCCCGGGCCGACGAGATGGCGCTGGCCGGCGATCTCGTCGAGCCGTTTCGGGCGCATCCGCTCGGCCAGCGGCACGCGCGGCGGCTCCACCGAATCGAAGAGATCAGCCATCGCCGGGGTGCCTCAGTCGCCGATCACGTCGGCGCCGGGCGGCGCCACGAAGCGGAACTGCGCGGAGTCGGGGCGCGCACCGGAAACCAGCGAGCGGAACTCGATCAGCGTCGTCTGCCCGAAGTTGTCCTTCAGCTCCATGCGCTTGAGATTTCCGCCGGCAAAGCCCATGCGCATCGACTCGAAACTGCTGTCTGCCTGCCTGGGTTTCGCGTGCACCCATTCCAGCCCGTCCGACGATCCCGCCTCGGCGAGCTCGAAATTGCGCTCGATCGCGTCGTCACCGGCAAGGATCGCCGCCGGCGTGCTGCCCAGCGCATCGCCGAGGCGTTTCACCGTGACCTGATTGAGGTCGCGGTCCCACGACCACAGTTTGTCGCCGTCACTGACGAGCACCTGCGGATACGGCTTGTCGTAGGTCCAACGAAACTTGCCGGGACGCGCGAAGACGAAACTGCCGCTCGCGCGCTGCGGCTTGCGCCCCGATGCCGCGAACACCGTCTGCTCGAACTCCCCCTGCGCGCTGCGCGCGGTATCGACAAACTGGCGCAACTGCGCAATTCCGCCAGCCGACGCGACGCCCGTCGCACAAACCAGCGCGAACACCGCGCCAAGGCGCAGCCCCGCCCTGAAGACAACTGCGGTAAGACTCACTCGCCCTCCTTGGCCGGCACGATCACGTCGCGGTTGCCGTTCGTTCCCATCGCCGACACGAGCCCGGCGCGCTCCATCTGTTCGATCAGACGGGCCGCACGGTTGTACCCGATGCGCAGATGGCGCTGTACCAGTGAAATCGACGGGCGCCGGGTCTTGATGACCACCTCCACTGCCTGGTCGTACAAGGGATCGGCCTCGCCATCCCCCTCGCCGCCTCCGCCCCCGCCGAGCGCCGCCTCGAGATCGTCCTCGGGCGCCGACAGGATGCCGTCGACGTAGTCGGGCGGGCCGCTGCGCTTGAGGTAGTCGACGACCTTGTGCACCTCCTCGTCGGCGACGAAGGCGCCATGCACACGTACTGGCAAGCCCGTACCCGGGGCCAGATACAGCATGTCACCCATGCCCAGCAGCGTTTCCGCCCCCATCTGGTCGAGGATGGTGCGCGAATCGATCTTGCTCGACACCTGGAAGGCGATACGCGTCGGCACGTTGGCCTTGATCAGGCCGGTGATGACGTCCACCGACGGACGCTGCGTCGCGAGGATCAGGTGGATGCCGGCCGCACGCGCCTTCTGTGCGAGCCGCGCGATCAGCTCTTCGACCTTCTTGCCGACCACCATCATCATGTCCGCGAGCTCGTCGACGATCACGACGATGTGCGGTAGCTGCTCGAGCGGTTCGGGATTGTCGGGGTTGATCGCGAACGGGTTGGTCAGCGGCTTTTCGGCTTTTTCCGCTTCGATCACTGCCTTGTTGAAGCCGGCGAGATTGCGCACGCCGACAGCCGCCATCAGCTTGTAACGCTTGTCCATCTCCACCACGCACCAGTTGAGCGCGTTGGCGGCGTGCTTCATGTCGGTAACGACCGGCGCGAGCAGATGCGGGATGCCCTCGTAGATCGACAGCTCCAGCATCTTCGGGTCGACCATGATGAGGCGGACCTTCTCGGGCCCCGCCTTGTACAGCAGCGACAGGATCATCGCGTTGATGCCGACCGACTTGCCGGAGCCGGTCGTGCCGGCAACCAGCAGGTGCGGCATCTTGCCGAGGTCAGCGACGGCCGGCTGACCGCCGATGTCCTTGCCAAGCGCCACCGTCAGCGGCGAATGCATGTCGTGGTAGGCCTTGGAGCCGAGGATCTCCGACAGACGCACCGTCTGGCGCTTCACGTTCGGCAGCTCGAGCGCCATGCAGGATTTGCCCGGCACCGTCTCGACGACGCGGATCGACACCAGCGACAGCGCACGCGCGAGATCCTTGCCGAGATTCACGACCTGGCTGCCCTTCACGCCCGTCGCCGGTTCGATCTCGTAGCGCGTCACGACCGGGCCGGGATAGGCCGCCAGCACCTTGACCTCGACACCGAAGTCGCCGAGCTTGGTCTCGATGAGGCGCGAGGTGAATTCCAGCACCTCGGCCGCAGGCGGCTCGACTTCGCCCGAGGGCTGGTCCAGCAGACTCAGCGGCGGAATCGCCCCGGCCGGAGCCGGCAGATCGGCAAACAGCGACTGCTGCCGCTCCTGCCGGAGTTCCTTCTCGACGCGCTCCGACTTCGGCACTTCGGCGACCGCGGGCTCGATGCGCAGCTGCGGCGCAGGCGCCGCGACCGTCTTGCGGCGCTTGGTCTCAACGACCGCCTCGCGCTTCTGCGCGACCTGCTGACCGGCCTTGCGGTCCTGCCATCTCTGCCACGCAGCCTGCGTACCGTGCCACGCCTGCTCCAGCGCGAGCCCGACACGTTCGATCACCGAAAGCCACGAAATGCCTGAAAACAGGCTCAAGCCGGACGCGAACAACGCAAGCAGCATCAGCGTGCCACCGGTGAAGCCCAGATAGCGCTGCACCAGCTGACCCATCTCGACGCCGGCAAGACCGCCCGGTGCCAGCGGAACGCTCGCGCCGTGCGAGTAGAACCGCAGCGACTCAAGCGCGCTGCTCGACAGCAGCACGACGAAAAAGCCGGTCAGGACGAAGAAGAAGGAGCGTCGGTCGAGCCGCAGGTCATGGCGCAGCCGCCGGAAGCCCCATACGAGGGCATAGCCCAGGAACACGACCCACCACCACGCGGACAGCCCGAACAGGTAGTAGAGCAGGTCGGCCAGCCAGGCGCCGAAACGCCCGCCGGGGTTGCTGACGCGCGCGACTTCAGCGGCATGCGACCAGCCGGGGTCGGATTTGCTGTAGCCGAGCAGGACCAGCCCGACATACAACGACATCACGCCGAGGATCAGCCAGCGTGCTTCCTGCAGCAAGAGGGAAATCCGTTCCGGCAACGGCTGGGAACGGGAAGACTGACGGGACGACATCGGCGCGGGAACGGGGCCCAGGAGAATCGACAATTCGCGATTATATGCGATCAGCCATCCCGACCGATGACGCTGTTGCGAAGCGATACAGCGGAGGCCCGCCCTCAGACGTCGTTCAGGCGGTCGCGCAGGACGATGCCGTGATCGGTCTCCTCGATGAGGCCCTGCGTCCCGAGATCCTTCATCACGCGGCTCACCATTTCGCGGGAAGCGCCGATCATCTTCGCGATGTCCTGCTTGGTGATCTTGCGCACGACGACCGCCTCGCCATCGACGTCTTCCGACATCTCCAGCAGCAGGCGCGCGACCCGCCCATACACGTCCATCAGCGCGAGCGACTCGATCTTGCGGTCGGCATTGCGCAGGCGATCGGCGAGGTTGCACATGATGCGCCAGGCCACCTCGAAGTTCTCCTGCATGATGCGCCGGAAGTCGTGCTTGGCGATCAGCACCAGGTCGGCCGGCGTCACCGCGACAACCGACGCCGATCGCGGTTGCTCGCCGAAAATCCCCATCTCACCGAAGAGCTCGCCCTGCCCCAGGATGCTGAGGATCACCTCACGCCCATCCTCGTCGCTGACGATCACCTTGAGGCTACCGGTGAGCACGAAATACACGAAGTCGCTGCGATCGCCCGCATGCAGCACTCCCTGGCCGCGGGGAATGCGCCGCATCACTGCCGAGTGCGCCACCGCCAGCAAGGTCTCGTCGGACAACCCCTGAAACAGGGGGAACGTCCTCAGAGCGGCCGTGGAAACTGCAGTAGCCTGTGTCATGGAACCTCCGGAAACGGCAGTGCAATGAGTATCGGCGCAAGGAGGGCCGACTGTGTGACATATTCGGCGCATTATAAGCCGATTGATGCTGAGCGAATCCATAGCGAGGCTGAGCTGCCGATCGAAATCGGGGCGGCGATTATTTGAACCTATGGGTGCCATTGGATCGAACGTCGATGCCCCTCGGCTATAATTTCGCGATTGCCAACCCGAAAGAAGACATCTCCATGACGACCAAGCACGCACGTCTGCTCATCCTCGGTTCCGGCCCCGCCGGTTACACCGCTGCCGTCTATGCTGCACGCGCGAACCTGAATCCGGTCCTCATCACCGGGCTCGCTCAGGGCGGTCAATTGATGACCACCACGGAGGTCGACAACTGGCCTGCCGATGCCGACGGCGTCATGGGTCCGGCGCTGATGGAGCGTTTCCAGAAGCATGCGGAGCGCTTCAACACCGAGATGATCTTCGATCACATCCACACCGTGAAGCTCGCCGAGAAGCCCTTCCGGCTCATCGGCGACGCGGGCGAATACACCTGCGACGCACTGATCATCGCGACCGGCGCCACGGCCCGGTACCTCGGCCTGCCGTCCGAGGAAAAATTCTCCGGTCGCGGCGTTTCCGCCTGCGCGACCTGCGACGGCTTCTTCTACAAGAACCAGGACGTGGCGGTCGTCGGCGGCGGCAACACCGCCGTCGAGGAAGCGCTTTACCTCGCAAACATCGCCAAGAAGGTCACCGTCGTGCATCGCCGCGAGAAGTTCCGTGCCGAGAAGATCCTCATCGACAAGATGATGGACAAGGTTGCGGCCGGCAAGATCGAGTTGGTGCTGAACTCGACGCTCGACGAAGTGCTCGGCGACAAGACCGGCGTGACGGGCATGCGCGTGAAGGACATCAACACTGGCGCAACGAAGGACGTCGCGCTGCAGGGGGTGTTCATCGCGATCGGCCACAAGCCTAACACCGACATCTTCGAGGGCCAGTTGGAGATGGAAGGTGGCTACATCGTCACCAAGGGCGGTCGCGAAGGCGACGCCACCGCGACGAGCGTGCGTGGCGTGTTCGCCGCCGGCGATGTGCAGGACCACATCTACCGCCAGGCGGTGACCTCGGCCGGCACTGGCTGCATGGCCGCCCTCGACGCCGAACGTTACCTCGACGCCCTCGGCAGCTGACGACGTGCCGCACCCGCCCCGCCCGGCCTCGTCCCGCCCGGCTGACCGGAGCGGGCCATCGAAAAGTCCGTTCGACGGACTGGCCCCGCTGCGGGGCAAGCTGCGCGAGGAGCGGATGCTCGGCCGCCGGATCGAGCGCCCTGCCGCCAGCGGCGATGCGCACAGGACGCCGGCAGCCGATGTGGACGACGCCGACAGCAGCCTGTTCCGCGCCGCGCTGAAGGATGTGAAGCCGCTGCCGCCCTCGGCACGCAGGGCCGAGCTCGAAACACCGAAACCGCCCCCCATTCGCCGCCCGCAGGCACCGGAAGGCGAAGACGCCTCGCCTGCAGCGCTGCAACGGCGGCGGCCGCCTCGCGACGACAGCGAGCTGTTCCGCTTCGCGATGGAAGACGTGATTCCGATCGATCACGGCAACCGCGCCGAGGTCGGCGTGGATCGCCGCCGCGCGCGGCATCACGAAACATACACGCCCAAGGCGCCCGACGCCCCGGGGCACGAGGTCCTGCTGCTGCCTGCGGACGCGGACAGCGCCGACCCGACCGATCTCTTCCGCTACGCGGTACGCGGCGCCAAGCCCGTCGACACGCGCAATCGCGCCGAGGTCGAAGTTCCCCGCCCCCAGCCGCACCCGATCAAGCACGTCGAGGACGAGCGCGAAGCGCTGCGGGAATCGATGGAAGCGCCGATGACGCTGGAAGACAGGCTGGAAACGGGCGAAGAGGCGGCCTTCCTGAGGCCGGGGCTACCGCGCCGCGTGCTCACCGACCTGCGCCGCGGCCGGTGGGTGTTGCAGGCGCAACTGGACCTGCACGGCTGCAATCGCGACGAGGCGCGCGAGGCGCTCGGGCACTTTCTCGCCGCGAGCCTGCAGCAGGGCCGGCGCTGCGTGCGGGTGATTCACGGCAAGGGCCACGGCTCGCCGGGCAAACAGTCCATCCTGAAACACCTGTCGCGTGGCTGGCTCGCGCAACGCGAGGAGATCCTGGCCTTCTGCCAGGCGGGCCCGCACGACGGCGGCTCGGGGGCTCTGCTGGTGCTGCTCAGGGCGGGTAACGCCACCCGCCCCTGATACTTACGCCGCTCAGATCGCGGCTTCGTTGGTCTCGCCAGTACGGATGCGCACGACTTGCTCGACCGGCATGACGAAAATCTTGCCGTCGCCGATCTTGCCCGTGTGGGCAGCCTTGATGATGGCTTCGACCGCCTGGTCGACCAGATCGTCGCCGATGACGATCTCGACCTTGATCTTCGGCAGGAAGTCCACAACATACTCGGCGCCGCGATACAGCTCGGTATGCCCCTTCTGCCGGCCGAACCCCTTCACTTCGGACACCGTCAGGCCGGCAATGCCGACCTCCGAGAGCGCCTCGCGGACTTCGTCGAGCTTGAACGGCTTGATGATGGCTTCAATCTTCTTCATTTCGATCTCCTCGGCGGGATGTCGCCACGCGGCCCACCGCCCGCGGCACGGTCAATATTCGTCCTGATAGCGCGATGTTATCGGATAACGCCAGTCTCTGCCGAATCCTCTCTTGGTGACGCGGATTCCGACCGGCGCCTGGCGGCGCTTGTACTCATTGCGCTTGAGCATCGCCACCGTGCGACGCACCTCGGCTTCGGGATAGCCGGCGGCGATGATGTCCCGCGGCGATTCGTCGCGTTCCATATAGGCCTCGATGATCGCATCGAGGACCTCGTAAGGCGGGAGCGAATCCTGGTCCTTCTGGTCCGGCTTGAGCTCCGCCGAAGGCGGACGCGTGATGATGTTCTCCGGAATCACCGGACCGACGGTATTGCGCCAGCGCGCGAGCCGGAACACGAAGGTCTTGTAGAGATCCTTGAGCACCGCGAAGCCGCCCGCCATGTCGCCGTAGAGCGTCGCGTAGCCGGTGGCCATCTCGCTCTTGTTGCCGGTCGTGAGCACGATCGCGCCGGTCTTGTTCGACAGCGCCATGAGGATCATGCCGCGGATGCGGCTCTGCAGGTTTTCCTCGGTGGTGTCGGCCGGCAGGCCGCGGAACTGGTCCGCGAGCATGCCGGCGAAGGTGCTCATCGCCGGTTCGATCGGAATTTCGTCGTAGCGGACATCAAGGTTGGCGACGAGCTCGCGCGAGTCGTCGAGACTCATCTGCGCGGTGTAGGGCGATTGCATCATCACCGCACGCACCTTGTCGGCGCCGAGGGCATCGACCGCGATGCACAGCGTCAGCGCGGAGTCGATACCACCGGACAGCCCGATCAGGGCGCCCGGGAAGCCGTTCTTGCCCAGGTAGTCACGCACGCCGACCTTGAGCGCCTCATACACCTCGGCTTCGATCGGCCGTGCTTCGATCTGCTCGCCGTCATCCCAGCGCCCGTCATGCAGGCGGACGATATCGAGGCGTTCGTCAAATGCCGACGCCTGCCATGCGAGCGAGCCGTCCGCATTGAGCGCAAACGAGGCGCCGTCGAACACGAGCTCGTCCTGCCCGCCCACCATATTGCAGTACACCACCGGCAAGCCGGTGCCGCCGACCCGCTCGCGCAACACCTCGTAGCGGCGCTGCAGCTTGTTCATGTGATAGGGCGACGCATTGAGGCCGAGCAGCACCTGCGCACCCTCGGCGCGCGCGAGTTCGGCCGGCCCGGATTCCCACAGGTCCGCACAGATATTCACGCCGAGCTTGACGCCCTTCAGCTCGAACACGCAGGCGACCCGCCCGTGGTCGAAATAGCGCTCCTCGTCGAACACTTCGTAGTTCGGCAGACGATGCTTGTGATAGGTGATCAGGATCCGGCCGTCGCGGATCACCGAAGCGGCGTTGTAGCGTTTGGCGTGCCGCGCTTCCGGATGGCCGAGCACGAGCGTGATGCCCTGCGTATGCTCGGCGATACGCTCTACCTCGCACGCGCACGCGCGGTAGAAATCCGGGCGCAGCAGCAGGTCTTCGGGCGGGTAGCCCGAAAGCGCAAGCTCCGGGGTCAGTACGAGGTCGGCACCGAGTGAGCGGGCTTGATCGAGGGCGCGGATGATCCGGTCGGCGTTCGCCTTCAGGTCGCCCACCGTGCAATTCAGCTGGGCAACGGCGATGGAGAGCGATTGAGCATGCTGTTTCATGGGCGCAACTATACCGCGTCGACCGGAATCCCGGCAGTCGGACAGCCGCAGGAACGGCTACTCCAGCACCGGAAACCTTCTGTTACGCTTGACTGCGCTTCCCCCGGACGATGCGCTACAGGGGCATCTAGAATGCAATTATTAAGCTCTCCTTCGGCTCATCCGATGCTCGTCCGCTTCGCGCTCCTCGCCTCGTTTCTCGCGCTCGCTGCCTGTTCGACTACGCCGCCCGCGCCCTCCGCAGCAACTGGCGCCGAACCGGACGTACCCGACACGCCGGCAAGCGTCGACAACCCGCAGCTCGAATTCAAGCTCGCAAGCGGCACCTATCGCTGCGAAATGGGGCGACGCGTCGATGTGCAACGTTCCACCAGCGATGCCCACCAGATCCAGATCGGATGGAGCGGCAAGCACTACCAGCTTGCGCGCAATCCATCGCATTCGGGCCTGCCGCGCTTCGAGGACGAGCGCAGCGGGTTGGTGTGGATCGACCTGCCATGGAAGAGCATCCTCCTCGACCGCGACACCAACAAGCCACTCGCCAGCGACTGCAAGCTCGGGTAGGGCCGCCGACCCCCGAAAATGCAGATGACCCGCTCTCGGGCGGGCCATCGTCATCCTGCGGACGCTATCGGGCTTACTTGCCGGCAGCGTTGGCGAGACCGTCGAGGATTTCCTTTTTGGCGTCTTCGACCGACCCCCAGCCCAGCACCTTGACCCACTTGCCCGGCTCGAGATCCTTGTAGTGCTCGAAGAAGTGCACGGTCTGCTTCATCAGCAGCTCGGGCAGGTCGTCGGTGGTCTGGACCTTGTCGTACAGCGGCGTCAGCTTGGAGACGGGAACCGCGACGACCTTCGCGTCCTGGCCGCCGTCGTCTTCCATCTTCAGCACGCCGACGGGACGGCAGCGGATCACCACGCCCGGCAGCAGCGGGAAGGGCGTCACGACCAGCACGTCGACCGGGTCGCCGTCACCGGCGACGGTGTGCGGCACGTAGCCGTAGTTGATCGGATAACGCATCGAGGTGCCCATGAAGCGGTCGACGAACACGGCGCCGCTGTCCTTGTCCACCTCGAACTTGATCGGATCGGCCTGAGCCGGAATCTCGATGATGACGTTGATGTCGTTCGGCACGTCCTTGCCGGCCTTCACCTGATCGAAACCCATACTTCCCTCCCGTGAAAATTTTGTGGGCGAATTATATGTGGAAATGCCTCGCATCGTCGGCGGCTTGAAACATTCGGCGACCAGCCCGGGCAGCCGGCGCCCCCGGGCATGCCGCCCGGCACGCTATAATCGCGCGCCCTGATTG